>NZ_JBVIOL010000030.1:0-68175 GCF_055578825.1 Streptomyces sp. NPDC032822 | reverse complement strand
CCCCGCGACAACACCTCCTCCAACGAGAACCGCACCCGCTCCGGCACCAACCCCGACCGCACCGAACCCACCGGCACCACCAACGTCGGCTCATCCAGGCCCGCCAACTCCGACCGCCACACCTCCCGCGCAACCACCTTGTCCTGACGCCCCAACCACGCCAGATACTCCCCATACGACCCCACCGCCGGCAGCCCACGCCCACTGCCACCCCCCGCATACGCCCCCGACACCTCACCCACCAACACCGGCAACGACCAACCGTCCAACACAATGTGATGACTCGTGATGACCAAACGATGCTGGTCGTCGGCAAGCCGGATCAGCAGCAGCCTGAGCATCGGTGCCCGGGTCAGGTCGAAGCGATGGGCCTTCTCGGCGGCGGCCAGGCGTCGCATCTCGGCCGCCGCTTCGGCCTCGGTGAGATCCGATACGTCCGCCACGGTCCACGGCAGCACCACCCGCCCCGACACCACCTGCACCGCACCACCCGACACCGCCACACCCGAATGAAAACTCGCCCTCAACACCGGATGCCGCTCCAACACCACCTCCCACGCCAACCGCAACCGCCCCACATCCAACGGCCCCTCAACAATCAAAGACCGCTGCCCCTCATAAACATCAGGCCCCTCCGCCTCGAAAGACGCATGGAACAACAGCCCCTCCTGCAACGGCGACAACGGCCAGACGTCCACAAGGCCCGGAACCACCCCCTCCAACTCCTCCACACCCGCCTGCGACACCTCCACCAACGGGAAGTCCGACGGCGAATGACCACCCGCCCCCGCGCTGTCGGTGTGGGCGGCCAGGCCCGTCAGCATCCGCACCCAGGTCTCGCCCAGGTCCGCCGCCTCGGTGTCGGCCAGGACCGCTTCTGGCCAGGTCAGGGTGAGGGTGAGCTCGGGACCGTCGGCGGTGTCGCGTACGACGGCCCGCACCTCGACCACGTGGGCCACGGGCATGTCGGGGTGGGAGGAGCCGGCGACGGCTGTCTCACCGGCCATCTCCCACGCGCTCACCGCCGCCGCACCGCCGCCACTGCCGCTGTTGGTACCGGCAGCGAACCGGCCCAGGTAGTTGAAGCCGATCCGCGGAGCCGGGGCAGCCGACAGCACCTCCGCCGTCTCCGGGTTCAGGTGCCGGAGCAGGCCGAAGCCGAGACCGTCACCTGGTACAGCACGGGACTGCTCTTTGACCGCCTTCAGGAGGCCACCGGCCGCCACGCCTCCCGCGACCGCGTCCGCGAGATCGATCCCGGTGAGGTCCAGCCGTATGGGATGGATCTTGGTGAACCAGCCGACCGTGCGTGAGAGATCGAGATCCGCGACCGGTTCACGGCCGTGTCCTTCCACGTCCACCAGCAGGTCCGCCGTCTCAGGCCACAGGCGGCCTGCCGCCCCGGCCAGCGTCGACAGCAGCACCTCGTGCACACCGCAGTGGAACGCCACCGGAGTCCGCCCCACCAGCGTGGCCGCCGCGGCGGCAGGCAGGACCCACTCACGCCGCCGCAACGTCCCGGCCACATCCACCACCGGGTCCAGCGGTCGCCGCCCCAACGTCGGGGCACGCTCACCCAACAGGGCCAGCCAGCCGTCCAGTTCGGCGGTCCGCTCAGGGCTGAGGGCCTGCTCGGCCAGCACACCCGCCCACCGACGGAACGACGTCCCCACCGGCTCCAACACCGCCGCACGACCCGCCACAAGATCCTCGTACGCAATCTGCAAGTCCGGCAGCAGGATCCGCCACGACACCCCGTCCACCACCAAGTGGTGCACCACCAGCACGAGTCGGCCCACCTGGCCCGGACCCGCGTCCACCCAGACAACCTGGACCATCACCCCGGCCGCAGGATCCAGACGGCCCACAGCCTCACGAGCCGCACGCCCAGCCACCACATCCAGATCCCCGACCCCGACCCCGGCCTCGGCCTCGGCTTCGACCCGAGTGATCAGACCCGCCGCATCCACCGAACCCGGCTCACCCACGACCAGCTTCGACTCGCTGCTCACGACCCGCGCCCGCAACATGTCGTGCCGGTCCAGCAGCGCACCCACAGCTCGGCTCAGCACGTCCGGATCCAGGTCCGCCGGGGCGCCGGCCACCGTCCACTGGGTGAACCGGGGCCCGACGATCCGCTCGCCGAGCGTCCTCATGACGGGGGTCCAGGGCACCTCGCCCACGCCGACGTCTTCGGTGGGCTCGTCGTTCTCGGTGTCGAGTGACTCCACGACGGCAGCGAGCCGCTCGACGGTCTTCTCCTCGAAGACCTGACGGGGCGTGACCACCAGACCCGCCCGACGCGCCCGCGACGCCAACTGCATCGACATGATCGAGTCGCCGCCCAACTCGAAGAAACCGTCGTCCGCGCCGATCCGCTCCAGCCCCAGGACTTCGGCGAACAGCGCGCACAGCAGTTCCTCGACGGCACCCACCGGTGCCCGCCCGGACACCTGGCCGGCGAAGTCCGGTACGGGCAGGGCCGCGCGATCCACCTTCCCGTTCGCGGTCAACGGCAGGGCGTCGAGGACGATCACCACCGCCGGGACCATGTACTCGGGCAGTTCCTCGGCCACGTACGCACGCACCGCCGCGGGATCGGCTCCGGGGCCCTCGGGCACCGCGTATCCGACGAGCCGCTTCTCCCCCGGCCGGTCCTCCCTGGCCACGACCACGGCCTGGCCGACGGCCGGGTGGGCGGACAACACAGCCTCGACCTCACCGAGTTCCACCCGGAAGCCTCGCACCTTCACCTGCGCATCCGCCCGACCGACGAAGACCAGTGCGTCGTCGTTCCACCGGACGAGGTCCCCGGTGCGGTACATCCGCTCGCCTGAGGCGAACGGGGAGGCCACATAGCGTTCCGCGGTCAGCGCCGCACGTCCCAGGTATCCACGCGCCAGCCCGGCGCCGGCGACGTACAGCTCCCCCGGCACGCCGTCGGGAACCGGCCGTAGGAAGGAGTCCAGAGCGAAGGCGCGCATGTTGTCCAGCGGCCCTCCGATGGGCATGGCCGACGGGACCGGCCTCATCGGGTCGAGGCGGTGGGAGGTGGCGAAGGTGGTGGTCTCGGTCGGGCCGTACCCGTCCACGACGACCAGGCCGGGGCACGCCTCGCGCACCCGCCGGACCGCTTCGGCCCGGACCGCGTCCCCTCCGGTCCACACCTCGCCCAGCCCGCGCAGGCAGCCCGGGTCGTCCTGGGCGAACAGGTGGAACAGCGCGGCCGTGAGCCACATCGCGGTGATCCCGTGCCGGTCGATCCACTCGCGGGCGAGAGCCGGGGTGAGGACGCCGCTCGGGGCTATCACCACGCGTCCGCCGTTGAGCAGGGGCACCCACAGTTCGTACGTGGAGGCGTCGAAGGTCTGCGCGGAGTGGACCAGTACGCTCTCGTGTCCCTGCGCGAAGCGGCTGTCGTGCGCGAGCGCCACCACGTCGGCGTGCGTGACCACGACTCCCTTGGGAACACCGGTCGATCCGGACGTGTACATCACGTACGCCGCATCACGCGCCGTCACCCGCGCATCGCCGTGGCCGTACGGACCGCTCCCCTCATCCCGGCCGGCCCCGGCGAGCAGGGCTCCGACCGGTACCGCCGCGTCCCTGTTCCCGAAGGCGCGGGCGTACGGGCCTACTGTCTCCCTCTCGGAGACGCACAACACCGTGTCCTCCAACAGCAGCCGCACTCGCTGCTCCGGCCAGTCCGGGTCCACCGGTACGTAGCCGGCCCCCGCCTGGAGGACGCCCAGCACCACGGCCACGAAGTCCGGTGAACGCTCCAGTGCCACCCCGACCAGGTCGCCGCGTCGAACGCCCCGGGCGGCCAGTCCGCGGGTCACCCGGTCGGCGCCCGCGGCGAGTTCGGCGTACGTCCACACGCGGTCCGTGCCGACCACCGCCACCGCGTCCGGGGTGCGCGCCGCCTGGGCGCGGAACAGCTCCGGCAGGGAGCCCGAGGGGATCGGGCGCGCGGTGGCGTTCCCCTTCTCGGTGACCCGACGCCGTTCGGCGCGGTCCATGAGCGTGAGGCGGCCGACCGGCGCGTGCGGGTGTGCGGCCAGCTGTTCCAGGGCCCGCAGGAAGCGGTCGAGGACGGCTGCGGCGGTGTGCCGGTCGAGGATGTCCGTCCAGTAGGCGAGGCGTACGCGGAGCCCGTCGAGCGGGTCCACCACCAGGGCGAGGGGGTAGTTGACCGACTCACGCATCCAGGCCTCGGTGACGGTCACGCCCTCGGGTGCCTGTCCGTCGGTGCCCGCGGCGGTGGCGGGGTTCATCCGGGACGGGTAGTTCTCGAACGCCAGCAGTGTGTCGAATCCGGCGCCCGGTCCGGCGAGGCGGTGGATGTCGCTGAGGCGCAGGGTCTGGTGGTCGAGCAGTGCCGACTGGTGTGCCTGGAGGTCCGTCAGGGTGGCGGCGACGGTCCGTTCCGGGTCGAGGTGGACCCGCACGGGAACGGTGTTGATGAACAGGCCGAGCATGTTCTCCATGCCCGGCAGGTCGGCGGGCCGGCCGGCCACGGAGGCGCCGAAGACCACGTCGTCGCGGCCGGTCAGCTGGCCGACGACGAGTGCCCACGCGGTCTGGACGACGGTGTTCAGCGTGACGCCCCGGCCCCGGGTCAGCTCGCCGAGGGCCTCGGCCAGGTGGTGCGGCGCCTCGCCGGAGACCGTTTCGGCGGTGGCTCCGGCGTCGTCCCGGTCGGCGGGCGCGATGAGGGTCGGCTCCTCAAGGCCCGCAAGCTCGGCGCGCCACGCCTCCCGGGCCGCCTCCTCGTCCTGGCGTGCCAGCCAGGACAGGTAGGTCCGCTCGGAGGTCACCGGCGGCAGGCCCGCCGCGCTGCCGCCCGCCGCGTAGCAGGCCCACAGCTCGCGGCGCAGGACGGGCAGGGACCAGCCGTCGAGCACGAGGTGGTGCAGGGTCACGAGCATGCGGTGGCGGTCCGGCCCGGTTCTGACCAGCAGCACCCTCACCAGCGGCGGCCTAGCCACGTCGAAGCGGTGCGCGCGCTCCTCGATCGCGATGCGCTCCGACTCCGCCCAGGCATCGGCCTCGTCCCACCCGGACAGGTCCTCCTGCGTCCAGGGCAGCACGACCTCGTCCACCACGACCCGCACCGGCTGCTCCACCCCGGCGACCTGACGGAATCCCGCCCGCAGACTCGGATGCCGGTCCAGGAGCGCCTGCCAGGACGCCCGCAGTATGTCGGCGTCCAGCGGGCCTTCGAGGCCGATGACCATCTGCTCGACGTACACGTCCGTGGCCTGCTCGTCGTAGAGGGCGTGGAACAGCAGGCCCTCCTGCAGCGGGGCGAGCGGCCAGACGTCGACGAGCCCGTCGACGGCGGACTCCAGCGCCTCGACCTGGTGCTGCCCGAGCGCCACCAGCGGGAAGTCGGACGGGGTACGTCCGCCGCCGAAGCGGGTCACGTGCGCGGCCAGACCGGCCAGCATCGCCGCCCAGCCCTCCGCGAGGGCGCGTGCCGCCGCTTCGTCCAGCAGCCGGCCGGGAACGGCGAGGGTCAGGGTGAGTTCGGGTCCTTCGGCGCGGTCGTGCACCTCGCCCATCGCCTCCACCGCGTGCATCACGGGGAACTCCCCGTCGGAGCCCGCGGTGAGCGCGAGTTCACCGGTCGGCGTCCAGGCGGCGGCCGGGTCCACCGGTGTGTCCGTGGAGGTGCGCGCGGAGGTGCCCGCCGTGGACCGGCCGAGGTAGTTGAAGCCGATCTGTGCCGACGGCAGCTCCGCGAGTACGGCCGCGGTCTCGGGGTTGAGGTACCGGAGCAGACCGTGGCCGAGACCGTCACCGGGTATCGCCCGCAGCTGCTCCTTGATCCGCTTCAGCGCCCGTCCGGCCGCCGGGCCTCCGGACCGCACCTCGGCCGGGTCGGCCGCTCCGAGGTCGAGCCGGACGGGATGCACACCGGTGAACCACCCCACCGTGCGCGACAGGTCCATCCCCTCGGTCAGCGGCTCCCGCCCGTGGCCCTCCACGTCCACCAGCAGCCCGCCGTCTTCCGGGCGCGACTGCCCCGGGTGGGCGTTCTCCGGGTGGGCGCCCCGCCACTCGGCGACCGCCGCGCCCAGTCCGGTCAGCAGGACGTCGTCGACGCCGGCGTGGAAGGCCGCCGGTACGACGGTCAGCAGCGCGGACGTCACCTCGGACGGCACCGTCACGGAGACCCGCCGCACGGTGGCGACGAGATCACGGCCGGGATCGACGGCCTGCTCCGTGAGGAGAGGCTCCGACGTGCCGAGCAGCCTCGTCCATGGCGTCAGCTCCGCCGACCGGGCCTCACCGGCGGCCTGTTCGGTCAGGCGTCGCGACCAGTGCCGGAACGACACGGGTACTTGCGGAATGACGGGATCGCGCCCGGCCTCCAACTCCTCGTAGACATGGGCGAGATCGGGCAGCAGCACCCGCCACGACACGGCGTCGACGACAAGGTGGTGCGCGGTCATCAACAACCGCCCGGGGGTGTCCGGCCCACGGTCGAGCCACACCACCTGGGCCACGGTCCCGGACAGCGGATCCAACCGGCCTACGGCCGCCCGTATCTGTTCCTCCATCAGCCGCCCAAGGTCGGCGGAGGTCGCTTCGACGCGGCGGACCCACGCCCCCGCGGACACGGCCCCCGGCTCTACCACCACCAGCCGCTGGGGCTCGGTCTCCAGCCGGGCGCGCAGCACGTCGTGGTGGTCGACGAGCGCCTGGACCGCGCGGACCAGGGTGTCGTACCGCAGGCCGGGCGGGGTGGACACCGCGCCGGACTGCACGACCCGGCCCAGTCGGTCGAGGCCGACCCGGTCGATCAGTTCCCGCATGACCGGTGTGAGCGGCACCTCGCCCACGCCGGGGTCGCCGCCGCCCACCGCCACGTCCTGCGCGACAACGGCCACGGCTGCCAGCCCTCCGGGGCTACGGCGCTCGAACACCTGGCGTGCGGTGATGGCCACGCCGGCCCGCCGGGCGGCGGACACCAGCATCATCGACATGATCGAGTCGCCGCCCAACTCGAAGAAACCGTCGTCGACGCCGACCCGTTCCAGCCCGAGAACCTCGGCGAACAGCGCGCAGAGCAGCTCCTCGACCACACCCGACGGGGCACGGCCCGTGGCGCCCTCACCACGCTCGGGTGCGGGCAGGCCGACGCGGTCGATCTTCCCGTTCGGGGTCAGCGGCAGGGCGTCCAGCGTCACCACCATCGCCGGGACCATGTACTCCGGCAACCGCTCACCGGCGAACGCCCTCAGGTCACCGTCGGCCGGTGCCGTCCCGTCGGCCGCGACGACGTAGGCGACGAGTTGTTTGTCTCCCGGTCCGTCTTCGCGGGCCACGACAACCGACTGGGCGACAGCCGGATGCGCCGCCAACACCGCCTCGATCTCACCGAGTTCGATACGGAAGCCACGCACCTTCACCTGCGCATCCGCCCGCCCGACGAACACCAGCTCACCATCAACCGTCCAGCGCGCCAGATCACCCGAGCGATACATCCGCTCACCCGTGGCAAACGGACACGCAACGAACCGCTCTGAGGTCAGATCCGGGCGAGCGATATAACCACGGGCCAGACCCACACCCGCGACATACACCTCACCAGTGACACCGGGCGGAACCGGACGCAGGAACGAATCCAGCACATAGACACGGGAGTTGGAGAGAGGGCGTCCGATGGCCGGCGCCTCATCCGCAGCCTCGATTCGCGGATGGACCGGTCCGGCGGTGACCATCACCGTCGCCTCGGTGGGACCGTAGGTGTTCCACACCCTCACCCCGGACACCCACCGCGCAGCCAGATCAGCCGTCAGACGCTCCGCACCCAACACCCAGGTGTCCATACCGGACACCTGCTCCGGATCCAACACCCCGAGAAGAGAGGGCACCACACTCGCCGTGGACACGCCGTGTGCGGCGATCATCCCCACCAACGCACCCGGCTCCGCCCGCTCCTCACTCGTAGCAATCGCCAACGTCCCACCAGAACCCAGCGCCACGGCCACATCGAGGATCGCCGCATCAAAACTGAACGAGGCGAACTGCAACGACACCACACCAGGACCCACACCCAACACAGGAGCCATCGCCCCCACCAGGTTCACCACACCCCGATGACCGACACCGACACCCTTGGGACGGCCGGTGGAACCCGACGTGTAAATGACATAAGCCAGCTGACCCGGATCCTTCACACCAGGAAGAGGCACCGGATCAGGTGTTGCCGGAACCTCTTCGAGCAGGACGATCCGGGCCGGACCCGCGGGCACCCGGTCAAGGGTCTCCGCGGTCGCCAGCACCACACCCGCACCACTGTTCCCGATCATGTACCGCAACCGGTCCACCGGATACTCAGGATCCAACGGCACGAAGGCCCCACCGGCCTTCCACACCGCCAGCTCCCCCACCACCACATCCACCCCACGCGGAAGGCACAAACCCACCACCCGCTCACAACCGACCCCCGCACCCACCAAGAACCGGGCAAGACGATCCGACCGCTCCTCCAACTCCCCATACGACAGAGCCTCGACACCCGACCGGACCGCCACCGCCCCAGGCCTCAGCTCCACATGGGAACGGAACAAGTCCAGCAGCGAACCCCCCACCACCGGACCCCGTGTGTCGTTGAACCCCACCACCACAGCCGCCCGCTCACCCTCCTCCACCACATCAATCCGCCCCACCGGCAACGACGGATCAGCCACCACCCGCTCCAGGAAGTGCAGGAAGGAGGTGTGGGCGGATTGGAGCCATTGGGCGTCGTAGAGGCGGGAGTTGGCCTCGAACGTGACGCGCATTCCCTCGTCGTCCGACCAGCCGCTCACCAGGACGCCGAACTCCTCGACGCGCCGGCTCGACCGCTCGTGCACGACGGCCCGGTGTTCACCGAAGCGGAGGGTTTCGCCGATCGGCATGATGTTGACGTACGGGCCGAACTGCCAGCGGCTGCCCGTGGGCCAGCCTGCGGTGCGGCGCAGCCATTCGCCGCGAAAGCGCTGGTGCTCGACCAGGCCGCCGACCTCCTGCTCGGCGAGTCGGGCGAGTTCCACGAACGTGGTGTCGGCGGTCACGGGGAGGCGGAGCGGGAGCACGTTCGCGGTGGTCACCGGGGTTCGTCGTGCCTGTGCGGTGGTGCGGACGGAGACGGGGAGGCTGAGGAGTGCCTCGTCCGAGCCGGCGAGCCGGCTGATGAAGGCGGCGACCGCCGCGACGACGAGGCGGGGCCAGCTCACCTTGGTGAGGGTGGCGGCGCGGTGCAGGGCCTCGACCGCGGCGGGGGGCAGATGACCCGTCTGCCGCAGGACTTCGCCGGTCCCCTCGGAGCGCCGCCCGGGGATGCTCACGGGTTCGGGGCGGTCCGCGAAGTGGTCGGTCCAGTACTGGAGGTCGTCGCTGTACCCCGCGGACGCACGGTAGGCGGACTCCTGCCGACGCAGCTCGCGGAGGGGGGCGTGGCTGGGGCGCGGGCAGGTGTCGCCGTTCAGGAGGGCCGTGTAGATCTTCGCCACCCGGCGGCCGATGAGTGAGCAGCCGTAGGCGTCCATCAGGAGGTGGTTGTAGCGCTGGAACCAGCCGTAGCGGTCGGGGGCGAGACGGAGGAGGGCGTGGGAGAAGAGCCGGCTCTCGGTGGGGTCCCCGGTCTGGTGCAGTTCGGCGCGCATCCATGCTTCGGCGGCTTCCTGGGGGTCGCTTTCCGCGCTGAGGTCCACGAGCTGCAGGACCTCGTGTTCCTCTCCTCTTTCCGGTTCGCCGGTGAACTGCTGTGTGACGCGGTCACCGTCCGCCACGAGTTTCACGCGCAGGATCTCCGCCTCCGCGACGGCCTGCCGCAGGGACTGCTGGAAGAGCTGTGGATCCACGGCCCCGGCGATTTCGATGTACTGGCCGACGTTGTAGAGGCGACGTGAGTCTTCCATGCGCTGCGCGAGCAGAATTCCCTCTTGGGAATCCAGGAGTGGCAGTTCGTAATCAGCCTGACCGTTCATCATTCCCCCGGGCCTGAAATTCCGAGCAGGGCGCGATCCGTGCGATCCGTCTGTCGCGGATGGGTAATCGATATCGGGTATCGATAACGGGCATGATCCAGCCCGCGTTCATGCTCTCACGGACATTTACTCGGCGACAGTGTCCGCGGACCGGGGCCCGGGGGAAGGTGTCCAACCGGCTGTATTTCTCAGTTGGACACGTGGTTCATATTCAGTTGGACACGTTCGGTTGGACACGTGAAAAAGCGCCCAGGCCGTGATGCTTCACGGACTGGGCGCGTATGCCGGAGAGGGGGATTTCGGGTTCGTTGCCTACAGGCGGGCGACGACTTTGCGGACCGCGTGGTGCCCGGCGCCGGTGGGCAGGGCGTGGACGCGTCCGGGGAAGAAGGCTTCCATGACCAGGCCTCCTCCGGGGCGGGCCCGGGCGACGAGTTCGGCTCCGTGCGCGGTGACGATGGCCCGCACGATGGAGAGGCCGAGTCCGTGGTGGCCGTCGTCCGGGGTGCGGACGAGCCGCTGGAAGGGTTCGAGGAGGCGGTCGACCTGCTCGGGCGGGATCTCGGTGCCGGAGTTGGAAACGGAGACGAAGGAGCGGCCGGAGCGGTCGGTGCCGGTGGTGATCTCCACGCGGCCGTCGGGCACGTTGTAGTCGATGGCGTTGTCGAGGAGGTTGGCGAGCAGGCGCTGGATGAGGGCGGGGTCCCCCGAGATGCCCGTGGGCCTGATGTCGGCCTCCAGAAGCAGTCCGCGCCGGTCGATCTCCGCGTCGAAGGAGAGCAGGACGTCCTCGGCGAGCGCGGCCAGGTCCAGCGGTTCGGGCTGTTCCACGCCCCGTTCGCTGCTGGAGAGGGTGAGCAGTGACTCCAGGAGGCGTGCCTGCTGTCTGCTGATGACGAGGAGTCGGTCGAACGTGACCCGGAAGGTGTCGGCGGTGGCCTCGTCGTCCATGAGGGCCTCTTCGAGCAGCGCGTGCTCCAGGGTGAGCGGGGTGCGCAGTTCATGGGCGGCGTTGGCGACGAACCGTTTGTGGGACTCCAGGGCGGTCTGCAGTCGGCCCAGGAGTCCGTCGACGGTGTCGGCGAGGTCCTTGAGTTCGTCGGAGGGGCCTTTGGCGTCGAGTCGCTCATGGACGTTGCGTGCGGAGATCTGCCGGATGGTGGAGGTCATCGTGCGCAGGGGGCGCACGAGGCGGCCCGCGACCAGCCAGCTGAGCACGATGGAGATGCCGACCATGATCGCCAGGGCGATCCCGGACTGCACGAGGAGGTGGTGCATCTCCAACTCGTGCTGCCGTACGGCCTGTTCGCGCAGTTCCCGGGCAACGCCCTCGGCCCAGGGCGGGGGCCGGCCGGTGATGCCGTCCTCGCCGACGCCCCGGGGGTCGGGCATGGGCAGCCCGTCGGCGCCCTGGTTGAAGATGGTGATGTTGCCCTTGCGGCGGGAGACCAGGAAATAGGTGATGGCGAGCAGGACGGCGCCGGAGGCGACGAAGAGCAGGCCGAACAGCACCGTGAGACGCATGCGGACGCGTCGGGGCAGCAGGCGTGCCGGGACGCCGACCGGGACCGGACGGAACAGACGTGGCGGGCGGGGCAGGCGCATCGGCATCTCAGATCCGGTAGCCGCCGCGGGGGACGGTCTCGATCAGGGGCGGTGACCCGAGCTTCGGCCGCAGCCGGTTCACGGTGGTCTTGACGGTGTTGGTGAAGGGGTCGGCCGCTTCGTCCCAGACGCGTTCGAGGAGTTCCTCCGCCGATACGGGTCGCCCTTGGGCGGCCAGCAGGCATTCGAGGACGGCGAACTCCTTGGGGGTGAGCCGCAGTGGGGTGCCCGCCCGGGTGGCGACCCGGCGCGAGGGGTCCAGGGTCAGGTCACCGTGGATCAGGACGGGGGGCAGCGCCTGCTGGGGACGGCGGGCGACGGCGCGGATGCGCGCGACCAGTTCGGCGTAGGCGAAGGGCTTGGGCAGGTAGTCGTCCGCGCCGCGGGTGAGCCCCTCCACCCGGTCGGCGATCGTGGCGGATGCCGTCAGCATCAGGACGCGCGCCCTGTGTTCCTGATCCACGAGCACGCCGCACACCGCGTCACCGTGGACCTTCGGAAGGTCCCGGTCCAGCACGACGACGTCGTAGTCGACGACCGTCGCGCGTTCGAGTGCGTCGGCTCCGTCGTAGGAGACGTCGACCGCCATTCCCTCCCGGCGCAGCACGCGTGCCACCGATTCCGCGAGTTCGGCATGGTCTTCGACGACGAGAACCCTCAACTCTTCACCCCCGGCGCGGCATCTCATGGCCGGGGGGCCGGGCGGTACAGGCTGTTCATGCTGGTCAGCCTGCCCGGACCGTGGTCACATCCCGGTCACAGCGTCCGCGCGTCATGTCTGCGTGGTCGTACCCGAATGGTCATCTTGGTGCGCTCACACGGTCGTTGCTGCATGCCATGTGTGCGTGGCCAGGTCCGTGTGGCCGGCCCGTACGTCGTTCAGAGTACTGCCGGGCCCTGTGCCACGGCCGGGTTTTCCCTTCTGTACCGGCCTCGACCGCCCCTCGTCCCGCAGTCACTTGTCCGAGTGTCTCCTGCGGTCGGCCGACCGGCCGGCCCCCGTGCACAGCACGGTCCGGAACGCGGCGTGCGCGTTCCGGACACGGTGCCGGCGCGCGAGCGCGACACGGTTTCCTTCGGTTCACCGCTGCGCCGGGGGCGGCCCGCCGAGGATCATCGGGGCGGGACCCGATCCCGGAGGCGGGAGGGGCGGGAGGGGGTCGCCGCCTCCGCCGCCGAAGGCCTGCGGCCCCACCGCCGGCTGCGGGACCGGCTTGGCGTGCCCGTTGTTGCGGCCGTTGCCCGCGAACTGGGTGCGGTAGAGCTCCGCGTAGAGCCCGCCTCGCTCCAGCAGTTCCTCGTGGTTTCCCTGCTCCTGAACCCGGCCCTTGTCGATGACGAGGATCTGGTCGGCGTCGCGGATCGTGGAGAGCCGGTGCGCGATGACCAGGGAGGTCCGGCCGGTGAGCGCGGTTTTCAGAGCCCGTTGCAGAGCGGCCTCCGACTCCGAGTCGAGGTGTGCGGTGGCCTCGTCCAGCACGACGACCGGTGGCGCCTTGAGCAGCAGCCGGGCCATCGCCATGCGCTGCTTCTCACCTCCGGAGAGTCGGTAGCCGCGGTCGCCGACGACGGTGTCGAACCGGTCGGGCAGCGACTCGATCAGGTTCCAGATCTGTGCCGCCCGGCACGCCTCGATGAGCATGGGCTCGGTGGCGTCGGGGCGTGCGTAGAGCAGGTTCTGGCGAATGGTCATGTGGAAGAGGTGCGCGTCCTGGGTGACCATGCCGACGGTGTCGTGCAGGGAGGCGAGGGTGAGGTCGCGCAGGTCCTGGCCGCCGATGCGGACGGTTCCCTCGACCGGGTCGTACAGGCGCGGCACCAGGTGCGTGATGGTGGTCTTGCCCGCGCCGGAGGGTCCGACCAGCGCGGTGAGCTTGCCGGCCGGCACGGTGAAGCTGAGGTTCCGCAGGGTCCAGGAGTCGTCGACGCGTTCCGCGGAGGGCAGGGCGATCGATTCGAGCGAGGCGAGGGAGACCTCCCGGGCGCGCGGGTAGCGGAAGGACACGTTGTCGAACTCGATGTCCGGTGCAGCGCCGTTGCCGTTGCCACTGGCGGTGCCGAAGGCGGGCAGGGCTTTGGCTCCCGGCTTCTCCGAGATGAGCGGCTTCAGGTCGAGAACCTCGAAGAGTCGGTCGAAGCTGACCAGGGCGGTCATCACGTCGGCCTGGGCGTTGGAGAGTTGGGTGATCGGGGTCATCAGGCGGGTGAGCAGCGTCGCGAGCGCCACGAGGGTGCCGATGTAGAACGACCCCTCGATGACGAGCTTGCCGCCTACGCCGTAGACCGCGGCCGTGGCCAGTGAGCCCAGGAGCATCATCGACAGGAAGAGCATCTTGCCGTGGACGGCGGTCTGGATGCCGAGGTCACGGCCTCTGCCCGCCTGTTCCGCGTATAGGCCGGCCTCGGTGTCGGGGCGGCCGTAGAGCTTGGCCAGCAGGGCCCCGGTCACGTTGAACCGCTCGTTCATCAGCGAGCCCATCTCGGCGTTGACCTGCATATGGGCCCGCATGAGGCGTTGCAGTCTGCGCCCGATGATCTTTCCGGGAAGGATGAACAGCGGGACGATCACCAAGCCGATCAGGGTGATCTTCCAGGACAGCAGGAACATCGTCACCAGGACGAACACCAGGGTCAGTCCGGCGGAGACGACGGTCGACAGCAGCGTGGTCAGGGCTCGCTGGGCGCCTACGACGTCGGTGTTGAGCCTGCTGACCAGGGCGCCGGTCTGGGCCCTGGTGAAGAACGCCAGGGGCTGGCGCTGCACATGGTCGAAGACCTCGGTGCGCAGTTCGTAGATGAGGCCCTCGCTGACGCGAGCCGAATACCAGGTCTCCGCCCATCCCACGACCAGTCCGACCACCGCGAGCGCGCCGATCGACACCGCGAGCCACATCACGAGAGAGGTGTCGCGTTGGGCGATGCCGTCGTCGATGAGGTACTTGAACATCACGGGGGGAGCCACGGTGATGGCGGCGTTCAGGGTCGTGATGACCAGGAGCAGACCGATGCTGAAGCCGTACGGCCGGGTGTAGGGCAGGATGCGTTTGGCCGTGCCGGGTTTGACGCGTTGTTTGGCTCCGGACGAATCCGGCCCCACTCCGCCGAATGTCACCGGCCCGGAGCCGCCGATCATGGCCACAGGAATCTCCTCTTGTTCCTCGCCATTAACGGGCGGCTTGAGCGGACTCGACGTCCTGCTTGTACGCGTCGTTCTCGTTCACGGTGGGCTGGTGCGTGGCGTCCTTGTTCGCGGCGTCCCTGTTCATGTCGTCCACGAGGCTCTGGGGGCGCAGGTCCGTCCAGTTCTCCTCGACGTAATCGATGCAGTCTTTCCGTGAACTCTCGCCGAACACCACTCGCCAGCCGTCCGGGACTTCGGCGAAGGCGGGCCAGAGGGAATGCTGGTTCTCGTCGTTCACCAGCACAAAGAATGAGCCGTCTTCATTGTCGAACGGGTTTGCCATGACCACTCCCAATCAATTGGGGCTTGCCTGGACTCGCTCAAGATAGTCGCGGGTTTCAGGGCACACAAGGTTGGACAAACGGACGTGGCGTGCCGGGAATTCATGGGTCGCCGACGGGCCTGCGGATAGCGTCCACCGCATCGTCGAAGTGATTCTCCGGGGCATTGTCCAAGTGACGGATTCGGACACTTGGACACTCGGGCACGGCCACCCGCCGCCGAACGTAGCAGCGTGGCGTGAACGCGCGCATCCGGTCTCGGACGACTCCACCGGGACCCCGGTTCCCGCAGTCGGCGAAGGGGACCGCGTCGTGCGGTCCCCTTCGCGCTGGTCGGCGGCGGTGGTGTCGGCCGGCGGGTGCGGCGGCCGGCGTGGTGGCCGAGCAGGTGCCCGGCGGTGCCGTGCTCCTTCATCCGCGACGGGCTGTCGCGGGCCGGGGCTCCGCGGCCGGTGGGCAGGCGGATCGGCATCGCGGTGACACCTTCGCCGCGGAAGGGGAGGTGCTCACGGACGCGCGCGAGCGGGTTGCGTGGCCTGAGGCCGCGTCACCCCGGTTCGGCGCTGTCGGCGCCGGACGTCACCCCGCCTAGCGGGTGTCGGGGCCGGGCGTCGCCGACTCCCTGCTGTCGCCCACCGACGGGCCCACGGTCCCCGGGGTCTCCGTCGGAGCCGACGTCGCATCCGATGAGGGGCGTGAGGCGCCCGTGGAAGCGGGACTGGAAGGGCTGGGAGTCGGGGGCGCCGCCGTGGTGGGTTCGGCGGCGCTGGGGGTGGGAGACGGCGAAGGGGCGGGCGGGGGTGTGGAGTCGGTCGTGCGGGGTGGCGCCATGGGGACCGTCGGGCTCGTGGGTGTCTCAGGACCCGTCAGACGGAGCGGCAGTGCGACGAGGACGGCGACGGCGCACACCGCGCCCGCCCCGACCGTGGCACGCAGCAGACGGCGCCGGGACGCGCGGCGGCGGATCGTCTCGTAGCGGCCGACGGGCGGCCCGAGGTAGTCGGAGCCGGGCCGCAGGATGACGGCGAGGGGGTCGTCGGGGTCGAACTCCGGCCCCTCGTCAGAGTGTGTGATCAAGGCTTCTCCCCAGATGCGCGCGGAGCAGTTCGCGGGCCGCGTGGAGGTCGGCCTTGATGGTTCCTTCCTTGCGTCCGGTCAGCACGGACACCTCCCGGATCGGCATGTCAGCGTAGTAGTGCAACAGGATCGGGACGCGCAGCCGTTCCGGCAACGACTGTACGAGCAGGCGTACGGAAGGGTCGGCCTGTTCCGTCCGTGGGAGCAGGGTGGCCTCGACGGTGGCCCGGCGCACCGCCCGGCGTTCGCGCTCCAGCTTGCGCCAGTGGTCCCGGACGAGGTTGGCGGCGGTGACGTAGAGGAAGCCGCGGGGCTCGGTCACGGAGGTCCAGCGCCCCCAGAGCCGGGTGAACGCCTCCGAGGCGATCTCGTGGGCCGTCTCGTCGTCGTCGACCAACCGGCGGCACCAGCCGGCGAGGCGGGGATAGAGGGCGGCGAACAGCTCGGACGCCGCCTTCTCACTGGACCGTTTCAACGCTGTGTGTGCTCTCCGGGTCGGTGGCTCGACGCGTTCGTCGTGGTCATCGTGGCTGGGACGATGCCATCGTGGCGAAGACGATCACATTGTCGGGGTATCCGTCGTCGGTGAGGGGGCCACCGCAGGTGATGAGACGCAACTCCGGGCGGTCCACGTCCCCGTAGACCTCGTCCGTCGGGAAGTCGGCCTTGGCGACCGTCCGTACGGAGTCCACCGTGAACACCGCCGTCCTGCCGTTCTCCAGACGCGCCTCGATCCGCTCGCCCCGGTGCAGCTCCGCGAGGCGGCGGAAGACGCCGTCGCCGTAGCTGCCGACCGTGACGTGCCCGAGGATCACCGACGGGCCGACCTGGCCGGGCGTCGGCGAGTGCCGGTACCAGCCGGCCCGGTCGTGAGCCGTGAGCGGGGGTACCTGCACGCTACCGTCGGCGGCCAGCCCCAGCTTCATCACCGGGGTGTCGACCCCGATGGCCGGGATCCGCAGCGTGACCGGGACCGAGCGCCCGAGCGCACGCGCCGCCGTCGCGGAGGACGCCGCGGGCGGGGGCGCGTCCGTGGGGCCCGCGGGCGCGGCCCCCCCGGTCGTGGTCCGGTCGGTGCCGGAGCCGCCGCAGCTCACGAGCAGCGAGGCCGTCGCCGCGGTGACGAAGGCGCGCCTGGAGAGGGAGGTCATGCCCCGGTCGCCCGCCGACGCCGTACGACGAAGAAGGCCGCGCCGCCCACGGCGGCCGTCGCGGCGGCTCCCCCGCCGATCAGTGTGCTCGCGGAGGCGGACTGGCCCGACTTCTCGGCCACACCGGTGTCGGGCGCCCCGCTCGGCCTGACGGACACCTGGCTGCCGGGGCTGGGTGCCTCGGTGGGCTCCGTGCTCGGTGCGGCGCTCCCTCCCTCGCTCGGCTCCTCGGTGACGGAGGGCACCGGAGTCGCTGCGCTGCTCTCGGACGAGTCCCTGGTCGGGGCCGAGGTCGGGCTCGCCCCGTCGGCGAACGCCGGGACCGCTCCCGCCAGTACGGCGGTGCACGCAAGTGTCATGGCGCTCAGGGCAGTTCGGCGCATGGATCGCTCTCTCTCGTCGGTTCACCGGCCTGTCGGCGCGGCGGGGTGGGTCACAGATCGACGGGAGAGACGAGGCAGCACGACGTCAGGTTGCAAAGGGATGGCAAAGTCACTCAGGGCTCCGACGGACGGTCCGTGCGTGAGGGCGGGTGATCGTGCGCGATCTCTTGACCTGGTCCGAGTCGCAGGCCTAGCGTTCCGGCGTCGCTCACGTTTGAAACGATTCAACTTCCGTTGCCCCTCTCGGAGTCGAGGCCCACCATGAAGGAACCCATGTCGCGACGCGGCGCACTGGCGGCAGGCATCGGCGTCACGGCCCTGGGCGCGCTGCCGGCTGTGGCAGCCGCCGCGCCGACGGCCGAGGGAGCCATGGCCGTGGCCACACCCGCGACCACGACCACGACCACGGGACACGGCCTGTCGGCCGGCTGGTTCGCGAACCCGCCCCGGTCCGTGCGCCCCAGGTTCCGCTGGTGGTGGCCGGACGGCCTGGTGGACCCGGACGAGATCGCCCGCGAGATCGACCAGATCGCCGACGCGGGCTTCGGCGGGATGGAGATCGCCGCCGTCCACCACAGCGTCAAGGACAAGTCCGTTCTGGACACCGCGCATCACGGCTGGGGCAGCAGACCCTGGCGGGACGGCGTGGAGGCGGCCCTGGGCAGAGCCGCCCGGCGCGGAGTGACCATCGACCTGACGCTCGGCCCCAGTTGGCCCGTCGCGGTGCCCGGTGTCACCCCCGACGACGAGCGGGCCGCGCAGGAACTCGCCTACGGCCGGGTGTCGTTGGCCGCCGGCACCACCTACGAGGGCCCGGTGCCCGCCCCCGTCCACGCACCCGCGTCCGGCGTCACCCGCCGGCGTCTCGTCGCCGTCCAGGCCGTCCGCGTGAACACCGCGAACTCCACCCGCAAGGAGATCGGACTGGACCTGGACAGTGTCCGGGACCTCACCGCGCGGGCTGCCGAGGGCACCCTCTCCTGGACGGCGCCGGACGACGCCGACTGGGTGCTGATCTCGTACTGGCAGCGCGGTTCGGGCCAGCAGCCCGAGTCGGGGCCGCACACCTCGCCGGCGGCCTACGTCGTCGACCACTTCAGCGCCGCGGGCACCCGGGCCGTCACGGACCACTGGGACGACGCGATCCTGACGTCCTCGCTCAAGCGACTGCTGCGGGCCGCGGGCGGCGCCTTCTTCGAGGACTCCGTGGAGCTGGAGACCGACGGCCTGACCTGGACGTCCCGGCTCCCGGAAGCCTTCGAGAAGCACACCGGGCGCCCACTGTCGCCCTGTCTGCCCGCGCTCGTGCTGGACGACGGCAACCAGGTCTTCGCCTTCGAGGCGCAGGTGACGCGGCAGATCCGGCACGACTTCTGGGAGACCGTCTCCGACCTGTTCAACCGTCACCACATCGGCGCCCTGCGGGACTGGGCGCACTCCCTCGGCATGCTGCTGCGCTCACAGCCTTACGGCCTGCAGACGGACGCCATCGCCTCGGCGGCCCTGCTCGACATCGCCGAAGGAGAGTCCCTCGGCTTCAAGAACCTCGACGACTACCGCTGCCTGGCCGGCGGCCGGGACATGGCAGGTCACACGGTCCTGTCCTGCGAGGCGGGCGCGTACAACGGCTCGGCGTACAGCACCACTTGGGACCGTTTCCTGCGGACGATGGGCGGCGCATACGCGGCCGGTGTCAACCAGACTGTCCTGCACGGCTTCTCCTACGCCACCGCGCCCGGGGTGGCCTGGCCCGGCTTCGCGGCCTTCAGCCCGTACAACGGAGCCGCCGGCTACGGCGAGTCGTGGGGCCCGCGCCAGCCCACCTGGAAGCACGTCCCGGACCTCGCCGACCATCTCGGCCGCGTGCACCGCGTGCTGCAGACCGGGAGGGCCCGCGCCGACGTGGCCGTCTTCCGGCAGACCGGCTACACCGCCACCGGCATCGGCGCCTCCTGGTTCACCGCGACAGGCGTCCCCCTCGGCTGGACCCACCAGTTCCTCAGCGGCCCCCTCCTCGACCTGCCCGGCGCCACCGTCGAACAGGGCCGCCTGGCACCGAACGGCCCCGCCTACAAAGCCCTGTTCGTCGAGGGCGACTTCTTCCACGGCTCCACGCCCACCCTCTCCGTCGACGACGCCGGCAAGATCCTCGCGCTGGCCCGGGCGGGACTGCCCGTCGTCCTGCTCGGCGCCTTCGACCAGGGCGTGACCCCGGGCGTCCCGGCCGCCGGCGAGAGCGAGCGGCTGCACGGCATCCTCACGCGCCTCCTCGCCCTGCCGAACGTCTCCCTGGTCACCGACAAGACAGCCGTCGGGGACGCGCTGGCCGGACTCGGCGTCAGCCCCGACGTCCGCTACGCCATCTCCTCCACGCTCCTCAACGCCCACCGCGCGACGGCGGAAGCGGACTACTACTACTTCTGCAACGGCAAGCACGCGGAGACCGTCAAGCCGGCCGTCGCCGCCATCGACCACGAGGTCACCCTGCGCCGCGGCGACCCGGACGGCACCCGCTCGGGCGACACCGTGCCCTATCTGCTCGATCCCTGGTCGGGCGAGGTCTCCCGGGTGGCCCGGTACACGCGGGACGGCGACGACTTCACCCTGCGGATCACGCTGCAACCGGGCGAGTCGACGATCGTCGCCCTGGGCCGCCGCGGGCTCTTCGGCAACCGTGACGGGTCCCGCCCGCACGTGGTGGCCACCGACGCCGACAGCGTCCTGTTCGTCGACGGACACCTGGCCGTACGGGCGAGCGCACCCGGCACGTACACGACCCGGCTGGACCGGGGCCGGGCCGTCACCACGACGGCCGACTCCGTGCCGCCCGCCCTCACCCCGGTCCGGTGGCGGCTGGATGTCGAGGACTGGCGTCCCGGCTCCACCGCGACCCGCACCGAACGTGTCGACATCTCCCTGACCCTCGACACGCTCCTTCCGTGGTCGCGCATCCCCGAACTCGCGGACAGCGCGGGGATCGGCCGCTACCGCGCCACGGTCGACCTGCCCTCCGACTGGACCTCCGCCCACGGCGCCCGCCTGGAGCTGGGCCAGGTCAGCGACACCTGCCGGGTGACCGTCAACGGCCGACGCCTCCCACCGGTGAACCGGCTGAACCCGGTCGTCGACCTCGGGACCGGCCTGCTGCGCCGCGGTGCCAACGCCATCGAGGTCGAGGTCGCCACACCGCTGATCAACCGTCTCCGGGTAGCCCGGCCCGCGGTGTTCGGCGGCGTCACCCGCCAGGACCACGGCCTGGCCGGACCCGTCCGACTCGTCCCGTACGTACAGACGCGCGTGTCCTGACCGGCAGCGGGCCGGGGCGTGACCTGCCTGGGGGCGGTAGGGGCAGGTCGGTGCACCAGTAGGCCGACCACGCCCGTCAGATCCTCCTCGCCGCCGCCCTCGGTCAGGCGGCGGCGCATCAACTCGACGTAGGGGCTGAGCAGTTCGGGGCTCACCCCCTGCTGCTCGGCGGTGCCGAGAAAGGTCGGCGTGCCGGGCCGCCTGCGTGGCGAGGTGGGAGGCGACGCCCTTGGTGTGGTCGCCGCTCCGCAGCCGGTCGGCGGTCTGGTGGACGGCCGGGGCCCTCGCGAGGAGCCGGTCGGCGCGCAGCGGGGTGAGCGAGGTGGGGTCGATGTCCTCCGTCGCGCCTGCTCCGCGTGCCGGTGCCGGGTATGCCGGTGGCCGGACCCTGTAGCGTCGGCGGTCTCGACGATCGGAGTGGCACAGGTGGCGCGGATCTTTTCCGTTTCGGACAGCGTGGTGATCGACGTACCGCCGTCCGTGGTCTACGCACAGGTCAGCGATCCCACGCGGATGGGCCGTTGGAGTCCGGAGAACCTCGGTGCGGTGGTGCGTGACGGTGGCACGGGCCCGGCGAGGGTCGGCATGGTCTTCGACGGCCGGAACCGGCGCGGGCGGCTGAAGTGGACCACCCGGTGCACGGTGACGGCGGCCGATCCCGGGCAGCGGTTCGCCTTCCGCGTCCGCGCGATCGGCGGGCGGAAACCCGTACTCCCCGGAAAGATCGCCACCTGGGAGTACCGCTTCGCCCCCGCCGACGGCGGCGGCACTGTGGTGACGGAGACCTGGACCGACGACCGACGTGGCTGGCCGGAGTTCCTGGCCGACGCGTTCGACAGGGCGGCGACGGGCGGGCACACGTTCGCCGCGTTCCAGCGGGGCAACATCCGCCGCACGCTCGACGGCCTCAAGGCCGACCTGGAGGCCGAGGCCTCGCAGCGGTTGACGCCCGGGAGTCCGGGCAGCTGACGCCGTCCCGGCCGCCTGCCGTACGACCCGACCCCGGAGGCGCAGCTCCACGGCATCGCACGGCGCGGCGCGTCACGGTCGGCCGCCGGGCCGATCGACGGGGAGCGGAGTCACCGCCCAGGTGTGCGAGTCGACGGGACCGCCGCGCTGCGGGGCCTACGGCACCGGCAGGTGAAGGTCACTCGCCGGCTCGGGACGCGAGCCAGTCGCGGTAGTGCGTGGGGGCGAGGCGGACGCCGTCGGGCGCGATCAGGACGTCGCCCTTGACGGCGGCGAACATCCCCGCGGTGTCGTCGACGACGACCTGGCGCGTGTCGTTCACGGCCGCGAGGGTGACGCGCCCCAGTTCGTCGAGGGGGAAGACCTCGGGGCCCGCGCTGTTCAGGGTGTCGTTCAGGGGTGTGCCCGCGGCGGTCTCGGCGACGACGGCCGCGACATCGGCGGCGGCGATGGGCTGCAGGGGTGTGCGGGGCAGTCGTACGGTGTCGCCGTCCGTGGTCCAGGACAGGACCGCGTCGACGAACTCCATGAACTGGGTGACCCGCACGATGGAGTACGGCAGGCCGCCGGCCTTGAGCAGGTCCTCCTGGAGGGTCTTGGCCCGGTAGTAGTCCAGGTCGGGCACCTCGTCCACGCCGACGATGGACAGGATGACCACGTGTCCGACGCCGGCGGCGCGGCTCGCCTCCAGCAGGTTCTCCATCGACGTGCGGAAGAACGCGGGCGAGGCCTCGTCGAACGTGGGCGAGTTCGTCAGGTTGACGACCACGTCCGCACCACGAAGCGCCTCGCCGAGCCCCTCGCCGGTGAGGACGTCCACACCGGTCGACAGGGCGAGTGGTGTCGCCTCGTGTCCCTGCTCGTTCAGTCGGCCGACCACCTGCGAGCCGATCAGGCCCGTACCGCCGACAACCGCGATCTTCATGACCGTTCCCTTCCCTCCACCAATCCCGGACACTTTCTATCCGGGATAATACTCGGACAGAACATGTCCGAGTCAAGCCGCTGGGTAAGGTGATCCGCATGAAGATGTCCGGCGGGGTCGAGTGGGCGCTGCACTGCTGCGTCGTCCTCACGTCCATACGTGAGCCGGTACCGGCCGCCCGGCTGGCCGAACTCCACGACGTCTCCCCCACCTATCTGGCCAAGCAGCTCCAGGCGCTCTCCCGCGCCGGGCTGATCCACTCGGTGCAGGGAAAGTCGGGGGGCTACGCGCTCACCAGGTCCCCGGGACTGATCACCGTCCTGGACGTGGTCGACGCCGTGGACGGCCCGGCTCCCGCCTTCGTGTGCACGGAGATCCGCCGGCGTGGTCCCATGGCCACCCCGGCCGAGGCCTGCACGACGCCGTGCGCGATCTCCCGCGCGATGGCCACCGCCGAGACCGCACGCCGCGAAGCCCTCGGCGCGATCTCCGTGGCCGACCTGGCGAAGGACGTGGAATCCGACTACGGGGCGGGCGCGCTGGACGGCATCGGCGCCTGGCTGCGCGCCCCCGGCGGCTGACGAACCCGCCGGCGAACCCCGCCGACCGGCCCGGCGGAGCTGGCAGACTTGGCCGGTGACTCCCTACCTCCCGGTCGACCGCGACCCAGCCCCCGACGCGTACGGACGCCTCCAGGTGCAGGCCGCCGACCTCGGCCCCGCCGACTGGCTGACCCGACGCACCCCCGGCAGCGGGGACTTCGGCACGGTGGCAGGCGTCGCCGCACCGGGGTTCGCCGCCTACGCCCGGATCCTGCATCCCGCGTCGCTGGAGGACCGGCCGGTGCGGTGGGAGACGGTGGCCACCGCCCACGGGCGCCGGACGACGCCTGGTTCGCGCTGGCACGACGTGATCGGGATGGACCACGACTACCACAACGCGTCCTCGTACGGTCTGCCCGGCGTCTGGGACGAGCACGCGGCGGAGGGCCCGACGCCGCCCGATGTCGCCCGGCACCTGATCCCCGTCCTCACCCGGCACACCCGGACCGCCGAGCGGTGCTGGTTCGGTCTGTGGCACGGCTACGGACGATGGGACTTCGACCGCTTTCCCACCTTCCCGACGCCCGGGAGGGACGAAGTGCTGCTCGCCGGCGGCCTCACCGACGTCCTGTCGCCCGTCGAGTCGGACGAGTTCACCGAGCTTCCGGACCTGTGGTGGCCACAGGACCGGGCCTGGTGCGTGGGCGGCGACGTGGACCTGGTCAGCACCTACGTCGGCGGCACGACCGCACTCATCGCCGACCTCCTGTCCGCGACCGGCCTCGAAGCCCACCCCGTCGCACCAGGCGACACGGTGGACTGACGCAACGGCCGCGCGCACGCACACCGCCTCATCACCTCGGCCGCATCCACTCCGGCACACGCCCCCACCGCCGGGCCGACGCCCACCCCTCACCCCTTTCGGCGCTACGGCAGGCGCATCAGACCGGGGCCCCCGCACCGTGCCCAGCCCAGGCGTACGACGGCGCCGGCGCGTTGACGGCGCCGTGGTCCGGCAGGACGTTGCCCTTCCCAGGGCAGAACAACGACGTTCAGCGACAAGGGGGCACCACATGGCACCTCGAACAGCGGACCGAGTGCTTGACGACCTGGTGAACAACAAGGGCAGGGGCGCGCCGCTGCGCAAGAAGTTCGCGGCCAACCCGGACCGGAACTGGCTGCTGGCCATCGTGCTCCACAGCTGCGCGAAGTTCTCGGAGGGCGCCCAGCTCACCGATCTCGAACAGTCCATCGTGACGGCCTTCCGCAAGAGCGGCCTGACCGACGAGCAGATCAAGCAGCACGGCAGCGCGGACAAGCGGATGCCGCAGCAGATGCGGAACGAGTTCTTCCCGAAGCGCTTCGCCCAGCTCGACGTGAAGCAGTCCTACACGATGCGCGACCTCGCCAAGGACGCTCCCGGCATCGTCAAGTCGGTGCTGGCGATGCCGACCGTCACCCAGCTCGACGTGGCTGCCATCCACGCCGGCGACGCGTCGATGTCCGACTTCCGGCTGCCCTCGCGCGCACTCCTGCGGGAGCACGCCACGGCGATGACGGTGGCGTTGGACCCGGAGGCCCCGTCCGACCGGGCGGCGGCGTCGCCGTCCTCACGGATCAGCATCAAGGCGGCCTCGTTCCTGTGCATCGACCGGCAGACGGACAGCGTCTTCGGGCCGTCCAACGAGCCGTACTGGATCTTCGGCTCGCTGGGCAGCGGGACCACGGTCACCACCCGGTCGCAGATCTTCGGCGACGTCGACAGCGGCGAGTCGCGGACCTTCGGCTCCACCGACGGCTGCGTCTGGGGCCAGAACTGCGCGGCCCAGCCGCTCCCCGACACCGAGATCGGCGCGCTGGTCTCCCTGTGGGAGCACGACGAGGGCAACGTGGAGAACATCCGCAAGGGTGTCGCCGCCGCCTTCGCCGCCGCCGCCGGCGTACTGGCCGCGACGGGCGTGGCGGCCTGGGTAGGCGCCGTCACGGCCGGTGTCGGGGCCGTGGTGGTGTGGCTGCTGGGCTTCCTGGACGACGACCACATCGCGGACCAGACGTTCGTGTTCAACCGCGCGGTCGTCGCGAAGCAACTGCCCAACGTGGGCTCGTCGTTCAACGTCACGCGTCGCTTCACCGACGGTGACGGGGACTATCAGCTCACCCTCCGGGTGGCCCGCGCCACCTGAACGACCGTCAACGCGTGAAGCCTCTGTCCGGACGGAACCCGCCCTTCGCGGGCCCGCTCCCGGCAGGGGCTTCACCCATGTCGGCCGTCCCCCGGGCGAGGCGTTCTCGAAGCGCTTCGGCGAAGCCGGACGCACCGCCGCCCTGCCCCATCCTCGGTGCGCGCTTCACCGCGAACCCTGTCCGAAGTGTTGACCGGTCTCTGGAAACGTTTTAACTTCGCTTCCATTCGGTCCCCGCAGCCGAGGAGGCTACGTGGCAGCGTTGCTGCGTGAACGCCCCGGAAAACCAGGAGTAAAGCACTTATCTCGTCGCTCAACCGGCAGCCCGGGCGAGCGAAAAGGTTTCCAGGAAAGACGTAACAGGACACTGTTCCTGCTGCTGGTGCCCGGGATCCTGTACTTCCTGGTGTTCCACTACGGCGCGATGATCGGCAACGTCATCGCGTTCAAGGAGTACGTGCCCTTCGACGGTGTCCGGCAGAGTCCCTGGGTCGGACTCGACAACTTCCGGCGCATGTTCGAGGACAGCGCGTTCTGGGACGCGACACTCAACACCCTCTGGATCGCGCTGCTCCAGCTCGTGTTCTTCTTCCCCGTGCCGCTCGCCCTGGCCCTGCTGCTGCACACCCTCACCTGGTCCACCGTGCGCCGCTTCGTGCAGTCGGTGGCCTACCTGCCGCACTTCATCTCGTGGGTGATCGTCGTCGCCCTCTTCCAGCAACTGCTCGGCGACACCGGCATGGTGAACAGCTACCTCGGCGACGCGGGACTGAACACCGTCGACATCATCGGCAACCCCGACGCCTTCAAGCCGCTCGTCGTCGCCCAGGTCCTCTGGAAGGACGCCGGCTGGGGCACGATCATCTTCCTTGCCGCGCTGGCGCAGGTCGACGAGCAGCAGTACGAGGCCGCCGCGATCGACGGGGCGGGCCCCTGGCGGCGCTTCTGGCACGTCACCCTGCCCGCGATCCGCCCGGTGGTCGTACTACTGCTCATCATGCGGCTCGGCGAGATCCTCTCCGTCGGCTTCGAACAGATGCTGCTCCAGCGCGACACGGTCGGCCCGGAGGCCGCCGAGATCATCGACACCTTCGTCTACTACCAGGGCATCGTCGGCGGCGACTACGGATTCGCCGCCGCGGCAGGCCTGTTCAAGGGCCTGGTCGGCGCGCTCCTCGTGTACGCCGCCAACAAGGTCGCCCACCGTCTCGGCGAACAGGGGGTCTACCGGTGAGCGGCCATGTCCGGCCCGGCTGGATGGAGAAGCCGAAGCCCGTGACCCAGGCCGCCAAGGCGCTCGCCCTGGTCGCCGTGGTCCTGCTGGTCTGCGTGCCCTTCCTCGTGATCGTGTCGACGTCCCTGGCCTCCCAGCGCGAGGTCGTCGCGGGCGGCGGCTGGGTGCTGTGGCCGACGGAACCGACGCTGGACGCCTACCGCGACATCCTCGACGGCGGCATCGTCACGCACGCCCTCGGCGTGAGCGCCGGGGTCACGATCGTAGGCACGCTGTTGAGCCTGGCCTGCACCGTCACGCTGGCCTACGCGCTGTCCCGCCCCGGCGTCTTCGGCGCCCGTCCGGCGCTGCTGCTCATCCTGTTCACGTTCCTCTTCCCGCCCGGCATGATCCCGAGCTTCCTGCTGGTCAAAGAGCTGGGTCTGCTGGACAGTTACTCCTCGCTCGTCCTGCCGGTCCTGGTGAACGTCTTCAACCTCGTCGTCCTGCGCGGCTTCTTCCAGGGCATCCCCGAGGAGCTGTACGAGGCCGCCCGCCTCGACGGGGCCGGTGACTGGCGGGTGTTGTGGACGATCGTGCTGCCGCTGTCGAAGGCCGCGCTGGCCGTCGTCGGCCTGTTCTACGCGGTGGCCTACTGGAACTCCTGGTTCTACGCCTCGCTCTATCTGGAGAGCGACCACTGGCCGCTCCAACAGGTGCTGCGCACCTATGTGATCGCCGGCACCGAGCTCACCGACACGACCACCGGCGAGGGCACCGTCAACGCCCCCCAGACGATCCAGATGGCGGTGCTGGTCATCGCGACCGTGCCGATCCTGGTCGTCTACCCCTTCCTCCAGAAGTACTTCACCAAAGGCGTCCTCACGGGCGCCATCAAGAGCTGACGTTCCGTCACTCCCCTGTGTGCGCACGGCAGTACGACACTCGCGAGCCGCCCGTCGGAAAGGTCACCGTCATGCCCAGCCCGTCCCGCCGCACCCTGCTGCGCTCCCTGACCGCAGCGGGCACCGCGGTCGCCGTACCCTCTCTGCTGACCGCCTGTTCCTCCGGTTCGGGCGGTGGGGGCGACACCTCCAACGCCGGCAAGAAGCTCGCCGCCTGGCCCGCCTACAAGGCACCGGCCGGTGCGAAGCCGGATCTCGCGGCCACCGCGGAGGGCGTACAGCCCGGCTTCACCTCCTACCCCGCCGACCTGGCCCGGTCGGTCACCCGCACGCCCGGCGACGGCTCGACGATCCGGGTCATGTCCGTCACCTTCGGCACCCCGCCCAAGGAGGCCGCGCAGAACCGGTACTGGCGGGCCGTGGAGAAGGCCCTCGGCGTCAAGATCGAGTACACCGTGGTCCCCACGGACGACTACCAGAAGAAGATGGCCACCGTGATGGCCGGCGACCCCGAGTCGCTGCCCGACATCATCAACATGTTCTCCGGATTCGTCCTGCCCCGCGAGGCACAGTTCGTCCAGCGGCGCGCCGAGGACCTGACGCCGTATCTGTCGGGCGAGGCCGTCCACGACTACCCGAACCTCGCCGGGATCCCCCTCCACGCCTGGCGCGACATGGGCCGCGTCGGCGGGAGGATCTACGGCATCCCGCTCGAACGCCCGTTGCCGGGTTCCACGCTCTGGACCAACCAGGGTCTGTTCACGGACGCCGGCATGAAGGAGGGCTGGACCGCCGAGGACTTCGCCGCGGTCGCCCGCAGGGCGACGAAGGGCAAGACGTACGCGCTGGGCGCGGCGACCGGCTCGCTGTTCGGGGGCGCCGTGCACGCCGCCGCCCACCGCGCCCCCACCGGGTGGGCCGCGGACCGGGCCGGCACCTTCCACGCCAACTACACCGACGAGCGCTACCAGGCGGCCATCGCCTACCAGGCCCGGCTGCGCAAGAACGGCTCCTACCATCCCGACGCCGCGTCCATGGGCACGCCGGAAATGCAGACGCTGTTCCTCAACGGCACCGTGGCCTCCGTACAGAACGGCTTCGGCGCCTACCAGACCCTCTACCCGGACTCCGAGAACCTCCTCACCCCGGCGCCCGCCCTCCCGTACAGCGTCGACGGCACCCCCGGCGGGATCGTCGCCGCCCGCCGCTCCTTCGGTTACACGATCCTCAAGCAGGCCAAGAAGGAACGCATCGAACTGCTGCTGCGCCTCCTCGACTACCTCGCCGCCCCGTTCGGCACCGAGGAGTGGGAGCTGGTCCACTACGGCCTGGAGGGCACCCACTTCACCCGCGGCGAGGACGGCTCACCCCAGTACACCAAGCTCGGCGAGGTGGAGAACGTCTCCAGCGTCCCCTTCCGCTATCTGGCCGAGGGCCCCCAGGTGCTCTTCGTGCCGGGCCGCCCCGAGGCGGTGCGTGCCGTGCACGCCTGGCAGCGAAAGGTGGTCCCGGTGGCCGTCAGGGACGCCTCCTACGGGCTGCAGTCCGCGACCAACACCAGACAGGGCACCACGCTCAAGGCCCTCATGGACGACACCATCACCTCCGTCATCGCCGGACGAGCTCCGATGTCCGCCTACGACGACGCGGTGAAGAAGTGGCGCTCCCGCGGTGGCGACAGAATGGCCGAGGAGTACGCCGAGGAACTCGCCGCCACCGTATGAGGGCGGTGCCGGGCACTCCCACACGTACACGGGGCGAAGGGGACGGGAAGCGACATGGCGGCGAGGGAACGGGTCACGATCCGCGAGGTGGCCGAACGGGCGGGCGTGTCCGTCGCCACGGTCTCCCGTGTGCTCAGCGGCAACTACCCGGTGCCGCCCGCCACCCGGACCCGCGTCCTGCGCGCGGCCAGCGCCCTGGACTATGTCGCGAACGCGCACGCCCGTGCCCTGGTGGGCGGCGGACGCAAGATGGTCGCCGTCGTCCTGCGCCAGGTCACCAGCCCCTTCTACGCCCAGGTCGCCGAGGGCATCGAGGCGGAGGCCGCCGCACACGGCTGGCTCTGCCTGGTCGGCGCCACCGGCGGGGACCCGCAGCGCGAGCTGGAGTTCGTGCAGCTCATGCGGGAGGAGGGCGCCCGCCTCGTCGTCCTGGTCGGCGGTGTCGTCGAGGACGACGCCTACCGGGCGCGCATCGCCCGCTACGCCCATGCCCTGGACGCCGCCGGGGCCCGCCTCGTCCTGTGCGGCCGTCCGACGCCCGACCCCGACATCCCCGCGCTGGTCGTCGAGTTCGACAACGAGGCCGGGGCCCACGCCATCACCGCCCATCTCCTGTCCGCCGGTCACCGGCGGATCGTCTTCCTCGGCGGGCTGCCCGGCAACACCACGCTCGACGCCCGCGTCGACGGCTACCGCAAGGCGCTCGCCGGGCACGGGCTGCCGCCGGAGGCCGCCCAAGTCGTCGACTGCGGACTCGGCCGTGGCGCCGGCCGTCAGGCCATGGCCGAACTGCTCGCCGGGGGAACGGACTTCACCGCGGTCTTCGCCGGTGACGACATGGTCGCCGCCGGAGCCATCCGGGCCATCGGCGAAGCCGGCCTGCGCGTCCCGGACGACTTCTCCGTCGTCGGCTACAACGACATCCCGCTCGCCGAGGACTTCAATCCGCCGCTGACCACCGTGCGCACCCCGTCCGAGGAACTGGGGCGGGCCGCCGTACGCCTCTCCCTGCGCGAGCCCGACCGGGCCGCGCACACCCGCCATCTGCTCGGCACCCACATCGTCGTACGCGACAGCGTCGCCCCGCCACCACCGGGACGCGACCTCTAGCGACGTCCGGCGACCTCTCACCGACAAGGACCTCACCGCCGTATGACCGCGCCGCACCTGTCTGCCGACGCCGGCCCCTCACCCCTCCCCGACCACCGGCTCTCCCCCGTCACGGGCTACACGCGGGCCCACTGGGAGAGCGCCGCCGACACCCTCCTCGCCGCCCTGCGCCCCTACGCCTCCCCCCACCTGGCCCAGTACCACCTGCCGGGCCGCACCGGTCACTCCGGGCGCTGGTCGGACGGCGTGGAGGGGTACGCCCGCAGCTTCCTCCTCGCCGCGTTCCGCATCGCCGGAGCCCGCGGGGCCGACCGGCCCGGCAGCACCGTCGTCCAGGATCTCGTCGAGCGCTACGCCGTGGGCCTCGCCGCCGGTACGGATCCCGCGCACCCGGAGCACTGGCCGCCGATCACCGACGGCGCCCAGCCCATGGTCGAGGCCGCGTCCGTGGCCGTCGCGCTGCACGAGACCCGCCCCTGGATCTGGGACCGGCTGCCCGACTCCGTCCGCCGGCATGTCGTCGCCTGGCTGGGCGGGTTCGTCGGGGCCACCGCCAACGACTCCAACTGGCGTCTGTTCCAGGTGATTTCCGAGGAGTTCCTCGCCTCCGTCGGCGCGCCCCACAGCCGGGCCGAGATCGACGCGGGCCTGGCCCGCCTGGACGACTGGTACCGGGGCGGCGGCTGGTACACGGACGGCGACGGCAGGAAGTTCGACTACTACAACGCCTGGGCGCTGCACCTCTATCCGGTCCTGTGGGCCCGCATCGCCGGCCCGCGAGCCGACCCGGCCCTGGTCGCCACCCACCGGTCCCGGCTGCGCGAGTTCCTCGAAGCGCACCAGCACTTCTTCGGCTCCGACGGCGCTCCCGTCCACCAGGGCCGCTCACTGACCTACCGTTACGCGGCCGCCGCCCCGCTGTGGGCCGGGGTCCTGGCCGACGCGAGCCCGCTCCCGCCGGGGCGGGTCCGCCGGCTGGCCTCCGGCGCCCTGAAGCACTTCGCCGACCGCGGTGTGCCCGACGAACGCGGCCTGTTGAGCCTCGGCTGGTACCGGCCGTTCCTCCCCGTCACCCAGCCGTACTCCGGGCCCGCCTCCCCCTACTGGGCGAGCAAGGCGTTCCTCGGGCTGCTCCTGCCGCCCGACCATCCGGTGTGGACGGCACCGGAGGAGCCCGGTCCGGTCGACACGGCGGACCGGCGGCTGACCCTGCCGGGCCCCGGCTGGCTGCTGCACTCCACGGCCGCCGACGGGATCGTCCGTCTGGTCAACCACGGCAGCGACCGGCTCCCGCCCGAACCGGCCACGGCCACGGAGAACCCCCACTACTCCCGCCTGTCCTACTCCAGCGCCACCGCCCCCGAGACCGCCGCGGACGCCACGACGACCGGCCCCGACAACCACATCGCGCTCCTCGACGACACCGCCGCGTCCACCCGGATCCGCATCCACCCCCTGCACGCCCGGGAAGGACACGCGGCGTCCTGGCACACCCCCGAGCGGGTGCCGGGTTCCGGTTCGGGTGGCGAACCGCGGCGCATCACCACGGCAAGCGTCGTGCACGGCCCCTGGGAGGTACGCCTGCACCTGGTCGAGGCGCCGGCCGGCACGCTCGTACGCGAAGGCGGCTGGGCCGTCGCCGACGACACCGTCCCGCCCGCCGCGGACAGCGGCGGGACCGGGGCCGTCGTCCGTCGCCACGACGGCCTCACCAGTGCCCTCGTCGGCCTGCTCGGCTGGACGGATCCCGCCGTCGGCACCCGCGCCGATGTCGTCCGTACCCAGGGGCACAACGCCTACGGCCACCATTCGGCCACCCCGGTCCTGACCGGGCGGCACCCCGGGGGCCGGGCGCTCTACGCCGGTCTCGTGGTCCTGACCGCCGACCCCGCCCTGCACCGGGACCTCCGCGCTCCGGGCTCCGGTGCCCGGGTCCGCGAGGAGCACGACGGGACCGTGGAAGTCACCTTCCCGGACGGGACGGTGGAGCACCTCCCTGTGCCGGGCCACGACCCGGCACGGGGTTGACGTAGGAGCCCGTCGGCGCACGTCGAGTCCCCCTGATGAGCGGCGCGCCCCCGCTGCCGCCGCGTATCGGTGCCGCCTCCACCGGCCGAGCACAGGAGGCAGGGGCGGTGACTCGTCGAATTCGTTCCGCGACTCCTGTAGGAAGGCGGTGGACGACGCGGACCAAGGTGGTGAAGAGCTGTGACCGAGCATGACCTGGACGGCGCTCTGCGGGTGGCCGTGGAGCTCGCGGAGTGGGCGTCGGAGACGATCCGCGCCGGGAACGGAGGCGCCGCCGGCCCGGTCCGGCAGAAGGCGGGCCCGGCGGACATCGTCACGGACACGGACGAGGAGGTGGAGGTACACGTGCGGTCGGTGCTGCGGCGGGAGTTCCCCGGGTGGGGCATCGACGGCGAGGAGTTCGGCGTGGAGGAGGGCGCGGCAGGCGCGCCGCACTGGGTGATCGATCCGGTGGACGGAACGACCAACTACGCCCACGGGCTGGGCTGGTGTTCCTTCTCGCTGGGCCTGGCGGAACCGGACGGCGCCCCGTTGCTGGGCGTGGTGGCGGACCCGTGGCGGGGTGAGGTGTTCACGGCGGTGCGGGGCGAAGGCGCCCACCTGAACGGCGTTCCGGTCCGTGCGGCGGACCACACGACCCTGACCGGCCATGTGTTCCTCACGGAGTGGGCGGCTCACGCGCACTGGCCCGGCCTGGACGCACTGCTGACGGAACTGGCGGCCCGGCACTGCACGGCGCGGGTGATGGGCTCGACCGCCCTGTCCCTGGCCCAGGTCGCGGCGGGCCGGGCGACCGCCGCGGCGATCGGCGGGTTCCACCCGGTGGACGGCCTGCCCGCGCTGCTCGTCGCGACGGAGGCGGGCGCGGTGGCGATTCCGGCGCTCCCCTCCTACGGCGAGCCGTTGCTGCTGACAGCGCCGGGAGTCGCGGCGGAGGCACGCGAGGTGTGGCGTACGACGGTCGAGAGGGCGTAGGGGCTCCGTCGCCGGTGGCCCTCTCGGCGTGCCGCGGTCTCGCGCACCGGTCACCCTGCGCGTGCCGTCACCCCAGCAGGGCGAGGAGCGGTGCCGCCGGCAGGGGGTGGCGGGTGTGGCCGCGCGGGCCCGTGGTCGTGGTGGCGGTGAGCAGGGAGTTGAGGACGGATTCCTCCACGGCGTCGAGTACGGCGGTGAAGAGGGGGTCGAGTGCGTCGTCGGGCAGCACCGCGGGGCCGGCGGGCGTGCCGAGCGGGCGGGTGCCGAAGGCGAGGCCGTAGTCGCCGCTGCCGTGGCCGTACGCGGCGCCGACCCTGGCCAGTCCGTAGACGGCGCGGCGGGCGAGCCGGGCCGACTGGCGGGCGTCCAGCGGCGCGTCGGTGGCGGCCACGATCATGCAGGACCCCGTCTCCGGGTCGAGGTCGGGCGGGGTCTCGGCGGGGAGACCGACGTCGGCCGGGGTGACCGTGCGGCCCCGTATCCGCAGGGTGCCGCCGAAGTTGGCCTGGACGAGCACCCCGAGCGTCACCTCCCGCCCGGCCAGCGGCACGCGTCGCGAGGACGTGCCGATGCCGGCCTTGAACCCGAGGGCGGTCGTTCCGGTGCCCGCGCCGACACAGCCCTCGGCGACCGGTCCGCGGGACGCCGTGTCGAGCGCGGCGCGGACGTGTTCCTCCCGGACCGGACGGGACCGGATGTCGGACAGCAGCCCGTCGTTGCACTCCCCCACCACCGGGTTCAGGCTCCGCGCGCTCGCCCCCTCGGGCCGCTCCAGGACCCAGCCGACCAGGGCGTCCGCGACGCGGAAGGCCGAGAGGGTCGAGGTGAGCAGTACGGGGGTTTCGAGCGCGCCGAGTTCGGCGATCTGCGTGGTGCCGAGGAGCTTGCCGTAGCCGTTGCCCGCGAACACCCCGGCGGGCAGGGGTCGGTCGGGCCCCACCCCGTCCGGCACGATCGCGGTGACACCGCTGTGCAGGCGGGGCGGCCGGATCAGGGTGGTGTGTCCGACCCGGATCCCGGGCACGTCGGTGAGGGCGTTGTGCGCTCCCCTGGGCAGGTCCCCGATGACGAGGCCGAGTTCGCGTGCCCTGCGGGCGGCGGTCGGTGGGGGCGAGGACGGGGAGGGGGACGGTTCGGGGGCGGGCACGGGCATGACCGGCAGGTTATCGGCCCCGCGCGCCGCCCACCCCGAAGGAGCCGGGCGGGGCGTCAGTGTCCGGGTGTGAGTTCGCCGCTGAGGGTGTCGTGCAGGTGGGCGCTGGGCTCGTTGAGGCCGGTGATCTCGACCTCCTTGCCGCGCTGGGCGTACTTGGTCTCGATGGCGTCCAGGGCGGCGACCGACGAGGCGTCCCAGACATGCGCGGCGGACAGGTCGATGACGACCTTGTCGGGGTCGGTGGCGTAGGCGAAGCGGCCGACCAGGTCGTTGGAGGAGGCGAAGAACAGCTCTCCGGTGACCCGGTAGACGACGGTGCCGCCGTCGGGGTCGATGACGGCGGTGACCTCGGCGAGGCGGGCGACGCGCTTGGCGAAGACGACCATGGCGGTGACCGAGCCGACGACCACGCCGATGGCGAGGTTGTGGGTGGCGACCACGCACACGACCGTGATCGCCATGCCGGTGATCTCCCCGGCGGGCATGCGCTTCAGCGTCTTCGGGGCGATGGAGTGCCAGTCGAAGGTCGCGAACGACACCATGACCATGACGGCGACCAGGGCGGCCATGGGGATGTCGGAGACCACCGGGCCGAAGACGATGCACAGGACCATCAGGAAGGCGCCCGCCAGGAAGGTGGACAGCCGGGTGCGGGCGCCGGACACCTTCACGTTGATCATCGTCTGGCCGATCATGGCGCAGCCGCCCATGCCGCCGAAGAAGCCGGTGACGATGTTGGCGATGCCCTGCCCGATGGACTCGCGGGTCTTGGAGGAGTGGGTGTCGGTGATCTCGTCGACCAGCTTGGCCGTCATCAGCGACTCCATCAGTCCGACCAGCGCCATCGCGAAGGCGTACGGGGCGATGGTGGTGAGCGTGTCCAGCGTGAAGGGCACGTCCGGCAGGCCCGGCACCGGCAGCGAGGAGGGCAGCTCTCCCTTGTCACCGACGGTCGGTACGGCGATCCCGGCCGCGACCGTGATCACGGTGAGGACGAGGATCGACACCAGCGGCGCGGGAACCACGGTGGTGACCTTGGGGAAGAACACCATCAGCGTCAGCCCGGCCGCGATCAGCGGGTAGACCGGCCAGGGCACGTCGGACATCTCCGGCACCTGGGCCATGAAGATGAGGATGGCGAGGGAGTTGACGAAGCCGACCATCACCGAGCGCGGCACGAACCGCATCAGCCTGGCCACCCCGAGCGCGCCGAGGGCGACCTGGAAGACGCCGGCGAGGATCACCGCGGCGACGAGGTAGCTCAGCCCGTGCTCGCGGTTCAGGGGGGCGATCACGAGGGCGACGGCGCCGGTGGCCGCGGAGATCATCGCCCGTCGTCCGCCGACCACGGCGATGGTGACCGCCATGGTGAAGGACGCGAACAGGCCGATCGCGGGATCCACCCCGGCGATGACGGAGAAGGAGATCGCCTCGGGAATCAGGGCGAGCGCGACGACCAGACCGGCCAGCACCTCGGTGCGCCAGACCTTCGGATCCCGCAGCCAGTCGGGCCGGAGACCGCGCAGCCGGGTGGCGGGGGACAGTGCGGAGGGAGACAACGAAGCGGCTACCTGTCGTGCTCGGGCACACCCCGGTGTCGGGACGGGGCGCGCGACGGAAACGGAAAACGCGGAGATCGAGACGCGGACGCGGAGGCGGAAGGCCAGAGCGGCATCTCGCGATCGGCCGGTTCGAGGGCAAGACGTCGTTGAAAGGCCGGAGATCGAAGGCCCGGGAGGGGGAAGGCCCGGAAGTCGAGGACGGCGACACTTGGGCCGACCCTCACGTCCGGCAACCCTACCCTAACGTTAGAGTAGAGATCGGCGGGGCCGGTCCGCACCGGGACGCGGCGCCCTCGGACACGGGAAGGGCCTGATCAGGGACGTGGACGGCAAGCACATGCAGATCGGCGAGGTCGCCGCGCGGACCGAGTTGTCGCTGCGCACCATCCGGCACTACGAGGACAGCGGCCTCGTCACCCCCTCCGCCCGCTCCCAGGGTGGCTTCCGTCTGTACACCGAGGCCGACGTGGCCCGCCTGATGGTCATCCGCCGGATGAAGCCGCTCGGCTTCACCCTCGACGAGATGCGGGACCTGCTCGACGCGACCGACCGCCTCGACTCCGGCGAGGAACCGCTGCCCGAGGAACGCGAGGAACTGCTGGACCGGGTGCGCGGCTTCGAGGAGGCCACCGGGAGGCGGATGGCCGACCTGCGCGTCCAACTCGCCCGGGCGGAGGAGTTCGCGGCCACGCTGCGCGCACGCCTGCCGCACACGGTGGGGCGCCCCCGGCAGTCGTAGCCGTAGCCGACGAGACCGGGCCGCTGCGCACGCGGCCCGGTCACCCGGCGTACGCGGTCCCGTCGCGTCCCGGCGGTCAGCCGCCGAGCGCCGCCATCACGACGTCCTTGGCCTCGTCCTGGACCCGGCGCAGATGGTCGGGTCCCTGGAACGACTCGGCGTAGATCTTGTAGACGTCCTCGGTGCCCGAGGGTCGGGCGGCGAACCAGGCGTTCTCGGTGGTGACCTTGATGCCGCCGATGGCCGCGCCGTTGCCGGGGGCCTCGGTGAGCACGCCGGTGACCGCCTCCCCGGCCAGGGTGTCCGCCGTGACCTGGGCGGGCGAGAGCTTGGCGAGCAGGGCCTTCTCCTCGCGGGTCGCCGGGGCGTCGATCCGGGCGTAGGCGGGCTCGCCGAAGCGGGCGGTCAGGGCCGCGTAGTGCTCCGACGGGGTCTTCCCGGTGACCGCGGTGATCTCGGAGGCGAGCAGCGCGAGGATGATGCCGTCCTTGTCGGTGGTCCACACCGAGCCGTCGCGGCGCAGGAAGGCCGCGCCCGCCGACTCCTCGCCGCCGAAGCCGAGCGAGCCGTCGACCAGTCCGTCCACGAACCACTTGAAGCCGACGGGCACCTCGACGAGGCGGCGGCCGAGGTCGGCGGCGACCCGGTCGATCATGGAGGACGACACCAGGGTCTTGCCGATTCCTGTGTTGTCCGGCCACTCCTTGCGGTGGGCGTACAGGTAGGCGATGGCGGCGGCCAGGTAGTGGTTGGGGTTCATCAGGCCCGCGTCCGGGGTGACAATGCCGTGCCGGTCGGCGTCGGCGTCGTTGCCGGTGGCGATCTGGAAGCGGTCGCGCTGCTCGATGAGCGAGGCCATCGCGTACGGCGACGAGCAGTCCATGCGGATCTTGCCGTCCCAGTCCAGCGTCATGAAGCGCCAGGTGGGGTCCGCGAGGGGGTTGACCACGGTCAGGTCGAGCCGGTGCTCCTCGGCGATACGGCCCCAGTAGGCGACGGAGGCCCCGCCGAGCGGGTCGGCGCCGATGCGGACGCCGGCGGTGCGGATCGCGTCCAGATCCAGGACGGCGGGCAGGTCGGCGACGTAGGTGCCGAGGAAGTCGTAGCGGCCGGTGGTGGGAGCGGCGAGCGCCCGGGTGTACGGGATGCGGCGGACGTCCTTGAGGCCGGCCGCGATGATCTCGTTGGCGCGGTCCTGGATCCAGGAGGTCGCCTCGGAGCCGGCGGGGCCGCCGCTCGGCGGGTTGTACTTGAAGCCGCCGTCGGCGGGCGGGTTGTGCGAGGGCGTGACGACCACGCCGTCCGCGAGACCCGTGGCGCGGCCGCGGTTGTGGGCGAGGATGGCGTGCGAGACGGCCGGGGTGGGGGTGTAGCCGTCGGCGCTGTCGATGAGGACGGTCACGTCGTTGGCGGCGAACACCTCCAGGGCGGTGACCCGGGCGGGCTCGGACAGGGCGTGGGTGTCGGCGCCCAGGAAGAGCGGGCCGTCGGTGCCCCGCGCGCCGCGGTACTCGCAGATGGCCTGGCTGGTCGCGGCGATGTGGTCCTCGTTGAACGCCGTGTTCAGGGACGATCCGCGGTGCCCGGACGTGCCGAACGCCACCCGCTGCACGGGGTCGGCCGGGTCGGGGTGCAGCGCGTAGTACGCGGTGACCAGCCGGGCGACGTCGACCAGGTCCTCGGGACCGGCCGGCCGGCCCGCTCGTTCGTGCTGCATGGTCCATTCCTCCGCATGAGTTGGCGGTCGTACGACGTCCCATCTTTCCTCTTCGGGGCGTCGGCACGCGAGGGGGGCGGGCCATCGGGCAGCATGAGGCGACCGCACGGGCGGGCCACGGCCGGCTAGGCCGCCCACACCCGTCGTGCGTGGTCGACGAAGTTGCGGCCCATGATCTTCTCGATCCGGGTAGAGGAGTAGCCGCGCCGTTCCAGCAGGCGTATCAGCTCGCGGAACTGGTCCACGCCCCGGAGGTCGACGACGAAGGGGTACGTGTCCGCCCGTTCGCCGGCCGCGGAGACACCGGCCTGCTGACGCCGCGCCACCTGCTCGGCGAGCCGGGCCCGGTAGGCGTCCAGATCGTCGATGGCGGTGACGGGCCCGTCGGTGCCGATACCGACGTGGTCCTCGCCGCAGACGTCCACGGCGTGCGCGATGTGCTCGACGACGTCGGCGGCGCGCGCGTGGCCGGCGGGGTCGAGGAACGGCATGAAGTAGATGCCGACGAAGCCGCCGCGGGAGGCCACCAGGCGCAGTTCCTCGTCGGTCTTGTTGCGGGGCAGGTCGGTGAGCGCGCGGCACCCGGTGTGGTTGATCGACACGGGGACGCGGGAGTGCGCGGCCGTGTCCAGACAGGTCCGCTCGCCGCTGTGCGACAGGTCGACCATGAGGTGATGGTCGTTGAGGGCGTCGACCACCTCGCGCCCGAAGGCGGTCAGCCCCGAGCCGGCCGGTGCCATCGAGCCGCCGCCGAGGTGGTTGGCCTGGTTGTACGTCAACTGGACGACGCGCACGCCGCGTTCGGCGAAGGTCGCGACCCGGCCAATGTCGTCGCCGACGGCCACCGCGTTCTGGAAGCCGTAGATGACACCGACCCGCCCGTCCCGTCGCGCGGTGCGGATGTCCTCGACGGTGGTGACCTTGAGGAGGTCGTCGGGGTGCCGGGCGACGATGCCGTCCCAGACGTCGATCTCGTGCAGGGTGTGCTCGTAGGGCGGGAGGTCGCCCATCACGTAGCCCAGGGTGATGTTGACGGCGGTCAGGCCGGAGGCCCGGGCCTCCGCCAGGGCCCGCGCGTCGAGGGTGAACTGCTCGCCCGTCGGGTTCAGTTCGCCCGCCGCGGCCATCGACGACGGGGTGTTGGGGTTGTCGAGCCCGCCGAGCGCGTTGATGATCAGGGGCGTGCCGGTCAACGGTTCTCCCGGGGTCCGGTGGTGGCGTGGTCGGTACGCGGGAAGCGGCGCCCGCGCTTGACGGTCAGGGTGATCGTGCGCAGGTCGTCGATGTCGGCCAGCGGGTCCCGCGCGAAGACCGCGAAGTCGGCCTGTTTGCCCGGCTCGACGCTGCCCGTGAGGTGTTCGGTGCCGGCGCTGCGGGCGCCGACGAGTGTCGCGGAGCGCAGCACGTCCCGGGCCGGGATGCCGCATTGCCGGACCAGGAAGGCGAGTTCCTCGTACAGGGCGGGGAAGGGGGCCTCGGGGTCGGTCTCGTAGTCGGTGCCGGTGGCCAGCTCCACACCGGCCCGGTGTGCCTGCGCGGTGAGGGCGATGGCCAACTCGTTCTGGCGGGCGGCCCGTTCGGCCGTCTCCGGGTCGTCGCCCGCGAGGGCCTCACTGGCCCACATCCCGGCGGTCGCGTCCAGGACGACGCCCTGGTCCCGCATCCGGGCGAAGAGTGCGTCGAGCCGGGCGTCCGCGCCGGTGACCAGACTCGCGTGGTCGACCGCCGGTTTGTCCTGGTAGGAGGTCAGGGGGCCGGTGGCCGCCTCGTGGGCGAGCAGGGTCACGTGCGAGACGGCGTCCACTCCGGCCCTGACGACGTCACCGGGCGTGGCGGGGAACACGGCGGCGTGCGCCCAGACGAGGACGCCCTGCCGGTGCGCCTCGGCGGTGATGGCGGCGACGAGGGCCGCGTCGAGGTCGGCGTAGACCTTGATGGCCGTCGCGTGGGTGCCCCGGGCCAGGGCCACCGCCAGGGGGAGGTCGGTGGTGTCCGTGACGGCCTGCATCCAGGGCGTCCGTCCCGCGACGGCGCCCTGGGTGACCTGGTGGGTCCGGGGGTCGTCGAAGAATCCGGGGCCGGCCATGAGGGCCGCGTAGTGGATGTCCGGGGCGGCGATCTCCCCGACCCGGGCGGCGCGCGCGAGGTCGCCGACCTGACGGAGGTCGTCGGCCATGTCCCGTACTCCCGTGACCCCGCTGTGGACGAGGCGGCGCAGGACGGCCTCGGCGGCCGGGCGGTCGGGCGGCGTGGCGAGGTGCTGGTGCGCGTCGACGAGGCCGGGCGTGACGAAGTGGCCGGTGAGGTCGATGACTTCGGCGCCCTCGGTGAGTGCGGCGACCGTGTCCGTGGCGCACGTGTCGTCCACCACGACCTGGATCACGGAGCCGTCCACGACGATCGACGTGGCGGGCCGGGGCGGGCTGCCGGTCCCGTCGAACAGCGTGACGCCGCGGTAGACCACCACCGCTCCGGTCTCGGGCGGCGCGAAGGGTGTCGCCGCCCCGGAGCTCTCGTTCGGCAAGGCCACCACTCCCCATCTGTTGCGCTCTGCGTAACATCTCTCTCGCCATGTGAAACAGGCGGTACCCTACCCCTCGATCCCGTATGTGGGGCACCCCGTCGGGACGGTCCGCCCGAGCGTCCGGAGGGGTTTCCGTGCCACGAGCCGTGCCGCGAGGCGTGCCGCACACCGCGCCGCAGTCCGACCGGGCGCCGAGGCCGCCACGAACGGCTGTGGACAAGGCCCTCGACCTGGTCGAGGCGGTGGCCCGGGCACCCCGGCCTCCCCGGCTGACCGATCTCGCCGACGAGGTCGGGCTGCACCGGGCCACGGCCTACCGGATCCTCGTGGACCTGGTCCGCCGCGGCTGGGTCCTGCGCGCCGACGACCGCTATCTGCCGGGCACCGCCGTCCTGCTCCTGTCGGCCCGGGCGGCCCACAACTCCCTGTCCCTCCTGGCCCGTCCGGTGCTGGAGGACCTGTCAGAGCGCACCGGCATGATGGTCAATCTCCAGGTCCTCGAAGGCGACGGCTCCCGGGTGGTGGACGTGGTCCGCCCGGACCGGCTGGCGATGATCAGCACGCTCCGGGACGAGGCGCTCCCCGTCCACCGGTTCGCCGGTCCGCTCGCCCTGGTGGCCGCCCTTCCGCCGGAGGCGCGCGGCCCCTACCTGGACGTGGCTCGGCAGGCGGGGCATCCCCTGGACGGCGACGCGGGCCTGCTGGCCGACATCGAGCGGACCGAGGCCGACGGGTTCGCCGTCGAGCACGGCCGCAACGAGCGGTTCGTGGCCTCCCTGAGCCGGGCCGTCGTCCCCGTGGCCGGGGCGCCGGTCTGCGCCGTCACCGTGGTCGGACCGGACGCCGAGATCGACGAACCGCTGCTGCGGCGGCTGCGGGAGGAACTCGCCTCGGCGGTGGAGACCCTCGGCGGCCTGCTGTCCGGCACGAGGGGGGTGACCGGCGCGTGAGCGACCTTCTCGTCCTCGACCGGGCGGCCACCGCGGCGGCGCTCGACCCGCACCTCCTCATGGCCGCCGTCGCCGACGCACTCGTCGCGGTGGCCCGCGACCAGGTGTCCGCGCCGCCCCGGATCGCGGCGTCCGCGCCCGGCGGGCTGCTGGGCGCCATGCCCGGCTACGTGCCAGGGCTGGGCCTGGCGGCGAAACTCGTGTCGGTGTTCGCGGACCCCGCCCGGCCGGGCCGCAGTACCCACCGGGGCATCGTGGCCTTCTTCGACCCCGAGGACGGCCGCCCCCTCGCCGTCATGGACGCCGAACCCGTCACGGCCTGGCGCACCGCGGCGTCCGCCACCCACAGCGCCCTGGCCCTGGCCCGGCCGGGCCCCGTCGTGGTCGTCGGCACCGGCGCCCAGGCCCGGGCCCAGGTCTCCCTCCTCGCCGCGCTCCGGCCGGCCGAGCCCGTCACCGTCGCGGGCCGCGATCCCGCGGCGGCCCGCGCGACGGCGGCCCTGCACCCGGCGGGCCGCGCGGCCGACGGCATCGAGTCAGCCGTACGCGAAGCGGCCACCGTGTACTGCTGCACCGGCGCGACCCGCCCGGTCCTGCGGCGCGCGTGGCTCGCCCCGGGCGCACATGTGAGCTCCGTCGGCGGCTCCCACGGACCCGAACTCGACGCCGGGACCGTCCTGGACGCGGCGCTCTTCGCCGAGTGGCCCGGCGCCGCCGCGACGGCCCCGCCCTCCGGCGCCCACGAGTTGCAGGCCCTGCCGGAGGGCCACACCGTCACCCTCCTCGGTTCCGTGCTGTGCGGCGAGGCCTCCGGCCGGCCCTCCCCGGACCGGCTCAGCGTCTTCAAGTCCACCGGGCACGCGGCACTGGACGTGGCGGCCGCACATGTCGTGCACGGCACCGCGACGGGCCGCCTCACGGACGGTCCGCCCCCTCGGCGGGAGCGGACCCGACCCCCCACCCCATAGAACACTTGTACGCCACCTCGTCACACCCGTCACCCCCACAACATCCGAGGTCAGAGCGCCACAGCGGTCCTCATCAGGGAGTTCACGGAAGTCTCTGCGCGGGGTCCGGCACCCGCATAGCGTGCGGTCACCCGAACCGCTCCCCCACGCTCCCGCGGTCCGCACCCCGTGGGGCCCACGACCCACTAGGAGATCCTGGGATGTCCTCCGACAGCTCCGAGTTATACCCGGCTCGGCACCGGCCCGGACGGCACGCCTCCCCCGCCCCGGCCCCGCGGTGGGCCGTCGCGCAGGACGGCCCGCGGACACCGGCCCGGACCCGCTCGTGGCACGGGCCGCACCGTGACCTCCGCCGGCTGCGCCGGGCCTGCCGCTGGCAGCGGCGCATCGCCACCATCGCCGCACTCGGCTACTTCGCCGCCTTCCTCACCCTCACCGTCCAGGCCCCCGCCGTCATGACCCGCCTCGCACCCGGCGGCCTGCCCACCGGACTCCTCCTCGCGCTGGTGCAACTCCCCGTCACCTGGCTGGCCGTGATCCTCTACGAGGTCACCGCCCGCCGGTACGTCGATCCCCTGGCCCGCCGTGTGCACCGCCAGACCCATCACGCCCCCGACGAGGAGACGCGGCCGTGACGGACTTCGACGGCACCGCGCAGTCCTGGTCCCTCGTGGCGTTCTGCAGTGTCGTGACCCTCACGCTCCTGCTGTGTGTGCTCACCGGTCCCGACCGCGACGACCTCGCCGAGTTCTACACCGGGTACCGCTCCCTGTCCCCGCTGCGCAACGGCCTCGCCATCGCCGGTGACTACATCTCCGCCGCCACCGTGCTCACCATCGGCGGGGTCATCGCACTGTGCGGCTACGACGGTGTCGTCCTGGCGCTGAGCACCGTGCTGTCCTTGCTGCTCCTGATGGTCCTGCTGGCCGAACCCCTGCACCACACCGGCCGGTTCACCATGGGCGACGCCCTCGGCAGACGCCTGCCCGGCCGCGCGGTGCGCATCACCGCGTGCCTGGTCACCCTCGCCTCGCTGGTGCCGATGATGGTCGTGCAACTCGCCGGTGTGGGCCAGCTGCTGGCGTACGTCCTCGGGTTCTCCGACAGCGCGTGGCGGACCGGCTGCGTCGTAGGGGCCGGCACCCTGATGATCAGCTACGCGGCCATCGGGGGGATGCGCGGCACCGCCCTGATCCAGATCATCAAGACGGTGATCCTGCTCGGGTCCGGACTCGTCGTCGCCGGGATCATCCTGCACACCTTCGGCTGGAGCCCCCGCGCCCTGTTCCAGTCCGCCGCCCGGCGCAGCGGGGCCGACGACGGATTCCTGCGCTACGGCCTGCAGTTCGGGAACGGACCGCACCCCGGCCTCGACATGGTGAGCACCCAGATCGCCATCGTGCTGGGCGGCGCCTGTCTGCCGCACGTCACCATGCGGATGTACAGCGCCGGCAGCGCCCGCCAGGTGCGCCGTGCGATGTCCTGGGCGATCTCGACGGTCGCCCTGTTCATCGCCGTCATCACCGTGATCGGCGTCGGTGCCACCGCGCTCATCGGGCACAGGGCCATCGCCGGTGCGGACCCGCGCGGCAACACGGCCTACCTGCTCGGTTCGCGGGCCGCGTTCGGCATGCATCTCTCCCGCGCGGAGAGCCTGTTGTTCGCCACCGTCACGACGGCGATCTTCCTGACCCTGCTGGCCTCCGTGGCCAGCATGACGCTGGCCTGCGCCAACTCGCTGGCCCACGACATCGCCGCCGCACGCCCGCGCACCTCGGCACTGCGCGAGATGGCCCTGGCGCGCCTGGCCGCGCTGGCCGTGGGGATTCCGGTGATCCTGCTGGCCGTGACCGCGCAGCACCGCAGTCTCCAGCCGCTCGCCACCGTCTCGTTCTGTCTGGGTGCCTCGGCCATCGCCCCCGCGCTCGTCTACAGCCTCTTCTGGCGGCGGTACACCCGCGCCGGCCTGCTGTGCACGCTCATCGGCGGCAGCCTGAGCGTCCTGGTCCTGATGACCGGCACCAACCTCGTCTCCGGATCCCCCGGATCCGCCTTCCCGGAAGTCGACTTCAACTGGTTCCCGTTCACGACCACGGCCCTCGTCTCCGTGCCGGCGGGCTTCCTCTGCGGTCTGCTGGGCACCGTGCTGTCCGGCCGGAGGGCGACCGCCCGCGAACGCGAACGCTACGCGGCCATCGAGCCGGTCCTCCTGGCCGGCCCGCCGGGCACCAGGAGCCGGTGAACGCGCGGGGTCCGCGGGGTCGAGCCGATCATCGGCCTTCGTCGGACTTCTCGGAGCCGAACCAGTCGTCAACCGTCCCCGAGCGGAGCCGTGACCCGCGCTCTGCATGATCGTTACTCCCGGCGCCGAACCCGTGCCGCGAGGTCAGCGCACCGGCATCCGTACCTCCGCGTCTCCCCCCGAGGCGCACGCACCTTCCGTCGAGAGGAACAGCACTGGTGAGCGGCTGGATCACCGTAGGTCTCGGAGCGGCTGCCGCGCTCTGCCCCCTGCCGGGCGCCACCGGGGCGGCCGTCGTCATCGAGACCACCCCCACCACGGCACACCTGGTGGTGTGCGCCCCGGACAGCTGGGTCGAGATCGGCGCGTCCCCGCGGCAGCCGACCGCCACGCCCCCGCCGTCTCCCGCCGTACGCCCCTCCCCGGCCGTACGGACGCCGTCGCACACGCCGGATCCACCGGCACCCCCCGTCGCCGACGATCCCCCCGCGCCGCAGCCGTCGGCGGCCCCGCAGCCGCCGCCCGCCGACCAGCCGGTGCGGGCCGCCGGGCCGGCGCCCGAGGCAGCGGCCGACGACATCGTCGCCGCCTCCCCCGCGCCCGCACCTCGGGCCGCCCCCTTCCGCTGGGTGCCCCGCTTCGCCTACAGCCGCCACTCGGCACGTCCGGCCCCCGCGGGCCTGTCCACCACGATGTCCACCGTCGTGATCACCACCCCGGCCGTCCTGGCCGCCGCCGCACTGCGCCCGGGCTCCCGGCGCCGCAACAGCCGCTGACCCGTACACGGGTCGTCACGTTCACCTCGCCCGTTCACCCGTTCACCCGTTCATCCGCTCGTCCTGGAGTCCTGCTGTGCCGGAATGGCTGATCTACACCCTGGCCTGCGCGCTGGTCTGCGCCTTCGTCATCGTCGCCACCGTGATGCGCCACCGCCGCGTCGCCGACGACGAGGACACCTCACAGACCCCCGATGTGCTGGAGTACATGGTGATGATGGTCGGCGTCGTCTACGCCATCGTCCTGGGCCTGGCCATCGCCGGCGTCTGGGAGGCCCGCAGCGCCGCCGAGGACACCGTCCAGCGCGAGGCCCAGGCCCTGTACGAGATCGACCAGCGTCTGGACGTCTACCCCGCCGCCTTCCACACCCAGGTCAAGCAGCACATCGACGCCTACGCCCGGCACGCCGTCACCACCGAGTGGCCGGCCATGGAGGGCGACCAGCCGGTCGACGCCACCGGTGCCCAGCTGCTGACGCGGATCCGCAGCGACCTCGCCCACCACACACCCACCGACGAACTGCAGGCCCAGGCCTACCAACCGCTCCTGGACCAGGTCGCCACCGCCGACGACGCACGTCACCAGCGTCTGGACAGCGCCGGAACCACCCTGCCCGGCCTGGTCTGGTTCGGCCTGGTCGCCGGCGGGTTCGTCACGCTCGGCCTGCTCTACGCCCTGCAGATCCGCCGCTCCGCGCGCGAACTGATGCTGGCCACCGCGTTCAGCGCCCTGGTGGTCTTCCTGATCTTCATGGTCTGGAGCTTCGACGCCCCCTTCGGCCACTCCGGCACGGATTCGGCCCAGCCGTTGCAGGAGTTGTACGGCAGCGCGGTCTGAGCCCGACGTGTTCCTGGTGCCGGGGCCCTGAGTCCAGCACACCCCGGGCCCACGCCAGGGAGTGCGTGAAGCTCTCCTCCGCCATCTTGTCGGGAGCCGGTGCCGGACGTGGTCCGCGCCCGGCACCCCCACCGGCTCGCCCCTCACCCCGGCCCCGTCCAGGCACTCGGCGAGACGCCGACTGTGGTCGCGATCGGCCATGGAGTCGCCCGTGCCGTGCGCGAGGAGGAAGGGCGGGGCACCCGGGTGCAGCCGGGGCAGGGGGCCCGCCTCGCGGGCGAGTTCGGGGACGGTGTCCGGGGCGCTCCCGACAGGAGGGCGTGCGCGGTGGTGGGGTCGTGGCCGTCGAGGGTGAACTCGCTCGGGGCGTTCCGCACGACGGCGCCGGCCACGCCGGGCCGGAGCACGCGCTCGCCGAACGGATCGGGGCGGACGCGGCGGCCCGGTTGCGGGCCGTCCCGGAACAGCCGGGGGCCAGCCGCCGGAACTCGACGGGTGACCCGTCCCGGCCTGCCGCGCCGCGCGCCTTCCGGTCAGCGGCGGGTGCGGACGAGCAGATAGAGGAAGTACGGCGTGCCGATGACGGCCGTCATCAGTCCGGCGCCGAGTTGGGCCGGTGCGATCACGGTGCGGCCCAGGAGGTCGGCGGTGCAGACGAGAGCGGCGCCCAGCAGGATCGCCACCGGTACGACCCGCGCGTGGCGGCGGCCGACGAGGGAGCGTGCCGCGTGCGGGGCGACCAGGCCGACGAAGCCGATCGTGCCCGCGGCGGCGACGGCGGTGGCGCTGAGCAGCACGCTGACGACCAGGAAGCCGAGTCGGGCGGGCGGCAGCCGGAGGCCGAGCAGCACGGGTGTGTCGTCGTCGAGGGACACCAGGTCGAGTTCGGTGCGCCGTGCCACGGCGACCACGATGCCCAGCAGGAGGGCGCCCGCGACGGGCAGGCTGTCGGGCAGGGTCCGTCCGTAGGTGGAACCGGACAACCAGGTGAGTGCCTTCGTCGCGTTGAACGGGTCCGTGAGGACGATGAACAGGCTGATGAGCGCGGCCGTCGCGGTGGCCACGCCGATGCCCACCAGGACCAGCCGGTTGTGGCCGAACCCGCCGCGTGCCGCGAGGCCGAACACGAGGACGGCGGTGATCGCCGCACCCGCGAACGCCGCGCCGGCCACGCTCCAGGAACCGGCGGACGACGCCGTCGTGACGAGCAGGACCGCGCCGAGTGCCGCTCCGCCGGAGACACCGAGGATGCCGGGTTCGGCGAGCGGATTGCGGGTGACGGCCTGGACCAGGGTGCCGGACAGGGCGAGCGCCGCGCCCGCGAGGAGCGCCGCCAGGACGCGCGGGACGCGGGTGTCGAGGACGAAGGAGATGGACTGCGCGGCCGTGCCCTGGGCCCAGTTCGCCACGTCGCCCAGCAGCAGTTTCGTGTCGCCGAGGAGGACGCCGGCGACGGTCACGCCGATCAGGACCACGGCGAGTCCCGCGACCGTCACCAGGAACACCGCCCGGCTCGGGATGCGCAGCCGCTCGGGCTGGCTCGCGGTGGCGGTGTCGCGGACCCGCAGTGCCATGGAGATCAGGAACACCGCGCCGAGGATGCTGGTGACGACGCCGGTGGGTACGGCGACCGCGGACTGGGCCGAGACCGTCGCGCGGAGCAGGACGTCCGCGCCGAGCACCAGGCCGGCGCCGGTCAGGCCGGCCACCGGCAGGCTCAGCCGGATCCGGACGAGGGGGCGGATGCGGCGGGCGAGCGGTCGTACCAGGGCGGGCGCGCACAGGCCGACGAAGCCGATGGGTCCGGCGAGGGTGACCGAGGCCGCCGAGAGCAGCGTGGCGAGGACCACGACCGTGATCCGGGTGGCCCGGACCGGCACGCCGAGTCCGCGCGCGGCTTCGTCGCCGAGGGCCAGGGCATCGACCCGGCGGGCCACCAGCAGCAGCCCGACGAGGCCGATCAGCGCGACGGGCGCCATCTGTACGACGCCGTCGAAGCCGTTCTGGCTGATGCTGCCCTGGTTCCACGTGTAGAGGCCGCCCGTCTCCTGGGGGAACAGCAGGAGCAGCCCCTCGGCGAGGGAGGTCAGCCCGAGCGTCAGCGCGCTGCCGGCCAGGACGAGGCGGACGGTGCCCGCGCCCAGCCCGGACAGGGACAGGACGACGGCGGCGGCGGCGAGGCCGCCGAGGAACGCCACGCCGGAGGAGGCGAGCAGCGGCAGCGAGGCGCCGGTGACGGTGAGCAGTCCCAGCGCGAGGTAGGAACCGGCGTTCACGGCCAGGGTGTCGGGTGCGGCGAGCACGTTGCGGCTGACGGCCTGCAGCGCCGCGCCGGCCACGCCGAGCGCGGCGCCGACCAGCAGTCCCGCGGTCATCCGGGGCAGGCGCGAGGCGATCACGACGGACGCGTCGGCGGTGTCGGCCCGGCCGGTGAGGGCCTTCCACACCTGGGCGGGGCCGACGGCGGCCGTGCCCTGGGTGATGTCGACGACGGCGAGGACGGCGACCAGCAGGACGAGCGCGGCCGTCACCGCGGCGGCGCCCGTCCTGGAGGTGACGGCCCGCGAGCCGGTGGCGGGAGCGGTAGCGGTGACGGCCATGACCCTTGCTTCTACTTCGTCAGGGCGGCGACGAGGGCGTCGATGTACGCCTCCATCGACTTCACGCCGCCGAACATCCAGATGCCGTCGGCCAGTCGGTGCACGTTGCCCTTCTTCACGAACGGCAGGCCCTTCCACACGGCGTTCTTGGCGAGGTCCTCCGTGAAGGGGTCGCCGCCGTCGCTGTCGTTGCCGATGTAGGCGAACTCCACGTCACCCAGGTTCGACAGGCCCTCGACGTCGGTGGTGGCCAGGCCGTACTTCTCGTCGCCCTTGACGGTCCAGGCGTTCTTGAGGCCTATCGCCTCGTTGACGGTCCCGAGCAGCGAGCCGCTGGTGTACGGGCGGATGGAGACCTGGTTGGAGGCGACGTAGCCGTCGGCGAAGGCGACCTCGCGGCCGGCCAGATCGGCGTCGGCGAGCGTCTTCCTGCCCGCGGCGACCTTGGCGTCGAAGTCCTTCTTCAGCTCCTCGGCCTGGTCCGTGGTGCCGGTGGCCTCGGCGATGAGGTCGAGGTTCTGCTCCATCTGCCCGATCTGGTCGGACGCCTTGGCGGACTGGATCTCCAGGACCGGGGCGACCTTCCGCAGCTGCTTGAGGACGGCGGCCGACAGGTCGTTGTTGGCGACGATGAGGTCCGGGGAGAGCGAGGCGATGGTGTCCATGCTGGGCTCGCCGCGGGTGCCGATGTCCTTGGGCTTGTTGGTCAACGGGGCGGAGGTGTCCCACGCGGTGTAGCCCTTGATGTCGGCGACACCGACGGGGTCGACGCCGAGCGAGACGAGGTGCTCGACGACGTCCCACTCGGTGCCGACGACCTTCTTGGCGGGTCCGTCGAGCTTGACCTCGGCGCCGCTGGCATCGGTCAGGGTGATGCTCTTCGCACTCGGCTTCGCGCTGTCGGCCGCGGTCTCGGTCGTACCGCAGGCGGCGAGGCCCAGGGCGGCGGACGCGGCGGTGAGGGCGATCAGGGGGCGTCTCATGAGGTGGTGCTGAGCCTTTCGGTGCGGGCGTGATGGCGGCCGATCGCGCGGGTGCGCAGGCGGCCCGTCAGGGGGTCGGTGTCGACGTCGATCCGGATGCCGTAGGTGTCGGTGAGGCGTTCGGCGGTCAGGACGTCCTCGGGCGTTCCGTCGGCGACGATCCGCCCCTCGTGCAGCAGGGCGACCCGGTCGGCGACGGCGGCCGCCTGGTCCAGGTCGTGCAGGACGACACCGACCGCGATGCCGTGGTCGTCGGCCAGGTCCCGGATGAGATCCAGCAGTTCGACCTGGTAGCGGAGGTCGAGATAGGTCGTGGGTTCGTCGAGGAGGAGGATTCCGGTGTCCTGGGCGAGGCAGCTCGCGAGCCAGACGCGCTGGAGCTGACCGCCCGAGAGGTGCTCGGCGCCGCGTTCGGCCAGGGCCTCGACGTCGGTCATGACCAGTGCCCGTCGCACGGCCGCCGCTCCCTCGGGGTCCGCCCTGCCCCAGCGCCCCCGGTACGGATAGCGGCCGAACTCCACGATGTCCCGGACGGTCAGTCCGCTCGGCGTGGGGCGCCCCTGGGTGAGCAGTGCCACCCTGCGGGAGAACGCGCGGGCCGTCAGAGCGAGGCCGTCGGTCGTGTCGCCGTCCCCGGCGGCCAGGGTGAGCGTGGCGGTGCGGGCGCGCTGGAGCCGGGCCACCGTGCGCAGCAGCGTCGACTTGCCGCTGCCGTTGGGGCCGACGAGTGCGGTCACGCGGCCGGGCCGGAGCGTGATCGCCGCCTCGTGCACGACGTCCGTCCCGTCGTACGCCACGGTGACGTCCCGGGCCGTCAGCTCGTGACCGCGCGTGCGGGAGGGCTCGGTTGCTTCTTCACCAGAACTCACGAGCGAAGGTTAACCTAACTTAGGCTAGCCTTCCCTCATGGCGAAGATCCAGAGGCTGATGCCGCAGCACCCCAGGATGTTCCGCGCCGAGGTGGTGCGCACCGAGCGGGTCTCCCCCTCTCTGCACCGCGTCACCGTCACGGGCCCGGACCTCTCCGAGTTCCCGTACCAGGGCTACGACCACTGGTTCCGGCTGTTTCTGCGGCTCCCCCACCAACAGGTCCTGCGGCTGCCGGAGTTCACGGGGTCACGGTGGTGGCAGCCCTACCTGGACATCCCGGAGTCCGAGCGTCCGCACTGCGCCAACTACACCGTGGCGGACTACCGCCGCGAGGCCGCGGAGATGGACATCGACTTCGTCGTGCACTGCGGCCCCACCGGCGAGGTCGAGGGCGGAGCCGCCCTCTGGGCCTGCCGCGCCCGCCCCGGCGACCCGCTCGCCGTACTGGACCAGGGCCTGCTGTTCGACTGCCCGCCCGACGCCTCCGAGGTCCTGGTCGTGGCCGACGAGACCGGACTGCCCGCCTCCGCGGGGATACTTCGCTCCCTGCCGCGCGACACCGTGGGCCGGCTCATCCAGGAGGTGCCCACCGCCGAGGACCGGCGCGCCCTGGACGCACCGCCCGGAGTGACCGTCACCTGGATCGTCCGCCCGGACCGCACGTCCGTGCCCGGCACCGCCGCGCTCGGCGAACTCCTGGGGCACACCGCCGTCGACACCGCCGGATACGCCTTCGTGGTCGGCGAGTCGACGCTCGCCACCGAGGGACGGCGGCATCTGCGCCGCGCGGGCCTGCCGAAGGAGCGCATCTTCTTCTCCGGCTTCTGGAAGCACGAGACACCCCGGGCCGCCTGAGGGATCGCGGACAGCGCCGACAGCTTCGGGTTCGTGCGCTGTCAGACGTCCTCGACCGTCGTGGTGACCGGCGTGCCGACCTCCACCGTGCGACTGACCGTGCAGAGCCGGTCATGGGAGGTCTTCACCGCCCGGGGAAGGATCGCCCGGGCCCGGTCCGCGCCCTCGCCGTCCGGGAAGGAGACGGCGAACGTGACGGCGAGGTCGGTGATCCGGTTGCCGAGTTCGTCACTGATCTTGTGACCGGCCACGGCGACGGAGAACCCGTCGGGCTCGGCGTGCCGACCGGTGGCGATGTCGACGTCCACCGCCGTGCAGCCTCCGATCGCGGCGAGCAGCAGCTCGACCGGGGTGAACTCGGTGCCCCCGTCCGGATCGGAGGCGGTGCCGAAGCTGATCGTGCCGCCGCGCGCGTTCGTCGCGACGAAGTGGCCGGTGCTGACGCGCTCGACGGTGACGGAGCGCAGGGAGGCGTCGGAGCGCGGGGAGGTGTCGGTCATGCCGACGACACTAACGCCGAGTCGAGCGGTCCGCCGGGGTCGGCGGGCGGCCGGCCCTCCTCGCGGACGGCAGCACCGGCTCCGGGCCCGATTCCGATCTGCGGCGGACCCGGCATCTGGCTGGTTTCGACCGGTTCCGCGCACCGCATCGCCGAATGCCGTACGCCCGCCGGACCGCCCTGGCGCCCGCTCCGCACCCGGCCGCCCACCGACCGGAAGCACACCTTCCGCAGGCTCGGGGGACCGATTGTCAGTGATCGCCGCTAACGTTCCGCATGTCGTCGCACTGGCGCCGGGATGTCCCCGGCTGAACTGTGCTTTCTTCTTGTGGACTTGATGCGGAAGGCGGGGGCTCGTGGGTTGGCTGTCGGCGGGTGACGGGTATGAGGTCGCCCTGGTGGAGGGGCGGGTGGCGGCACGTGCCACGTCGGGCCGGGCGGCGGGGCGGCAGTTGAAGTCGCTGCCGCGCGCACTCAAGGACCACCCCGAGGTGGACCGGCTGCGCCGGTTCACCGAATGGCTGGATCGGCACGCCGCGGCGTGCGTCACCCAGGTCGACGCCTGGATGGTGTCGTCCCTGCCCGTCCCCACCGGCCTGATGGCCCGGGTGTGGCCGGACGAGGCCTGGCAGTCCGCGCTGCGCGACCTCGCCGTGGTCGGCGACGACCCGGACGAGGTGGGCTTTCTGCGGGGTGCCACCGAGTCCGGCGAGCTGCGGGTGGTGAACCTGGACGGCGAGACGGTCCGGCTGTCCCCGCGCACGGTCACCCTGCCGCACCCGGTGCTGCTGCCGGACCTCGACGACCTGCGGGAGTTCGCGGCGGAACTGGGCATCGTGCAGCGCGTCGAGCAGATACACCGGGCGACCTGGCGACGGCCCGACGACCGCGCCGCCAAGGCCACCGAGGTACGGGAGTTCAGCGGCGGCTCGTTCCGCTCCCGCTTCGCCCTCGCCGCGCGCGCCGGCTCGCTCGGCTACCGGGTGTCCGGCGGCTACGCCACGGCCCGGGTGCGGGACGGTGGGCGGACCGTCGAGGCCTCCGTGTGGATCGGGGAGCCCTACTGGGAGGACCGGGTGGAGACCGGCGCCCTCACCTGGCAGGACCGGGACGGCCGTGCCCTGCCGCTGCGCGAGGTGGGCCCGGTGGCCTGGTCGGAGGGCATGCGGATGGCCGCGGCGCTGTACGCCGGGCGCGAGATCGAGGAGGGCAAGAACGCATGAGCGGGGGGACGCGGGTGTCGGACGAGGAACTGCTGACGGCGGGCGCGGTGCTGCCGCCGGACACGACCGGGGGCGGCGAGCGGGCGGTGCCGCTGACGGCACGGACGTACCGTCACCCGGGCCTGGACGACCGGGTGGTGGTGCGGCTGGTCGCCGGGGAGCTGGGCGCGGCGGAGGACCTGGCCGCCGGTTTCCTCGGTCTGGAGCAGGACGCGGAACCGGCGGTGGTGGGCCTCGGGCTGCGCCAGTCGCTGGGCTTTCCGGAGTGGGTGCTGGTGCACCACCCGGCGGACGGTCATCACGCGCTGGGCATCGTGCCGGACCTGGAGCGGGCGGCCCGGCAGGCGAAGTCCAAGCCGAAGGCCGCCATGGACGCCTATCTGGAGCTGGCCGAGCGGCTGGCGGCGTCGGTGCCGCACTTCCTGCCGACCTTCTACGAGCAGGCCGGGCGGGTGTTCCTCGGGGAGGAGAACGCCACCTACGCGGCCCAGTTGTTCACCCGCGCCCGCAAGGCCGAGGCGGAGCACGGGCTGACGGTCGAGGAGGAGCGGCTGGACGCCGTGTTCCTGGAGTTCGCGCTGGCCGGCGCGCTCCCGGTGAAGGTGCTGTCCGCGTACGGCAGGGAGCTGACCGCGCGGGTGCCCGCCGAGGAGGCGCTGCGGCGCTTCACCAAGCTGTGCCTGCGCCGCACGGCGGGCGGGCTGCCGCCGTCCGCGCAGATGGCGAACGACCTGCGCAAGCTGGCCCGGGCCGCCGGCCAGGACGCCGACCTGGCCGAACAGGACTATCTGGCACAGCTGTTGGAGCTGCCGGCCACACTGCGCGCGGCGTCCGGCTGGTGGAAGGGCCACCGTACGGCTCTGGTGGCGCTGGCCGCGCGAGAGCCGCGGGTGCGGGGCGTGCTGCTGGACATGCTCCCGGCCGGGCACGACGACGAACTGCCCGCGATGTGGCTTGAGGTGCTGGAGACCTCCGGTGCCACGGCGGGACTGTGGGACGCCTCGCTGCCCGAGGAGGAGCGGCCGCGGGACGGCACGGCGGGCTGGCTGGAGCGGTTCCTGACGTTCCGGGAACGGGCCAGGTCGTGGCGCGGCTCCACCCGGATGCCGGAGCTGTATCCGCTGGTGGAACGGGCGGCGGACCATCTGCGGGCCGAACTCGCGGCATCGGGCGGCGCGTTGAGGGTCGTCCACGACATCGACCTGATCGACCTGCTGCTGTCCCTGGGACTGCCGGTGGCCGCCCCGGAGAAGAACCAGGATCTGCTGCTGACGCAGTGGGCCGCGGGCGACCGGCAGCGCGAGCTGCTGGCGCTGGCCGCCGACAGCCGTTTCCACGAGGCGTTTTGGCGGGGCGCGGACCGGTTCGGCGACGACGACCACGGTCTGCGGGCCATCAGGCGGCTGGCGGCCTCGCCCGGCGGTCGCCCGCTGCTGGCGGAATGGGTGCGCACGGTCGTGCGACGGTTCACCGCGGTCGGCCTGCCCCAGCTGCCCGACGCGCTGAACCGGTTGAAGTGGCTGCCGTCGCAGGCACTGGCGCTGGCCGAGGAGGAGGTGCGCGCGGCCGTCGGCACCGACCTCGCGCCGGTGCTGGCGCGCACGCTGCGGGCCGGGCTCTTCGACGAACTCGGCTGGCCCGCCTGGGAGGACGCGGCCGCCACCCTCGTCCCCAAGGACCGGGTCGAGGATCTCGTGGTCGCCGACGCCTGGCCCCACCTCGTCGTCGCCGGGGCCGGCCAGGCCCGGGTGATCGGCGCCGAGGGCACCCTCCTCACCCATGACCTGCGGATCCCCGCGAACGACAGCTGGGGCGACCCCGGCTTCCACCACGTCGACGGCGAACTCCTCGTCTACTGGAACAACCGCAAGGACGGTCTGCGCGGCTACTGGCACACCCGCGCCGCCCACCCCCAGGCCCTGGAGGGCCCCAGCAGTACCCGGGGCACCGAAATGGACTGGTACAAGGGCGACTTCCCGATCAGCCTCCCCCTGCCCGGCGGCGGCCGGACCACCGGCGGCGCCGTCCTGCACGCCGGGGACACCACACTGCCCCAGGAGCGGCCGGTTCTCTGCGACGGCTCCTCGTACTGGGTCTGGAACGCGGACGCCGAGGACCGCGAGGCACACGGCTGGTACGAGTTCGACCCGGCGACGGGTGACCGTGGGCGGATGAGCAGGCCCGCCTTCCTCGCCGACGCGCTGCGCGAGGCCCCCGCCGGCAGCAGCCACGCCGGCGGCCGGCTGCGCCCCTCGCCGACGGCGGGCGCCGCTCCAGCCTCCGCACCCGTGAACGGTCTGGTCGGCCTGCGTGTGGTGGAGCTCCCCGACGGCTCCCGGCGGGCCGAGGATCTCGCCGGACACACCGTCACGCTGCCCGCGAAGGCGGGCAGGCCGTCCGCGCTCGTGGTGTTCCCCGGCGCCGACCGGGCCCGGGCCGTCGTCCGCAACAGCTGGCAGCTCGAACTGGTCGACACGGACGGCGTCGTCACCTCGGTGGCCAAGACCGACCGGGCGCCCGGTGTCTTCGGCGAGGGCTCGCTGCTGCTGCCGCCGGTGCAGTACTGGGAGTGCCTGACGCCCCGTGACCCGGCAGGCTCCGAGGCGCTGCGGCGCATCGACCGGGACACCGCGGCGGCCCTGCTGACGGCCGCCGCCCGCGAGGACAAGGAGGCGCTGCCCGAGGCGATCCGCACACTGCTCCCCGTCACGCACGCCGCGCTCGTCGCCGGCATCGCCGGAGTCGTCCGTCACGCCGCCGGTCAGCAGGCCGTCCTCGACGCGGCGGCGACCCGGCTCACCCGGGCGCTGGACGGCGGCCTGGAGGACGAGGGTCCGGCCGGTCCGGCGGACGCCCTGCTCCGCGACGCGATGAGCGGTCTGGGCACGCCGAGCGGCTACTGGTGGAACCGGGACGACGAGGCCGACACCGTCTTCCGCGCCCTGCGGGTGCTGTCCCGGGCCGCCGGGCTCGACGGCGGCCCGGTCCCGGAGGAGCGGACCGTACGTCTCCACCTCGACGGGCCGGGGCTGCCGACCGGGCAACCGGACCTGGAGACGCTGCTCGGCCGCGGCGCGGCCCTGGCGTACCGCGCCGCGGCCGGTACCACCACCGACGAGCACCGCGAGGCGCTGCGCCTGCTCCTCGCCGCGTTCGACACGCTGGGGCTGGACCCGGCCACAGGGCCCGCACGCTGGCGCAAGGTGACCCTGCACCTGGAGGCCGCACCGCTGCGCACCCCGTCGGGCGAGTGGCGCGCGGGCATGTGGCACGGCCTGCTGCCGCTGGGCGGCGGTGCCTTCCTCGCCGCGGTGCGCCGCGACTCGCTGGACGACGACGGCTACACCCTCACCGCGTTGTTCCACGACCCGGCCGGGCGGTTCGAGACACCGGAGCCGTACACACTCCGGTCGTCGGGCCCGCTGGACGAGGCAGGCGTCACGGGCCGGTCGGGCGCGTTCCTCGCCGAACTGGCCGCGCGCGGACCGGCGCCGTGGTTCCCGGAGGCGGCCGAGGAATTCGCCCGCCGCACCGGGGTCACCGAGACGATGGCCCGGCTGATCGTGGCCGGTCTGCCGCGGATCGACGTCTACGAGCGGACGTTCCTGACCACGGAGGCCCGCGCCCTCATCGGTGTGAAGGCCGCCCCGGCGGCCGTCGCCAAGGACGAGCTGCGTCGCATCGACGCGGCGGTCCGTGCCGCGGTGGTGGCCGCACTGCTGCCCGCCGACCCCGCCCGGCTGTGGACCGAAGGGCCGGACGTGGCCGCCGCGTCCGAAGTGTGGAACGCCAAGGTCGGCAGGCGGACGGCCGTCCCCGAGGAACTGCTCAGCGACGCGGTCCGCGCGCTCAAGCACACACAGTGGGAGGTACGGGAGGCACTGCCCGCCCTGGTGAGCCCGGCCGGTGAACCCCGGCTCACCCGGGACCTGGAGTGGGCGGTCGTGGGCGACCGGGTCAAGCCCGTCGGTGACGACACCGCCGGGTTCACCGCGCAGACCCTGGTCGGTACGGTCGACCTCGCCGCCTGGCTCGCCCACCGGCTCCCGGCCGGCGATCCGATCCGGGCCGCGCTGCCTCCCGTGCTCACCGTCGTGCGCGAGCGACTGGCCCACCCCGGTCTGATGCTCGACCTCGGCCGGTACATCAGCCTCCCCGACTTCCGGAAGACGGCGGGCACCCCGACCGAGATCGGCCCGGGCTTCGAGCGCTACGGCGCCGTCGTCCTCGCCACCCACGACGACCAGCCGGCCCCGGGTCTGCGGGTCGACCTGCTCGACGAGTCCGGCCAGGACCCGTACCTGCCCGCGGTGCGCGTCGACGACCAGCGGCCCTACGCGGCCGAAGTGGCGCTGCGTCTGGTCCGCGACCCCCGTTTCGCGGCCCTCCTCGCGGACCCCGGCGAGCCGATCGCGGGCGAACGAGGCATGGACGGCACCTGGTGGCCGCAGGACCCGGGCCGTTCCGTGCCCGAGCTGGTGACCGAGGCGGCCAAGGAGTACGGCATCGGCGAGGACGCGGCCACGCTCTACCTGATGCTGCTCGCCATGCCCGACCCGACCGACCGCACGACGGCCCGGTGGACGGGCTGGAAGCCGGCCCGGCTCAAGGCGGCCCGCGCCGAACTGGCCGCCACCGACCTGGTGGTGGAGGCCACCCGGACCAGGGCCGGGCGGTCGCTGTTCCTGCCCGGCGGCTGGGTCGACCAGTCGGCGCCGCGGGTGCCGTTGGAGCGCTGGAAGCTGCCGCTGTTCGGCGAGCTGATGAGCGAGGACGACACGCCGTTCGGCGCGATCGTGCCGACCGAACCGGCCGCGGAGCTGTACCGCAGGGCCTGGCAGCGGGTTCAGGACGGCGACGAGCCCCGGTTCGAGGAGCTGAAGGTGCGGCGGGGACGCCGTCGCTGAGGAATCTGGGGCGGGAGGAACCGGGGGGGGCGACCACGATCGGCGCCCCACCCTGGTCCTCCCTTGACGATCAACAGACCTACCGAACAAGGACATCCATGACCTCGACCGACACGGCGACGGCCCTCCCGGCCCGGCAGACCCTGCCCGCCGAAGAGCGCCACGCCACCGAACTCGCCTTCCTCGCCGCCCATGACGAGGGCCCCCGCCCGCCCGGCTGGCGGCTGACCCCGCGCTCGGTGATCACCTTCGTCTGCGGCAGCGGCGAGGAGACGCTGAAACTTCCCGAGCCGCACGCGACGCTGCCCGACCGGCTGGTGATCGCCCCCAAGTTCGTCGGCGAACGCGCCCTGGTGGAACGGTGCGTGGTCACGCTCGCCGGCGAACGCGGCCTGCTGCTCGTCGGTGAACCCGGCACGGCCAAGTCGATGCTCTCCGAGCTGCTGGCGGCGGCCGTCTGCGGCACCAGCGCACTGACCGTGCAGGGCACCGCGGGCACCACCGAGGACGCCATGCGCTACGGCTGGAACTACGCCCTGCTGCTCGCCCAGGGCCCCACCCCGCAGGCGCTGGTCGACTCGCCGGTCCTCGCCGCCATGCGCTCGGGCCGGGTGGCCCGCGTCGAGGAGATCACCCGCTGTCTGCCCGAGGTGCAGGACGCCCTGGTGTCGATCCTGTCCGACCGGCGCATGAGCGTGCCCGAGCTGTCCGGCACGGACGACGCCCAGGTGGCGGCCGTGCCCGGCTTCACCGTCATCGCCACCGCCAACCTGCGCGACCGCGGGGTGTCGGAGATGTCGGCCGCCCTCAAGCGCCGCTTCAACTTCGAGACCGTGCACCCGATCGCGGACGTCGACGCGGAAACCGCGCTCGTCCGGCGGCAGGCCGTGGCGGCCGTCGAGCGGGCGGGCGCGGCCTTCGGCGTCGACGACGCGGTGCTCGACGTCCTGGTCACCGTCTTCCGCGACCTGCGGGCCGGACGGTCCGTCGAGGGCTGGGACGTGGAGCGGCCCGGCACGGTGATGTCCACCGCCGAGGCCGTGCAGGTCGCCGTCTCCCTCGGCGTGGCCACCGCCTACCTCCCCGGCGGCGACTCCCTCGACCTGCTCCCCGGGCACCTCCTGGGCGTCGTCCGCAAGGACGACCCGGCCGACCACGCGCGGCTGCTCGGCTACTGGGACGGCCCGGTGCGCCGCCGCGCCGAGGACGGCTCGGCGACCTGGCGCCGCCTCTGGGACCTGCGGGAGAACCTCCGGTGACACGCGTTCAGGAACCCCGGGCGGCCGTCACCGCCCTCACCGACTCGACGCTGCCGTACCTGTTGGGCGTACGCCACCACAGCCCGGCGCTCGCCGCGGCCGTGCCCGCCCTCCTGGACGCCTCCGGCGCCGAGGTGGTGTGCGTGGAGCTGCCCGCGGACTTCCAGCCGTGGCTCACCCATCTGGCCGCTCCGGGCACCGTCGCGCCGGTCGCGCTGGCCGGAGCCCGGGAGGGCGGGCGGCTCGGCTTCTACCCGTTCGCCGACTTCTCCCCCGAACTCGCCGCGGTCCGCTGGGCGCGAGAACGGGGAGCGGAGGTCGTGTGCTGCGACCTGCCGATGTCCGATCCGCGGTGGACCACCGAGGACCCGGTCCCGGTGGGCGGTACACGGACCGCGGTGGCCGGGGCGACCGCCTTCGGGGACGCCCTCAGCACCGCCGGGACCGGCCGCGACGGGGACGACCTGTGGGACCGCTGCGTGGAGGTGCTGGCCCCCGGCTGCACTCCAGAGGCGATCCGCCGGGCCTCCCTCGGCGTCGGCTGGGCGCTGCGCAGCGACGCCGAGTCGGCGGGCGGGGTGCCTCCGGTGGACCTGGCGCGCGAGGCCCACATGCGCGAGGCCATCGCCCGCGCCGCGGCCGGCGGGCGTCCGGTCGCGGCCGTCGTCGGCGCCTTCCACGCCCCGGCGTTGGCCGAAGGCGCCGAGGCGACCGGCGCGGTCCCTGGCCCGCGTGCGGCCGGCGGGCCGTCAGCGACGTCGGCGGGGGCCCCTGCCGGGGAGCAACCGCCCGTCGTCACCTCCCTCGTGCCGTACGCCTTCGATCTGCTGGACTCCCGTTCCGGCTACCCGGCCGGTATCCGGGACCCGCGCTGGCAGCAGGCCGTGTTCCGGGCCGGGGGCGATCCCGAGCGACTGCACGGCTCCGCCGCGCGCGCCATCACCGATGTGTGCCGGGAACTGCGCACGGCCGGGCACACCGCCGGCACCGGCGAGGCCACCGAGACCCTGCGGATGGCCTGCGACCTGGCCCGGCTGCGCGGACTCGCCGCCCCCGGTCGAGGCGAGGTACTGGAGGCGCTGACGACCGTGATGGGCCAGGGTGAGCCGCTCGGCCGCGGCCGGGCCCTCGCGCGGGCCCTCGAAGTGGTCCTGGTCGGCACCGACCGCGGACGGATCGCGCCGGGCACCCCGCGCTCCGGGCTCGGCCCGTCCGTCGAAGCGGAACTCGCCGAGCTGCGGCTGCCCTGCCCGGACGACCCCACCGCGCGTGAGATACGGCTCGACCCGCTCCGCTCCCCCCTCGACGGCCGCCGCGAGATCCTGCTCCAGCGCCTCGCGGTCTGCGGCACGGGATACGGCACCACCGTGGACGTGGCGGGTACGGGCGACGGAACCGCCCTCACCACCCGGTGGCGGCTGTCGTGGACGCCGGCCATTCCGGTACGGCTCGACCTGGCCGGGATCCGGGGCGTGACCGCGGCCCTCGCCGCCGAGGGCACCCTGCGGGAGGACTTCCGCCGGGAGTCGGCGGACGGCGGGCCCACCTGCGCCCTCGTCCTGGCGGGGCTGCGGGCAGCCGCCCACTGCGACCTGCCCGCGCTGGTCGACGAGCGCCTGGCCGACGCCGCCCTCGTGCTCCCGGCCACCGCCACGCTCCCCGAACTCCTCACCGCGCTCGACCTGTTGGAGGCCCTGCGCCGGGGCCATCTGCCCGGCACCTCGCCCGACGGCCGCCGGCGGGCCGCCGCACTCGCCGCCGACCTGCTGGAGGCCGCGGTCCGGGCCCTGCCCGGTCTGGCCGGCAGCGATCTGCCGGAGGACGCGGCCGCGTTGATCGCACTGGCCTCGCGGGCCGGCGAACACCGCCTCGGCCTGCGGATGGACGACGCCCTCGGCACCCTCGCACGCACCGGCTCCCCCCTCGTCCAGGGTGCCGCCCTGGCCGCCCGGGTCCTGCTGGACCTCGACGACGCCGGCACCCTCGGCGCGCGGGCCGCCGGCTGGATCGACACGGCCACCGGCCCGGACGGGCGCCACGGACTGAACCGTCGGCTCACCGGACTGCTCAGCGCCGCCGCCCCGCTGCTCCAGTCGGCGCCGACCGCACTGGAGCCGCTCCTCGTCCGGATCGACACACTGACCGACCAGGGATTCCTGGACCGACTGCCCGCCCTGCGCGGCGGCTTCGACACCCTCAGCCCGGCCGGACGGGACCGTCTCCTGCGCACCGTGACCGAGCGTCTCGGAGACCGCCTCGACCTGTCGCTCAGCGCCTCCCCACAGCTCCTCGCCCTCTGGACGGCCGCGGACACGGCGGGCCGACGGGCAGTCGACTCACTGCGCCTGCCGGTCGGGGCTGAGGAGGACGTGACCGGGCCTGGGTCTGGACTCGGGTCGGAGCCGAGCGCAGGGTCCAAGCCCGGGTCGGGGTCCGGGTCGGGGGTTGCCGAGGCCTTCGGCACCCTCACGCCCGCCGTCCCGGGTCACCGGGACGCTCCCCCGGCCACTCCACCCCAAGGCGAGACACACGCCGACACCCCCGACCCGCTGGGGACACCGGTCGGCGATCCCGCCCGCGACGGGGGGTCGGCCGACGCCCTCCGTCTCACCCCCACCGACCGCTGGCGACTGCTCCTCGGCCGGGAGAGCGAGCAACTCCCGAAGGACGCCCGGCGTTACGCGCACGCGCTCGACGAGTTGTACGGCGCCGGCCGGGGCGAGGGCTCCTCGGACCTGGGCCGGGACAGTGGCCAGGGGCAGGGCGGCGGTCAGGAAGCGTCGTTCCCCACGGCCCGCGAATGGGCCGAGGAACTGAACGCGCTGTTCGGCACGGAGGTCCGCGAAGAGGTCCTGGCCGAGGCCGCCGGACAGGGCCGTTCCGACGTGCTGGCCGAGCTCGACCCCAAGGCGGTCCGCCCCTCGGTCGACCTGCTGACCTCCGTGCTGTCCCTCGCCGGAGGGATGCCCGAGCAGCAACTGGCCCATCTGCGCCCCCTGGTGCGCCGTCTGGTCGACGAGCTGGCCAAGGAACTGGCCACCCGTCTGCGCCCGGCCCTCACGGGACTGGCCACACCGCGGCCGACCCGCCGCCCCGGCGGCCGGCTCGACCTGCCCCGCACCCTGCGGGCCAACCTGGCGCACACGCGTCGGACGTCCGACGGCCGTGTCGTGGTCGTCCCGGAGCGGCCGGTGTTCAGCACCCGCTCGCGCAAGGAGGCGGACTGGCGCCTGGTCCTGGTGGTCGACGTGTCCGGGTCGATGGAGGCATCCGTCATCTGGTCGGCCCTCACCGCGGCCGTCCTGGGCGGGGTTCCCACCCTGTCCACCCACTTCCTGACCTTCTCGACCGAGGTGATCGACCTGACGGACCGGGTCGACGACCCCCTGTCCCTGCTCCTGGAGGTGCGGGTCGGCGGGGGCACCCACATCGCGGCGGGACTCGCCCACGCCCGCTCGCTGGTGACCGTACCCAGCAGGACCCTCGTCGTGGTGGTGAGCGACTTCGAGGAGGGCTACCCCCTCGGCGGACTCCTCGGCGAGGTACGCGCCCTGGCCGGTTCCGGGGTGCACCTGATGGGCTGCGCCGCGCTGGACGACACCGGCACCCCGCGCTATTCGGTGCCCGTCGCCCGGCAACTCGTCGCGGCCGGTATGCCCGTCGCCGCACTCAGCCCTCTCGCTCTCGCCCGCTGGGTGGGCGACCGTCTCCGCGGAGAGACCCGATGAACGCCGAACTGCCTCCGGTGGCGCCCGACGTGGTCGCCGCCGCAGTGGAGAGCCTGACCTCCCGGCTGCGCAAGAAGCTGGACGCCGCGATCGAGTCGTACGCGACCACGCCCGTCGCGGTCGACGGTGTCGTACGGCGGGTCCGGTGCGGCGAGGACGCCGAGGTCACCCTCACGCCCGGCCCGTCCGGCACGGTCACGGACGCGGGGCAGGTCGTGTGCAGTTGCCTGCTCGCGCCCCGGTGCCTGCACCGCGCCGCCGTACTCGGCGCCTGCCCGGTGGCCGACGCGGACGCCCTGGTCGAACCGACGGAACCCGGGGCGAGGGAGGACTCCGGGACGGCCGGAACGAGCGGTGTCCCCGTGGCTCCCGGAGACACCGAGCCCGACGTCCCGCCCACCGGCCTACGCACCCCGGGGCCGGCCGAGCCCACCGACCTCGCCACTCCCCTCAGCCCCGCTGATCCCACCGGCCCCACCGGCGCCCAGGTGGCCGCCGCGAAGGGCCTGTGGGCCGCCGCCGCGGCCGTGCTGGCCGTCGGAGTGCCCGCCGCCGGTGCCGTGCCGCAGGCCGAGTTGCTGCGAGCCGCGCACACGGCCCGGCTCGCCGGGTTGCACCGCGCCGAGGCTGCCGCCCTGCGGGTGGTGCGTGGGCTGCGCGGTGCCCGCGCCCGCCATGACGGCCACCGGCTCGCCGACCTGGTCGGCAACCTGCGGGAACTGCTGCTCACCACCGGCCTGTTGGCCGCTGCGGACCCTGACCACGCCCTGATCGGCACCGCCCGCCGCAGCTACCGGCCGGGCGGGGGTCTGCGGGTCCACGGGGTCTGCCGGGAACCGGTGATCTCGGCCACCGGCTACGGCGGCGTCGTCACCCATCTCGTGTCCGACGACGGACGCTGGTTCTCCGTCGCCGACGTCAAGCCCGGTGGTCCGGCCCGGGCCCGGGGTGCCGCCACGGCCACCGTCGCGCTCGGCTCGGGCAATCTCAACCATGCCGAACTCTCCCGTGGCGGGCTGCTGATCTCCGGTGCCACGCTCTCCCCGGACGGCCGCCTCGGCGCCGGCAAGGGGGTCCGGGCCATACCGGCAGCAGGCCTGTCCTGGACGTCGGGCCCGCTCGCCGCCCTGTTCGCCCGTCCCCTGTCGGCGGCCGTCACCGCCCGGCTCACGGGAGCCCGGAGTGCCGACCCGGAGCAGGCCGGGCAGACGGTCGGAGAGCTGATCGGCTGCGACCTGGTCCTCGTCGGCGCGGCCGACGACCATCTGCTCGCCCGCGAGTCGCTTCCCGGACGGCCGGACGCGACCGGACTCCTCATTCGGCTGTCACCGTCCAACAGCCATCCCGATCTCGCCCACACGGCGAACTTCCGCCGCCTCGCATCCCGCCCCGGACTGCGGCTCCGCGTGCTCGGCCGACTCGATCCCGAGCGCGCCACCACCCTGCGGCCACTCGCGGTCGGCCCCGTGCCCGACTCCACGGCGACACTGCGGCTGCCCGCGGCCTGGAGCGGCCGTGCGGACCTGGGCTACGACCGTCTGGAGGGCGCGCACTTCCCGCCGCCCGAGGACCTGCCCCCGGTGGACGGCCTCACCGACTTCCCGCCGGACCCGCTGGCCGAGGCTCCGCTGTGGCGGCTGCGGCGACTGGTCGAGGTCGCCGTGTCCGGTGGCCGACGGGCCGTCGCCGAGCCCGCGCGGGACGGCGACCGGGGCGGGGCCGGAGCGGCGCTGCGACGCAGCGGGTTCCGGACGGCCGCGGATCTGGCCGCCGCCCTCACCGCGGAGGCGGACCGCCGTACCCGGGACGTCTTCGGCCGCGTCGGCGAGGCCGATCCGGACCGCTACGCGCGAGCGTGGCTCGCCACGGCCGTCTACCTGACCAGTACCGAACGCGCTCTGGTGCAGGCCACGTGGCAACCCGGTTCCTGACACGCGGCTGCGTCGCCGCATCCGGCAGACGGTGTGGTGATGACCGGAGGGCACGACCGCCGGACCCGATCGCCGAGTCCGAGGCGGCCCGTCGTCCTGGGCCGCGGGCTACTGCCCGGCCCAGGAGGCAGGGTCCCAGAGCCCGGAACGCCGCAATGACTGCGGGCAGTGCAGGAAGATCTCGTCGATCTCGATGAGAAGGGCCAGCGTCGGACGCCGGTCGTCGGTGGCCATGGCGTCGAAGAACGGGGCGTCGGTGAGGACGCGGGCGCGGCCGTTGACCCGGAGTACTTCCTTGCTCCCGGGGATCAGGTACAGCAGCCCGGCGTGCGGGTTGTCCAGGATGTTGTGGAAGCTGTCGCCGCGCCGGTTGCCGGGCCGGTCCGGCAGGGCCAGCGTCGACGGGCCGACGACATGGGTGAATCCGGGGCCGTCGCCGCGCGGCGAGACATCACAGTTGCCACGGCTGTCCGAGGTGGACAGGAGGCAGAACGGGGAGCGCGCGAGCATGTCCCGGTCCGCGTCGGTGAGTTGGTCGTGCACCTTCTCGACGACGATCGGATGCGGCTCGCCCAGCAACTCGCGCAGCTCTTCCGGCGAGCTCAGCTCGACATAGCCGTCCGTGGCCGCGGCGCCGGTGTGCCGCGCGCTCGCGTCGATCATCTGGGACAAGCCGACTCCCGGGGTAGGACCGTGCCGGGGCTGTCCCGGCCGCTGCCGTGCCGCACACACTAGCGGACATTAGGTTTGGCTTACCTAAGCCGAATGGGGATGGTCGGGCCCCGCTCGGGCCGTCGCGTGCGGCGACGGGTGGCGCCACGTCGAGGGAGACGGCCACGCGTCGGCCCCGGGCAGTGGGACGAGGCCCACGACGGGGCGGTGCGGGCGGGCTCACGGTCGACACGGATCCGGGCCCGGCCCGTCCAGGGAACGCGCACCGGCCGACCACCTCGCCGCCGGGGCTCCGCGTTTGCCTCGCCCGACAGCGGCAAGGCGCCTTGGATGGCGTACCTCCACATCACAGCCGAGAGTCCCGCAAGACCAGCACCTTCCTGTGCGGGTGCCGCACACGCCCGGCAGGAGGACGGGTGAGCGACACCACACAGGCCGCGCGCGAGACGACAACCGGCGAGACGACCGGGGGGCGGGCCGAGCCCGCGCGGCCGAAGCAGCGGGACGCCTTCTTCGACAACGCGAAGTATCTGGCGATCGTGCTGGTGGCCGTGGGGCACGCGTGGGAGCCGCTGCGTGACGGCAGTCGGGCCGTCACCGCGGCCTACATGCTCGTCTACGCCTTCCACATGCCGGCGTTCATCGTCATGTCGGGCTACTTCTCACGCGGTTTCGACTGGAGTCCGCAGCGGCTCAGGAAGCTGGTGACCGGGGTCGCCCTCCCCTACGTCGTCTTCGAGACGGCGTACACCCTCTACACCCGGTGGACCGACCAGGTTCCGGACCGCCCGATCAGTCTGCTGGAACCCCTCTACCTGACCTGGTTCCTGGCCGCGCTGTTCATCTGGCGGCTCACCACCCCGCTGTGGCGGCTCGTGCGATGGCCGCTGCCGCTCGCGGTCGCCGTCGCGGTGCCGGCGACGATCTCACCGGCCCTGGGCAATGACCTCGCGCTGCAACGGGCCTTGCAGTTCCTGCCGTTCTTCGTGCTCGGCCTGTGCCTGAAGCCGCAGCACTTCCGGCTGGTGCACGACCGGAGGGTCCGCCTGCTGGCCGTGCCGGTGTTCGTCGGCGCGCTCGCCGTGGCGTACTGGGCGGTGCCGCGCACGAGCGGCGCCTGGTTCTTCCGGCGCGACGGCGCCGACGAACTGGGAGCGCCCTTCTGGTACGGACCCGTGATGACCCTGGCCCTGTTCGCCTGCTCGCTGCTCCTCGTCGTCTGCTTTCTCGCCTGGGTGCCACGCCGACGTATGTGGTTCACCGTGCTCGGCGCGGGCACGCTCTACAGCTATCTGCTGCACGGCTTCTTCGCCCAGGGCGCCAAGTTCTGGGGCTGGTACGACCCCGCCTGGATCCATCAGCCGCAGGGCACGATCGTCGTCACCGTTGCCGCCGCCGCGATCGGGACCGCGCTGTGCGCCCCACCCGTACGGCGCGTCTTCCGTTTCGCCGTGGAGCCGGACACGGGCTGGGCCTTCAGGAGAAACGCGGCGCCCGCGCCGCACGACCGCGCGACAGTGCGCTCGCAGTCGCAGGTCTAGGGCCTGTGTGAGGTCGTGATCATTCTCGGGTTCTGGTCCCGTGCGGGGACGGGACCTGGTAGGACGCTGGGTGTGACACGTACGCAACTCA
>NZ_JBVIOL010000029.1:0-75039 GCF_055578825.1 Streptomyces sp. NPDC032822 | reverse complement strand
CGCCCGGTTACATTCCGAACCCGGAAGCTAAGCCTTACAGCGCCGATGGTACTGCAGGGGGGACCCTGTGGGAGAGTAGGACGCCGCCGAACAATCTTTCAAAGGGTTGGATCCTGAACTTCGGTTCGGGGTCCAACCCTTTTTTGTTGTGCGTCACTTGAAGTTCACGTTGCGCAACCACGATCAGTGGCATGGGTACTGCTGCAATGCTCCGGGCCGCTGGTGTCGGCGTCGGTGACGAGGTGATCGTGCCGGCCTTCGGCAACGTCGAGGTCGCCGAGGCCGTGGTTCTGGCCGGAGGGCTTCCGGTGTTCGCCGACATAGATCCGGTCTCCTACTGCCTCGACGCGTCCGCTGTCGACGCGGCCGTAACTCCGCGGACGGCGGCCATCGTCGTCGTCCACCGCTTCGGCCGGCCGGCCGACATGGTGCGGCTGCTCGGAGTGGGAGAACGGCACGGGCTGCTCGTACTCCAAGAGGGAGAGTCCGAGGCGCCGTACGACGAGATCGCTCAGCGGCGGCAGCGGGCCGCCTATCTGGATACGAAGTTGAGGGGTGTGCGGACGCCTGACGGCGGGGACGGGCACACCTACCAGCAGTACGTCGTGCGGGTGCCGGGGAACGGGCGGCCGGATCGGGACGCCTTCGCCCGGGCCGTGCGGGCCAGGGGTGTCGACTGCCGGGTGCCGGTGAAGGCGCCGGTGCACCGGTTGCCCGAATACCGTCGGTGCGTGGCGCTGCCGGAGACCGAGCGGGCTGCCGACGACACGCTCGCGCTGCCGGTGGAAGCCGCCTTGACCAAGCGGGACATGCAGCGGATCGTCGGTGCGTGCAACGCCCTCGGGGGACTCCTCCAACCGGCCTTCTGAAGGCAGTTGGGCACGGTTGGGAGCACCGGTCTGTTCGGGGTATGATCTATTTCGTTGCCGCGGGGGAAACCCCGCAAGGTGACAGGCCCCCCTAGCTCAGTCGGCAGAGCGTCTCCATGGTAAGGAGAAGGTCAACGGTTCGATTCCGTTGGGGGGCTCCACAAGAAAAGGCCTCCGCCCTTCCGGGCGGGGGCCTTTCTCATGCCCTCTTCGGTTCCGTCAGTCCTTGTGGAGGCCCGGTACCCGCATGGCGAGGATCGCCATGTCGTCGGACGGGGCGTCCTGCGCGAAGCGTTCCACCGCGCGCATGATGCGGGCAGCCACCGCGCCCGCCGTGAGGCCCGTGCAGGTGGTGAGGACGTCGGCGAGGCCGTCGTCCCCGAGCATGCGGGTGCCTTCACGGCGTTCTGTGACGCCGTCCGTGACGCACAGGAGGACATCGCCCGGATCGAGGGTGACCGTCTCCTCGTAGAGCTCCAGGTCCTCCATGACACCGAGGAGCGGCTGGGGTTCGGCGGCCGGCTCGACCGTGCCGTCCTGGCGGAGGCGGAGGGGCAGGGGATGGCCGGCGCAGACCACCTTCAGCAGGGCGCTGCCGTCCTCCTGGGGCCACAACTCGCCGTAGAGGAGGGTGAGGAAGCGGCTGCGGGCGCCCTCGTCGAGGATCGCCGAGTTCAGGCGCTCCAGGACCGCCGGACCGCTCAGGCCCTCGCGGGCCAGCAGTCGGAGCGCGTGACGGGCCAGGCCTGTGACGGCCGCCGCGTTCGGGCCGGTGCCGCAGACATCGCCGATGGCGAAGCCGTAGGCGCCGTCGCGGATCGGGAAGAGGTCGTAGAAGTCGCCGCCCACCTCGTTGCCCTCGCCGGCCGCGCGGTAGATGACCTCGACCTCTACTCCGTCGATCACGGGGAGTTCCGGCGGCAGGAGGCTGCGCTGGAGGGCCTGGCTGATGGCGGTGCGCTCGGAGTAGAGGCGGGCGTTGTCGAGGGCCAGAGCGGCCCGGCGGGACAGGTCCTCGGCCAGTTCCAGGATCTCCTGGCGGAAGTGTTCGTCCGTGGGCTTGCCCAAAGTGAGCATGCCGATGACGCGGTTGCGGGCGACCAGCGGCAGGACCACGGTCTCGCCGCCGACGGCGGAGGCCGTGGCGAGCGTCGGGCCGATGCCGGAGGACACCTTGTGGGGCGGGCCGCCGCTCAGGCCGAGGCTGCGCATGGAGCTGCGCAGGGCCGACTGGTGGGCCGCCTCGCCGGGAGCCGACCAGACGCGGGCACCCGGGGTGGGGACCGGGTCGGGCGGGGAGATCTTCGACAGCAACGACTTGATGCCGTCGATCAGTTCCTCGTCCTCGTGCAGGACATACGACAGATACGGCTCGGAGGCCTGGTCGGCGATGGTGTAGACCGCGCACCAGGTGGCCAGGGTCGGGACCGTCATCTGGGCCATCAGCGCCAGCGTCTGGTCGCGGTCCAGGGTGCCGGCGAGGAGGTCGGAGGCCTCGACGAGGAAGCTCAGGGAGCCTCGGCGCAGGCGTTCGAGTTCGCCGAGGCGGGCGGACTCGACGGCCAACGCGATGCGGTCGGCGGCGAATTGGAGGCGCAGCGCCTCCTCGTTCGAGTATCTGGCGGGGGACTCGGCGGCGACGCCCAGTGAGCCGGTGAGGCGGCCCTCCACCTTCAGGGGGACCGTGACGACCGAGCGCATGCCGGTGCCGCTCAGCAGCGGTACGGCGCCCGGTACGGCCGTGAGGTCTTCGTGGACGGCCGGCATGCGGGCCGAGCCGTAGCGGCCGGGGCCGGCCTCCACGGGGACGCGGGCGAAGCGCTGGCGGGCGGAGGGCAGGCCGGTGGAGGCGCGGACCTCCAACTCCGTTTCGTCGTCCGTCGCGAGGAGCAGGAAGGCGGAGTCGCCGTCGAGCATGTCGCGGGCGCGTTCGACCGTGCGCTGGAGCAGGCCGTCGAGGTCGTCCGGGGCCGGGGAGCCGATGAACACCTCGAAGGGGTCCGTGCTCTGGCCGTCGGACGCGGGAGAGGTGTCGGACGCGGGGACACGCAACGGGGTCTGCAGGACGGCCCGTTCGTGGTCGCGGACCAGGAGGCAGACCGTGGAGGGCTCGCCGGCCGTGTCACGGACGCGGAGGTGGGAGGCGTACACCGAACTGACCCGGCCGTTGGCGGCTCTGATGCCGTAACTGCCCTCCCAGCGGGAGAGCCGGAGAGCCTCCGCGATGCCGGTGCTGGTGCCCGGGGTGTGCGGCCAGGCGGCCAGGTCCGTGAGCGGTTTGCCGAGGACCTGTTCGGCGGCGTACCCGAAGAGCTCCTCGGCGTCCTCGTTCCAGGACGTGAGGGCGCCGGTGCGGTCGATCTGGACGACGGCGACGCGGACGCGGCCGTCGGCGAGCGGGAGCAGGGCGGCGGGGAGCGCGGGGCCCGCGGCGCGGGTGCCCACCGGGCGTTCGGGAAGGTCGAGCTGGAACCAGACCTGCTTGTGGGTCGGCGTGTACTCCACGCCCCAGCGGCCGGACAGGGCCGCGCAGAGCTGGAGGCCGCGGCCGCCCTCGCGGTCCGGGTTGGCCATCGTCGTGACCTGGCCCTGGAGAGGGATCTCGCGCTCCGGATAGCGGTCGGCGACCTCGATCCGTACGCCCTCGTCGCTCCGTAGACACAGGACGTCCGCGGAGGTGCCCGCGTGCACCACGGCGTTGGTCACCAGTTCGCTGGTGAGGACCACGGCGTCGTCGATGATGTCGGCGAAACCCCAGCCCTGGAGGGTGTCGCGGACGAAGGAGCGGGCGCTCGCGACCGATCGCCCGACGGGATCGAAGCTGGCGGCCGCGCGCGCGGTGATCACAGAACTCCTCGACCGGTTGTCGACGTGCAGGGCTGCCTGGCCGACCGGCTCGTGCCGCTGTTGCGGCAGGATGCCCGTCGGCCGGGGGTCCGGGGGCTGTTCCCCAGGGATCAGTCCGGTGGTCATGTGTGCGGCCGCCCCTCCGATGCCCGCTCGTTCTCGTGCCACCGCCCAGGCCGGACAGACCGGCACGGCTGGACAGCCGCATGCAAGGTTACTTACCTTCCCCGTCCACGCGGATGCCGGTCTGCAGTGTTTCCGTCCGGAGGGTGTGCGGACGATGTGCGAAGCTGCCGAACTGTTATGGCCTGGTTCGGCCAGGGTGAAACACTGGGCAAGCTTCTGGTGAAGGTACTGGCAGGCTGGGTGTGATGTGCACACCGTGGGCAGCAGCCCCGGGATGCGGCCTGATATAGCGGGCATGGATACGCAGCAGTAACCGGCAAGCCGAGCAGCAACACCTGAGCACAGCAGTAACGGTCGACCCCTGCGGGAGGGACACAGTGGAGTCTGGCGCAGCGACGCGGGGCACGAAGACGCGTGCGAAAGGCGGGCAGTCCCAGAGTAACCAGCGCAAATCTGGCAATGGGACCACCGCTGTGGACACGGCTGCCCTGAACAGGTTGCTGACGGCCCTCGTGTCGATGCGCGACGGGAACTTCCGCAAGCGGCTCACGGTGTCCGGCGATGGCGTGATGTCGGAGATCGCGGCGGTTTTCAATGAGGTGGCCGACCGTAATCTCCACTTGACGGGTGAATTGTCCCGGGTGCGGCGCATGGTGGGTCGTGAGGGAAAGCTCACGGAACGGCTGGAAACAGGCGCTTCCGAGGGCTCCTGGGCGGCCGCGATCGACGCCTCGAACGCGCTGGTCGACGACCTCGTGCGGCCCGTCTCCGAGGTCAGCCGGGTGCTGTCCGCGGTGGCGGAGGGTGATCTGTCGCCGCGTATGGAGCTGCGGACGCAGGCGCCGGACGGGACCGGGCATCCGCTGCGCGGGGAGTTCCTCAAGGTCGGGCGGACCGTCAACAACCTGGTCGACCAGCTGTCGACGTTCACCGACGAGGTCACGCGGGTGGCCAGCGAGGTCGGTACCGAGGGCAAGCTGGGCGGACAGGCCCGAGTGCGCGGTATGTCCGGTTCGTGGAAGGACCTGACCGAGTCCGTCAACACGATGGCGTACCGGCTGACGGCCCAGGTGAGGGACATCGCGCTGGTGACGACGGCCGTGGCGAAGGGTGATCTGTCCCGGAAGGTCACGGTTCACGTGGCCGGCGAGATGCTGGAGCTGAAGAACACCGTCAACACGATGGTGGACCAGCTGTCGTCGTTCTCCTCCGAGGTGACCCGCGTCGCGCGCGAGGTCGGTGTCGAGGGCGAGCTGGGCGGCCAGGCGCAGGTGCCCGGTGTGGCCGGGGTGTGGAAGGACCTCACCGATTCGGTGAACCTGATGGCCGGCAACCTGACGGCCCAGGTGCGCGGTATCTCCCAGGTGACGACGGCGGTCGCCAGTGGTGACCTGTCGCAGAAGGTGACGGTCTCGGCGCGCGGCGAGGTCGCGCAGCTCGCCGACACCATCAACCAGATGACCGAGACGCTGCGGACGTTCGCCGACGAGGTCACGCGGGTGGCCAACGAGGTCGGTGCCGAGGGGCGGCTCGGCGGGCAGGCGAATGTGCCGGGTGCGGCCGGGACCTGGAAGGACCTCACCGATTCGGTGAACACGGTCTTCCGGAACCTGACCATCCAGGTGCGGGACATCGCGCAGGTGACGACGGCCGTGGCCAGCGGTGACCTCTCGCAGAAGGTCACCGTGGACGTGGCCGGCGAGATGCTGGAGCTGAAGAACACCGTCAACGGGATGGTGGACCAGCTGTCGGCGTTCGGTGCCGAGGTCACGCGGGTGGCGCGCGAGGTCGGTGTCGAGGGTGAGCTGGGCGGTCAGGCGCAGGTGTCGGGGGCCGCCGGTACGTGGAAGGACCTGACGGACTCCGTCAACACGGCGTTCCGGAATCTCACCGGACAGGTGAGGAACATCGCGCAGGTGACCACCGCGGTGGCCAACGGCGACCTCTCCCAGAAGGTCACCGTGGACGTCTCCGGCGAGATGCTCCAGCTGAAGAACACCGTGAACACGATGGTGGACCAGCTGTCCGCCTTCGCCGACCAGGTGACGCGGATGGCCCGGGACGTGGGCACCGAGGGCCGGCTGGGCGGGCAGGCCGTCGTACCCGGTGTCTCGGGTACATGGAAGGAGCTCACGGACTCCGTCAACTTCATGGGTGGCAACCTCACCTCGCAGGTGCGGCAGATCGCCCAGGTGACGACGGCGGTGGCCCGGGGCGACCTGTCCCAGAAGATCGACGTCGACGCGCGCGGCGAGATCCTGGAGCTGAAGAACACCATCAACACGATGGTCGACCAGCTGTCCGCCTTCGCCGACCAGGTGACCCGGGTCGCCCGCGAGGTGGGCACGGAGGGCCGCCTCGGCGGTCAGGCGCAGGTACCGGGCGTCGCCGGTGTGTGGCGTGACCTCACCGACTCCGTGAACGGTATGGCGTCCAACCTGACCGGCCAGGTGCGCAACATCGCGCAGGTGGCCACGGCGGTGGCCCGCGGTGACCTGTCCCAGAAGATCACCGTGGACGCGCGCGGCGAGATCCTGGAGCTGAAGAACACCCTGAACACGATGGTGGACCAGCTGTCGTCGTTCGCCGAAGAGGTCACGCGGGTGGCCCGTGAGGTGGGTACGGAGGGCATCCTCGGCGGGCAGGCCGAGGTACAGGGTGTCTCCGGCACCTGGAAGGACCTCACGCAGTCCGTGAACTTCATGGCGAACAACCTGACCATCCAGGTCCGCAACATCGCCGAGGTCACCACCGCGGTCGCCAAGGGCGATCTGTCGAAGAAGATCACCGTCGACGCGAAGGGCGAGATCCTCGAACTCGTCACCACCGTCAACACGATGGTGGACCAGCTGTCGTCGTTCGCCGAGCAGGTGACCCGGGTGGCCCGCGAGGTGGGCACGGACGGCATCCTCGGCGGCCAGGCGCATGTGCCGGGCGCCACGGGCATCTGGAAGGACCTCAGCAACAACGTCAACCTGATGGCCAACAACCTGACCGTGCAGGTGCGCAACATCTCCCAGGTCGCGGCGGCCGTCGCCAACGGCGACCTGACCCGCACGGTGACGATCGAGGCGCGCGGCGAGGTCGCGCAGCTCGCGGACACCTTCAACACCATGGTGAAGACGCTGAGTTCGTTCGCCGACCAGGTCACCAAGGTGGCCCGAGAGGTGGGTACGGACGGGATCCTGGGCGGTCAGGCGCGGGTGCCGGGCGTGGCCGGCACGTGGAAGGACCTCACCGAGTCGGTGAACCAGATGGCGTCCAACCTGACCGGTCAGGTGCGGAACATCGCCATGGTGACCACGGCCATCGCCAAGGGCGACCTGACCAAGAAGATCGACATCGACGCCCGCGGCGAGATCCTCGAACTCAAGACGACGATCAACACGATGGTCGACCAGCTGTCGTCGTTCGCCGAGGAGGTCACCCGGGTCGCCCGCGAGGTGGGCACGGAAGGCCAGTTGGGCGGCCAGGCACGCGTGCGTGACGTCGACGGAACATGGCGGGACCTCACCGAGTCGGTGAACGAGATGGCCGGGAACCTGACCCGGCAGGTGCGTGCCATCGCGCGCGTGGCGACCGCGGTGACCCGCGGCGACCTGAACCTGAAGATCGACGTGGACGCGTCCGGCGAGATCCAGGAACTCCAGGACTACATCAACAAGATGATCGCCAACCTGCGTGACACCACGATCGCCAACAAGGAACAGGACTGGCTCAAGGGCAACCTCGCCCGCATCTCCGCCCTCATGCAGGGCCGCCGCGACCTCGCCGACGTGGCCTCGCTGATCATGAGCGAGCTGACGCCGGTGGTGACCGCGCAGCACGGCGCCTTCTTCGTCGCCATGCCGCTCCTGGACGGCAAGGACGTCAGCGCCGAGGCGGAGGACCGGTACGAGCTGCGGATGCTCGGGTCGTACGGCTACTCCATGGGCTCCATGCCGACGTCGTTCAGGCCCGGTGAGGCGCTGATCGGGACGGCCGCCGAGGAGAAGCGCGCGATCCTGGTGGAGAACGCTCCCAGCGGCTACCTGAAGATCTCCTCGGGGCTCGGCGAAGCTCCGCCCGCGCAGGTGATCGTCCTTCCGGTGCTGTTCGAGGGCAAGGTCCTCGGTGTCATCGAGTTGGCCTCCTTCACTCCCTTCACGCAGATCCAGAAGGACTTCCTCAACCAGATCGCCGAGATGATCGCGACCAGCGTCAACACCATCTCCGTCAACACCAAGACCGAGGTGCTGCTGAAGCAGTCCCAGGAGCTGACCGAGCAACTCCGTGAGCGGTCGGAGGAGTTGGAGAACCGGCAGAAGGCCCTGCAGGCCTCGAACGCCGAGCTGGAGGAGAAGGCGGAGCTGCTGGCCCAGCAGAACCGCGACATCGAGGTGAAGAACACCGAGATCGAGGAGGCGCGGCAGGTCCTGGAGGAGCGCGCCGAGCAGCTCGCCGTGTCGATGCGCTACAAGAGCGAGTTCCTCGCCAACATGTCGCACGAACTGCGTACGCCGCTCAACTCGCTGCTGATCCTGGCGAAGCTGCTCGCGGACAACGCGGAGGGCAACCTCTCGCCGAAGCAGGTCGAGTTCGCCGAGACGATCCACGGGGCCGGTTCCGACCTGCTCCAGCTGATCAACGACATCCTCGACCTGTCGAAGGTGGAGGCGGGCAAGATGGACGTCTCCCCGACGCGGATCGCGCTCGTCCAGCTCGTCGACTACGTGGAGGCGACCTTCCGGCCGCTGACCGCGGAGAAGGGCCTAGACCTGTCCGTGCGGGTGTCGCCGGAGCTGCCGGCCACGCTGCACACCGACGAACAGCGGCTTCTTCAGGTGCTGCGCAACCTGCTGTCGAACGCGGTGAAGTTCACCGACTCCGGGGCCGTCGAGCTGGTCATCCGGCCCGCCGGCCGGGAGGTGCCGGTGGCGATCCGGGAGCAGCTCCTGGAGGCCGGTTCGCTGCGGGACGCGGACGCCGACCTGATCGCGTTCTCCGTCACGGACACGGGCATCGGGATCGCGGGCAGCAAGATGCGGGTGATCTTCGAGGCGTTCAAGCAGGCGGACGGTACGACGAGTCGCAAGTACGGAGGGACGGGGCTCGGGCTGTCGATCTCGCGGGAGATCGCGCAGTTGCTGGGCGGTGAGATCCACGCGCAGAGCGAGACGGGACGCGGATCGACCTTCACGCTGTATTTGCCGCTGCACCCGAGCGAACTGCCGACGCAGGGCTATCAGCACCTGGTGCCGGCGCTGGAGGCCGGCGACCTCGTGGCGTCCGCCTCGGGGCGGGCCGAGGCGGACGAGCTGTCCGACGTGGAGGTCGAGACGCCGGCCGAGGTGCGGTCGTACCGGGAGACGCAGAACGGTGCCGCCGCGCTCTTCAGGCGCCGTCGCCGGCCGGTGCCGGAGATCGAGCAGCGTCTCGCACAGCAGGAGCAGTGGCCCGTGGCGGCGGAACAGCAGGTGGCTCCCAAGCCGCGCCGCGGGATCCGCTTCGGCGGGGAGAAGGTGCTGATCGTCGACGACGACATCCGCAACGTCTTCGCGCTGACCAGCGTCCTCGAACAGCACGGACTGTCCGTGCTGTACGCGGAGAACGGCCGCGAGGGCATCGAGGTCCTGGAGCAGCACGACGATGTGGCGGTCGTTCTGATGGACATCATGATGCCCGAGATGGACGGCTACGCGACGACGACGGCGATCCGCAGGATGCCGCAGTTCGCCGGGTTGCCGATCATCGCGCTGACCGCGAAGGCGATGAAGGGCGACCGGGAGAAGGCGATCGAGTCGGGCGCTTCCGACTATGTGACCAAGCCGGTCGATCCGGATCACCTGTTGACCGTGATGGATCAGTGGATGCGTGGGGAGTGACCGGATCGTCAGGGTCGTGCGAGGGCTTCGTGCGGATGTGGCGGGAACCTTCGGCGGATACGCGGAGTTGCCGACTCTGGGTGGCGGAGGCCGTGTAGAAGTACGGGATTCGGGGAACCTTCTGGTCTCTCGCCGCGTTTCTGCTTCGTGCACAGTGACATCGCGGTGACAGGGTGTGGCGACGAGCGGGGTGCGGCTACGATGACCGGCACAAGGACGGGCGGCGCAAGGGAGTCGTCCCCTGGGGCGGCGCCGGTCGGCGCCAACCCAAGTCCTGCGGACAGGGGAGGCCCCACGCCGGGGCGAGGAGGGCGGGCCATGGTGCAGAAGGCCAAGATCCTCCTGGTCGATGACCGGCCGGAGAATCTGCTGGCGCTGGAGGCCATTCTCTCCGCGCTCGATCAGACGCTGGTGCGGGCATCGTCCGGGGAGGAAGCGCTCAAGGCGCTGCTGACGGACGACTTCGCGGTCATTCTGTTGGACGTCCAGATGCCGGGTATGGACGGTTTCGAAACGGCCGCGCACATCAAGCGGCGAGAACGGACCCGGGACATCCCGATCATCTTCCTCACCGCGATCAACCACGGACCGCACCACACGTTCCGTGGGTACGCGGCGGGGGCGGTGGACTACATCTCCAAGCCCTTCGACCCCTGGGTGCTGCGCGCCAAGGTCTCCGTCTTCGTCGAGCTGTACATGAAGAACTGCCAGCTCAGGGAGCAGGCGGCACTGCTGCGGCTCCAGTTGGAGGGCGGCGGCAAGGCGGCGGCCGGGGACGCGAAGGAGCCGGCGGGGCTGCTCGCCGAGCTGTCGGCGCGGCTGGCGGCGGTGGAGGAGCAGGCCGAGGCGCTGTCGAAGCAGCTGGACGACGAGTCCGCCGACGCGGCGGCCGTGGCCACGGCCGCTCATCTCGAACGCAAACTCACCGGCTTGCGGCGGGCCCTGGACGCTCTGGAGCCCGGCACGGGCAGTTCTCCCGTGATGCCGTCGCAGAACTGAGGCTCCGGTGGGGCGGGTTGCCCCGGTGCGGGCGTTCGGATCCCGCACCGTCGGGCAGTTCCCGGCCAAGTGAGTCGGCGTCAGCCCACCGCTTCCGGAAGCGCGACACGAACGGGTGAAGCATCGGGCACACGTGTCCCCTGTCGTCTCCACCGGTAACCTCACATCTATGGCCTCACGTCCCTCCGCAGCCAAGAAGCCCGCCAAGAAGGCGGCCGCTCCGGTGAAGAAGGCCGCTGCGAAAAGGGCTCCCGCCAAGAAGGCGCCGGCCAAGAAGGCCGCGGCGAGGAAAGCCGCGCCGCCGAGGCCGGCACCCAGCCCCACGGGGGGCATCTACCGACTGGTGCGTGCCGTCTGGCTCGGAATGGCCCATGCCGTCGGCGCGGTGTTCCGCGGGATAGGGCAGGGAGCGAAGAACCTCGACCCGGCCCACCGCAAGGACGGAGTCGCCCTGCTGCTGCTCGGCCTCGCGCTGATCGTCGCGGCCGGTACCTGGTCGAACCTGCGCGGTCCCGTCGGCGACCTCGTCGAGATGCTGGTGACCGGCGCCTTCGGCCGGCTCGACCTGCTCGTGCCGATACTGCTCGCGGTCATCGCCGTACGGTTCATCCGGCACCCCGAGCAGCCCGAGGCCAACGGCCGCATCGTGATCGGTCTGTCCGCGCTCGTCGTCGGCGTGCTCGGCCAGGTCCACGTCGCCTGCGGATCGCCCGCGCGGTCCGAGGGCATGCAGGCGATAAGGGACGCCGGCGGCCTGATCGGCTGGGGAGCGGCGACCCCGCTGACGTACACCATGGGCGAGGTCCTCGCCGTACCCCTGCTCGTCCTGCTGACCGTCTTCGGACTGCTGGTCGTCACGGCCACGCCGGTCAACGCCATCCCGCAGCGGCTGCGGCTGCTCGGGGTGCGGCTCGGCATCGTCCACGACCCCTCCGAGGACGAGCTGGGGGAGGACGACGAACGCTACGACGACCAGTGGCGCGAGGCGCTGCCCGCGCGCGGGCGCCGACGCGGCCCGGCCCCCACGGACTACGACCCCGAAGGAGCGGAGCAGGAGGCCCTCTCGCGGCGTCGTGGCCGCCCCAGGCGCTCCGCTGTCCCACAGCCCGATCTGGGCCGTCCCATGGACGCCGTGGACGTCGCGGCGGCAGCAGCCGCCGCGCTCGACGGTGCCGTACTGCACGGCATGCCGCCCTCGCCGATCGTCGCCGACCTCACCCAGGGCGTGAGCCAGGGGGAGCGCGAGGAGACGACAACGACCCCGAAACCCGTACCGAAGCCGGCCGCGCGCCCCAGGCAGGAGAAGCTCGACACGGGGGTCGCCGACCTCACCAAGGCCGCGCCCGACGTGCCCCGCGATCTGCCGGCGCGCGCCGAGCAGCTCCAGCTGTCCGGCGACATCACGTACTCGCTGCCCTCTCTCGACCTCCTCACGCGCGGGGGCCCCGGCAAGTCCCGCAGCGCGGCCAACGACGCGGTCGTCGCCTCGCTCACGACCGTGTTCTCCGAGTTCAAGGTCGACGCCGCCGTCACCGGCTTCACCCGCGGGCCGACGGTCACGCGCTACGAGGTCGAACTCGGTCCCGCCGTGAAGGTCGAGCGGATCACCGCGCTGACCAAGAACATTGCGTACGCCGTGGCCAGCCCGGACGTCCGGATCATCAGCCCGATCCCCGGCAAGTCCGCGGTCGGTATCGAGATCCCGAACACCGACCGGGAGATGGTCAACCTCGGTGACGTCCTGCGGCTGGCGGCGGCGGCCGAGGACGACCACCCGATGCTCGTGGCGCTCGGCAAGGACGTCGAGGGCGGCTATGTGATGGCCAACCTGGCGAAGATGCCCCACGTACTGGTCGCCGGAGCCACCGGTTCCGGCAAGTCCTCGTGCATCAACTGCCTGATCACGTCGATCATGGTCCGCGCGACCCCCGAGGACGTCCGGATGGTCCTCGTCGACCCCAAGCGCGTCGAGCTGACCGCGTACGAGGGCATCCCGCACCTGATCACGCCCATCATCACCAACCCGAAGCGGGCCGCCGAGGCGCTCCAGTGGGTCGTCCGGGAGATGGATCTCCGCTACGACGACCTGGCGGCCTACGGCTACCGGCACATCGACGACTTCAACGAAGCCGTGCGCAACGGCAAGGTGAAGTCGCCGGAGGGCAGCGAGCGCGAGTTGTCCCCGTACCCGTATCTGCTGGTGATCGTCGACGAGCTCGCCGACCTGATGATGGTCGCCCCGCGGGACGTCGAGGACTCGATCGTGCGGATCACGCAGCTCGCGCGCGCGGCCGGCATCCACCTGGTGCTCGCCACCCAGAGGCCCTCGGTCGACGTCGTCACCGGTCTGATCAAGGCGAACGTGCCCTCGCGGCTCGCCTTCGCCACCTCCTCGCTCGCCGACTCGCGGGTCATCCTCGACCAGCCCGGCGCCGAGAAGCTGATCGGCAAGGGCGACGGGCTGTACCTGCCGATGGGGCAGAACAAGCCCACCCGCATGCAGGGTGCCTTCGTCACCGAGGACGAGGTCGCGACGGTCGTCCAGCACTGCAAGGACCAGATGGCGCCGGTCTTCAGGGACGACGTCACGGTGGGCACCAAGCAGAAGAAGGAGATCGACGAGGAGATCGGCGACGACCTCGACCTGCTGTGCCAGGCCGCCGAGCTGGTCGTCTCCACGCAGTTCGGGTCGACCTCCATGTTGCAGCGGAAGCTGCGGGTCGGCTTCGCCAAGGCCGGACGGCTCATGGACCTCATGGAGTCCCGGGGCATCGTCGGGCCGAGCGAAGGCTCAAAGGCTCGTGACGTTCTTGTGAAGGCTGACGAGCTGGACGGAGTGCTCGCGGTGATCCGCGGGGAGGCTTAAAGGGAGCCCCAAGGCCGCTGTTCGATCGTGACTCACTCGTAAGGGATCATTGAGCAACCGTTTCCCTTCGGCGTACGTCAAGTTGAGGACAGCGGAAAGCCGCTGTCCCGCCGTCGGCGTGTCCGGCCATTCCGATGGCGTACAAAGTGCCACCGCCCGGTTGCCCCACCCTTTCGTACCCCCCATAGACTGAACCTCCAGCACAGGCGGCTAAAACGCTCGAAAGGCGCCCCCGTGTCCCTCGGCAACTCCCCTGAAGACGAGCGTCCCTTCGAAGACGACCGTGAGGAAGCCCGCCCCTCGATCGGCCGTGCCCTCCAGCAGGCGCGTATCGCTGCCGGACTGACCGTCGACGACGTCAGTTCCGCCACTCGTGTCCGCCTTCCCATCGTGCACGCCATCGAGGCGGACGACTTCACGCCCTGTGGTGGCGACGTCTACGCGCGCGGGCACATCCGGACCCTGGCCAGGGCCGTCGGTCTCGATCCCGCCCAGCTGCTCGCCCAATACGACGACGCCCACGGCGGGCGTCCGGCGCCGACCCCCGCGGCTCCGCTGTTCGAGGCGGAACGCATCCGTCCCGAGCGGCGCGGGCCCAACTGGACCGCGGCCATGGTCGCCGCGATCGTCGCCGTGATCGGCTTCGTCGGCTTCACCGCGTTCAAGGGCGGTGACGGCGACGGAGGCACCAAGACGGAGGTCGCCGAGGGCTCCAAGCCCGCGACCAGCAAGGCCGCCTCTCCCACGCCGAAGAACGACAAGCCCGAGGACCCGAAGCCGGAGCCCTCGGACAGCGCCATCGCCGCCGCCCCCCAGGACAAGGTGACCGTCCAGGTCAGCGCGCCCGACGGAAAGAGCTGGATCTCCGCCAAGGACCACAACGGCCGCCTCCTGTTCGACGGCCTGCTCCAGCAGGGCGAGACCAAGACCTTCCAGGACAGCGAGAAGGTCAACCTCGTTCTCGGTGACGCCGGGGCGATCCAGCTGTACGTGAACGGCAAGAAGATCGACGACGACTGGCAGGCGGGAGCTGTGGAGCGGCTCACGTACACGAAGGGCGATCCCCAGGTCGGCTAGGACCGGGTCCCGGTCGGGACCGGACGGGTGTGGACGGGGTTGGCCAAGATCGGCCAACCCCGTCGACGTGGGGTGTCAGTGGGACGAAGTAGTCTTGAGCCCATGCCTGAACGCCGTACCGTCGCACTCGTCACTCTTGGCTGCGCCCGTAACGAGGTGGACTCGGAGGAGCTCGCAGGCCGTTTGGAGGCGGACGGCTGGGCTCTCGTGGAGGACGCTTCCGACGCGGACGTGGCCGTCGTCAACACGTGCGGCTTCGTCGAAGCCGCCAAGAAGGACTCCGTCGACGCCCTTCTGGAGGCCAACGACCTCAAGGGTCATGGCAGAACCCAGGCCGTCGTGGCGGTGGGCTGCATGGCCGAGCGGTACGGCAAGAACCTCGCCGAGGCGCTCCCCGAGGCCGACGGCGTGCTCGGCTTCGACGACTACGCCGACATCTCCGACCGGCTGCAGACCATCCTGAACGGCGGAATCCACGCCTCCCACACCCCGCGCGACCGCCGCAAGCTGCTGCCCATCAGCCCCGCCGAGCGTCAGGAGTCGGCGGCGTCCGTCGCGCTGCCGGGACACGGGCCGGCCGCCGAGGACACCCCGGTGGCCCCCGCCGACCTGCCGGACGGTCTCGCTCCGGCCTCCGGACCCCGTGCGCCCCTGCGCCGCCGCCTCGACGGCGCCCCCGTCGCCTCGGTGAAGCTCGCCTCCGGCTGTGACCGGCGCTGCTCCTTCTGCGCCATCCCGTCCTTCCGCGGCTCCTTCATCTCGCGCCGCCCCAGCGACGTGCTGAACGAGACGCGCTGGCTCGGCGAGCAGGGCGTCAAGGAGGTCATGCTGGTCTCCGAGAACAACACGTCGTACGGCAAGGACCTGGGCGACATCCGCCTCCTGGAGTCCCTGCTGCCGGAGCTCGCCGAGGTCGACGGCATCGAGCGGGTGCGCGTCAGCTACCTCCAGCCCGCCGAGATGCGGCCCGGACTCATCGACGTGCTCACCTCCACGCCCAAGGTCGTGCCCTACTTCGACCTGTCCTTCCAGCACTCCGCGCCCGGTGTGCTGCGCGCGATGCGCCGCTTCGGCGACACCGACCGCTTCCTGGAACTGCTCGACACCATCCGGAGCAAGGCGCCCCAGGCCGGCGTGCGCTCCAACTTCATCGTGGGCTTCCCCGGCGAGAGCGAGGCCGACCTCGCCGAGCTGGAGCGCTTCCTGAACGGCGCGCGGCTGGACGCCATCGGCGTCTTCGGGTACTCCGACGAGGAGGGCACCGAAGCGGCGACGTACGAGAACAAGCTCGACGAGGACGTCGTCGCCGAGCGGCTCGCCCGGGTCTCCCGGCTCGCCGAGGAACTCGTGTCGCAGCGGGCCGAGGAGCGGCTCGGCGAGACCGTGCACGTGCTGGTCGAGTCGGTGGACCCCGTCGAGGGCGTGTACGGCCGCGCGGAGCACCAGGCGCCCGAGACCGACGGCCAGGTGCTGCTCACGAGCGGCGAAGGACTGAGCGTCGGTCGTATCGTCGAGGCGAAGGTGGTCGGCACGGAAGGTGTCGACCTGGTGGCCGAGCCGCTGCAGGGCTCGCTCGACTGTAGTGAGGAGGCGGGCAGATGACCGGAGTCCCGGCGTCCGCCGCGGGTGGCCCCTCCGCCGCGAAGGGCGTGGCCGCGGGCACCGCCCCGAGTGCCGCCTCCGTGGCCGGTGTCGCCGCCGCCGTCTCCGGGTCTGTTCCGGGTGCTGGCGGTAGTTCCGGCGCTGCGAGTGGGCCGGGTGTTTCCGGTGTTTCCGGTGTCGACTCCGGTACGGACCTCGGTGCCGAGTCCGGTGCGAAGACCGCGCGTGGCGGGAAGCTCGCGGCCGCCGCCGTCAACCAGGCCAGCGTCTGGAACATCGCCAATCTGCTGACCATGCTCCGGCTGCTGCTGGTACCGGGCTTCGTGGCGCTGATGCTCGCCGACGGTGGATACGACCCGGCGTGGCGCTCGTTCGCCTGGGCCGCCTTCGCCGTCGCGATGATCACCGACCTGTTCGACGGCCATCTGGCCCGCACCTACGACCTCGTCACCGACTTCGGGAAGATCGCCGACCCCATCGCCGACAAGGCGATCATGGGGGCGGCGCTGATCTGTCTGTCCGCACTCGGCGACCTGCCGTGGTGGGTGACGGTCGTCATCCTCGGCCGAGAACTCGGGATCACGCTGCTGCGTTTCCTGGTCCTCCGCTACGGCGTCATTCCCGCGAGCCGCGGCGGCAAGCTGAAGACCCTCACCCAGGGCGTGGCCGTCGGGATGTACGTCCTGGCGCTGACGGGATGGCTGGCCACCCTGAGGTTCTGGGTGATGGCCGCCGCGGTCGTGCTGACCGTCGTGAGCGGGCTCGACTATGTGAGACAGGCCATTGTGCTGCGCCGGCAGGGAATCGCCGAGCGCAAGGCCGCGTTGGAGGGGACACAAGGGTGAGTTCCCCGGCCCTCGATCTGGCCGTTGAAGTGGTGAGACTACTCACGGTGAGGGGTGAGACCCTCGCCGTCGCCGAGTCGCTCACCGGCGGACTGGTGGCGGCGGAAATCACAGCTGTACCCGGGGCCTCCAAGGCCTTCCGGGGTTCGGTGACGGCCTACGCCACCGAACTGAAGCATGAACTGCTGGGCGTCGACGCCACTCTCCTGGCGGCGCGTGGAGCGGTGGATCCGCAGGTCGCGAGCCTGATGGCAGCCGGGGTGCGCAAGGCGCTCGGTGCCGACTGGGGCATCGCGACGACCGGAGTCGCCGGTCCGGAACCACAGGACGGCAAGCCCGTCGGGACGGTTTTCGTCGCCCTCGACGGTCCCTTCGCGGCGGCCTCCGGCACAACCGATGGCGGGAAAGTGACCGCGCTGCGGTTGAACGGCGACCGGGCGGAAATTCGTATGGAGAGTGTACGGAGCGTACTCGCGCTGCTCCTGGAGCAGCTTGCGAGCGAACAGTCCGAGAATGAGCGGGCACAGGATACGGAACGGAACGGGGGGTTTTGATGTTTGCAGCCCTGAGTGAACACGACATCGCTCCCCGCACGGCCGCGGCGCAAGGCGGTACGGTGGGGCGAGAAGGATGCGGCTACGCGGTCCGAGGAGGGAGCCACCGATGATTCTGCTCCGTCGCCTGCTGGGTGACGTGCTGCGTCGGCAGCGCCAGCGCCAGGGCCGTACTCTGCGCGAAGTCTCCTCGTCCGCCCGAGTCTCACTCGGCTATCTCTCCGAGGTGGAGCGGGGGCAGAAGGAGGCATCCTCCGAACTGCTGTCCGCCATCTGCGACGCGTTGGACGTACGGATGTCCGAGCTCATGCGGGAAGTGAGTGACGAACTCGCCCTCGCCGAGCTGGCCCAGTCCGCTGCGGCCACCCCCAGTGAGCCTGTACCGACGCCGGTTCGCCCGATGCTGGGTTCCGTCTCGGTGGCCGGTGTGCCACCGGAACGGGTGACGATCAAGGCGCCCGCCGAAGCGGTGAACGTCGTCGCCGCGTGAGACTCACGCGCGTGTGCCCGCGCTGACGTGCGCTGATCGCGTGCGGATGATGCTGCGGACGTACTGAAGACATGTGCAAGGCCCCGGCCGGGGCTGCTCCGGGGAGACCCGGAGGAGAGCGGTCGGGGTTTTTTTCGCGTGGTGCGGGGGCAGCGGTTTCTGCTCTGTGGTCCGTGGCCTGGTCGAATGCGGGGTTTGTGAGGTGCTTCGCGGGTTCGGGCGTCCGCGGTCCGTTTGCCGGTGTGATCGGTGGCGGTCATGGTGGAGCTGGGTTGTGCCACGTCTGAAGCGAGTGACGGGCGGTGCACCTGTGTGCCGCCGATGCGCCCTTCCTGTGGGTGAGGCGGCGACCTAGCGTCGGGGCGATCGGCGCTGATCGGGGCTGGAGGTGACGTCCATGGCGGGGCCGATAGTGCGCTGGGGGGCGGGTCTCGGTCTGGGGGCACTGTGGTGGTGGGCCGTGCTGCGGCTCGCGCTGGCACCGGGCGCTGGGGTGCTGGAAGGGGCCGTCGCGGCCGGGGGATGGGGGCTGAGCCTGCTTCCCGTGCACTGTGTGCCCAAGGGGCGGGCGGCGGGAGCCGTGGCCTCGGGGCGGTGGGTGGCGGCCTGGCGGACGGCACGGACTACCACGGCATCGCCACCCCACCGTTCGGACGCAGGATCTGGCCCGTTGTGAAGGACGAGGCGTCCGAGGCCAGGTAGAGGACGGCCTGTGCGACGTCCTCCGGTTCGCCCACCCGGCCCAGGGGGGACATCCGGGCCATCCGTGATTCCGTGTGTGCCTGTGCCTGTGCCTGTGCCTGTGCGTTGGCGGTGGTGGCGGCGGTGTGGTCGGTCATGGGGGTGCGGATCCAGCCCGGCGCGACCGCGTTGACCCGGATGCCGTGGCGGCCCACCTCGGTCGCCAGCGTCTTCGTCAGCTGGACGACGGCCGCCTTGGACGCGCCGTAGCAGAGCAGGCCCGGGCCGCCGGTGTCCACGGCGCCCGAGGCCATCGTGACGATGCTGCCGGGCGTGTGACGGGCGAGCATCAGGCGGGCGGCCTCCTGGCAGGCGTACAGCACTCCCTTGAAGTTGACGCTCAGTACCCGGTCGAGGTCCTCGTCCCGGGTCTCCAGGACCGGGCTGCTGTGCATGATGCCGGCGACGGCGGCCATCACGTCCAGGCGCTCGCAGGAAGCGACGGCCTCGTGGACCTGTCGGCGATCGGTGACGTCGAGGGTGTGGGTGTGGGCGGTACCGCCGGTGTCCTTGATGGCTCTCGCGGTCTCGTCCAGGCCGGGGGCGTCGAGATCGGCGCAGTGCACGACGGCGCCGACCGAGGCGAGCAGGACGGCCGAGGCGCGGCCGATGCCGCTGGCGGCGCCGGTGACGAACGCGGTCCGGCCGGTGAGGTCGTACGCCTTGAGGGGCATGAAGGGACGGTACGAGGGTTTCTGACGGCCCGTCAATTAGTTGTGCGCCGCTGTGTTCCGCCGTCTTCCACCGTGTTCTGTCGTGTGCTCAGCGCTGTCTTCCGCGGAGCGGGGTGGGGCGCGGCGTCGGGCCCTGTTGGCAGGTCGGGCACCAGTACGTGGGGCGTTCGCGGGAGCCGTCGCCCTGGTCGGCCATGCGGACGGCGGTGTGGCAGCGGAGGCAGGGGCGGGCCGCCCGGCCGTACACGAAGAGCTCCTGGCCTCGGCGGCCCGTCGTGGTGCGGACCGGGCGGTCGCGGTTGGCCTCCAGGAGCTTCTTCGCCAGCGCGGGCAGATGAGCGGCGCGGTCGGCGGGGAGGGCACCTGCGGGCAGCCAGGGAGTGACGCCGAGGAGGAAGCAGAGTTCGCTCTTGTAGACGTTGCCGATTCCGGCGAGGTTGCGCTGGTCGAGCAGGGCCTCGCCGAGTTGGCGGGCGGGGGTGGCGAGGAGGTTGGCCAGGGCCTGGTCCGGGTTCCAGTCCGGGCCCAGGAGGTCGGGGCCGAGGTGGCCGACGGCGCGGTGTTCGTCGGCGGTGCGCAGCAGTTCGAGTACGGGGAGGCGGTAGCCGACGGCTGTGCGGTCGGGGGTGCCGAGGACCACCCGGATCTGGTGGGCCGGGCCGCCGGTCCAGCGCTGGTGGGGTGCGTACACCTTCCAGGCGCCGTCCATGCGCAGGTGCGAGTGGAGGGTGAGGCCGCCCTCGATGTGGGCGAGGAGGTGTTTTCCGCGCGGGGTGACGTCCAGGACGGTACGGCCTGTGAGGTCGGCTGTGGCGTACTTCGGCACCCGGAGGTCGCTGCGGGTCAGCACCTGGCCTGCGAGGGCGGTGTGCAGCCGCTTCGCGGCCTGCCAGACGGTGTCACCTTCGGGCATGGGTCAAGGGTGGCATGGGGTGTGGACGGGGTGGCGTGGAGTGGGGTGATGTGACCTGGGTTTGGGCTGTCTGGGCTGAGACGGATGTGTGGGCTGTGTGGGCTGGGACCGCTGTGTGGGGTGTCGGGGTCATGCTCGGAGGCGCAGGCCGCGCGGGGTGGCGATGAAACCTGCTCCTTCCAGGAGGGTGCCGAAGGGGGACGTCAGGGCCGAGACGCCGTTGACGCGCTCCACGGTGACCGTGCCGAGGGAGCCGGCTTTGGCGGCCGTGGCCAGAGCCTGGGCCGCCGCTTGCAGGCGGGGGTCGTCGGTAGTCGTGTCGGACGGGTCGGAGTGCCAGGCCAGCAGTGTCTTGCCGCCCCGCTCCATGTACAGCGTCAGCTCGCCGTCTACGAGAACCACCAGGGAACCGGCCTTCCGGCCCGGCTTGTGACCGGCGTCGGTCGGAGGGTCCGGCCAGGGGAGGGCCGCGCCGTAGGCGTTCGCGGGGTCGGCGGCGGCGAGGACGACTGCTCGGGAGTCCGGGGCCGGCCGGCTGCGGTGGGGAGAGGCGGGGGACGCGTAGGGGCCGTAGGCGGGAGCGGTGCCGGGGTCGGTCGGTGGGATGTCGCGGGGGGAGGTCCATTCGCTCCGCATGGTGGGGGTGGGGGTGGGGGCGGGGAAGGGGGGCCAGTCGGTGTCGAAGCCGTCGTGCGTGCCGTTGCCCTGAGTCGGGGCCGGGGGTGTCTCGTTCCGGTCGCGGGCGGTGGCCACCGCGCGGAGGCGGTCGACCGCCCCGTCCATGGCGAACTGTGCGGCGCCGAGACCCTCCACCACATAGCCCCGTCGTGCCTGGCCGCTGTCCTCGAAGGCGGACAGGATGCGGTACACCGCCGAGAAGCCGCCCTCGACACCCTCCGCGGAGACGGCTCCCCTGGTCACCACGCCGTGTCGGTCGAGCAGGACGCGGGCCAGGGCGTGGGCGCGCACGGTGGGGTCCGTCTCGCGCCCCGGGAGCAGGGACCAGCGGCCGGCGACGGTCGGCGGGCCGGTGCGGGACGCGGGCCGGGCGGCGGCCGTGAGTGAGCCGTAGCGCCCGCGCGGGACGGTGCGCTTGGCGCGGTGGGCCGTGGAACCGGCCGTGCGGCCCGAGCCGAGGAGGGAGCGCATCGGGGTGAGCGTGTCGTTGGTGAGCCGTCCGGACCAGGCCAGGTCCCATACGGTGTCGGCCAGTTGGGGGTCGGTGGCCTCGGGGTGGGTGGTGGCGCGGACCTGGTCGGCGATCTGGCGGAAGAACAGGCCGTAGCCCCCGGAGAGGGCGTCCAGGACGGACTGGTGGAGCGCCGTCAGCTCCAGGGGGTGGGGCGGCGGGAGGAGCAGGGGAGCCGCGTCCGCCAGATACAGGGAGACCCAGCCGTCCTTGCCGGGGAGCGCTCCGGCGCCGGACCAGACGATCTCTCCCGCCGCGGTGAGTTCGTCCAGCATGGCGGGGGTGTAGTGCGCGACGCGGGACGGCAGGACGAGCTTCTCCAGAGCGGACGCCGGCACGGAGGCGCCCTGCAACTGTTCGACGGCACGCACCAGTCCGTCGATGCCCCGCAGGCCGTGCCCCTTGCCGATGTGCTGCCACTGGGGGAGGAACTGGGCGAGTGCGGGCGGCGGCACCGGTTCCAACTCGTGGCGCAGCGCGGCCAGGGAACGGCGGCGCAGGCGGCGCAGGACGGTCGCGTCACACCACTCCTGGCCGATCCCGGCCGGATGGAACTCGCCCTGTACGACCCGGCCCGTCGCCGCGAGCCGCTGGAGGGCGCCCTCGGTGACCGCCGCTCCCAGACCGAACCGGGCCGCCGCGGTGGCCGATGTGAACGGGCCGTGGGTGCGGGCGTAGCGGGCGAGCAGGTCGCCGAGCGGGTCCTTGACGGGTTCTGTGAACGCTTCCGGGACGCCCACCGGCAGTGCCGTGCCGAGCGCGTCGCGCAGGCGGCCCGCGTCCTCGATCGCCGCCCAGTGATCGGCGCCGGCGACCCGGACCCGGATGGCACGGCGGGCGCCGGCGAGTTCCCGCGCCCACTCCGGTTCGGCACCCCGCTCGGCCAACTCGGCCTCCGTGAGCGGGCCGAGCATGCGCAGCAGGTCGGCGATGCCCTCGGCGTCCTTGACGCGGCGGTCCTCGGTGCGCCACTGGAGTTCCTGCTCCAGTTCGGTCAGCACCTCGGCGTCGAGCAGTTCGCGCAGTTCCGCCTGGCCGAGGAGCTCGGCCAGCAGCCGCGAGTCCAGGGAGAGGGCGGCGGCGCGGCGCTCGGCGAGCGGTGAGTCTCCCTCGTACAGGAACTGGGCGACGTACCCGAAGAGGAGGGAGCGGGCGAAGGGGGAGGGCTCGGGGGTGGTGACCTCGACGAGCCGCACCTTGCGGGACTCCAGGTCACCCATCAGCTCTACCAGGCCGGGAACGTCGAAGACGTCCTGGAGGCATTCGCGGATCGCCTCCAGGACGATCGGGAACGAGCCGAACTCGCTCGCGACCTGGAGCAGTTGGGCCGCGCGCTGGCGTTGCTGCCACAGCGGGGTGCGCTTGCCGGGGCTGCGGCGGGGCAGCAGCAGCGCGCGGGCGGCGCACTCCCGGAAGCGGGAGGCGAACAGGGCGGAGCCGCCCACCTGGTCGGTGACCATCTGGTCGACCTCGCCCTTGTCGAAGACGACGTCCGCCGCGCCGACCGGTGCCTGGGCCGCGTCATACTCCGTGCCGATCCCGGTCGGCTCCTGGTCCAGCAGGTCCAGGCCCATGAGGTCGGCGTCGGGCAGGCGCAGGACGATGCCGTCGTCGGCGTGCATGACCTGGGCGTCCATGCCGTACCGCTCGGAGAGCTTGGCGCCCAGCGCCAGGGCCCACGGGGCGTGCACCTGGGCGCCGAAGGGGGAGTGCACGACGACCCGCCAGTCGCCCAGTTCGTCGCGGAAGCGTTCCACGACGATCGTGCGGTCGTCCGGGATGTGGCCGCAGGCCTCGCGCTGCTCGTCGAGGTAGGACAGGACGTTCGCCGCGGCCCAGCTGTCCAGGCCCGCGGCGAGGAGGCGGAGCCGGGCGTCCTCCTTGGGCAGCGAGCCGACCTCGCGGAGGAACGCCCCCACCGCGCGGCCCAGTTCGAGCGGGCGGCCCAGCTGGTCGCCCTTCCAGAAGGGGAGCCGGCCCGGGACGCCCGGTGCGGGGGAGACCAGGACGCGGTCGCGGGTGATGTCCTCGATGCGCCAGGAGCTGGTGCCGAGCGTGAAGACGTCGCCCACACGGGACTCGTAGACCATCTCCTCGTCCAACTCGCCGACCCGCCCGCCGCCCTTCTTGGGGTCGGATCCGGCGAGGAAGACCCCGAAGAGGCCGCGGTCGGGGATCGTCCCGCCGGAGGTGACGGCGAGGCGCTGGGCGCCGGGGCGGCCGGTGATCGTGCCGGCGACCCTGTCCCAGACCACGCGCGGACGCAGTTCCGCGAAGGCGTCGGACGGGTAGCGGCCGGCGAGCATGTCGAGGACGGCCGTGAACGCCGACTCCGGGAGCGACGCGAAGGGCGCGGCCCGGCGGACCGTGGCGAGCAGGTCGTCGAGCTGCCAGGTGTCCATCGAGGTCATCGCGACGATCTGCTGGGCAAGGACGTCCAGAGGGTTGGCGGGGACCCTGAGGGACTCGATGGAGCCGGTGCGCATGCGCTCGGTGACGACGGCCGCCTGCACCAGGTCGCCGCGGTACTTCGGGAAGACGACGCCGGTGGAGACCGCGCCGACCTGGTGGCCCGCACGGCCGACCCGCTGGAGGCCGGAGGCCACGGACGGGGGCGACTCGACCTGGATGACGAGATCGACCGCGCCCATGTCGATGCCCAGTTCCAGGCTGGACGTCGCCACCACGGCGGGCAGGCGGCCGGCCTTGAGGTCCTCCTCGACCAAGGCGCGCTGTTCCTTGGAGACCGAACCGTGGTGGGCCCGGGCGATGACGGGCGGGGCGCCCTGGGCGGCTCCCGAACCGCCCATCAGTTCCGCCGGGGAGTGGTGCTCGTCGAGGGGTTCGCCGGTGGCCCGCTCATAGGCGATCTCGTTGAGCCTGTTGCAGAGACGTTCCGCGAGGCGGCGGGAGTTGGCGAACACGATCGTCGAGCGGTGGGCCTGGACGAGGTCGGTGATGCGCTCCTCGACATGCGGCCAGATCGACGGGCGCTCCGCGGTCTCGCCGCCGTCGGCGACCGGGGAGCCACCCAGCTCGCCCAGGTCCTCGACCGGGACGACGACCGAGAGGTCGAACTCCTTGCCGGACTTCGGCTGGACGATCTCCACCTTGCGGTGCGGGGAGAGGTAGCGGGCGACCTCGTCGACCGGGCGGACCGTGGCCGAGAGGCCGATGCGGCGGGCCGGCTTCGGCAGGAGTTCGTCCAGACGCTCCAGGGAGAGGGCCAGATGGGCTCCACGCTTGGTGCCGGCGACCGCGTGTACCTCGTCCAGGATCACCGTCTCGATGCCGGTCAGCGCGTCGCGTGTGGCCGACGTCAGCATCAGGAACAGGGACTCCGGGGTGGTGATCAGGATGTCCGGGGGGCGGGTGGACAGGGCGCGGCGCTCGGCGGGGGGCGTGTCTCCGGAGCGGATGCCGACCCTGACCTCCGGCTCGGGCAGGCCGAGGCGGACGGACTCCTGGCGGATGCCGGTCAGGGGGCTGCGGAGGTTGCGCTCCACATCCACGGCGAGGGCCTTGAGCGGTGAGACGTACAGGACGCGACAGCGCTTCCTGGGGTCGGCGGGCGGGGGTGTGGAGGCCAGCTGGTCCAGGGCGGCCAGGAAGGCGGCCAGGGTCTTGCCGGAGCCGGTGGGGGCCACTACCAGGACGTCCGAGCCCTCTGCGATCGCCTGCCACGCGCCTGCCTGGGCGGCGGTGGGCGCGTCGAAGGCGCCCGCGAACCAGCCGCGGGTCGCGGGGGAGAAGGCTTTGAGTGCCTGGCTTGCGGAGCTGACCATGCATCCATCCTGCACCCGCGTACTGACAATGGGGTTGACCTGCGGGAACGTGCGGGTGCGGGTGCGGGTTGGGTGGGGACGGGTCGGGGGTGTCCGTCCTCGGAACGGCGCGGAGGCTGTTTCTCGATGAGGTGCCGGCGTTGGCCGCGCCGTCCGCTGCGGGCGGACACCCCCGCCCTGTCCCCTTGGCGCCGTGATCGGCTTTGCGGGGGAGGGGGGTAGCGGTCCTTGGTTGTTGTGGTGTCGGAAGATGAGGGCATGGCGCATTCGGGTGAGCGGGCTCGGCACTGGCGGTATGCCGCGTTGCCGGGGGTCGATCTGCTGCGGGCCCGGTACATCCGGAAGACGTTCGTGCGGCATACGCATGAGAACTTCGTCATCGCCGCCATCGCTGACGGGGTCGAGGTCTTTCATTGCCGGGGCGCCGATCAGTACGTCGGGGCGGGGGCGCTGGCCCTGGTCAATCCGGATACGGCCCATACGGGGCGGGCCGGTGTTCCCGACGGGTGGCGGTACGGGGCCGTGTACCCGTCGCCGGAGGTGGTGGCGGAGATCGCCGCTGAGACCACCTTGATCCGGGGGACGCCCGGGTTCGTCCGGCCGGCGCTGGAGGATCCGTACGCGGTGCTGTTGGTGCATCAGGTGCTGCGCGCCGCGGAGGAGGGGAACGCGCTGGCCGCCGACACTTTGCTGCGGGTCGCTGTCACGCGGTTGCTGCGGTTGAACGGTGGGGCGCTGCCGCGGCGGGACGTGCGGACCGCGGGGGCTCGGGTCGCGGCACGCGCGCGTGCCGTGCTGGAGGAGCGGATGGTCGAGCCGCCGACGCTGGAGCGACTGGCCGGTGACCTGGGGACCGGTCCGTTCGCCTTGTTGCGGGCGTTTCGGGACGAGTACGGGATGCCGCCGCACGCCTGGCTCACCGATGCGCGGGTCCGTCGGGCGCGGCGGCTGCTGGACGGTGGTACGACTCCGGCCGAGGCGGCCGTCGCGGTCGGGTTCACGGACCAGCCGCATCTGAATCGGCACTTCACCCGGATCGTGGGCGTGCCGCCGGGGGCGTACCGGCGCGAGCGCAAGAATGTACAAGACACGCAGGGGTCACCGCTTCTACCGTCCGACGTGTGGCAGAGCGGATAGATCTTGTGGAGACAGATGGTGGTGGAGCCAGGTCCGACTCCGCCGTGGTGCGCGACGCGCTCGGGGTCGGGGTCGCTGTCGGGCTGTCCGGGTTCGCCTTCGGGGTGACCTCGGCGGGGAGCGGGCTCACTCTGTGGCAGACCTGTGCGCTCAGTCTCCTGGTGTTCACAGGGGCGTCGCAGTTCGCGTTGGTCGGAGCGCTCGCGGCGGGCGGGAACCCGTTGACCGCGGCGGCCGGAGCCTTCTTCCTGGGCGTGCGCAACGCCTTCTACGGGTTGCGGCTGTCGCAGTTGCTGGCCCTCCCGCGCGCGGTGCGACCGTTCGCCGCTCAGTGGGTCATCGACGAGACGACGGCGGTGGCCCTGGCACAGCCGACGCGGCGCGGTGTACGGATCGGGTTCGCCGTGACGGGGCTCAGTCTGTACGTGCTGTGGAACCTCACCACGCTGCTCGGCGCGCTGGGGGCCGAGGCCATCGGGGACACCGCCGCCTGGGGGCTGGACGCCGCCGGGCCCGCCGTCTTCCTGGCGCTGCTCGCGCCCATGCTGAAGACCGCCGTCGAGCGGACGGTCGCCGGTGTCGCGGTCCTTCTGGGGCTCGGTCTGCTGCCGGTGCTGCCCGCCGGAGTGCCGGTTCTGGTGGCCGCGCTCGCGGCGCCGGTCGTGTTGTGGGCGGACGGTCGTCGCAGGGGTGACGACGGGCGAGGGGGAGACCGTTGAACACCTGGATCGCGATCGGTGCGACCGCTCTGGGGTGCTACGCCGTCAAGCTCGGCGGGCTCCTCGTGCCCGCCGGTGCTCTTGAGCGGCCTGTGGTCAGGCGGCTCGCCGCGCTGTTGCCGGTGGCTCTGCTGGCCGCGCTCACGGCTCAGCAGACCTTCGCCGACGGGCAGGCCCTGGTGCTGGACGCGAGGGCTGTGGGGCTCGCCGCGGCCGCCGTGGCGTTGGTTCTGCGTGCCCCCTTCCTGGTGGTCGTCGCGGCCGCTGTGCTGGTCACCGCAGGGGTGCGCGCCTTGGGCGGGTGAGCCGGCGTCGGGAGGGTCAGCTCGGGGTGCGGCCGTACGCCCGCAGGACGCGTAGCGCGTCGAGCGTCACCATGGGGCGTGCCTCCAGGGTGGTGCTCGGTGCCCACTGGGGCCGGCGCAGTGGCCAGCCTCCGTCCGGCTGCTGTGCGTCCGCGAGGAAGTCCAGGGAACGGCCCATCTCCTCGTCCGTGAACCACGCGCGCGCGAGGGACGTCGGTGTCCTCGCGTAGTCGTGCGGGAAGTGGTGCTCCCCGGGGGCGTAACCCGGCGCGACCGGGTAGGCGTCGAGACGGCCGGGGTCCAGCGCCGCGAGCCGGTGTTCGCGGACCAGACGGCCGAGGCGGTCGGCGACCGCCTCCGCGCGCGGGCGGTCGGGAGCGTGGTCCAGGAAGGTGACAGCGGCCTGGACCTCGTAGGGGTGCGAGCGCTCCAGGGACTCGATCGCGTGCCAGCAGAAGTCCGTGGCCCGGAACAGCCAGGCGTGCCACACCTCATTGCGGTGCAGGAGGCCCACCACCGGCCCGGTGGCGAGGAGTTCGCTCGGCGGGTCGTCCAGGACCGGGAGGAAGGGGGCCGCCGGGTAGCCGCGCCGGCTGGGACGGATCGCCGGCAGCGCGCCGTCCGGCGTGGTCACCGAGGTCAGATACCGGCACACCCGCTCGACCCGCTGCCCGCCGCAGCGCCCTACGGCGTCCAGGACGCGCAGGGCGTGACCGGTGTGCAGCGGCTGGCTGACCGGGCCCCGCAGATCGGGTTCCAGCGCGTGGCCGTACCCGCCGTCCTCGTTGCGGTAGGCGTCCAGTGCCGTCTCCACCGGGTCCGCACCGCCCTTCAGGAAGTGGTACGCGAAAAGGCGCTGCTCCAGCACGCGTGCGGTGAGCCAGACGAAGTGCTCGGCGCGTGCGAGCGGGGAGTGCGCCGGGGGCGTCGGGGGGAGTGGGGAAGCTCCTGTTTCGGCCATGCGTCAGACCGTAGGGCGGAAAGCGGTCTCGGCAAGCGGTCCCGGCTCAGGCCCACTCTCAGGGGCGGGATACTGGAGTCATGCGGTTGACGGTCTTCTGGGAGCGGATGACGGATCACTTCGGTCCGGGCTACGCCGACACGTTCGCGCACGACCACGTGATGGCGGAACTCGGCGGGCGCACGGTGCACGAGGCGCTGGACGCCGGCTGGGACGCCAAGGACGTGTGGCGGGTGGTCTGCACGGTCATGAACGTTCCGTGGGAGAAGCATTGATCGGTCACGAAGATCGCAGGATGGCATTGAGGTGTCCGTCGCGTGGGCGAGACTTGCACCGTGGCACCCACTGACGAGACCGGCCAGAACGCCCCGCACTCACCTCCGATCGGCACGACGCCGCCCAACCGGCCGCCTACCGCCGACGCTGCCGGGCCGAGCAGCCGTATGCCGCGCTGGCTGCCGCGCGCCATGGTGCTCGCGCTCGCCCTCATCGCCGTGTTCCAGCTGGGCAGTTGGGCCTTCCATCAGCTCACCGGCCTGTTGATCAACGTCCTCATCGCGTTCTTCCTGGCGCTGGCCATCGAACCCGCGGTGAGCTGGATGGCCTCGCGCGGACTGCGCAGAGGACTGGCGACCGCTCTCGTCTTTCTCGGCGTGATGATCGTGGCGGCGGGTTTCGTCACGCTGCTCGGGTCCATGCTGGCGGGCCAGATCATCAAGATCGTCGAGGATTTCCCCGAGTATCTCGACTCCGTCATCAACTGGATCAACGCGCACTTCCGCACCGAGCTGAGACGAGTGGACGTCCAGGAGGGACTGCTCCGCTCCGACTGGCTGCGCAACTACGTGCAGAACAGCGCCACCGGCGTCCTGGACGTGTCCGGGCAGGTGCTCGGCGGGCTCTTCCAGCTGCTGACGATCACGCTGTTCTCGTTCTACTTCGCCGCCGACGGGCCCCGGCTGCGCCGGGCGCTCTGCTCCGTCCTGCCGCCCGCGAAGCAGGCCGAGGTGCTGCGCGCATGGGAGATCGCCGTGAACAAGACCGGCGGCTACATCTACTCGCGCGGACTGATGGCGCTCATCTCCGGAGTCGCGCACTACATCCTGCTCCAGGCCCTGAGCGTGCCGTACGCGCCCGTACTCGCCGTGTGGGTGGGCCTGGTCTCCCAGTTCATCCCCACGATCGGCACGTATCTCGCGGGCGCCCTGCCCATGCTGATCGCCTTCACCGTCGATCCCTGGTACGCGCTGTGGGTGCTGATCTTCGTCGTGGTCTACCAGCAGTTCGAGAACTATGTGCTGCAGCCCAAGCTGACGTCGAAGACCGTCGACATCCATCCGGCGGTCGCCTTCGGCTCCGTCATCGCGGGCACCGCCCTCCTCGGCGCTGTGGGCGCGCTGATCGCCATCCCGGCGATCGCCACCCTGCAGGCCTTCCTCGGGGCGTACGTGAAGCGGTACGACGTCACGGACGACCCCCGGGTCCACGGGCACCGGGGGCGGGGAATGGGGGGCGGGCCGTTCACGCGCGTGCGTGCCCTGTGGGCGAAGCGACCGGTCGCGCAGGGCCGCTCCGACGACCCCTCCTGACCGCCGGACCCGGGTGTGCAGCGGTCGAGGCCGTCGGCGCCCGGGGTTCCGCGCCCGTGGTTCGGCACGGTTGGCGATGGGTTGCCCAGGGGCGGCCGGAGGACGTGGCCGCTCCTCGGCCCGTCGGTCCCCCGACGGGAGGACGCCCGGACGTAGTGTCGGAGGTGCCGCGTGGTGCGCTTGACACGAAAATCGAACATCCATTCTCATGGAGGCTCCGGCGAAGCTCTCGACGGGGCATTTCGACACGGTTTCGGTGAAGAAGTGCCCGGGTTATCCACAGGCCGGACGGGCGTCGGGGCGCATTGTCAGTGGCAGGCGTTAGCGTCTTTGACGTGAAGCGATCGACTCAAGCAAACCGGGTGGAACCCATGGCAGGAACCGACCGCGAGAAGGCCCTGGATGCCGCCCTCGCACAAATTGAACGGCAGTTCGGCAAGGGCGCGGTCATGCGCCTGGGCGAGCGGCCGAACGAACCCATCGAAGTCATCCCCACCGGGTCGACCGCACTCGACGTCGCCCTCGGCGTCGGCGGGCTGCCGCGCGGCCGAGTGGTGGAGGTGTACGGCCCGGAGTCCTCCGGCAAGACAACCCTGACCCTGCACGCGGTGGCGAACGCACAGCGGGCCGGCGGCCAGGTCGCGTTCGTGGACGCGGAGCACGCCCTCGACCCCGAGTACGCGAAGAAGCTCGGCGTCGACATCGACAACCTGATCCTGTCCCAGCCCGACAACGGCGAGCAGGCTCTGGAGATCGTGGACATGCTGGTCCGCTCCGGCGCCCTCGACCTGATCGTCATCGACTCCGTCGCGGCGCTCGTCCCGCGCGCGGAGATCGAGGGCGAGATGGGTGACAGCCACGTCGGTCTGCAGGCCCGTCTGATGAGCCAGGCGCTCCGCAAGATCACAGGCGCGCTCCACCAGTCCGGGACCACCGCGATCTTCATCAACCAGCTCCGCGAGAAGATCGGCGTCATGTTCGGCTCGCCGGAGACCACCACCGGTGGCCGGGCGCTGAAGTTCTATGCCTCGGTGCGACTCGACATCCGCCGCATCGAGACGCTGAAGGACGGCACGGACGCGGTCGGCAACCGCACCCGCGTCAAGGTCGTCAAGAACAAGGTCGCCCCGCCCTTCAAGCAGGCCGAGTTCGACATCCTCTACGGCCATGGCATCAGCCGCGAGGGCGGCCTGATCGACATGGGCGTGGAGAACGGCTTCGTCCGCAAGGCCGGCGCCTGGTACACGTACGAGGGCGACCAGCTCGGCCAGGGCAAGGAGAACGCGCGCAACTTCCTGAAGGACAACCCCGATCTGGCCAACGAGATCGAGAAGAAGATCCTGGAGAAGCTGGGCGTCGGAGTCCGCCCCGAGGCTCCGGCCGCCGAACCGGGCGCGGACGCGGCGGTCTCCACGGCCACGGACGACGCCGCGAAGACGGTGCCCGCTCCGGCGGCGGCCAAGGTCGCCAAGACCAAGGCCGTGGCGGCCAAGAGCTGATCCGTGACACGGCGAACCGACTGGGCCGAGTACGCCGCCCACCCGGACGCTCCGCGTGAGCGGGGCGGGAAGGGCGGGCGCTTCGCCGGCATGAGCGGTGACGGCACGGTCCATGACGTGGACGGGGAGTACGCCCGCACGACGTCGTACGGCACGAGGGGGTCGTACGACGACGAGCCGGGCGGTGGACGGGGGGCGGACGGGCTGTCGGGTGGGTCGGATGGCGACCCCTCGGCGTTCGGCGGCGAGGGGGCTGCCGGTGGCTTCCGCCGCAACGGTGGGGCACAGGGCTCGGGCGGTTCCCGCGGACGCCGTCGGCGTGGCCGCGCGGAGTCGTCCGGTGAGGACGGAGGCTCCCCTTTCTCGTCGAGGGCCGAGAAGGAGGAGTCCCCGAAGGACCCGGTCGAGCAGGCACGGGCGATCTGTCTGCGCCTGCTGACCGGGAACCCCCGCACGAGAAAGCAACTCGCGGACGCCCTGCGCAAGCGGGAGATCCCCGACGACGCCGCCGAGGAGGTGCTGTCACGGTTCGAGGAGGTCGGGCTGATCAACGACAGCGCGTTCGCGGAGGCCTGGGTGGAGTCCCGGCACCACGGACGAGGACTGGCCCGGCGTGCCCTCGTCCAGGAACTACGGACCAAGGGCATCGACCCCACACTCATCGACGAGGCCGTAGGCCAGCTCGACTCCGAGCAGGAGGAGGCGACCGCGCGTGACCTCGTCGCCCGCAAGCTGCGCTCCAGCCGGGGCCTCGACCGCGACAAACGGCTGCGCCGCCTCGCCGGAATGCTCGCACGCAAGGGATACCCCGAGGGCATGGCCCTACGGGTGGTCCGGCAGGCGCTGGAGGAGGAGGGCCAGGACGCGGAGTTCCTCGGGGACGAAGGGTTCTGAGCAGCGGTTCTGAGCAGTGCCAGTGCTTCTGACGCCGGGTTCTGGCGAGGGGGCTCTGCAGGGCGGGCGAGGATCGCGAGGCCGGGGCGGGGGAGGGGTACGGCAGTGTCGCTCGGTGAGTCGGGCACGGTGGACGCGCGGGGGCGCCCATCGCGTTCGGGAGCGGGGCGCGCTGCCGCCTTTCCGGAGACGTGGTCGAAGGTGATCCAGAGCGTGAGCGCGACTGCGCGACGGTGACGTGAACAACCGTCACGGATGGTTCTCCCCCGGCAGCGGTCGCCGGGAGGTGATTCGCGCTCGGCCCGGATGATGTGTTTCGTCGGCCCGTTCCTCGTCGGAATTCCAGGAGCGGGGTGGGGTTAACCCCCCACCACAGACGCCGGGGCACCGCAGTGCACACCATCCTGTGCACAGACGACTGTGTACACATGCAGCAGGAACCCGATGCACAGGCCTCGGCGCAGGCCCCGCACAGCCCCGTCGAACTCTCCGACCTGGCCGCACTGAAGGCCCTCGCCCACCCCCGCAGGCAGCGCATGCTGCAGCACCTGACGCTGAACGGCCCCGCGACCTCCGCCACGCTCGCCCGGGCACTGGGTCTGAACACCGGATCCACCAGCTACCACCTGCGGGAACTCGCGCGGCACGGTTTCGTCGAGGAGACGGAGCAGGACGCGGAGGAGAGCGCGGGCGCGGAGCCGGGTGCAGGGGCACACACGGGAGAGCCCAGGCGCCGGGCGGTCGGGCATGGCCGGGAGCGCTGGTGGCGGGCCGTTCCGGGAGACCGGCGCTTTCCGCCGCGCAGTCGGCAGAGCGCCGAGCTGCGGCAGGTCATGGACGAGCTGAACCATCATGCGTACGCCGCCGACCTGGAGCTCTTCGAGCGGCTGCAACGCGACACGACGGAAGCCGGGCCCTGGGCGGACGCCTTCCCCTACTCGCGCGGCACCATCCGGCTGACCTTGCCCGAACTCCTGGAGTTCTTCGAGGAGTACATCGCGCTCCTCAACCGCTACAAGCGACCCGAAGCCGAAACCCCGGCCGACGCACGCACGGTGCTCACCCGATTCCTCGCCTTCCCGGCCACGGCCCCGGTCCTCGCCTCCGCCCTCACCACCGAAGACGACATCGATGCCCCCGGCGATGCCGACCATGTCGATGGTCCGGGCGTCCCGCGCAACAGAAAAGAGGCCGACCTCTCATGATGCTGCGATACGCCCTTCGGACGGTCCGGGCCCGGAAAGCCGGTTTCCTCGGTGCCTTCCTCGCGTTGATGTGCGCGGCCGCCCTGGTCACCGCCTGCGGCACCCTGCTTGAGACGGGCCTGCGCGGCACGATCCGCACCGAGCGCTATGCCGCGACGCCCGTGGTGGTCTCCGCCGACCAGAACGTCCACCGGACGACCGTCACGCACAAGAAGGGCAAGACCAAGGTCAAGCACAAGGCGAAACCGATCGCCGAGCGCGCCTGGCTGCCGCTGAGCCTGGAGCGGACGATCGCCGACACTCCGGGTGTCGCCCGCGTGATCCCCGAACTGACCTTTCTCGCCCAGCCGTTGACATCCACTGGGACACCCGTCGGGACCGGCGGTCGGACCGCGTACGGGCACGCCTGGGACTCCGCCGCGCTGACGCCGTATCGGCTCACCGGTGGAACCGCCCCGAAGTCGGCCACCGACCTGGTCATCGACCGGGACCTCGCGGAGCGGGCCGGCCTTCGGCCCGGCGACCACCTCATCGCGCAGTCGACGCAGGCTCCGCGCAGTTACCGGATCACCGGTATCGCCGCCCCTGCCACGGACGTACGCCACCAGACGTCGCTGTTCTTCTCCGCGGGCGAGGCCCGCCGCCTCGCCGGGCACGACGGACAGGTCACCGCGTTCGGAGTGATCCCGACCGAGGGCGCCAACCCGGACCAGCTCCGTGAGGCCGTCACGAAGGCACTGCGCACCGACACCGACAGCGAGAACAACACCAACGGCGACACCGACGCACGTCGTGCGACGACTGCCTTCGCCACCGCTGGCTCCGCCGCGACCGCCTCGGGCGCCACCGTCTCCGGCGTCACTGCTACCGGCCCCACCGCCCACGGGGCCACCGCCCTCGTCACCGTCGGTGACGCACGCGGCCCCGTCGAGTTCCTCGATGCCGCCTCGGCGCGGACCAAGTTGGTCAGTATGGGTGGGGCGATGGGTGGGACCTCGCTGCTGGTGGCGATTCTCGTGGTCGTCGGGACGTTCGGCCTCTCCGTCCAGGAGCGCCACCGCGAACTCGCGTTGCTGCGCGCCATCGCCGCCACGTCCGGGCAGATCCGCAAGCTGCTCGGACGGGAAGCGGTGATCGTGGGCACGGTCGCAGGCTCACTGGGCGCGGTCGCCGGGCTGCCGCTGGGCGCCTGGCTGCACGGCAGGTTCGTCGACATGGGGGCCGTACCCGCGACGCTCCAACACACCGTCAGTGTCCTGCCCCTGTTCGCCGCTCTCCTCGTCACGGTCTTCGGCGCCTGGGCCGCGGCACGGATCGCCGCACGCCGGATCTCCCGGATCCGTCCGGCCGAGGCACTCGCCGAAGCCGAGACCGAGCGCGGTGGGCCCGCGTGGGGGCGCATCCTGGCCGGTCTGGTGTTGCTCGCCGGCGGAGTCGTCCTCGTCGTCGTGCTCGGTGGTCTGCGGACCGAACCCGCCTCAACGCCTGTGACCTTCCTCGCCGTTGTCGTTCTGTCCACCTCCGTCGCGCTGCTCGGGCCGCTCCTCGTCAAGGCGGCGGCCGCGCTGCTCGCCGGTCCGCTGCGTCTTACCGGGCACGGCGGGAAGCTCGCCACCACCAACGTTCGGGCCTACGCCGTCCGCATGGCCTCTGTAGTCACTCCCCTCACCCTGCTCATCGGCATGACCTGCACCGTCCTGTTCGTTCAGCCGACCCTCGGCGACGCGGCCCGTGCCCAGGTCCGTGAAGGCGTGCACGCCGACTGGGTCGCCGCTTCCCCGGGGCCGGGTGTTCCGGCCGAGGCCGCACGTCAGCTGCGTACGCACGGTGACGTCGTCACCGAGGTCGTCCGTACGACCGTCCGGGTCGGCCTCGACAAGTACGCGGCCCAGGGCGTCACTCCGGCCGGCCTCACCCGGACCTGGGACCCGGAGGTGACCGAGGGCTCGCTCGGCAAGCTCACCGAGCACACCGTCGCCGTAAGCGAACTGGCCGCGGACCAGAGGCACTTGAAGCCGGGCGGCACCCTGAAGCTGACGCTCGGCGACGGCACGCCCGCCACACTCACCGTCGTCGCCGTCTATGCCAGGGGTCTCGGTTTCGGAGACCTCACCTTCGCGCACGACCTTGTCGCGCGACACGTGGACAACCCGCTCTCCTCCTTCGTCCTCGTTGCCACGGACCGTACACAGACACAACTCGCGACTACGCTCCGTGAGTTCCCGGGCGTCCGTATTCTCGATCCGGCCGCCGCCGATTCGCTCCAGGCCGCACGGGAGCAGGCGAACGCCGAGGTCAACTACCTGGCCATGGGGCTGGTCCTGGCCTTCACCGCCATCGCCGTCGTCAACACGCTCGCCATGTCGGTCTCGGCACGTGTCCGGGAGTTCGCCCTGCTCCGCCTCGCGGGGGCGACCCGTCGCCAGGTGCTGCGGATGCTGCGTATCGAGGCGTTGTCGGTGCTGCTCCTCGGCACGGTCCTCGGCAGCGGCATCGCGCTGGCCGTCCTCACTGCGTTCAGCGTCGGCATGACGGGTCGTGCCGCGCCCACGGTCACCCCGCTGACGTACGTCTGTGTCGTCGCCGGTGCGGGCCTGCTCGCCCTCGTCGCCACCGCCGCACCCGGGCGGCTCGCGCTCCGGCCCTGCCCGGTCACCGCGGCCTCCGCCAAGGAGTAAGCGGCGCCCGGCAAGCCCGGCACCAGGGGCCCAGGAACGAGGCCCGCCAGGAGCCCGAGCAAGAGACGGTCAACGGCACGGACGAGAGCGCTGGCCGCGCGCAAGGACGGCTGTCTCGCGGCCACCGTGTCCCGCTCGGCCGCGGACATCGGCGAGTTGGCCGTGACCACACCCTCGCTTTGCCGTGCGACGAGAGGGTCGACGAGCTCGGCAACGCGCCGGCCCGGCCGCCGACCAGCGGCAACGGGGGCACGGCACCGCTGTACAGCCCGCCGGACGGCTGCTGACGCCCACTCAGGAGGGTTGTCCCGAGCGGGCGGACGCCTACGACGTCACCGGCAGCCCGGCCGCCTTCCAGGCCTGGAACCCTCCGACCAGGTCGGTGGCCCGTCGCAGCCCCAACCGGTGCAGGGAGGCGGCGGCCAGGCTGGAGGCGTACCCCTCGTTGCAGATCACCACGACGCGCAGGTCGTGGCTCGTGGCCTCGACGGCGCGGTGGCTGCCCTGCGGATCGAGACGCCACTCCAGTTCGTTGCGTTCGACGACGAGGGCGCCGGGGACCAGACCGTCCCGCTCGCGCAGGGCGGCGTAGCGGATGTCCACCAGCAGCGCGTCCCCGGCCAGAGCGGCGTCGTACGCCTCCTGTGCCTCGACCCGCTCGAAATCCCCGCGCACCCGCTCCAGCAACTCGTCGATACCGACCGGCTGTTCACGGACACTGTCCGGCTCCGCCCCACGTATCTCGGTCGACGCGCGTACCTCTCTTGTCGCCGGTCCGTCGTCGACGTGCGCGTCCGGTTCGTCGGCTGCCGTCCGGACGATGTCCGCCTCGTCCACGGCGGGCCTTCCGACGCGCCGGTCCGCCGACGTACGTACGTCGCTCACTGCCAGTCCTCCGGACGCTCCACCTGCTCCAGGCGCAGGACCGGCCCGCTGCGGCTGTAGCGGCGGATCTGCGGCAGCGGCGGGTAGTAGGCGTGGACGGAGATCGCGTGCTGTTCGGTGGACTCGTTGAGGACCTCGTGGACGTGGTGGCGGCCGAAGGCGCGGCCCTGTCCGGCGGGCAGCCGGCGCTTCCGGTCGACGCCCTCGCTCAGTTCCAGTGTCTTCCAGCCGTCGGCGGGCAGCCGGGCGGCGAGCGAGTGCTCCTTGAGTTCGCCGGTCGCGGTCACGAACGCGCCGACCGACTCGGCGTGGTCGTGCCAGCCGGTGCCGCTGCCGGGCGGCCAGCCGATCAGCCAGGCCTCGCTGCCCCCGGGCCCCTCCAGCCGCACCCAGGTCCGGCCCTCCGGGTCGAGGGGAAGCGAGTCGATCAGTTCCGCGTCGGCGGCCGTACGCCGTACGAAGTCGAGGAGGTCCGCCTGCGTGGGGGTGGCGACAGGGGAGACAGGGACAACAGGGGAGGGGGAGACAGACACGGGCACCGTCCTGATGAGCGTTCGCGAGGAGCGCGCGTCAACGCAGAAGCGGAGCGCGCCGAAGAAAAGAGGGGTGCGAGTTCAGCAGGACGGGCGACACACGCAGCCCGCATAACGGACGAGGTCCATATGGACCCTCCGCCACAGGCGCACACAGGTGTCGGTCACGATCCGGAGTACACCATGGCGGCCCGGACCGGTCAACTCACTGTCACTATGTGGACGCACAGTGACAGTGAGCACGGCACAGCGCAGTACAGAGCGGTGTTGTGCGGTGCGGTGCGGTGCGGTGCTGTGCGACAGCGCACGGCACCGTCACCTCATCGTGGGCCGGCGCCCGCCCCCGCTTGCGCCCCCGTCCGCACCGGTCCGCCCAGTGCCGCCTCGGCCGCCGCGTACAGGTCGGCCGGCCGGACCCCGGTCAGTGCCGCGACGAGGTGACCGTCGGGGCGTACCAGAAGGACCGTGTGCGGGGCCGCGCCCGGGTACTCCTCGGCGACGAGCAGTTCGGCGGGGTGCGGCAGCGCGGCCACCGCCGCCGCCAGTCGGGGCATGATCCCGGCGGTCACCCAGTGCTTGCGCTCCCACACGCCGGTGCCGGGCGCGATCAGGACGACGAGCAGCGCGCCGCGGCCGAGGCGGTCCCGCAGCCGTACGAAGGAGCCGTCCTCCGCCGTGACCCGCACATCGGTGACCGGCTCGCCGGGCGCGGTGTCGACCGGGGCCTCTCCTTCGAGGTGTCGGGGTGCGAGCGGTGAGTCGGCGTACGCCCCCGGCGCACCGAGCGGGCCGCGCCCCAAGTGACCGTCCGTGAGCAGTGCGTCGTGACCGCGCGCCGAGCCGGGGACGTACGCGCGCAGGTTCCCGCCGGCGCGCAGCAACGGCAGGGCCTGGTCGGCGGCGCGCAGCCGGGCGGCGACGACCGCGCGCCGCTCGGCCTGGTAGCTGTCGAGCAACGCCTCGTGCGGCCCGTGGTGCCAGGCCAGCGCCAGCTTCCAGGCGAGGTTGTCGGTGTCCTTGAGCCCCTCGTCGAGGCCCTGGGTGCCGAGCGCGCCGAGCAGGTGCGCCGCGTCCCCGGCGAGGAGGACCCGTCCGGCGCGCCAGCGGCGGGCCAGCCGGTGATGGACCGTGTGGACACCGGTGTCCAGGAGTTCGTACGGCGGTGTCGAGCCGCCGGTCCAGCCGGCCAGGGTCTCCCGGACCCGGGCCACCAGCAGTTCCGGCGTGACCAGGTCCTTGCCCGGCGGCAGTAGCCAGTCCAGGCGCCACACCCCGCCCGGCAGGGGGCGTCCGGTGATCTCGCCGGCCGAGGGGCCACTCGTGCGCCACGGCGGCATACGGTGCAGTAACGCCTGGTCGGGCCACGGGAGTTCGGTGCGCAGAGCGGCGACGGCGTGACGTTCCACCGCCGTACGGCCCGGGAAGCGGATGTCCTGGAGCTTGCGTACCGTCGAGCGCGGGCCGTCGCAGCCGACCAGGTAACTGCCGCGCCACCAGGTGCCCTTGGGGCCGCGGGTGTGGGCGGTGACGCCGGAGGTCTCCTGCTCGACGCGGTCGAGACGGCTCTCGACGGCGATCTTGACGAGACGCTCGCCGGAGAGGGCGGCGCGCAGGGCGCCGGTCAGCACGTGCTGGGCGATGTGCAGGGGGGCGGGGCCGCCGTCGTCCTCGGTCTCGGCGGTGCCCCCGAAGGTGACCTCGCGCATCACCTGCTTGCGCCGCATCGACCGCCATCCGGCCCAGTGGACGCCGGCCTCGGCGAGCGGCACGCCGGTCAGCCGCTCCATGAGGGCGGCGGTGTCCTCGCGCAGGACGGCCGTGCGCGCGAGGCGGGGTTCGTCCTTGCCCGGGCCCTCGTCCAGGACGACGGACGGTACCTCCTGTCGGGCCAGAGCCAGGGCGAGCGTGAGCCCGACGGGCCCCGCCCCGACGATGATCACCGGGTCCACGGCGCGGCGCCCCCTGCCCGCGGCGGTGTCCCGTGGGACATGGGTGAACAGGAAGTTTGAGCAGGGTGCACGATCACAGAACGTATGCAACCCATTGCCGGTGCTTGCGTCAAGTGACGGAGGGCAGTGGCGATCATGCCACTGCCCTCCGTGCCGTTCAGGTCATCTGACTGTTTGTCAGAAGCCTCCACCGCCGCCGGTGTTCTCACCGGTTCCGAAGGTGCCTCGCACCGCCGCGGGGTTGACCTCCACGGTGTCCTGGCCGAGCACCGCCCCCGTGCTCTTCTTGCTCCGCCGCAGCCTGCCCTCCAGCCAGCTCGCGAAGCTCGTCAGGATGAAGTTGACGACAATGTAGATGAGCGCGACCACGATGAAGCTCGGGATGACCGTGGCATAGAACGCGGCCAGCGTGCCGCGCGAGTTGAGCAGTTCGGTGAAGCCGATCATCACGCCGCCCAGCGCGGTGTCCTTCACGATGACGACCAGCTGGCTGACGATGGCCGGCAGCATCGTGGTGACCGCCTGCGGGAGCAGGATGCTGCCCATCGTCTGGCCCTTGCGCAGACCGATCGCCTGGGCCGCCTCCGTCTGCCCCTTGGGCAGGGCGAGGATGCCCGCGCGGACGATCTCGGCGAGGACCGAGGCGTTGTAGAGCACCAGACCCGTGACGACCGCGTACAGCGGACGGTCCTCGGTGCTGACGCCCGTGGAGCGGGCGTAGAGCTCGTTGGCGAACAGCATCAGCAGCAGGACCGGGATCGACCGGAAGAACTCGACCACCGCGCCGGCCGGGATGCGCACCCACCGGTGGTCGGACATCCGGGCGATGCCGAAGACGGCGCCCAGAGGGAGGGCGATGACCATCGCGAGCGCGGCGGCCTTCAGGGTGTTGGCGAGGCCTGGCAGCAGATACGTCGTCCAGGCCTCGGACTCGGTGAACGGCTTCCACAGGGCCCACCGCAGCTGGCCCTTGTCGTCCATCGTCTTGTAGACCCACCACAGGAACAGGGCGAGCAGGACGAAGAAGACCACCGAAAGGATCACATTGCGCCGCTTGGCCCGGGGGCCGGGGGCGTCGTAGAGGACCGAGGTCATCGCTTCACCGCCAGTCGCTTGCTCAGCCAGCCGAGGAGGAGGCCGGTGGGCAGGGTCAGGACCACGAACCCGAAGGCGAACACCACGCCGATGAGCAGGGTCTGGGCCTCGTTCTCGATCATTTCCTTCATCAGATACGCGGCCTCCGCCACGCCGATCGCGGCTGCCACGGTCGTGTTCTTGGTCAGCGCGATCAGCACGTTGGCCAGCGGGCCGATGACGGCACGGAAGGCCTGCGGCAGCACGATGAGGGTCAGGACCTGGGTGAAGTTCAGGCCGATGGCGCGAGCCGCCTCGGCCTGCCCGACATGCACGGTGTTGATGCCGGAGCGGATCGCCTCACAGACGAACGCCGCGGTGTACGCGACGAGACCGAGCACCGCCAGCCGGAAGCCCTGGGCCTTGAAGTCGTCGGGGGCGCCCATCGTCGCGCCGAAGATGTCGGCGAGACCGAGGGACGTGAAGACGATGATGACCGTCAAGGGGATGTTGCGGACGATGTTCACGTAGGCGGTGCCGAACCCGCGCATGAGCGGGACCGGACTGACCCGCATGGCGGCCAGCAGGGTGCCCCAGACCAGGGAGCCGAGGGCGGACAGGACGGTGAGTTGGACCGTCGTCCAGAACGCCCCTAGGACGTCATAACCTTCAAGAAAGTCGAACACGATTTCCCGCGCTTCCGGGTGTAGAGATGCCGAGGTGCGCCGCCCCGCCGGGCGGCGCACCGGTCAGGCGCTGCCTCAGCTGACGATGTCGCCGATCTTCGGCGCGGGCTCGTTCTTGTAGTTCGCCGGGCCGAAGTTGTCCTTGACCGCGGTCTCCCAGGCGCCGTCGCTGACCATCTTCTCGAGGGCGGTGTTGATCTTGTCGACGGTCGCGGTGTCGCCCTTCTTGACGCCGATGCCGTAGTTCTCGTTGCTGAGCTTCAGGCCCGTCAGCTTGAACTGGCCCTTGTACTGCTTCTGCGCCGCGAAGCCCGCGAGGATCGAGTCGTCGGTCGTCACCGCGTCCACGGCGCCGCTCTGCAGACCCGCGATGCACTCCGAGTAGGTGCCGTACTCCTTGAGCTGCGCCTTGGGGGCGATCTCGTCCTGGACGTTCTGCGCCGAGGTCGATCCGGTCACCGAGCACAGCTTCTTGCCGTTGAGGTCGGTGGCCTCGGTGATGTCCGAGCCGGACTTGACCAGCAGGTCCTGGTGGGCCAGCAGGTACGGGCCGGCGAAATCGACCTTGGCCTTGCGCTCGTCGGTGATCGAGTACGTGGCCGCGATGAACTTGACGTCGCCGCGGGCCAGCGCGCTCTCACGGTCGGCGCTCTTGGTCTCGACGAACTCGATCTTGTCGGGCGCGTAGCCGAGTTCCTTGGCCACGTACGTCGCCACGTCCACGTCGAAGCCCGAGAAGTCGCCGCCGGCTTCCTTCAGGCCCAGACCGGGCTGGTCGTACTTGATACCGATCTTGATCGTGCCGCCGCCGGAGGAGCCCGAGTCGGCGTCGCCGTCCCCGTCGTCGCCACCACAGGCCGTCGCGGTCAGGGCGAGGACGAGCGCGGCCGCGGTCGCGGCGGAGACCTTGCGGAGCTTCATGGTGAACATCCCTTGTGTCTGGTGAGGAGAATGCCGTCGTAGCGGGTGACGCAGCTCGTCGCGGACCGCGACGGGTGGAGTCAGTGGTGCAGGATCTTCGACAGGAAGTCCTTGGCGCGGTCGCTGCGCGGATTGCTGAAGAACTGGTCCGGCACAGCTTCTTCGACGATCTTGCCGTCGGCCATGAACACCACCCGGTTCGCGGCCGAACGGGCGAAGCCCATCTCGTGGGTGACGACGATCATGGTCATGCCGTCACGCGCGAGTTGCTGCATGACCTCCAGCACCTCGTTGATCATCTCCGGGTCGAGCGCCGACGTGGGCTCGTCGAAGAGCATGACCTTGGGGTCCATGGCCAGGGCGCGCGCGATGGCGACACGCTGCTGCTGGCCGCCGGAGAGCTGCGCGGGGTACTTGTCGGCCTGGCTGGCGACGCCCACCCGGTCGAGCAGCTGGCGGGCCTTCTCCTCGGCCACCTTCTTGTCGGCCTTGCGGACCTTGATCTGGCCCAGCATGACGTTTTCGAGCACCGTCTTGTGCGCGAACAGGTTGAAGGACTGGAAGACCATCCCCACGTCGGCGCGCAGCCGGGCCAGCGCCTTGCCCTCCGCGGGCAGCGGCTTGCCGTCGATGGTGATCGTGCCGGAGTCGATCGGCTCCAGGCGGTTGATGGCGCGGCACAGGGTGGACTTCCCGGACCCGGAGGGTCCGATGACCACGACGACCTCGCCGCGGGCGATCGTCAGATCGATGTCCTGGAGCACGTGCAACGCGCCGAAGTGCTTGTTGACGCTCTTCAGGACGACCAGTTCGCCGGTCGCGGCCACATCTTCCTTGGCCACCGATACTTCGGTCATCGCTTTAGGGCTCCGTCCTCCTCGGTTTCGGAGGACAGTAGTAACCACTCGCGACCAGCGTCATTACATCTGAGGGGAATCTGAGCATCACGATCCGATAGCAATCGGACACGTGTCGTAGCACTTGTGAGCTGGGCGCGTATCGGCCGGGTAACGGAAGGGGTGCGCAACCGGAACCCTCTTGACGCCGTCCTCATCCATCAGCGTGACTGCCACCTGTGCACGCGCGCGTGCACACGTTTTTGTACACATCCTGATCGTACGTCCGATGAACCGAAGGGGGACCGGATGAGACTGCTCCTCGTCGAGGACGACAACCATGTGGCAGCCGCCCTGTCCGCGGTCCTCGCGCGACACGGTTTCGACGTCACGCACGCCCGCAGCGGTGAGGAGGCCCTCCAGGCACTCGTCCCGGAGGTGGACGGCTTCGGGGTCGTCCTTCTCGACCTGGGCCTGCCCGACCAGGACGGATACGAGGTCTGCGGCAAGATCCGCAAACGCACCGCCACCCCGGTGATCATGGTCACCGCGCGCGCCGACGTCCGCTCCCGCATCCACGGCCTCAACCTGGGAGCCGACGACTACGTGGTGAAGCCGTACGACACCGGGGAGCTGCTCGCCCGTATCCACGCCGTCAGCCGGCGCACCGTCCACGAGGACGCTCCCGGCGCCGGCGAGACCGCGCTGCGCCTCGGCCCGGTCCACATCGAGCTGCCCACCCGTCAGGTCAGCGTGGACGGTTCGGTCGTCCAGCTGACCCGCAAGGAGTTCGACCTCCTCGCCCTGCTCGCCCAGCGGCCGGGTGTGGTCTTCCGCCGGGAACAGATCATCAGCGAGGTGTGGCGCACCAGCTGGGAGGGGACCGGGCGCACCCTGGAGGTGCACGTCGCCTCCCTGCGCGCCAAGCTGCGCATGCCGGCCCTCATCGAGACCGTACGCGGCGTGGGCTACCGGCTCGTCGCCCCGGGCGCGTAGCGGGGCCGGGTGCGCACACGTCTGCTCCCGCTGCTCATCGTCCTGATGGCGGCCGTGCTGCTCGCCCTGGGCATTCCGCTCGCCGCCAGCGTGGCCGCCGCCCAGCAGCAGAAGGTGGTCGTCGACCGGATCGACGACACGGCACGCTTCGCCGCCCTCGCCCAGTACGTCACCGCGCCGCCCGGCGAGTCGAGCGAGCGCAAGGACACCCTCGCCATCGAACTCGCCAGCTACTACGAGGTCTACGACATCAAGGCGGGCGTCTTCTACCGCAACCGCACCTTCATGGCGAAGGCACCGTCGACGTTCGCCCTTCCCAAGGAGGGCGAGGTCCGCGAGGCCTTCGACGAGGCGCTGCTCAGCAGGCGCAGCCACGACCCGAAGCAGGTCTGGCCCTGGCAGCGCAACCGGCTGGTCGTCGCCTCGCCGGTGATCCGGGACGGTGACGTCGTCGCGGTCGTCGTCACCGACTCGCCGACCGGGCAGATGCGTTCACGGATCCTGCACGGCTGGCTGGTCATCGGCGCGGGCGAGATCGCCGCGATGCTGCTCGCCGTCGGCGCGGCGCTCCGGCTGACCGGCTGGGTCCTCAGGCCGGTGCGCGTCCTCGACGCCACCACCCACGCCATTGCGAGCGGGGCCATGAAGTCCCGGGTCGCGGCCGCCGGAGGGCCGCCGGAACTCAGGCGCCTGGCCCGGTCGTTCAACGAGATGGCGGACAACGTCGAGGACGTCCTGGAGCAGCAGCGCGCCTTCGTCGCCGACGCCTCGCACCAGCTGCGCAACCCGCTCGCGGCGCTGATGCTGCGTATCGAGCTGCTCGGCTTCGAGCTCCCGGAGGGCAACCAGGAGATCGCCTCCGTCCAGGCCGAGGGCAAGCGCCTGGCGCAGGTGCTGGACGACCTGCTCGACCTGGCCCTGGCCGAGCACGCCGACGCGGACCTCAGGATCACCGACATCGGTGCCCTGACCGCCGAGCGCGTCGCGGCCTGGGCCCCGACCGCCGAGGCCAAGGGCGTACGGCTGGTGGGCACCTGCCCGCCCACCACCGCCTGGACCGACCCGATCACCCTCTCCAGCGCGCTGGACGCGGTGATCGACAACGCGGTGAAGTTCACACCGAAGGACGAGACCGTCGAGGTCGCGGTCGCCTTCGACGACGGCACCTCGACCGTCGTGGTCACGGACAACGGCCCGGGCCTGACCGACGAGGAACTCGCCCGCGTCGGCGACCGCTTCTGGCGCAGTGGCCGCCACCAGAACATCAAGGGCTCCGGCCTCGGCCTGTCCATCTCCCGTGCCCTGCTCGCCGCGGCCGGCGGCTCGATCACCTACGACCACCACGAACCACACGGCCTGAAGGTGACGGTCCGGGTCCCGCGATCGGGGACATGAGCTCGCCACGACGGCGTACGGCCGGGTACGGCGGCCGGAGGAGGTCCCCTGCGTCTTCGGGGCCGGGTGCGCGGATCGCGCGCGCTGAGGCTTCCCGCACCGGCCGAGGAGACGCTCGTACAGCGCCTGAGGGGTGCTTCCTACGACAACTTCCCTACGGTGCCTACGGCTTGACGGAACGGTAGTAGCGCTGGGCGCCCTTGTGCAGCGGCAGGGGGTCCGTGTAGATCGCCGTGCGTACGTCGACCAGCTGAGCGGAGTGCACGTCGGCGCCGATGCGGTCCCGGCTCTTGAGGACGGTCCGGGTCAGCCACTCGGTGAGCCTCGGGTCCACGTCCGCGCGTGTCATCAGCAGGTTGGACACCGCGATCGTCGCCACCGTGGCCCCCTTCTGGACCGAGGGGTAGGCGGACTCCGGCATGTTGGTGGCGCGGTAGTAGCGGGACGCGCCGCCCTGTTCGTGCAGTTTGGCGACGAGGTCGGCGCCGATCGGCACGAATCGGAAGTCGAAGGATCCGGCCAGCTTCTTGAGGCCGTCCGTCGGCAGTCCTCCCGACCAGAAGAACGCGTCTATCTCGTCCCCCTTCAGCCGGTCCGGGCCGGTGTCGATCCCGTCGGACAGCGGCGTGATGTCCTTCTGCGCGTCGATACCGGCTGCCTTGAGCACCCGGTTGGCGATCAGCCGCACACCCGAGTGGAGCCGGCCTATGGCGACGCGCTTTCCCTTCAGGTCCGCGACCGACCGGACGTCCGAGTCGCGGGGGACGACGAGCTGTACGTAGTCGTCGTACAGACGGGCGACACCGCGCAGCCGGTCCGCGCCCACGCCCTTGTACGTCGCCACGGCGTCGGCCGCCGCGATGGTGAAGTCGGCCTTGCCGGTCGCCACGCTCGTGACGTTCTCCTGAGAGCCGTCACTGGTCTCCAGCCGCACCGTCAGCTGCGGCATGTCCTTGTCGAGCTCGGTCTTCAGCAGCTCCCCGTACTTCTGGTAGACGCCGGCCTTCGTCCCCGTGCTGAACCTGATCGTGCCGCTCGGCGGGTCGTCGCCCAGGGGCAGCAGCCACCACAGCAGCAGCCCGAGGACGACGAAACCGGCGACCGCGCCCTGCAGGGCGCGGCGTCTGCCGACACGGGCGAACACTTGGGACATGCGGGCGATCCTGCCAGCCGGGGAGCGGTGCTGACCAGGGGCGGCCTGGCGAGGGCGGTGCCGAAGTGGCCCGGCCGCGGTCAGGGGCTCCCTCGGGACAGCCGCGCTACGGCTCCGGAGGGCGGTCGCCCGGTGGCGCCGTACTCTCACCGTCGGCGTTGTCGGAGGCGCTCGCTAGAGTCGGCGTATGAGCTCATCGCCCGTCGACCTGGTCCGTGAATTCCACCTCGCCGTCGGGCTCGCCGCCCGCGGTACGCCCACCGAGGTCTCGCCCGAACTGGCCGCCCACCGCGGGGATCTGCTCGCCGAGGAGGCCGCGGAGGTCGTCGAGGTCTCGGTCACCGGCCCGCTCGACAGGCTCGCGCACGAACTCGCCGACGTCGTGTACGTCGCGTACGGCACGGCCCTCGTCCACGGCATCGACCTCGACGCGGTGATCGCCGAGATCCATCGGTCCAACATGACCAAGCGGGGCCCAGACGGCCGCGTCGCCCGCCGCGAGGACGGCAAGGTCCTCAAGGGCGAGCACTACGAGGCGCCGGATGTGGCGGGGGCGCTGCGGCGGCAGGGGTGGCGGGCGGAGAGCCGGGCTGCCGGGGAGTGACGGAGGCGGACGATGGTGACGGGGCTTTATGGGACTGGTGAGGCTGGTGGGTGAATCGCCGCGCCCCTTGCTCCAGTCCGTCGCCCCGTCCCCGTCACCGTCGGCCAACGGTTCGGTCGGTTCAGTCGCGACCCACTGAAGCCCCTGCCCCGGTCCCGGCACCCGCTTCCGCCTCCGACCCCGCCTCGCCCGTCGCCCGTGACGAAGTCTCCCGGGCCTCCCGGCGCTCTCCGGCGCGGCGGGTCCACCAGGACGCCAGCGGTTCGGTGTAGCGCGCGGTGAGGGGGCCGAGGACGACCAGGATGAGGACGTACGCCGTGGCCAGGGGGCCGAGGGACGGTTCGATGCCGGCGCTCACGGCCAGCCCCGCGATGACGATCGAGAACTCGCCGCGGGCCACCAGCGCGCCACCGGTGCGCCAGCGGCCCTTGACGGAGATACCGGCTCGTCGGGCGGCCCAGTACCCGGTGGCGATCTTCGTCGCGGCGGTGAGGACGGCCAGCGCGAGGGCGGGCAGCAGCACGGGCGGGATGCTGGCCGGGTCGGTGTGCAGCCCGAAGAAGACGAAGAAGACGGCGGCGAACAGGTCACGCAGAGGGCTCAGCAGCGTGTGCGCGCCCTCCGCGACCTCCCCGGACAGCGCGATGCCGACCAGGAACGCGCCGACGGCCGCGGACACCTGGAGCTGCTGGGCGACGCCCGCCACCAGGATCGTCAGACCCAGCACGACCAGGAGCAGCTTCTCCGGGTCGTCGCTGGAGACGAACCGGGAGATCAGCCGTCCGTAGCGCACCGCCAGGAACAGGACGAGCCCGGCCGCGCCCAGCGCGATCGCCAGCGTCACGCTCCCGGCCATCAGCCCGGCACCGGCCACCAGCGCGGTGACGATGGGCAGGTAGACCGCCATCGCCAGATCCTCCAGGACGAGGACGCTGAGGATCACCGGCGTCTCCCGGTTACCCACCCGGCCCAGGTCGCCGAGCACCTTCGCGATCACGCCGGACGACGAGATCCAGGTGACGCCGGCCAGCACGACCGCGGCCACCGGGCCCCACCCGAGCAGCAGCGCCGCCGCCGCACCCGGCAGGGCGTTGAACGCGCAGTCGACGAGACCGGACGGATAGTGCGACTTGAGGTTGGTGACCAGGTCGCCGGCCGAGTACTCCAGGCCGAGCATCAACAGCAGCAGGATGACGCCGATCTCGGCGCCGGTCGCGACGAACTCCTCGCTCGCCCCGAGCGGCAGCAGCCCGCCCTCTCCGAAGGCCAGTCCGGCGAGCAGGTACAGCGGGATGGGGGAGAGCCGGAACCGGGCCGCGAACCGGCCCAGCAGGCCGAGGCCGAGGATGATGGAACCGAACTCGATCAACAGGACCGCAGAGTGCACCTGGTCACTCCCGCCCGAGTATCGCCGCGGCGGCGTCGACGCCCTCACGGGTGCCGATCACGATGAGGGTGTCCCCGCCGACGAGCCGGAAGTCCGGTGCCGGCGACGGAATCGCCTCCGCCCGCCGCAGCACCGCCACGATGGACGCCCCCGTGTCGGTCCGCATCCGGGTCTCGCCCAGCACCCGCCCGTTCCACCGCGAGGTGGCGGCGACCTCGATGCGCTCGGCGACCAGTCCCAGGTCCGTGGTGTAGAGCAGGCTCGCGCTGTGGTGGGACGGCTTCAGGGAGTCGATCAGCGCGCCCGCCTCGGCGCCGGTCAGCCGCAGCGACTGGGCACAGGAGTCGGGGTCGTCGGCCCGGTACACGCTCACCGTGCGCGCGCCGTCGCGGTGCGCCACCACGGACAGATGGCGGTCTTCCCGGGTGACGAGGTCGTACTGGACCCCGATACCCGGCAGCGGCGTCGCCTTCAGGCGTGGAGCAGACACGTTTCTTCCCCTTGTTCTTCAGAGTTCTTCAGATGGTCGGCGTTCAGGCGGCGATCGATCGGAGGTCGGCCGGTGATCGGTGATCGGTTGTCGATCGTTGATCAATGACCGGTGATCGTCGGTGATCGCGTTCGCCAAGTCCGCATGCTGCCACTGCCCCGTACGGTGACGATATGGGTGTCGTCACGGATATACGAGGCCGAAGGCGCGCGGCGAAGCTGGCGGAGACTGTGCCGCACCGGGGCACGCCGGGGTCGCACACGAGGACGGGAAGGGGCGCGAACAGGACCGTGTCGCTGTTCTGGCGGATCTTCTCGCTCAACGCCGTCGGCCTGGTCGTGGCCGCCGCGCTGCTGCTGGGCCCGGTCACCGTGTCGACGCCGGTGCTGCCGGGCGAGGCGGCGGCGGTCGTGGTGGGCCTCGCCGCGCTGCTCGTCGCCAACGCGCTCGTCCTGCGCATCGGCCTCACCCCACTCCAGCGGCTGGCCGGGGCCATGGCGACGGCCGACCTGCTGCGCCCCGGGGCCCGAGCGGCCGTCGCCGGCCCCGCGGAGACGGCCGCGCTGATCACCACGTACAACACGATGCTCGACCGGCTGGAGGCCGAACGCGCCACCGGCGCCGCCCGCGCGCTCTCCGCCCAGGAACGCGAGCGCCAGCGCCTCGCCCGCGAGCTCCACGACGAGGTCGGACAGACCCTCACCGCGGTCCTCCTCCAGCTCAAGCGGGTGGCCGACCGGGTGCCCGACGAGCTGCGCGAGGAAGTGAGCCAGGCGCAGGAGGCGACCCGCTCCGGCCTCGACGAGATCCGCCGCATCGCCCGCCGGCTGCGCCCCGGTGTCCTCGACGAACTCGGGCTGTCGAGCGCCCTGCGCTCCCTCGCGGCGGAGTTCACCACGCACGGACTGACCGTGCGCCATCACGTGCCCGGAGATCTGCCCCGGCTGACCGAGGAGTCCGAACTCGTGGTCTACCGCGTCGCCCAGGAGGGCCTCACCAACACCGCACGGCACTCCGCCGCCGACCGGGCGGAAGTCCGGCTGCGGCCGGTCCCGGACGGCGTCGAACTCCTCGTACGCGACAACGGCAAGGGCGTGGGCGGGGCACCCGAGGGCTCCGGCATCAGCGGCATGCGCGAACGTGCCCTCCTGGTAGGAGCCACGCTCTCCCTCGAACCCGCCCCGGGGCGGGGCACGGACCTGAGGCTGCGCGTTCCCGCCGCGACCACCGCCGCCGTCGTCGAGACCGTCGTCACGGGGGAGGTCCGCCGATGACGCCCCGGCCACCGCTGAAGTCCCCGATCCGGGTGCTGCTCGCCGACGACCACACGCTGGTGCGGAGAGGCGTGCGGCTCATCCTTGAGAATGAGCCGGACCTCACTGTCGTGGCCGAGGCCGGCGACGGGGCGGAGGCGGTCGAGCTGGCACGCGCGCGGGATGTCGATCTGGCGGTCCTGGACGTCGCGATGCCCCGGATGACCGGCCTCCAGGCGGCCCGCGAACTCTCCCGGCGCCTGCCGGAGCTGCGCATCCTCATCCTGACGATGTACGACAACGAGCAGTACTTCTTCGAGGCACTGAAGGCCGGCGCCGGAGGCTATGTCCTGAAGTCCGTCGCCGACCGTGACCTCGTCCAGGCGTGCCGGGCGGTCGTCCGCGACGAACCGTTCATCTACCCGGGCGCGGAACGAGCCCTCGTCCGCTCGTACCTGGAACGGTTGCACAGGGGCGACGGCCTGCCGGAGCGGGCCATCACCGAGCGCGAGGAGGAGATCCTCAAGCTCGTCGCCGAGGGCCACACCTCGAAGGAGATCGGTGAGCTTCTCTTCATCAGCGCCAAGACGGTCGAACGCCACCGCGCGAACCTGCTCCAGAAACTCGGCATGCGCGACCGCCTGGAACTGACCCGCTACGCGATCCGGGCCGGCCTCATCGACCCCTGACCCATCGATCGCCCCCTGACCCATCGATCGCCCCCTGACCCATCGATCGCCCCCTGAGCCCTCAGACGCCCCCTGAGCCCTCAGAGGAGGGCATCCCAGTTGCCGTCGAGTCCGGCCGCTTTCAGGAACATCAGCTCTGAGACGTCCGACGCGTCGGCGGACCGCTCGCCGGGGCCACCCGGCCCGCCGGACCCGTTCGCGCCGTCCGGGCCGGACAGGGGCTGTTCGGTCCAGATGCACTTCCCCGTCGGCGTGTAGCGCGCGCCCCATCGCCCGGAGAGTGCCGTGATCAGCTGAAGCCCCCGGCCGCCCTCGTCGGTCTCCGTCGCGCGGCGGATGCGGGGCATCGTCTGGCTGCCGTCGAAGACCTCGCAGGTCAGTTCGGTGCTGTACAGCAGGCGCAGACCGACCGGGCCCCTGGCGTGGCGGACGACGTTGCCCACGAGTTCGCTGGCGAGGAGTTCCGTGGTGGGGATCAGGTCGTCCAGGCCCCAGGCGGCGAGTTGCTCGCGGACGTGACGGCGGGCCTGCCCGGTGGCCTTCGGGTCCTCGGGCAGCACCCAGGACGCCATCCGGTCGGCGGGCAGGGAGTGCAGCCGGGCGACGAGGAACGCCGCGTCGTCGGGCGCTGGTGCCCGGTGGGCAGGAGACCGGCCGTCAGCGTGTCGCACAGGCGCTCAAGGTCCGCCGCGGTGGCGACCGCGCCGCCCCGGTGTGCCGTGCCCAGCATCCGGGCCAGCTCCGCCATGCCGCCCGCGATCGTCGCGCGCATGGCCGTGACGATCGACTCCATCGCCCCCGGACGCTTCGGCGTCGACATCGTCGCCGCCGGGCAGAGCGGCACCGGAATGAAGTTCGCCGCCGAGCACGCCGACTACAACTTCATCCTGGGCAGCGGCGTGAACATCCCGCTGGCCCTCGCGGACAGCACGGCCACGTTGGTGGACGCGGCCCGGGAGAGCGGCCGTGACGTGGGCGCCCTGTCCCTCTTCATGGTCATCGCGGACGAGACCGACGAGGCCGCCCGGGCGAAGTGGCAGGACTACCACGACAACGCCGACCTCGCGGCGCTCGCCTACATGGCGGGGGAGTCGGCCACGGACACGACCGCCGACGGCTCCTCCACCGCCCGCACCATCGTGCTGCCCGAGGGCGCCGTGAACTTCAACATGGGCACGCTCGTCGGCTCCTACGAGACCGTCGCCGAGATGCTCGACGAGATCGCCGGGGTTCCCGGCACCAAGGGGATCATGCTCGTGTTCGACGACTTCATCGAAGGGATCGAGAACTTCGGCACGCGCGTCCAGCCGCTCATGCGGTCCCGGTCGGACCGGTCGGCCGGGGCCTGAGCCTGCCGCGGTCCCTGGTTGTCCACAGGGCGACGGGAGCCACTCCCGGCACCGCCTACCCTTGTCACATGAGCAGCAGCGACCGGGGCCTGGCAGTGGGCGTGAAGACATACGAGGTGCGCACCTACGGGTGCCAGATGAACGTCCACGACTCCGAGCGATTGTCCGGCCTGCTCGAAGACGCCGGATACGTGCGTGCGCCCGAGGGCTCGGACGGCGACGCGGACGTCGTCGTCTTCAACACCTGCGCGGTGCGCGAGAACGCCGACAACCGGCTGTACGGCAATCTCGGCCGCCTCGCGCCGAGGAAGGTGAGCCGCCCCGGGATGCAGATCGCGGTCGGCGGGTGCCTCGCGCAGAAGGACCGCGACACCATCGTGAAGAGGGCGCCCTGGGTGGACGTCGTCTTCGGTACGCACAACATCGGCAAGCTGCCCGTTCTGCTGGAGCGCGCCCGCGTCCAGGAAGAGGCGCAGGTAGAGATCGCCGAGTCCCTCGAAGCCTTCCCCTCCACCCTGCCGACGCGGCGCGAGAGCGCGTACGCGGCCTGGGTCTCGATCTCCGTCGGCTGCAACAACACCTGCACGTTCTGCATCGTCCCGGCCCTGCGCGGCAAGGAGAAGGACCGCAGGACCGGCGACATCCTGGCCGAGATCGAAGCCCTGGTCTCCGAGGGCGTCTCCGAGATCACCCTGCTCGGCCAGAACGTCAACGCGTACGGCTCCGACATCGGCGACCGCGAGGCCTTCGGCAAGCTGCTGCGGGCCTGCGGCACGATCGACGGCCTGGAGCGCGTGCGCTTCACCTCCCCGCACCCGCGCGACTTCACCGACGACGTCATCGCGGCCATGGCCGAGACGCCGAACGTCATGCCGCAGCTCCACATGCCCATGCAGTCGGGCTCGGACACGGTCCTGAAGGCGATGCGCCGCTCCTACCGCCAGGACCGCTACCTCGGGATCATCGAGAAGGTGCGGGCCGCCATCCCGCACGCGGCGATCACCACCGACATCATCGTGGGCTTCCCCGGGGAGACCGAGGAGGACTTCGAGCAGACGCTGCACGCGGTGCGCGAGGCCCGGTTCGCGCAGGCCTTCACCTTCCAGTACTCCAAGCGCCCCGGCACCCCCGCCGCGACCATGGAGAACCAGATCCCCAAGGAGGTCGTCCAGGCGCGCTACGAGCGCCTGGTCGCCCTCCAGGAGGAGATCTCCTGGGAGGAGAACAAGACGCAGGTCGGCCGCACACTCGACCTCATGGTCGCCGAGGGCGAGGGTCGCAAGGACGGCGCCACCCACCGCCTCTCCGGCCGCGCCCCCGACAACCGCCTGGTCCACTTCACCAAGCCGGAGCAGGACGTCCGTCCCGGTGACGTGGTCACGGTCGAGATCACCTACGCCGCTCCGCACCACCTTCTCGCCGAGGGCCCGACGCTCGCCGTGCGCCCCACGCGCGCGGGCGACGCCTGGGAGAAGCGCACCGTCGAGAAGGCGGCCGAGCCGGCCGGCGTCCTGCTCGGCCTCCCGAAGGTCGGTGTCCCCGCCCCGCTCCCGGCGGTGACGGGCGGCTGCGGCAGCGACTGACACCACCTCGGGGGCGAGCCTGCCGTACGGGGGCGACGGCTCGGGGTGAGGGAACGGACGGAAGGGCGGCGCGAGCGCCGACAGCCGGGGTGAGGGCGGGAGCGGCCCGTCCCGCGCTCCGCGCGTGCGCGCCTCCAGCGGCCGCAGGGCCGTTCCGCCGCCCGTCGGCTCCCGTCCCGCCGCCGACCGGGGTTACCCTGCCGATCATGCTTGTCGCCGCCGCAGTGTGCCCCTGCCCGCCCCTGCTCGTGCCCGAGGTCGCCGCGGGTGCCGCCCCCGAACTGGACGCCGTGCGTGCCGCCTGTACAGACGGGCTCGGTGTCCTGGCAGCGGCCCGGCCCGACCTGCTGGTCGTCGTCGGACCGGCCGAGCGGAGCGGGCGCGGAACGCACCCGGAGGGCACACCCGGCTCGTTCCAGGGCTTCGGCGTGGACCTCGACGTACGCCTGGGCGCCGACCGGGGCACGGCGGCGGGGCGCCTGCTTCCGCCCTCGCTCGCGGTGGCCGCGTGGCTGCTGGAGCGGGCCGGGTGGGCGGACGCCCCGATCGAGGGACTGGGCGTGGGGGAACCGCTCGCGGCCGAGCGGTGTATCCAGGTCGGAGAGGAGATCGCCGCCCGGGCCGAGCGGGTGGCGCTGCTGGTGATGGGTGACGCCAGTGCCTGCCGCACGCTCAAGGCGCCGGGGTATCTCGACGAGCGGGCGGGACCCTTCGACGCGGAGATCGGGCGTGCACTGGGGTCGGCGGACGTGGCGGCGCTCAAGACGCTGGACGCGGACCTGGCGTACGAGCTGAAGGTCTCCGGCCGGGCGCCCTGGCAGCTGCTGGCCGGCGCGGCCGAGGGCGCGGACCTCGGCGGCACGCTCCTGTACGAGGACGCCCCCTACGGAGTGGGGTACGTGGTCGCGACCTGGTCGTGACCGGCGCGGCCGCAGGGCCGACCGTTCTTCCGGAAACCGCCCGCACCACCGAGCCGGTAAAACACGGCGGACGGCCGGAAGCCGTGTGCCCCGCGGCCGTCCGTCGGTGTGCCGTGTCGTTCAGGAAGCCGGCGGGGACGGCGGCGGGGAGGCCGGCGGCGGTGTGCCGGTGTCGCCACCCGTTCCCGTCTCGTCCTTGTGCGCCAGTCGGTCCATGGCGCCCTTGGCCTTGCCCGTCCCGGTCTCGATCTTGTCGCTGTACTTGCCCTTGGTCTTCTCGTCGACGACCTTCGCCGCCTTGTCGAGACCGTGTTGGATCTTGTCCCCGTGCTGTTGCGCGAGGCCGGAGACCTTGTCCTTGGCCGGGTTGAGTTTGGCTTTCAAATTGTCCAGGAGACCCATGGTCCACCTTCCCTCGCGGGGCAGTTACGTGCGGGCGCCCTCGTCGGCCTCGCGGTCGGCAGCCTCGTCGGCGGACTGCTGCTGGGGGATCTCGACGCTCTCGCCGGAGTCGGTGGTGTCCTCGGCGGCGGGTGCCACCGACTCCTCCACCGCGTCCTCGGCCCCGGCAACAGCCGTCACCTCGGACTCCGGCGTTCCGGTCTCGGTCTCGGCCTTGGCCTCGTCCGACCCCTTCGCCTCTGCCGCCTCCTGAGCCGCGGGCTCGGCCGTCGCCGTGCCCGCCTGCGTCTCGGCGGTCGACGCCTCCTCCGTGTCCTTCGACCTCCGGAGAAGTCGTGCGAAAACGCCCATATCCACTCCATACGTTACTCGTGCGGGCGAAATCCCGCGTCGTCCGGTGCGTCCGTCTGCGTCGCCCGGGCCGCCGCCCACGGGAACGGGCGGCGGAAAACCTCGCAACTGGCAACGACCTCGCGGGTGTGCCGTCACGTAACTCGTTCGAGGCGTGGTCGTGAGGTTTGCGAGACTGTGGCGGTGAGTAGCGCACCCCCCGCCCCCCGAGTCATCGCCGTCGTCGGACCGACCGCGGCAGGAAAGTCCGATCTGGGCGTCTTCCTGGCCCAGCGTCTCGGCGGCGAGGTCGTCAACGCCGACTCCATGCAGCTCTACCGAGGGATGGACATCGGCACCGCCAAGCTGACGCCCGAGGAGCGCGCCGACATCCCGCACCACCTGCTGGACATCTGGGACGTCACGGTCACCGCCTCCGTCGCCGAGTACCAGCGGTTGGCCCGCGCCCGGATCGACGCACTGCTCGCCGAGGGCCGCTGGCCGATCCTCGTCGGCGGTTCCGGCCTGTACGTCCGCGGGGCCGTCGACCACCTGGAGTTCCCCGGCACCGACCCCGAGGTCAGGGCCCGGCTGGAGGAGGAACTCACCCTGCGCGGCTCGGGGGCGCTGCACGCGCGCCTGGCCGCCGCCGACCCCGGGGCCGGACAGGCGATCCTGCCCAGCAACGGCCGTCGTATCGTCCGGGCCCTGGAGGTGATCGAGATCACCGGCAAACCCTTCACCGCCAACCTCCCCGGGCACGACTCGGTCTACGACACCCTGCAGATCGGCGTCGACGTGGCGCGGCCCGAGCTCGACGAACGCATCGCGCGCCGCGTCGACCGGATGTGGGACGCCGGGCTGGTCGAAGAGGTGCGCGCACTGGAGGCGAAGGGGTTGCGCGAGGGGCGTACGGCCTCGCGCGCCCTCGGCTACCAGCAGGTGCTCGCGGCGCTCACCGGGGAGTGCACTCTCGAAGACGCGCGGGCCGAGACCGTACGAGCCACCAAGCGCTTCGCGCGCCGTCAGGATTCATGGTTCAGGCGCGACCCGCGGGTGCACTGGTTGAGTGGGGCTGCGGCGGATCTCACAGAACTTCCGCAGCTCGCACTGGCGTTGGTCGAACGACCGGTCACAGCCTGATCACGTCATGGCATCGGGACGCTCCGGCCGTCATCCCGGCCTTCGGCGCCGTGCCATCATCGAGCTTCGATCGACCAAGTGGAGTCCGAGTTGGGAGGGCGCGTGGCGATGGAGGCCGGCCCTCGCGACACCGCACAAGGCACCGAGCCCCTCACCGCGGAAAGCGGTGAAGCGGAGCAGGATGCCGACCGTCTGAGCCCCGACGGGCCCGACGAGACGCAGGGCGGTGTGACCGCGGACGGCCCGGAGCCCGAGGAGATGTTCCCGGGCGGTCCGGAGGTCGAGGTCGAGCTGCGCCCGCAGCGCCGGATGCGCATCTGGCAGCTCGCGCCCATCGTGAGCCTGGCCGCGGTCGGCTCCCTGATGTTCGCCTTCCCCCTCGCCTTCGACTTCGGCGACAGCGGCGCCGTGATCGCGATGCTGGGGCTGCTGATCTGCTCCTGTGCGGCCGGCTGGGGCATGATGGCCGCCCGCCGCGTTGGTTACACGTGGCCCGGCCTGCCCCAGCGGGGCTCCGGGCGCCGTCCGGACTGGCGGGTCGTGATCGCGTACGCCGTCGTGCTCGCCGCGGTGGTCGTGCTCGCCGTATGGCGAGTCGCCCGACTGCGCTGACCTGGGCGGTCCGCCGGACCGGGGTCCACGCGCGCGTGGACCCGTCGGCCCCGACTCGGTACCCCTGGACCCGGCATCCCGTGGCTCCACGCACGTGTGGGCCTGTCGTACCCACCCCGTACGATCGAGGAATGAGCACGCGGATCGCCTTCCTCAAGGGACACGGCACCGAGAACGACTTCGTGATCGTCCCGGACCCCGAGAACGCCATCGACCTGCCACCGGCCGCCGTGGCCGCCCTGTGCGACCGCCGCGCGGGCATCGGCGGCGACGGCCTGCTGCACGTGGTGCGGTCCGCGGCGCACCCCGAGGCCGGGCACCTGGCGGCCGAGGCGGAGTGGTTCATGGACTACCGCAACGGCGACGGCTCGATCGCGGAGATGTGCGGCAACGGCGTCCGGGTGTTCGCCCGCTACCTCCAGCGCGCCGGGTACACCGGTGAGGGCGACCTCGCCGTGGCCACCCGCGGAGGCGTCAGGACCGTCCACATCGCGAAGGACGGCGACGTCACCGTCGGCATGGGCAGGGCACTGCTCCCCGAGGGCGAGGTCACCGTGAGCGTCGGCGCGCGCAGCTGGCCCGCTCGGAACGTGAACATGGGCAACCCGCACGCCGTCGCCTTCGTGGACGACCTCGCGCACGCCGGCAACCTGTACGCCCCGCCGCCCTTCAGCCCGGCCACCGCCTATCCGGACGGGGTGAACGTCGAGTTCGTGGTCGACCGGGGCCCCCGGCACGTCGCCCTGCGCGTGCACGAGCGCGGCTCCGGCGAGACCCGCTCGTGCGGCACGGGCGCGTGCGCCGTCGCCGTGGCCACCGCCCGCCGCGACGGCGCCGACCCGACCGTCACCGGGACCCCGGCCACCTACACCGTCGACGTGCCCGGCGGCACCCTGGTGATCACCGAGCGGCCCGACGGCGAGATCGAGATGACCGGCCCGGCGGTGATCGTCGCCGAGGGTGAGATCGACGCGGAGTGGCTGGAGAGTTCGGTTCGCTGAGCCGGTCGCGGCTCACGTGACGTGAAACCGTAAACCTATGCACCTTCGCTCGAATGGGTGATCCTTTTCACGCTCGGCGAGAGGCGGTCGGTCGTACGTGATGGGCTCGGTAGCATCAAGCACCGGCCCGGACGGGGGATCGATGCCATCCCCCGAGCCGTGTCCGCCCTGGGGCACCCCGTCCGCCGGTCCACGCAGCCGGAGGTGCGCATGAGTGCGGAGGCAACGAACCCCGCGAGCCCAGGCCCGGTGACAGCGGGCCCGGTGCTGCCGACCGTGCCCCGCCGGAAGGCCCGCCCCCGGATCGACCTGCGCCGCCTCGGCCGGGCCGCGCTGCTCGGTCCCACCGCCCGCGACCGGCTGCCCGACGCCATCGGCCACGTGGCCGAGGCCCATCGCGCCCACTATCCGGACGCCGCCCTCGAACCGCTGCGCCGCGCCTACGTGCTGGCCGAGTCCTCGCACCGCGGCCAGATGCGCAAGAGCGGTGAGCCGTACATCACACACCCGCTCGCCGTGACCCTGATCCTCGCCGAACTGGGCGCCGAGACGACGACCCTGACGGCGTCCCTGCTCCACGACACCGTCGAGGACACGGACGTGACACTGGATCAGGTCCGTGAGGAGTTCGGCGAGGAGGTGCGCTTCCTCGTCGACGGTGTGACCAAGCTGGAGAAGGTCGAGTACGGTGCCGCCGCCGAACCCGAGACCTTCCGCAAGATGCTCGTCGCCACCGGTAACGACGTCCGCGTCATGTCGATCAAACTCGCCGACCGGCTGCACAACATGCGCACCCTCGGAGTGATGCGCCCCGAGAAGCAGGTCCGCATCGCCAAGGTCACCCGGGACGTCCTCATCCCGCTCGCCGAACGGCTCGGTGTCCAGGCGCTCAAGACCGAGCTGGAGGACATGGTCTTCGCGATCCTCCACCCCGAGGAGTACAAGCACACCCGAGGGCTGATCGTCGACAACGCCTCCCGCGCGGACGACCCCCTCGCGGAGATGGCCGACGAGATGCGCACGGTCCTGCGGGACGCCGGCATCCCGGCCGAAGTCCTCATCCGGCCCCGGCACTTCGTCTCCGTGCACCGCGTGGCCCGCAAACGCGGCCGGCTGCGCGGCGCCGACTTCGGCCGTCTGCTGGTGCTGGTGAACGAGGACGCCGACTGTTACGGCGTACTCGGCGAACTGCACACCTGTATGACGCCCGTCGTCTCGGAGTTCAAGGACTTCATCGCCGTCCCCAAGTTCAACCTGTACCAGTCGCTGCACACCGCCCTGGCCCGCGAGGACGGCCAGGTCACCGAAGTCCTCATCCGCACCCACCAGATGCACAAGGTCGCCGAGGCCGGCGTCGTCGCCCTCGGCAATCCCTACGCTCCTCCTTCGGAGGAGCAGGCCGTCTCCAGCGACGGCGAGCGCGCCGACCCCACCCGGCCCGGCTGGCTCTCCCGCCTCCTCGAATGGCAGGAGGGCGCGTCCGACTCGGACACCTTCTGGTCGACCCTGCGCGAGGACCTCGCCCAGGACCGCGAGATCACCGTCTTCCGGCCCGACGGCGGCGCCCTCGGCCTGCCCGAGGGCGCGACCTGTGTGGACGCCGCGTACGAGCAGTACGGCGAGGACGCGCACGCGTGCATCGGCGCCCGCGTCAACGGCCGCCTGGCGACGCTGAGCACGGTCCTCAAGGACGGCGACACCGTCCAGCTCCTCATGGGCCAGGACCCCGCCTCCGAGCCCTCCAGAGAGTGGCTGGAGCACGCTCACACCCCCGCCGCGCGGATCGCCATCCAGCGGTGGCTCACGATGCATCCGGTGCCCGCGGAGACGCACGAAGGTGCCGCCGACCCGGCCTCCCGGTCCGCCGCCCCATCGCCCCGGCCCGCCACCGACACTCCCGCGTTCCGGCCCGCCGCCGAGGACGTGGCGGCGCGCTCCGCCCACGCGAACCCTGTGGCCACGCGCTTCCCCGACCGTCCCGCCGCCGGGAACGTCGTCGTGGATCAGCCCGGCGCGAGCGTACGGCTCGCGGGCTGCTGCACGCCCGTGACACCCGACGAGGTGATCGGCTTCCCGGTCCGCGGGGGAGCCGTGACCGTCCACCGTGTGGAGTGCGCGGCGGTGGCGCGCATGAAGAGCGCGGGGCGCGCGGAGGTCGCCGTGCGCTGGGGAGACACCGCGGGCTGCCGGGTCACCCTGTTCGCCGAATCGTTCGGCCGCCCGCATCTCCTCGCGGACCTCACGGAAGCGATGTCCTCGGAAGGGGCCGAGATCGTCTCCGCGATGGTCGAACCCCCGAGCCAGCAGCGGGTACGCCACACCTACACGGTCGAACTCCCCGACGCGGCCCACCTGCCCACCCTGATGCGGGCGATGCGGAACGTACCGGGCGTGTACGACGTGAGCCGGGCCCAGACGCCGGCGGGCTGAGAGCGCACGTAGCGAAGCCCCTCGTGGGGGCTCGGGACAGCCGCGGACACGACCGCACGCGCGCGTGGCCGTGCCGTCGCGTACCGCGCGCCCGTCGACCGGCCGAGCTACCCGTTCGAGTGGGCCGGTCGCGCGCCGCCGCCGCACCGCGCGCGCCCGCTGATAGCCGTGGTGCATGCTGCTCACCCCCCGCACCCCGGGTCCCCGGGCCCGCACCACGGCTTCCCCAGCCGGCACCACGGCACCCTGGGCCCGCCTCACGCCCTCCCGGCGCCGCAAGGCCGCCGCGCTCCTCGCCTCCGCCGTCTCCGTCTGCCTCCTCGCCGCGAGCGCCCCGGCCGCCCCGCTGGGCGTCGGCGACCGCCTCTTCCCGCACCTGGGCAACCCCGGCTACGACGTGGCGTCGTACGACCTCTCCTTCACCTATCCGGGCACCAACAGCAAGCCCCTCCAGGCGGTCACCACGATCGACGCCTGGACGACGACCTCCCTCGACCACGTGAACCTCGACTTCGCGCACGGCAAGGTCGACTCGGTCGAGGTCGACGGCGAGCCCGCGGCCTTCGCCGGAGCCGGCGAGGACCTGGTGGTCACACCGGAGAAGCCGCTGCCCGAGGGCAGTTGGATGCGCGTCACCGTCCGGCACACCAGTGACCCGGTGGCCGCCGAGAACCGGGACGGCGGCTGGGTGCGGACCGCGGACGGGCTCGCCATGGCCAACCAGGCCGACGCCGCCCACCTGGTGTTCCCGTGCAACGACCACCCCTCCGACAAGGCGATGTTCACCATCAGGGTCACCGCCCCCCAGGGCTACACGGCCGTCGCCAACGGTCTGCCGACCGGCGTGGAGCGGGCGGGCCGGGCCACGACGTGGACGTATCGGACCCAGCACCCCATGGCCACCGAGCTCGCCCAGGTCTCCATCGGCCGCTCCACCGTGGTGCGCCGCAGTGGTCCGCACGGCCTGCCCGTCCGGGACGTCGTGCCCACCAAGGACCGCGAGCGGCTGGAACCGTGGCTGAAGAAGACCCCCGACCAGATCAGCTGGATGGAGGGGAAGGTCGGACCGTACCCCTTCGAGACGTACGGCCTGCTCATGGCCCAGGCCGACACCGGCTTCGAACTGGAGACACAGACCCTCTCCCTCTTCGAGAGGGACCTGTTCACCGAGCCCGCCTACCCCAAGTGGTACGTCGAGTCGATCATGGTGCACGAGCTGGCCCACCAGTGGTTCGGGGACAGCGTCAGCCCGCGCACCTGGTCCGACCTGTGGCTGAACGAGGGGCACGCCACCTGGTACGAGGCCTTGTACGCGGAGGAGAAGGCGGACCGCCCCATGGAGGCGCGGATGAAGGCCGCGTACGGCGCCTCCGACCGCTGGCGCGCGGCCGGCGGACCGCCCGCCGCCCCCAAGCCCCCCAACCCCGGCCAGAAGATCAGCATCTTCCGGCCGAACGTCTACGACGGTGCCGCGCTGGCCCTCTACGCCCTCCGCCAGGAGATCGGCCGTCCCGCCTTCGAACGCCTGGAGAAGGCATGGGTGACCCGTCACCAGGACGGCGTCGCCACGACCGCGGACTTCGTCGCGCTCGCCGAGGAGATCTCCGGACGCGAACTCGGCACCTTCTTCGAGGGCTGGCTCTACGGCGTCAAGACCCCGCCGATGCCGGGCCACCCGGAGTGGAAGTCGGCCGCACCCCAGCGGGCGACCGGGCGATAACCCAGTGACGAGACGTGCCGTGCCGTGCGACCATCTTCAGGTCGGCGCGGCACGGGACACGGGAATCTCCCGGCGTACTCGTGCGTTGTGAGCAGTGACGGAACAGCTCAGAAGCTCCGCTGGGGCTCTGTCGCCGCCTTATCGCACTCCCCATCGACGTAAGGACCCAATGACCTCCTCTTCATCTTCTTCCCAGGACACACAGCGCCTCGCGCATGCCTATCCCGAGGGTCTTCGGGCCGATGCCCTGATGGAAGAGGACGTCGCCTGGAGCCACGAGATCGACGGGGAGCGGGACGGCGAGCAGTTCGACCGTTCCGACCGCGCGGCCCTGCGCCGCGTAGGGGGCCTCTCCACCGAACTCGAGGACGTCACCGAGGTCGAGTACCGCCAGCTTCGTCTGGAGCGGGTCGTCCTCGTCGGCGTCTGGACCTCGGGGACCGTACGGGACGCGGACAACTCCCTCGCGGAGCTCGCCGCCCTCGCGGAGACCGCCGGGGCACTCGTGCTCGACGGCGTGACCCAGCGCCGCGACAAGCCCGACGCGGCTACCTACATCGGTTCCGGCAAGGCCGACGAGCTGCGCGACATCGTGCTCGAAACGGGCGCGGACACCGTCATCTGCGACGGTGAGCTCAGCCCGGGCCAGCTCATCCACCTCGAAGACGTCGTCAAGGTCAAGGTCATCGACCGTACGGCCCTGATCCTGGACATCTTCGCCCAGCACGCGAAGTCCCGAGAGGGCAAGGCGCAGGTCGCGCTCGCGCAGATGCAGTACATGCTGCCGAGGCTGCGAGGCTGGGGTCAGTCCCTGTCCCGTCAGATGGGCGGTGGCAAGGGCGGCGGCCTCGCCACCCGTGGTCCCGGTGAGACCAAGATCGAGACGGACCGGCGTCGGATCCGCGAGAAGATGGCGAAGATGCGCCGGGAGATCGCGGACATGAAGACCGGCCGCGAGATCAAGCGCCAGGAACGCAAGCGCAACAAGGTGCCCTCGGTCGCCATCGCGGGCTACACCAACGCCGGCAAGTCCTCCCTGCTCAACCGCCTCACGGGCGCGGGAGTCCTGGTCGAGAACTCGCTGTTCGCGACCCTCGACCCGACCGTGCGCCGGGCCGAGACGCCGAGCGGCCGGCTGTACACGCTGGCGGACACCGTCGGCTTCGTCCGGCACCTGCCGCACCACCTGGTCGAGGCGTTCCGCTCCACCATGGAGGAGGTCGGCGAGTCCGACCTGATCCTGCACGTGGTGGACGGCTCGCATCCGAACCCGGAGGAGCAGCTGGCGGCCGTACGCGAGGTGATCAGGGACGTCGGAGCCACCGGTGTGTCCGAGATCGTCGTGATCAACAAGGCGGACGCGGCCGACCCGCTGACGCTCCAGCGGCTCATGCGGATCGAGAAGCGTTCCCTCGCGGTCTCGGCCCGTACCGGCCAGGGCATGGCCGAACTGCTTGCCCTGATCGACAACGAGCTGCCGCGGCCCTCGGTCGAGGTCGAGGCCCTCGTGCCGTACACGCACGGCAAGCTGGTCGCCCGCGCGCACGACGAGGGCGAGGTGATCTCCGAGGAACACACCCCGGAGGGCACCCTGCTCAAGGTGCGGGTGCACGAGGAACTGGCGGCGGATCTGGCACCGTACGTTCCGGCGCCGCTCGCGTGACGGCGTAAGGCCATGGCGCGTAACGCCACGGCGTGAGGCTGTGGTGTGAGGCCGTGGCACCTAGCAGGCCGAAGGCCCGTACCCCCGCTCATCGTGGGGGTACGGGCCTTCGGCCTGCCTGCGGAGCAGGCGCAGGAGCGGGGGTGGTGGAGGTCACCGACCGCCGTAGGTCTCGCTCATGGTCTTGTAGAGCGACTCGGCGTCCCGGCCGAGCTGTGGGCCCGCGAGCCAGGTGTTGTCGGTCGGGCCGATGGAGGTGTTCGAGACCAGCTGGGTCTTGCCGCCCACCACGCGGAACCAGCCGCCGCCGGACGAGCCGCCCGTCATGGTGCAGCCGATGCGGTACATCGTCGGCAGACCCGTGCCGACCGAGAGCCGGCCCGGCCGGTCGAGGCACTTGAACATCTGCAGCCCGTTGTACGGCGGTGCGGCCGGGTAGCCCCAGGCGCCCATCGAGGCGACCTCGGTCGCGGACGGGGCGGAGAAGTCGACATCCAGCGCGCCGGTGGTCTCCTCCAGGGACTTGGCGCCGGCCTCCGGCTTCACATGCAGCACCGCGTAGTCGTAGGCGGCACCCGCGCCGCCGGTCTCCGAACCGCCCTTGATCCACCCGTTCGAGGTAGAGGCCCAGTCGGCCCACCAGTTGCCGTAGGGCGCGATCTCCGAGGCCGTGGCGTTGCCGAGCTCCGCCTCGGACTTGCCGAGGTCGTTGTACGCCGGGACGAAGACGATGTTGCGGTACCAGCCGCCCTGACCGCCGGCGTGCACGCAGTGACCGGCCGTCCACACCAGGTTGGACTTCCCCGGGTGGTTGACGTCCTTGACGACCGTGCCGGAGCAGACCATCGGACCGTCGGGGGAGTCGAAGAAGATCTTGCCGACCGGGGCGGCGTTCTGGTGGTACGGCGTCTTCTCGGCCGTGGCCTCGACGGGTACCGGCTCCGGGTCGCTGACGCCCTGGTCGGCGGCGGCGTCCTTCGTCGAGACGGTCTTGTCGGCCTCCTTCGCGGACTGCATCCGCTCGGGCTTCCAGAGACCCTCGATCACCGGGTTGACGAAGTCCTTGGCCTCACTGAGCCACTTGTCCTTGTCCCAGTCCTTCCAGCCGCCGGCCGCCCAGGCGTCGACGTCGATGCCCTGTTCCTTGAGCTTGTCGGCGACACCGGCGGGGATCTTGACTTTGCCCGTGGTGGTCGGGGAGGCGGTGGCGCCGGGCTTGTCGCCCGCGCTCGCCTCGTCCGAGCCCTTGCAGGCGGTCGCGGTCAGCGCCAGGGCCGCGACGAGCCCGGTGGCGACGAAGAAGGTGTGGTGGCGTCGCCCGTGCCGTGATGCAGCGGGCGTACGTGTGGAACGCATGGTGCGGTTAACCCCCGTGAGAACTCGTACATGTCATGGACTGTCATGGGCTTGTCACATGGCAGGTCGATCCCTGTGGATCCTCCTTGAGGACGACACCCCACTATGCCCGTGGAGTTGAGGGTGAACGGCGGTGAGGCGGTGAAGGTTTTCCCTCGGCACCCCACCGCCGTCCGTCCTCGATGCGCCGTCCGGCCTCGGCGTACGGTCACTGGCCGGCGAACTTCTCGCTCACCGAGTCGTACACGCCCTTGGCCACCTCACCGAGGCGCGGGCCGGCCAGCCAACCCGAGGTCACCGGGCCGATCGAGGTGTTGGAGACCAGCGCGGGCTTGCCGTCCGAACCGGTCGCGACCCAGCCGCCGCCTGACGAACCACCCGTCATCGTGCAGCCGATGCGGTACATCGTCGGGTCCGAGACACTGATCGACAGCCGGCCGGGCTTGTCCTGGCACTGGAACATGGTCTGGCCGTCGAACGGCTCCGCGGCCGGGTAGCCGGTCGCCTCGATGGCGGCGACCTTCGTCACGGCCGGCGCCTTGAAGTTCACCGGCAGAGCCGAACCGACGGTCTCCTCCAGCGACTTGCCGCCGCTGCCCTCCTCCGGAGTCACATGGATGACGGCGAAGTCGTACGAGGCACCGTCACCGCCCGTCGCCCCGCCCTGCTCGATCCACTGGTCCGAGGTCTGCGCCCAGTCACCCCACCAGGCACCGTACGGAGCGACCTCTTCCTTGGCGGCGGTCTCCAACTGCGCGGTCGTCATGCCCTTGTTGTTGTACGACGGCACGAACGCGATGTTGCGGTACCAGCCGCCCTTCTTGCCGGCGTGCACGCAGTGGCCCGCCGTCCACACCAGGTTGGACTTCCCGGGGTGGGCCGGGTCCTGTACGACCGTCGCCGAACAGACCATCGTGCCCTCGGGGGAGTCGAAGAACACCTTGCCCGCCTCGGGCGCGTTGGCATGGTACGTAGGCGCGACGGCCTTGGCGTCCACGGGAGCGGGCTCCGGGTCGGTCACGCCCTGGTCGCCGGAGAGATCGCTGTCGTCGACGGCGTTCTCCGGGTCCTCGGCATCCCGCATCCGGTCCGGGTCCCAGAGCCCCTGGATGATCGGGTTGATGAACTCGTCGGCCTCGCGCAGCCAGTCGTCCTTGCTCCAGTCCTTCCAGGCGCCGTTCTTCCACTTGTCGAGATCGATCCCGCGCTCTTTGAGCTTGTCCTTGATGTCGTCCGGGATCGTGATCTTGTCGTCGCCCGCGGAGGTGGCGGAGGCGGAGGCCTCAGCGCCGGCCGTCTCGTCGCCCGAGTCGCAGGCGGTGGCGGTGAGTGCGAGTACCGAGGCGAGGGCGACGGCGGCCAGCACGGGGGAGGTTCTGCGGCGCGCGCTCCTTCCTCGACGGGTGGTGAAGGACGGCCGTATGGGTCGCATGGTCTGACTCCCCCTGAGGTGAACGAACTGGGTGCTGTGCCGTGAACTGCGGCGCGGGCGGCCCGACATGGATCCGCCTCCGGGCTGATCCGGACCGGCCCGAGCCGACACGGACCCGTCCGAATCGCTCCCGGTCGACACGGAGTGATCCGAGTCGATCCGGAGTGAATCGGTGAATCGGGTGGCTCGCGCGCCGAGCTCACGGGTGTGGGAACGGCATCACACACTATGCGCTCGCTGTGGGGGACTTCCGACAGGAGGGCAACGGTTCCGTCACGGCAAGGATCTTGAGGCAACCCGTAACCCGCTGAGCCGTCCGGGGTTGGTAGCCACAGGGGCGTACCGGAGGTGGTCGGGCCTGCGACGGTCGGTCCGGTCCAGGTGTCCGCGGTCCGAGTCGGTCGACCCGGCCGACGTGTCCGATTCCCACAGGTTGCGCGAGTCTTCGAGTGATCGCTCGCGGGGTTTCGTATGTCGGGTCGGGTGAGGACGCGAAAAACGGCTCGCCCCTGGACTGCGGGAGGGCGGGAAGCGTGGCTGTGAAGACGACTGCGGCCGGCGTGGTGGCGGGGGCCGGAACGGGGAGGCCGTGGTGACCGGAGCTGGTGAGACTGGGGTGGGCGCGCTCGATGAGGCCCTCGGGGGAGGCCTCGCGTTGGAGGTGCCCGGTGGGGCGCAGAGTGGGGCGCGCAGCGGGATGCGTGGCGCCGACATGGGGGTTCCGCGGCGTCAGCCGGTGCGTGAACCGGCGGCGCGTACCTACGCTCGCGCCCTGCCGATCGTGCCGGTGCGGGCCCGTGGGCTGACCATCGAGGGTGCGGACGGTCGCCGCTACCTGGACTGCACCTCGGGCGCCGGCACCCTGGCCCTCGGCCACAACCACCCCGTGGTCCTGGAGGCCATCCGCAAGGTCCTCGACTCGGGCGCCCCACTGCACGCCCTCGACCTCGCGACTCCCGTCAAGGACGCCTTCGTCGCGGAACTCCTGCGCACCCTCCCGCCCGGACTCGCCGAACGCGCACGGGTGCGGTTCTGCGGCCCGGCCGCCGGGGATGCCGTGGAGGCCGCGTTCCGGCTCGTCCGGTCGGCGACCGGACGCAGCGGCATGCTCGCCTTCACGACCAGCCGGCACGGGACGACCGCCGGGGCGTTCGAGGCTCCCGGCGAGACCGTCGATCCGCGGATCGTGCGCCTGCCCCATCCCCAGGACTACCGCTGCCCCTTCGGCGTCGGCGGTGCACGCGGCGCCGAACTCGCCGCCCGTTGGGCCGAGTCCGTCCTCGACACCACCAGGCCCCGGCTCTCACTGCCCGCCGGGATGATCCTCGAACCCGTCCAGAGCGAGGGCGGTGTGATTCCCGCGCCCGACGAGTGGATGCGGCGCATACGGCAGATCACGGCAGCCCGTTCCGTCCCGCTGATCGCCGACGAGATCCGGACCGGAGTCGGGCGCACGGGCGCCTTCTGGGCGGTGGACCACAGCGGCGTCACCCCCGACGTGATGATCCTCTCCCACGCCATCGGCGGCAGCCTTCCCCTGGCCGTCCTGGTCTACCGGGACGACCTCGATCCCGGAGAGCCCGGCGCCTTTGCCGACACCTTCCCCGGGAACCAACTGGCCATGGCCGCGGGCACGGCAACCCTGACCTACGTCCGTGAAAACCGCCTCGCGGAGCGGGCCGAAGCGATCGGCTCACGCATGCTGGGCCGACTTCGGGGACTTGAGCAGGAGTTCCCCATCGTCGGTGACGTCCGGGGCCGGGGCCTGATGGTCGGGATCGAACTGGTCGAGGTGGAGGGGGGATCCGGGTCGGCTGGGGTCGCGGCTGATGCTTCTGGGGCTCGGCGGACGACCGTGGCCGGGGCTGCGACCTCGGCCGGGGCCGCGAATCTGTTCGGCTTGGGGTACGTCGGTGGGGGTGACGGTGGTGCTGCCGGTGCCCTGGCCCGAGTCCCTCGTCCCGCCGCCCCAGAACTCGCCGCTGCCGTCCAACGGGAGTGCCTGCGCCGCGGCCTGATCGTCGAACTGGGCGGCCGCTACAGGAACGTTGTCCGGCTGCTCCCTCCGCTCACGATCACCGACGAGCAAGCGGACGCGGTGATGGACCGACTGACCGACGCGGTGGAGGCAGTGGCCCGTGACCACACGCCCGAAGGCCGAGTCCTCCCCTGAACACCTCTGACCTCCACTCCCAATCTGACCTCCATTCCAAACACTCGCCTCTTTGAACACCAGGACCCCGCACACGCCTCACCGCAGGACGAGGCCGACCTCGCCGTATCGCAGCACGAAGCCGACACCCGCCGGCCGCACGAGCCAGAACCACCCCGAGGACCACAGCCTTGAACACCACCCCCGCACCCGGCAGCCGTGCCCACCCCCACGTTCACGCAGGTGGAGAGGGGGTGGCCGTGGGGTCGGAAGAGAGGGTTCCGGCTCAGGGGAGGCGCCCTGCGACCGAGCGGCTGCGCGGCGGGGCCACCGCGGATCTCCTGGAGCACCCCGACCCGCATACGGCGGCCGACTCAGCGACCGTGGAGAACCTGCTCCGTTGCTGGGTACGCGAGACCAACCTCCCCGCCCCCGACAACGGGACCCTCCGCATCCCCCTGCCCGCCAGCGGCACGGCTCTCCTCGCCCCCGTCCTTTACTGGTCCCCGACAGGCTGGCACCGCTTCGGCCCGCCCTACTTCGCCGATACTCCCCCCGAGGCCCCACCGGCCGACGCGATCACCGTCGCCGCCCTGCTCACGCGCGAGTCACCAGCCGGACGGACCGCCACCGACAGCGCCCCCACGTTCGCACCCGCCCCCATGCCTCCCACTCCGCTCCAGGTGTCCGTTGCTGCCGACCCGATCAGCGCCGGTGCCGATCTCGTTGCCCGAGTCGCCGACTCCGTGCGCCGAACCGCCGTCTTCCTCTCCGAGCGACGGAAGCACCCCTCGGACGGGTCCGATCTCTTCCTCGCCGCCGAGCAGGCACTGGTGCTCGGACACCCGCTGCACCCCACCTCCAAGAGCCGCGAGGGTCTCTCGGAAGCCGAAACGCGGCTGTACTCACCCGAGCTGCGTGGTTCCTTCCCCCTGCGCTGGCTGGCCGTGGCCCCCTCCGTGACGGCCACGGACTCGGCCTGGACCGAGCGAGGCCGCCCGATCCCCGCGGCCCAACTGGTCGCCCGGCTCGCCGGAGCCGGACTGCCACTCCCCGACGGCCACACGGCCCTGCCCCTGCATCCCTGGCAACTGCACGAGATCCTCCACCTCCCCGAGACCGCGTCCCTGTTCGATGGGGGACTCCTCCAGGACCTGGGCACGCACGGACCCCCCTGGCACCCCACCTCCTCCCTGCGAACCGTCCACCGATCACACGCCACCGCCATGCTCAAACTGTCCCTGGGCCTGCGCATCACCAACTCCCGCCGTGTGAACCTCCGCAAGGAACTCCATCGCGGAGTAGAGGTCCACCGGTTGCTCCGCAGCGGCCTGTTCCAGCAGTGGCAGGCGGCCCACCCGGGGTTCGACATCGTCCGGGACCCTGCCTGGATCGCTGTCGACGGGCCGGACGGCAGCCCCGTCCCAGGGCTCGACGTGATGATCAGGCACAACCCCTTCAACCCCACCGACGACGTCTCCTGTATCGCCGGACTGGTCTCGCCCCGACCGCAGGTCCCACCGGGCACCGCCGAAGGCCGTCGGTACGCCGGCCGACCGGTCCTGCGGTCCCGGCTGGCCGAGGTCGTGACGCGCCTCGCCGGCCGGACCCGCCGTCCTCAGGGAGCCGTTGCCGTCGAGTGGTTCCTGCGCTACCTCGAACACGTCGTCCGCCCGGTGCTGTGGCTGGACGCGGAAGCGGGGATCGCGCTGGAAGCCCACCAGCAGAACACCTTGCTCCTGCTGGACGCCGACGGCTGGCCCGTCGGCGGTCGCTACCGGGACAACCAGGGCTACTACTTCCGGGAGTCCCGGCGCACGGAAATCGACCGGCGTCTGCCCGGCATCGGCGAACACAGCGACACCTTCGTCTGCGACGAGGTGACCGACGAGAGGTTCACGTACTACCTCGCGATCAACAACGTCCTCGGCCTCATCGGCGCCTTCGGCTCCCAACGTCTCGCTGACGAACGGCTTCTGCTCGCCGCCTTCCGCGGCTTCCTCGCCGACGTGGCCACGGGGCCGGCCCGTCTGCGCACGACACTCCCCACCCGACTCCTCGACTCACCCGTCCTGCGCTGCAAGGCCAACCTCCTCACCCGCCTGCAAGGCCTCGACGAACTCGTCGGACCGGTGGACACCCAGTCCGTCTACGTCACCATCGCCAACCCCCTTCACCACTGACCGAGTTCACGACCGAGTTTTGAGTGGCCCAGCCCCTGACCGAGGTCACTGACCGCAGCCGAAGCCCGCTTTCCTCCCCCTTCTTCTTCCCCTCCCCCTGACTCGGCCGTCGCCCTTCTCGCTGAGGAACGTGCGTCGTCCCCACTTCTGAGAGGAGCAGCACCGTGTCTCCACCCGAACCCGGTGCCACCTCAGGCACCGCCCACCTCGCCGTAGGCCTGAGCAGCGTGGACACACTGGAGCTGCGCCTGCCCCACGAACTCATCGTCCGGTGCCAGCGGGAGAGGGAGCGGGACCGGACCGACACCGAACTGGCCGCGCTGGCCCAAGACCGGACCGACAAGGCGCTGTCCGCCACCGACACCGCCACACCACCGGCCGACGACCTGCTCGACCGTGTCGCGGACTGGGGGCCGACCACCACCCCCGCGGGTGTGTTCCACCTCGTTCCCGTGTGTATCGACCTAGACCTTCCGCTGGTCAGCCGTTGGATGAACGACCCCGCTGTCGCAGCGTTCTGGGAGTTGGCCGGACCCCGGTCGGTCACGGAGGACTACCTGAGGGACCAACTCGCCGGCGACGGCCGCAGCCTTCCCTGCCTCGGCGTGCTGGACGGCGTGCCGATGAGCTACTGGGAGATCTATCGGGCAGATCTGGATCCGCTGGCCCGCCACTATCCCGCTCGACCTCACGACACAGGGATCCACCTACTGATCGGCGATGCAGCCGACCGGGGCAGGGGACTGGGCAGCGCTCTGTTGAGAGCCGTCGCCGATCTCGTACTCGACAAGCGGGTCGCCTGTACCCGTGTGATCGCGGAACCCGACCTTCGCAACATCGCCTCCATCGCCGCCTTTCTGAACGCGGGCTTCGTTCTCACCACCGAGGCCGGCCTGCCCACCAAGCAGGCCGCCCTCATGGTCCGAGACCGGCACCTTCGCCCTCTCCCGTGACGCCACGTCGCGGTGTCATCACTTTTGGTACACCGCCCACGCGGTTCCGGTTCCCACTCGGGCCACACGTATTTCCAGCCGAGCCGATCGCCCTTGTCTCCATGACCGATGCGGGCAGCGACAAGCCCGACTTCCCTCACCACCGGGCCCGGCCCGGATATCAGCGTGCCGCTCCCGAAAGAAACCGAAGCGATCCAGGCCCTGGGGCGAGTCGCCCTGAACGTAAATGTGCTGGCGCAGGCCGCAACCGATCCGGTCCGAACCGAAACGGTCCACATTGAGGAGTGCCCGGTCTTGATCCCACCCTTCGTCACCGCCTTGATCACCCGTTTGTCAGTGCCGGGCCGTAGGGTGGTCGCGCTATGACGAAGCCCTCACTCCCCGAACTCCTGCATGCTGCCGTCACTGCCGTTGGCGGCACGGAGCGCCCAGGCCAGGTGACCATGGCCGAAGCCGTCGCGGAAGCGATCGACGACGGCTCCCATCTCCTGGCCCAGGCCGGCACCGGCACCGGAAAGTCGCTGGGCTACCTCGTGCCCGCGCTCGCGCACGGGGAGCGCGTCGTCGTAGCGACCGCCACGCTCGCCCTGCAGCGACAGCTCGTGGAGCGGGACCTGCCACGCACGGTCGACGCGTTGCATCCGCTGCTGCGCCGCCGCCCCGAGTTCGCCATGCTCAAGGGCAGGTCGAACTACCTGTGTCTGCACCGCCTCCACGAGGGTGTCCCGCAGGACGAGGAAGAAGGCCTCTTCGACCAGTTCGAGGCGGCCGCGCCGACCAGCAAACTGGGCCAGGACCTGCTGCGCATGCGGGACTGGGCCGACGAGACCGAGACCGGTGACCGCGACGACCTCACGCCCGGCGTCTCCGACCGTGCCTGGGCCCAGATCTCCGTCTCGTCGCGGGAGTGCCTGGGTGCCTCGAAGTGCGCGTACGGTGCCGAGTGCTTCGCCGAGATGGCCCGCGAGCGCGCCAAGCTCTCCGAGGTCGTCGTCACCAATCACGCGCTGCTCGCCATCGACGCCATCGAGGGCGCCCCGGTCCTGCCGCAGCACGAAGTCCTGATCGTCGACGAGGCGCACGAACTGGTGTCCCGGGTCACCGGAGTCGCCACCGGTGAACTCACCCCGGGTCAGGTCAACCGCGCGGTGCGGCGCGCGGCCAAGCTCGTCAACGAGAAGGCCGCCGACCAGCTCCAGACCGCCGCCGAGGGCTTCGAGCGGCTGATGGAACTAGCGCTTCCCGGCCGCCTGGAGGAGATCCCGGAGGACCTCGGTTACGCGCTGATGGCCCTCCGCGACGCCTGCCGCACGGTGATCTCCGGGATCGGCGCCACCCGCGACAAGTCCGTCCAGGACGAGGACGCGGTCCGCAAGCAGGCGCTGGCCTCGGTGGAAAGCGTGCACGACGTGGCGGAGCGCATCACGAACGGCTCCGAGTGGGACGTCGTCTGGTACGAGCGCCACGACCGCTTCGGTGCCTCTCTGCGCGTCGCCCCCATGTCGGTCTCCGGTCTGCTGAGGGAGAAGCTGTTCGCGGACCGCTCGGTGGTCCTGACCTCGGCGACGCTGAAGCTGGGCGGCGATTTCAACGGGGTCGGTGCCTCCCTGGGCCTGGCCCCCGAGGGCACGGAGGGCGAGGACGTCCCGCAGTGGAAGGGTATCGACGTCGGCTCGCCCTTCGACTACCCCAAGCAGGGCATCCTGTACGTCGCGAAGCACCTGGCGCGACCCGCGCGGGACGGCGACCGTGGGGACATGCTCGACGAGCTCACCGAGCTGATTCAGTCGGCCGGTGGCCGCACCCTGGGCCTTTTCTCCTCGATGAGGGCCGCCCAGCTGGCCGCCGAGGAACTGCGCTCCCGTATCCCCGAGTTCCCGATCCTCCTCCAGGGCGAGGAGACCCTCGGTGAGCTGATCAAGAACTTCGCGGCCGATCCCAGGACGTGCCTCTTCGGGACGCTCTCCCTCTGGCAGGGCGTCGACGTCCCCGGCCCCAGCTGCCAGCTGGTCGTCATGGACAAGATCCCGTTCCCGAGGCCGGACGACCCGTTGATGAGCGCCCGCCAGAAGGCCGTGGAAGAGGCGGGGGGCAACGGCTTCATGGCGGTGGCCGCCACCCACGCGGCTCTGCTGATGGCTCAGGGCGCCGGCCGCCTCGTACGGGCTTCCGGGGACCGGGGCGTGGTTGCGGTACTGGACCAGCGCCTGGCGACGGCACGGTACGGGAGCTATCTGAAGGCCTCGCTGCCCGACTTCTGGTACACGACGGACCGAAACCAGGTCCGGAAGTCGCTGGCCGCGATCGATGCGATGGCGCAGAAGGCGGAATCGACGGAAGCGGAAGTCACCGCTGAGTGATCGGCGGAAGCCACGGCTGATCGGTCGAGCTGAACGATCGGGGGGGGGGGGGGGGGGGGGGGGGGGGGGGGGGGGGGGAGAAGAACCCCGGGCAAGGGGGTGGGGAACCCGCGTTGGGGGGCGGGGGGGAGCGAGGGGAAAAGCGAAAAAAAAAAAGAAGAGGGGGTGGGG
>NZ_JBVIOL010000028.1:0-79819 GCF_055578825.1 Streptomyces sp. NPDC032822 | reverse complement strand
GGGCGGAAGTCGTCGCGGCAATGGTGCAGGCGATGATCGCCGGGCCGTCTCCGTCGCCGATGCCTCTAGCGTCAGTAGATGGCTCCGGCCCAGCGTCATTGTCGGGGACAGGCCGGTAGGTGCAGCTCACGACGATGATCGTGGACTCGACGGACAGAGTGGTCGCCGCAGGTCCTGTCAGCCCTACACGCCACCTGACCGTAGCCACACGAGAACGCGGCCAGGATGGCCGTCTCAACGAAGTTAGTCCCCCCTGTACAGCAGATCGAGGTCGACTGACTTCCTTGAGAACGGACAGTGAGTGCCGGCCGGCGGGCAACGACAGTGCCGCATCTGCAGGGTGCACATTGGGCACTCCGTGGCCGCGATAGGCGATTCGTGTCACCCACACCGGCCCGAACATGCAGGTCAGCAGGCGACGGTGGCCCCTCTCCCGCCAGGGTCGAGGCTGTCCTTCCGGACCGAGGACCATCGGCCGCCGTCCTTCTGCTCGCACCGTGTCCTCCTCTTTCTTGGCTCGCAGATCGAGGTGGTCCTGCATCAGCTGCCGCAGCAGTTCGCGTCCCAGCTGTTCGAGCTGGGTTTCCAGTTCGTCATGAGGCATGTTCGCCGCCGGGCCGTCAGCCAGCGTCGAGATGAGGCGTTCGAAGGCATCACGGGAGGCAAAGTACGGATCAGGTTCACGCAAGACGTCGTACGGTTCCATCGGGCTCTTCTTCGGGAGTGATTCGTTTTGGTTGGCGCCTACGAATCTACGGAGAAGAGCCCCTTGGTCACTGGGAGTTGACCCGGTTCCGCCCCGGGCCTTGTCGGGCAAGGGTGAACTGTCCTGGCGTGTCCTCGTCCAGCCAGCCCCGCTCCACCAGCCGCTTCAGCTTCCCCCGGGTCCCCTCGATCTTCCCGGTCGTCGTCGGTAGACCGATCCGAGGCACGATCTGCTTAGCCTGCACCGGTCCGGGCGCATCAGCGATGATCTCCATGATGTCCCGGTACACATCCGGCAACACCGCCACGACCAAGCCCTCCCGCCACGGCGGCACCATCATCACCCCGACGCCATGAGGCGCCGACGTCAGGTGCAGTAGCGACGCGTCCTCTGCCGGAATATGCGGCTCGGCCTCGGCGGCCGACAGCTCCGCAAGCACCTGCGTGACGGTCTCCCGCGTGATCTCCAACCGGGAAAGATCCTCCCGTGCCCTTGCCAGCCGGAGGGCCAACTCCACAGTTTCGGCCTGGAGTTCCTCCACTCGCTGGCGAGCCGCGTCCTCCCGCGCTTGAAGCTCTTCCGGCAAAGACACCATGGCGCCCCACCTCCACCCCACCACCGTAGGAGCACGCGAGCGCCTGGCACACCAAGCAGCGCTTTGCCAGTCCAACCCGCCCCGAGATCACCTGCACCCCATCAATTTCCTTCGCATGAGGCGACCAGGACAATGGAGAAACTGCAATTTGTGACTCCCCGAGATCGACGCAAGGTGCTGAACCTATGACTGAAACGCCGTCCGCTATGCAGATGATCTCCTTCGCGGCCTGGCGGGACGACGCCCCGCACCGGGGCCACCCAGCCGATCGGCACTACGTCACCCTGGCGGAGCTTCTGGTCCGTCTGGGGAGTTACGGACTCACGCTCACCTGGCGAGCTCAGGTCTTCGACGATCACCCACACCCCAAGTTCGCCGAGCTGGTCACTGCTTCAGAGGGCAACGGAATCCCCACCCTTGAGCTGCTGGCCATGGACGCGCCCTACCTGCAGGCAGTCGACGGAGACTTCGAAGGCTACGCAGGCACCGAACTCATGCTCACCCTGAGGGAGTTCGACAGCTCAAGCTGGGACGTCCGCACAGCCGACAAGTGGGTCCTGAGTGAGATCCAACGACACTACCCAGATGCCAAGCCAATGACTTCGGACGAATGGGATGCCACGAGCTGATCGCTGACGATGAAGCGATGTGACCGTGCACACCTCTGCACCATCCCCGACCAGCAGAACTACGACCTCACATCCTTGATCCCGACCATCACTTCAGAGGATCCGCACCCAAATGAGATGGCCCCTATAAGGTCGGTCAGGGTTGTGATTGGCGGTGTTGGTGCCAGGCGCCGGCGGCGTGTTGCATCGGGTTGGCCCAGTCGTTGGGGCTTTGGGCGGCGATGGAGTCCCACAGTCGGTGCTGTGCGCGGGCGAGAGCATCGAGGCCCTGGGGCGGGGCCTCTTTCCAGGCCGGGTGGGCGGCGGCTGCTGTTTCGGCTTGCTGGCAGGTGTGGCCGTGGGCGATGAGCCAGAGCAGCCAGAGGGCGGGGTCGATCCAGGGGGCGCCGGTGGAGGCCCATCCCCAGTCAACGAGGAGCGCTCGACTGCTCGTGATCAGGATGTTGTGGGGGTTCCATTCGGTGTGCAGGAGACTGTTGCCGGCGAACCAGGTGAGGTCTGCGGGGTCGTCCACGTAGGTCCTGAGCCGGTGCGCCATCGACTTCAGTTCGAGCGGTGGCGTGGGCAGGGCGGCCAGCCGGGTCATGGTGGCCGTGACGGCTGGGAGGTCGGGGGAGGCGGGTGTGTAGTCGGCGTGGTGGCCTTGGACGTACTCGAAGGCGAGGAAGCTCCAGCCGTCCTCTTCGATGTGCCAGTGCAGCGCCGGCGCGATGCCCTTCACATGGATGCTGAGGTGTGCTTCGCGCTGCTGGGTCCACACACGCGGGTGGTCCAGGGGCAGTCCTTTGACGAACAGGGTGCGCTGGGCGGTTTGCACGCGGGCGGCGATGGCGCTGTTGAGGCCGGCGTTGATGGTCCCGGTGTCGATGACGGGGCCGCTGGTCTTCTCGATCAGCCGCAGTACGGTGTCCGGGAGTTGGGTGAGCCGCTGCGTGGGCAAAGCGCTTCTCCTCTGCGAGGTGAGGGGCGGGGTGGCGCCGGGGCCGTGTGGCCCCGGCGGACGGTTTAGTTGTAGGGGTTGTCTTCTCCGCAGCCCGGCAGGGTGCGGGCGGTCAGTTCTTCCACGTCGGCGACGAAGAGGACATGGTCCGGGTCTTGCGTGTCGGGTTCCGGTTTGCGGGTCAGTTCGATCATGACAGTGGTCATGTGGCGACCTCATTTTCGATGTTGGCAGTAGTGCTTCAGTGGTGCCTTCGCCTCCTGGAGGACTTTCGCCATCGGCCGGCACACCCGGCAGGTGCCGGACAGGGTGCAGCCGCTGCAGCCTCCAGTGCGAAGCATGAGGGAATCGGCGATGCGGCCGAGCCGTGCGAGGCCCTCCACGCGCTCGGTGATCAGGTCGATGTTCGGTTCGCGGCCGACCTTGCAGATCGACGCGTGCCCGAACGGGTCGGTGTGGAAGAACGTCACGCCCGCGGGGCAGCCGGTGAACGGCTTCCGGTGGGTCAGGTGTTCGGGGGACTGCTGCGGCAGCGGTTCGGCAGTGCCGTGGATCGTCGGGGAGATGTTGGCGTACTCGCGAAACGCCACCCCGAGGTCGCGCGCCCAGGTGCGCATGGCGTCTGCTTCGTGTGCGTTGTCCCGGACGATGATCAGGCTCAGGTCGATGTTCAGGCCCGCCGCGAGTGCCATCTCCAGGCCGCGGGTGAAGCGGTCGAATCCGCCGCGGCGGCGCGTCACGTTGTCGTACGTTGCGGCGGTCGCGCCGTACAGGCTCAGTGTGAGCTTGGTCGGCGGGTATTCGCGCAGCAGGTGGAGGATGCGGTCCTTGTGGAGCCGGGATCCGTTGGAAAGGATCTCCAGTTGCATGCCGAGCTCGTAGGCGAGTCGGTAGGCCGGGGGAAGTCGGGGTCGATCAGAGGCTCCCCGCCGGTGATCTGGAGCCAGATCACGCCCGCGTCGCGCATGATGGTCAACAGCGTGCGTTTGCCGTCGATGTCGAGGCCCTCGAACCGCTTCTGGCCGAGGTAGCACATCACGCAGTCGTAGTCGCAGCCCAGGTTGAGTTCCCAGGTGGCGCGGTTGAACGAGTACGGCCCGGCCTCGCGCAGCAGGACGACGTCGGCGACGCGTTGGCCGGCCAGGTTCAGGTCCCATTGCGTACGGACCGCATCCGCGAGCCACTGGGGCACGATGTTGGCCCGCGGCGCACGCAGTTCCTCGAACCGGGCCGCGGGCAGCTGCAAGGCTTTGGGACTGCCCGGCCGCAGGATCAGGCGCTTCGTGCCAAGTGGTGTGGCGATGAGTTCGTGCATAACGGTTTCCCTTCACCGGGGTGTGGCGCGGTGCCGGGCCGCTCGGGGGAGAGACGGCCCGGCACCGGGTTGATCCCGGCGCTGGACGGGATACGGGGCCATCCAGCAGCCGGTGGTGGCCCTTGTCCCCCGGTCACCGTCCTACCGAGGGACAAGGGTTTGGGCCCCTGGCGCCGGCCGTGGGGGAACGGGATCGACGCCAGGGGTGCAGGGCCCGCGCGCGGCGGGACAGTGGCAACAGGGCTGCCGCGCACGGGAGATCATGCGGCGGCAGGCTGGCCCCTCGCCGTCGCGCTGGGGACGGCCGCCATCTGCTGGGACCAGTCGGCGGCGAGGAGACCGAGGGCCGTGTTGGCGAGATGGATGCGCTGGAACTCGCCGGTCCCGGCAAGTGCGTAGGTGTGCTGGACATCCCTGAACAGGCGCTGTAACGCATAGTCGCCGTCGAGCGCGTGGGCCCCGTGCAGTTCCATGGCGTCGCGTCCGGTTGCGGCGGCGAGCTCATGCCCGGTGTGCTTGGCGCCGATCAGGACGCTGTCGCATGGCACACCCTGGTCCAGGAGATGCACAGCGTGGTAGGCGATGCAGGAGGCTTCCTGGAGGCGTGCCTGCATGGCGCCGAGGCGGTTACGGACGACGGGGAGGTCGGCGAGGTGGGCGCCGTATCGGGGCCGGGCGCTGAGCCAGGTGGCGGTGGTGGAGACGAAGGCTTCGTGCAGGCCGAGGCTGAGGGCGGTGAGGTTGGGGCGTCCGTAGACGATGCTGCTGCTCTGTGCGACGTGCAGGCCTTGGCCGAGGTCGCCGAGGATGGCCGTGGCGGGCACGCGTACCCGGTCGAGGATGAGGCGGCCGGTGCTGAAGCCGTGCAGGCCCAGGCGGGCCCGGTGCGGGGCCAGGCTCACCCCCTTGCGGTCGTGCTCGACGAGGAACGCGGTCAGCGCCCGGGAGGCGGTGGTGTCGGCCGGGGCGGTGCGGGCGACGACGACGTGCAGGCCGGCGAGATGGCTGTTGCCGATGTGGAGTTTCTCGCCGCTGATCACCCACTGGCCGTTTCCCGCGGGGAGGGCGATCGTCTCGATGCCGCCGATGTGTCCGCCGGTGTGCGGCTCGGTGACCGCGATCGACAGCAGCACCGAGCCGTTGGCAGCCGCGGGCAGCCATCGGGCCTGCTGCTCGGGGGTGCCCCAGTGGCACAGGGCGCCGACGGGGATGAGGCCGGCTTGCAGGATGGCAGCCGTGGCAGCGGAGACCACGGCCAGGCGGTGGATCAGGATGGTGCGTGCGACATGTCCGCCGCCCCTACCGCCGTATTCGGGCGGGATCGTGATGCCGAACCAGCCCAGCTTGGCCATGATCTGGGGCAGCTTGCGCTCCACCTGGTGCGGGGTGGCCTCCATACGGTCCACGCACGCGGCGGCCTCGTCGGTGGCGAATGCTTCGGCCTGCTCCCACAGCTTCAGGTGGGCATCCGTCAGGAAGGGGGCCAGTGAGGCGGGTGGGGTGGTGGGCATGTCGTCTCCTGTCCCTGAGCGAGGTCGCCGAATGCGGTGGGCCCGGCCTCCTGGGCGGCTGGCGGGGCGAGGATGAGGATGGGGCGGGGTCGCCATGCGTCAGCGCGCGGGCGCTTGGGCGGTCAGGGTCTGCACCACGGTGGTGCCGGTGCCCTTGACGATGTCGAGGAGGTGCTGGGCCTGGGCCAGGGGGCGGGGTTCGGGGTCGATGACACACACCGTCCCCCACGCGATATGGGTGGCGGGGTCGATGAGAGGCGCGCCGAAGTACGAGCGGATGCCGAGGGCGTCCGTTACGTGGTTGCCGGCGAAGCGGGGGCTGGCGTAGACGTCGGGTAACGGCAGTGCCTTCTGGCGGGCGATGACTTCCGGGCACCAGCCGTGGCGGCGGCTCATGCTGCGGCCCACCGGGATCAGCCCGCTGTCCGGTGGCGGCTGGTGCAGACCGATGAACGTCTGCTGCGACCAGAAGACGTTGACGAAGCCATAGGCGAGCCCGGTGCGTTCGGCCATCTCCCGCGCGAGCCGGTCCATGTGATCGTCCGGCACTGGGACGATGCCGAGGCGTGCGATCACTTCCTGCCGTGTCTGTTCCACGGCGATCAGGTGGGCGGTGGCGCCGCTGATCGAGGCGGGTTGGTGGGGCAGCAGGCCGGGCGGCGCGACGACCGCCTCCCGTGGGGAGGACGGTGGGCGTGCACCGGTATGGCCGACGGCAGTGGGGGAGCGCATGAAGGGGTACTGGTGGGTCATCAGACGTCCAAGGGGGCTGGGGTGGTGAGGCAGGCAAGGGCGTGGTCGACGAGGGTGACCAGGGCGGAGGCGACCTGGGTGGCCTCGCGGGCGTCGCAGGACAGGACCGGGATGTCGGGGGCGATGTCGAGGGCCTGGCGGACATCCTCGTGCGGGAAGAGGACGGCGCCGTCGAACGGGTTGATCGCGATGATGAACGGCAGTCGGATCTGTTCGAAGAACGACACCGCCAGGAAACTGTCCTCCAGTCGGCGGGTGTCGAGGAGGACGACGGCGCCGATGGCTGCGCTGCAGACGTCGTACCAGAGGTGGGAGAACCGCTGTTGGCCGGGCGTGCCGAACAGCAGCAGCTCAAAGGGGTGCGGGTCGGTGAAGCCGACGCGGCCGAAGTCGAACGCCACGGTCGTGGTCGTTTTGGAGGCCGCGTGGTCGAGGCGGTCGACCGGCATGCTCGCCTTGGTCAGGCGCTCTTCGGTGGTCAGTGGCGGGATGTCGCTGATGGCCCCGACCGCGGTGGTCTTCCCGGCCCCGAACCCACCAGCGATCACCACCTTGAACACGGTGCGCTCTGCACGGGTCTCGGCGTGCCCGTGTGCTGCGCAAGCGTCAGGGCGGCAGGGTGGGCTATTCATCGAGCCACTTCGTCGTGAGGGCGGTGCGGAGCCGCAGGAGGAGGGCTTGGTCGGGATCGGACGGGCTGGCGGTGGCGGGCATGAGGACGCGGGCCGCTAGGAGGTCGCTGATGAGGATTTTGGCGGGGGTCAGGCCGCAGCCGAGGGTGCCGGCGAGTTCGGCGACGGAGCGCGGCCGGGCCCGGCACAGGGCCGTGATCTGTCCGCACTCCTCCGGCAGCCCGGGTCCTGGGCGGCCGGTGCCGTGGTGCATCACCGACTCCAGGCGCAAGCGGTATTGCGGCCGGGTCCGGCCCCGGGTGAGTGCGTAGGGTCTGACGAACGCCGCCATGTCCGGGTCGGCCGCCACCGAAGGGCGCTGCGCGGGCGTTGTCATCGTGTGGTGTCGGCGGGGCGGGTGCGGGCCGGGGTCAGCATGTGGGGTTCGAACGCGGTGACCAGGCGCCCCATCTCGAACCCCACAGTGCCGGCATCAGCCTCAGGAGTGGTCACTACGCAGAGCACGGTGTCCACGAACTGCTGCCCGATGCCGTTGTGGCTGCCGAAGGCGGTGCTGCGGCCGGCGAACTGAATGAAGATCAGCGAGTCTGGGCGTTCGATGATGATCTGCCGCGGTAGATGCTTCTCGTGCCGTGGGCCGGTGATGCTGCCGCCCAGGGACGCCAGCCCGCACACGGCCGCCGCCAGTTCATCCGCCCAGTCTCTGTCGATGTCGCTGTCCAGTAAGGCGACGCCGTCACGCGAGGCCAGCACCGCATGAGTGGCACCGGCAACCTCGTTCACGAACTCGCGCAACAGCCAGGCCATCGACTCCCGGTGCTCCCCGGTGCCGTCAGAGGTGGATACAGGATCGCTGTGCGGAAGCATGCGTGAAACTCCAAACAAGAGGGGGGTGGGGGAGGGGTTAGTGGGATGCCGGAGGCTGCTGCGGTGGTGCAGGGGTGGTGGGGCTGGCGGCGCGGTAGGCACTGCGGAACGCACCCGCCAGCCCCGCCGTGGCCGCTCCCGTGGGCACTGTTGCGGAAGCACCCGGAGGCGGCAGGCCAGCCCCCTTCTTCCGCTGCGGCAGCCCGGTCGGCCCCACGGCCGCAGCTGGAGCAGGGGCCGGGTCGGGACGTTGTGGGGCGGGAACCGGTGCAGGCCGCGAGGCGCCCGGTGGGATGGGGGCGGGCGCGTTGGGGGCTGCCAGGTCTTCGGCGTCGTCGTCCTGGATGGGGACGAGGAGGCGGCGGGGGATGACGACCAGGGCCGTGGTGCCGCCCAGCACGTTCTCGGACAGGGTGACGGTCAGGCCGTGCCGTTGTGCGATCTTTGCTGCGGTGAGCAGACCGAAGTGGCCGCGGCGCACCTGGTCGCTGACGTCGATCGTGTCCGGCGCGGCGAGCAGCTGGTTGAGCTGGGCACGCACCGGTGGCTGCATGCGCAGGGCGCGGTCCTCCACCTCGATGGCCAACCCCACCGGAACCGACTGCGCCCGCACGATGACCCGGGTCTCGGGGGCGGAGAAGCGGCACCCGTTCTCGATCAGCTCGGCCAGCAAATGGGACAGGTCCGGCCCCACCTGCTGCGCCAGCCCGATCGCCGTACCGACCTGGCCGGCCACCACGTCCACGCGGGGGTAGGCCACCACCTCTGAGACCGCGCCGCGCAGCACCACCGACACCGACACCGGCCGCCTGGTGGCGCGCAGCGACTGGCCTCCCAGCACGCCCGTGCTTTCCACCTGTCGCCTGATCCGGGTCACCAGGTGATCCAACTGGTAGATGCGGTGCAGGAGTTCGGCGTCGTCGGTCGCGCCCTCCAACTCCGACAGCGCCGCCAATGCTCTCTCTACTAGCGCATGTTCACGTTGTGCCAGGCGGCGCAGGACCTCCAGCAGCACCGCCGACTGCCGACTGGCGTGCACCTCGGCCAGAGAGCACACCACTCGCTCCTGCACCTCGACCAGCAGCCGCTTCGCCTCCGATGTCGCAGGCTCATCGTCTGCCGCCGGCACGAACAGGAATGGGGAGGGGATGCCCTCCCCGCGCAGCAGCGCATCGACTGCCGTCTGCGTGGCCTTCTCCACCTCGGCGATGGCACCCTGCACGCCCGCCAACTGGTCGTCGAAGTGGTGCTGGACGGCCCGGGCTGCCGCCTTCGTACGCCTCCAAGCGATCAGGCCGCTCACACCCAGGCCGCAGGCCATCGCGCCAAGGATGCTTCCCGGAGGTACGGTCAGGGTCCACCAGGCCAGGGCGCCGGTGCCGAGTAACGCGCTGTCCACCAGCCGCGGGGCTAACAGCGCGGTGCGGATCTGATCGTGCAGGCCGTGGTGCATCGGGGTGCCCCGTCTCCTCCGGTGGCGGCGGGGGGTTGCGGCGGTGGCGGGGGAGACGCCGTCAGACATGACAATCCTCAACAACGGGTGTGGATGAATGGCGAGAGGGCGATGCAGTCCGGGAGCCGTTTCGGCGGTCAGGGCGAGGGTGGGAGTACGGCCTTGACGGTCTTGCCGATGACCTCGCCGGCGTCGCTGCGCAGCAGCTCCCACGCCAGGCGGCCCTTGGCGTGGTCGATCCACCAGAGACCCGTCACGGGCGGGTAGCCGTCGGTGCCCTGGCTGACGATCTCGTCAAACTTCGGGAAGTCTGGGAGGGCGTCGTCGACCTCGATGATCAGCTCGCCGTGTCGGCTTGGGCAGATCAGGCGGATGGGAATCATGCGGTCCGGGAAGAGCTTCGCGTGCCGGACGACGTTGTCCATGAGGTGGCCGCAGACGCGGGTCGCGATGTCGATGTTGCCCGGCCAGCGCGCCACCGTCAGCCGCGGCCGCACCCGCAATCGAACGTTGGAACCGACGAACTCATCCCCCTTCAGCCGGTCCTCCCACCGGTACGCGGGCTGACCGCCGATCGCGATGAGTGCAGGGGGCTCGGTGGGTTGGGGCGAAGGGTTCACGGGAGCTCCCGGAGATGACGACTGCGGTTGTGCTGGTCGACGAAGACGAGCCCCTGTGCCGCACCTCGGCTTGGTACTCGTTCGCGTTGTGCCGCGCCTGTTCTGGCCGTGGCATGGATGAAACCTGCGCTGCTGCGGACCGCGGGGTGAGCGGGAGTCATTTAGCTGCCTCGAGCGCCTGGCGCAGCGCCGCGGCCGCTGTAAGCCCGTGCTGGAGAGGAATGAGCCAGTAGGGGCCGGGCGGCGCCTCGGCATGGTCCGGTGGCAGGACCACGTATGAGTTCGAGCCCAATGCTTGCGTGTCCGGAACGTCCCACTGGGCGGCGCTGCCTGCTGGGACGAAGAAGTACAGCAAGGGTTCGGGGTGAGCCGGATCTACGGCCACGGCGCCGGGCTCTTCGAGTAGTTCAATCGCACGTACGCCTCGATGCCGTTGCACCTTCACGGCGTCCCAGGCGCTACCAGCGGCCACCAGCCGCAGCCCGGCCGCGGTCAACATCAGTTCCGCATCGCTAATCATCTGTCGTCCCGTCTTTCGCTGCGCTGTGCGGCGAAGGTACGACCGACGCAACACGGCTACCCGAACTGAGAGTTCGGGTGAACCGCGAGTTCGTGATTAGACGAGCGCGAGTCGCTGAACCAGTTCGTTGACCTGACGGCGGAAGGTGGGGCGGACCCGCTGCTGGAGGTCGAGGATCATGTGGCGCGCAAGAGGGCTGCGCGCCAGATCCTCAGGAGCGATGTCCTCCAGGTCCAGCAGGTGGACCAGGACGGCTGCATTCTCGCGACGTAGGTCGTGGCACCTGGCCAGTTCCAGACCGAAGGTGAAGCGCCGCTCACGGCTGGGCAGGCCACGTGTATCGATCCGGTCGGCGAGGCGCAGTCCTTCAGAGGCCTCCCCGGCAAGCATCTCGATACTCATCGCGTGCAAAGAGCAGTTGGTCGGCCCGAACACGGTCCACTGAACGTTTCCCTCACCGACGTGACGGGCGAGCGGGACAGCGCGCTGCTCGAGCCGGGCACGGGCCTGCCACCAACGACGGCGGCGGGCATCGGAGACCACGGCGACCAGTTCGAGGGCCCCCTCGACGGCCTGGGTCTCATCGGTCACCGACGTCTGTCGCAGTTGCTCGACGGCGCACAGCGCAACCTCCTTGGCTTCCTCGACGGCGCCCGGCTCGTCATGGGACAGTAGGACGTGGCCCAGATTCCACTGGGCTGCCGCGATACGCACCGGGTCATCGGCGTCTTCGGCAGCCCGGATCGCCCGGTCGGCGACCATGAGCGACAGATCGAGGCGCCCGGCGCGGCGACAATACGACCGTAAAAGCCCGTACAAATCCGCTGCCACGCGCAGGACTTCGCGCCGCGCCTGGGCATCGGTCCCGGTGCGGCGCACTCGCACGGCATGCTCGACATCACCGATCAGATCGGGAAGGACGAGGGCCGCGGCCGTGAACCGGTCCTTCGACGACTGCCAGGTCCGCCACGCCTGCTCAACCCGCTCCCGCAACTCCGACGGGCTCGCGGGATCCGCGCTGCGGGGACGGTCGTAGCCCATGAGGGCTCGAGCTACTGCGGGCGCGGCTGTGTGAGGGACGGTCGACTCCTCGCTGGCGTCTTCGCAGAGCAAGGCGGCTAGCGGTACACCGAGTTCGGCGGCGAGACGGGACAGCACGTCGGCTGAGGGCACCTTCTGCCCGGCTTCGATCTGCTGGAGATAGCGTTCGGTGATGCCGCACAGCCCAGCGATGGCCGCTTGGGTTCGGTTGCCGTTCTTGCGGCGGTAATACTTGACCTTCTGGCCCACGGGCAGCCTCGGTGCGATCACCGTTTTGCCCCCTTCCCCACTCGCGTCTCGTACCGTCAGCGTAGAACGGAGTGCTTCAGCGGGCGCGTGGTCCGCGCACATTCAGGTGACCAGTAAGAGCCCAGTGATGGGTGGGTAGTTCGGGAGGCGCCATGCCGCGACTGATCTTGTGGGACATCGACCATACGCTGATCGACACACGTGGCGTGGGCCGCGAACTGTCGGCGGCCGCGTTCCTGCAGACCACAGGGCAGGTCCTGCGCGAGCAGGCCAAGATTGATGGAATCACGGAGCCAGTCATCTTCCGCGAGACCGCAAAACTGCACGGGCTGACCACCGACCGAGCCGACTTCGAGCGCTTCGCTCGTGCGCTGACGGAAGAACACCTCAAGCGAACAGCGCACCTGCGCGAGCGCGGTCACGCGCTGCCCGGTGCGGCCGCCGCCCTCGACGCCCTCGACGCTGTTGAGATCCGGCAGACGGTGGTCTCCGGCAACATCCGCCCGGTCTCCGAGATCAAACTTCAGGTCTTCGGACTCGACCGACACATCCGGTGGGAACTCGGCGCATACGGCGAGGACAACGACATCCGCGCCGAGCTCGTCAAACTCGCCCTGCGCCGCGCGGATACAACAGCCGAGGACGCGGTGCTGATCGGAGACACACCGGCCGATGTGGAAGGCGCCCACGCCAACGGTGTACGGGTCATCGCCGTGGCCTCTGGACGCAGCGACGAAGCGGTACTTCGAAACGCCGGTGCCGAGGTCGTGCTGTCGGATCTGCGCGACGCGGAACTGCTGGTGAAGCTCGTACAGGGCGAGAACGAATAGTGGTCGTCCGGCAGACTCCATCACCCTCATGGGTTACCCGGCAAAGTCCGCCAGGCTGACTGGAGCTCGAGGCCCAGCGCCTGCCTGGTTGACAGCCAGACCATCAACCAAGGCGGGGCAAGGGCGCGGTATGGCGCAGGCGGAGGTCAGGGCGGCTTCAAGTTCCCGGTAGAAGCGGGCTGTCGGTGATGCCCCAGATCCAGATGGCGTGTTCGGGTGCGTCCCGGATCGCTCGGGTGGTCTTGGCGATGTTGTCCGCTCCCAGCAGCCGCAGTCTGCCGATGGCCAGGTTCCGCAGAGCGGCCATCGCCCGCGGCGCGCTGCCGGTGTGGACGGTGGAGGCGTCCTCGGCGAACACCACATCTCTGACATGGTGGCTGGAATTTTCGATTCCCCAGTGCCCGCGCACATATCCGCCTAGGTGGGCAGGGGTGGCCTGGTGGGTGTCGAGGCTGGTGACGGCGTAGACCGTCTCCCGGGTCTGCCGCTTGCCGTTCTCCTGGCGGCGCCGGTGGATACGCAAGGCCAGCCGGGCTCGCGGGAAGGCGATCCCGCCCAGGTTCGCCGCGATGGCCATGGTCTTGGCCGAGCGGGACTCCCGCACCCAGGAGGGCAAGACCCGCCGTGAGATCATCCGATGCCTCAAGCGATATGCCGCCCGAGAGGTATTCAACCTGGTCAGGACGGTATCCATCGCCCCCAGTCATAGGGGCGTCCGTGGGGCCGTTGCTCAGTGGCGCGCCGCGGTGCGATACAGGTGGTCCAGCACCGAGACGGTCTTGGCCGTGCTGCCCACCAGCATCGGCGTGGTGCGGAAACGCCCGCCCACGACCACAGTGGGCATCAAGACGGTGGTCGACGGGTTCAAGCACATCGTGGACGCGTTCCTGGGGGTGCTGTGCTGCCGGAACACCGGAAAGATCATCGTGTGGGCGAGTTCGACCCTTATTGCTGGTTTTGGGGTCGTCGTTGAGAGCGACCGCGCGTGAGTCCGTGGCGGCGCGGATGGCCGCGATGGTGTTGCCGGCGACGCTTGTGCCGGCGCAGAGGTCGGAGCGGTCGGCGGAGGCATGGCTGATGCGGTCTAGTCACGCATCAGGCCGACCTGCTGTGCGGTGACGAAAACGTTGGATCCGTTGTCCATGCCGTTCGCGATGCGGTTGGCGATGGGGCGGAACCGGGAGGCCTCGGTGATGGCCATGATGTAGCGCAGCATGCCGCGGGCCTGGGCCGTGCGGTCCGTGCCGCGGACGCCGAGGTCCCTGAGGCTGTTCTCGAGGCCGGCCTCGCTCAGGTCGACTTCGGTCAGCGACTGGTTCGCGAGGCGGGAGAGGGTGTCGTAGCCCTCGTTGCCGAGGAACCAGTTGTCGTCGGTGGCGTCCTCCTGGTTGGGGACGTCGGAGACGAGGTTCAGGACGAAGTCGTGTGGGGTGTCGCGGGAGAAGAACCGCACGACGCAGAAGTCGCTGAGCCGCACGATCGCATGCACCGCGGGGAGGTGGTTGTCGCTGCTGATCACGATGTCGGCGAAACTCTGGGTCTCCGTGTTGTCGGTGATGGCGACGTTCGCCCCGGTGTCGACGTCGGGCACGACGCAACCGTCGGCCGAGGTCTCGGCGAGGTTACGCAGTTGGTCGAGCATTGTCAGATAGGCGCCCGAGCCGCGGTTGATGTTCCAGCGGACCTGTGGGAAACCGATGTGTGTCGAGGCGGATGTGTCGGTGTCTCTGGGCGTCAGCATGATCACCAGGAATCCGAGAAGGACGGACAAGGCGACCGCCATGAGGACGCTGATGGGCATGGTGTGCTCCGGTTGTTCGACGTGCAGCGATGTCACGACCGACGCTCACAGCCGGGAGGTTGTTTGGCAGGCCCTTTTTGCCGCCGCAGACAATTCCGGAGGGTCGAGTTCCACGTTGCTTGTCCGAACGTAATGCTGTCGTTGCTCCACGTGTCTACCTCACTGGGCCTTCGGTTCCCATCGTGCGACTCGCTGTCGACACCGTCGAGCAACAGCTTCCCGGAGCGATGGCGGCGCCTTGCGGCAAGACGAGAGGCCATGGCGTCACAGCCGCGTTGTGCCGGTGGGGATGCCCAGGAGGATCCGTGCGGTCGTCTCCCACGTCGCCGGGCAAACCTGGATGTGGGCGGTGATGGCGTTCGAGTCCCGGAACCGCGCTGGAGCGGCTGGTCTTCGTCTCGTACCCCAGCAGGACTTCGATGCGTACGTGGTGTGGGGCATGCGCCGGGCGCTGCACTACTCGGGTCCCGACGTGAAGGCACCTCGGGTGCAGCCGGCGCCGCAGTGGACCTCGGGGGCCGCATCGCCCTGCCGGGCCTGCGGCGCGGCCGTCATGGACGCACGACGACGGTCCATCCGGGGGTGTAGGTGTCCGGCACCGGGAGACGTGGCCAGTCGCGCGCCCAGTGCGGTGGCTTTTGCTCGCGAAGGACCAGTGCACTGGGGTGCGCCGGGAGATCCGTCTCCGAGACAGTGCCCCCGCGGTGTCGGCGATGGGGATCGTCGAAGTGTTCCCCGCGAGGACACACGGCGGGTGCACCCCGTGCTCGCGCAGCACGGAGGCGATCCGGACCCAGTCGCTGATGGGTGCCCGCATGGTGGTGGACGAGCGCGGCCTGGATGCCCCGGTGCCCGAGGAGTGCCAGGGCGAGCACCGCGGCTGTCGGCAGCGAACGGCGGGTTCGGGCCCGGTGGACGACGGCGAGGAGCCCGACAGCGGCAGGGAGCGCCGGCAGGGCGTAGGCCGGCAGCAGGAACCGCTGCGCGGCGTAGGGGACGAGGTAGAGATACGGCGCCGCCGCGGCCACCGCCACCGCCGGCCACTGCCCGCGCAGACGGTCAGGGGCAGATCCGCCTGTAGGGCCGGTCCGGAACGTAGGTGCGCCACTGCGCCCGGGTCAGCTCCGTGTTCCCGGCACGGGCGCAGACGAGGGAGACCGCTCGGTCCGGATCCACCACGTACCGCTGGAGCGGGACGTGCTCGCCGCCCGCGTACAGCATGGTGCTGTCCGGGCTGAAGGCGAGCGTGTCGATGCTTCCACCGGGGGTGGGCAGAGAAGGACCGAGAGGTTGCTGGGTTGCGATGTCCCAGAGTTGGACGGTCCCCGCGCCTCCGCCCACGGCGAGCGTGCTGCCGTCCGGGCTGAAGGCGAGAGCCGTGACGGTCTCGGCTGAGTCGGAGGACGGATCGACGGGCGCCAGAAAGACGTTCCTCAGGATGCCCGCCCGGTGCCGGAGGTCGCCGTCCCAGATGGCCACCCGCCCCGTCCAGTCGCCCGCCGCGAGGCCGGAGCCGTCGGGAGCGAAGGCGATGGCTCCGATGCCGTCGTGCTGGACGAGGTCATGGGTATGGGACCGGCCCGCTCGGACGACGCGGTTGTCGGTCACGAGGAGCCCGCCGTCCCGGCTGACGGCCAGATGATCGCCGCCCGGGCCGGGGAGGAGCGCCGTCCTCCGCTGCCGCGTGGTGTCCCATATCTCGTTGACGAAGCCGCCTTCGGTCGAATGTGCGGTGAGGAGCGAACGACCGCCCGGTCCCAGGGCGATCGCGTCCGTAGGCCTCGCGGACGCCGTCGCCACGTCCACAGTGGTCTTCACGTGTCCGGCGGCCACGTCCCACACCGTCAGACGCTGAGACGTCGTGTCCCCGATAAGGACGGAGACTCCGTACGCGAACGTGCCGCCGTCGGGGCTGAAGGACAGCAAAGGCTCGGTGACCTCTGCGGGGACCGTCGCTGTGCCGGTGCTGAAGGCGGGAAGTGACGGGGTCGGCAGGGTGCGCAGCAGACGGCCGTCGCGCGTGTTCCGCAGCTGGACGACGTAGCGTTCACCAATCCGTTCGGCGGTGGCGAGCGTCCTGCCGTCGGGGCTGAGCCGGACCCCGGCGAGCGGACTCTTGCGCCAGGCGCGGGTGAGCGTCGTGGTGAGGTCGAGGGTGTGGACCGTGCCCCCTTCGAGGTACCGCAGCAGTGGCCGTGAGGAGTCCCAGGCGAGACGGGAGAGCGACTCGTTGTCCAAGGAGTGCCGGAAAGCGGGGAGGCCGCGGTTGGGTATACGCCACACTCTGATCTCCTGGCCGCCGCCGGTCGCCAGAGACGAGCCGTCCGCGCTCACGGCAGCGGTGACGACACCCGGGTGGACGACGTCGGCGAGCTTTCGTCCCGACGCGGTGTCCCATACACGCACCCGGTCCCCGACGAGACCGAGGAGCCGGCCGCCGGTGAAGGCGAGGAGGGTGCGGTCACCACCACAGAGGCCGCGCGCGCTCGTCCAGGCACCGGGCCGGACGCTGCGCGCGGAGGTGTCCCAGACCTGCGGGGTCCGGCCGCGCGGGCAGACGGCCAGCAGCCCGTCGTCGGCCGCTGCGTCGGCGACGTCCTCGCCGGTCGACGGGGTCCGGAAGATCAGATGGCCGTCGGCGACGGAATACAGCTCAGCCCGGTTGTCGTCCGGGCTCCTCACCAGGTAATTGCGGCCACTCGCCCCGAACCTCACGGTGTCCCAGAACGGCAGGGGACCCCCGATCCAGCGCCTCGTTCGGGTGTCCCACAGCCGCTGGGTCTGCTGGGCGGTCCGGATGACGAGCACCCGGCCGCCCGGACCCGCGTCCAGTATCGCCCCGTGCGGTACCGGCCCCGAGGCGATACGGCGGTGGGTGCTCACCTCCCACGTCCGCCAGGTGTTGTCGCCGATGCTGAGCAGAGTGCGCCCGGAGCTGTCGAGGTACCGGTTCGGTTCGTCACCGGGCGCCGGGTCGGTGAAGTTGTCCAGTTCGGGCTGGGCCAGCGCGCCCAGCAGGGCTCGGCGGGACTCCGGCAGCGGGGACATGCGCCATGCGGCGACGCCGAGCAGCATCGCGGTGCGCGGGTCGGTGGTCCGCAGCGCCTCGGCGACCGCGGCCACCCGGCGGGCCGCCGTGTCGGTGGTCTGCTTCTCGCTGTCCTGACGCAGTCGCAGCGCGGTCAGGCCGATGACCAGGGCCACCGCCAGCACGGCGCAGAGCGAGGCTGTGAGCGTGCGGCTCCGGCGCCGGGCCCGGGTGGCGGCCCGCTGCTCCGCCGCGCGCTGCTCCGTCGCGGTGAGCAGGAAGGCCGTCTCCTCGGAGGTCAGACCGTCGTAGCCGCGGTCCTCGCCCGCGAACAGCTCCTCGGCCCGGGCCAGGCGGGTGCCCCGGTAGAGCGTGCCCGGGTCGCGGTCGTGCTCCAGCCAGGTGCGGGCGGCGTCGGTCAGCTGCCGGTGGTGGCGCAGCCGCTCCCGGTCCGCGTCGATCCACTCGCGCAGTCGCGGCCAGCAGGTGATGAGCGCCTCGTGGGCGAGCTGCAACCCGTCGTCATCGGTGGTCAGCAGCCGGGCCCGGGTCAGCCGCCCCGCGACGGCTCGCACTTCGGGGTCCTCCCACCCGGCCATTTCCTCCCAGTTGACCGGGCGGCGCGTGTCGGCGTTGCCCTGGCCGGGCTCGACCATCCGCAGGAGCAGGTGCCGGGCAGCGTGCGCCTGTGCCGGTGAGAGTTCCCCGTACGCCTCCTCGGCGCTGGCCGCGATCGCGCCGCGCACCCCGCCGGCCGCTTCGTACGCGGCCAGGGTCAGCATCCGTCCCTTGCGCCGCCGCCAGGTCTCCAGCAGGGCGTGCGACAGCATCGGCAGTCCGCCGGGCTCGTCGAGCACGTCCTCGACGATCCGTGCGGTGAGGGTCCGCTCCACGATGAGCCCGGCCGCCTGCGCGGGACCGATCACCGCCTCGCGCAGCTCGTCCGCGGTCATGGGCCTGACCAGGAACCCGCTCCCGTGCAGTGCCTCCGCCAGTCGCGGGTGCTCGGCGCACCGCGCATAGAAGTCGGAGCGTACAGCGATGAGCACGCGCAGTCGGCTGCCCGGGTCGCGTGCGGCGAGCAGAAGGTCGAGGAAGCGGTCCCGCTCGGCGCGCTCGCGGCAGAGGGTGAAGACCTCCTCGAACTGGTCCACCACCACCCAGCTCTCCGGGTCGTCGGCCGTCGGCGTCAACAGAGGGGCGTAGGTGGTGGCGGGCCGGGCTCCCGGAGTGAGGATCCGAAGGACCGCCGTACGCCCCTGCTCCGCGATCTTCTCCCGCAGCACGGGAATCAGACCGGCCCGCAGCAGGGAGGACTTGCCGCTGCCGGAAGCCCCGAACACCACGGCGAACGGGGACCCGCACGCCAGTTCGCTCAGCTCGTCGATCAGCCGGTCCCGGCCGAAGAACAGTTCACGGTCGTCCGGCTCGAAACGCGCGAGGCCACGGTAGGGCGGGGCGGCGTCGGCATCCTCCTGCCGCTCCTCCCCGGCCAGCGTCTCGGCCTCCGCCCACCGGGCCTCCCACGGAACGGAGTCCTCCCCGCACGCCTGGACGTACGCCTGGAGCACGGCCAACGACGGCAGTCGCTCGCCGCTCGCGGCCTTCGCCAGGGTCGTCGCCGAGAAGCCGGCCTTCTTCGCCATGGCCCGGTACGACACGCCGCCCGCCGAACGGCGCAGCTCCCGAAGATCATGGGCGAGCCGCTGCACCGGACCGGCCGCTGGGTCGACCGGTAGTTCGGGACGTCCCACTGCGAAGCCTCTTTCGCGCACAAGAAGAAAAAGCTGATCAGCAGCACAAGGTACTTTTCGTCCGCCTCGGGCGAGAACCCTTTCCGACTGTGATGTCCGTCGGAGGGGTCGTCGCGCGGATCACGCGTGGCCGGATGTCGTCAGGCTCTTCCTGGTGGAGGTATCGCGCAACGTCCGGGGGGAGCACCGCCTACGTCGAAGGGTGGCGGAGGCACGGATCCTGGAGCTGAGCCGCCTCAGTGAGAGGGCATCGTTCACCGGAATGGACCCGCCGAACACCGCGGCGACACCATGGTGTTCGAGAACCGCCACGGTATGTGCCCGGCCGGTTGGCCGGTCTCCGAGCGCATCGCCCGCCACGCGGCCGGACGCCACGCCGACGAGGTCCTTCCGGAGGTGCACCACAGGCAGCAGGACATCGCGCAGGAGCGTGCCCCAGCCCTTCTGGTACTCGTGAAGCCGCCCGGCCCTTTCTGTATCTCAGTCGAGAGGAAGGTGCCTCATGGACAGGGTGGGTGCCCTGTGCGGTCAGGAAAGCCCCGATGCCCGAAGCACCGCCTCGACCGTCTCGGTCCGACAGGTCCTCGGCGAACTGCAGCACCGAGACCAGCGCGAGTTGCCCCGGTGTGAACCCGGGCCGCCCATCAGCGGGATAGAGGTCGGCGAACTCCTCGTCCTCGAACAGCACATCGAGACGATTCCGCACCAGCATCGCGGGCGTTCCCTTCGGGCAGGCCGCCCGGGCCGTGCGCACGGCCCGCGCTGGAATCCGCTGGTAATCCCCTGGCTGCAACGACAGCAGGCCCGCCCCGACCTCGGCACAGCCCCGCTGCCTCCACTGAAGCACCGACCGGAGCAGCTGTCAGCACCCACTGGAGATCACCAACAGAGTCAGGGCATTGTGCCTAGCCTCGCGCTTTCACGAGGTGGGATGTCCGAGGCTTGATCAAATAAGCGGAGAGTGCTCCTGACCTGCAACGATGGGACTTGTCTAGGGTCCTGTTGGCTGCACGGAAAGAAGCACTCTCCAGGTGAAGAAGCGTATCGGGTCGTACCCGTGTGTCTGCATCGAGGGCGGCGGCCGGGCGGTGGTCTCGCAGGCCGGGGGCGTGCTGCTGGTCGAGACCGTCCGCAAGGCCGGCTTGGACACCGCGATATCAGCGGCGCTGACGCCGTGGCGGAAGGATCGGGCGGTGCACGATCCGGGCAAGATCCTGCTGGACGTGGCCCTGGCGGTCGCGTTGGGCGGGGACTGCCTCTGGGATGTCGCCATGCTGCGGGCCGAGCCGGCTGTGTTCGGGCCGGTGGCCTCCGACCCGACGGTCTCCCGCCTCATCGACACCCTCGCAGCCTCCGGGGAGAAGGCCCTGCGGGCCATCCGTGCCGCGCGGGCTGAAGTGCGCCGACACGTCTGGCGGTTGGCCGACCGGGAAGCGCCTGATGCGGGCGGGACGGTGACCGTGGACCTCGACGGCGTGCTGGTGATCGCGCACTCGGACAAGGAGGACGCCGCACCCACGTGGAAGCGAACCTACGGCCATCACCCGCTGATGGGGTTCGTCGACCACGGAAGCGGCGGCACGGGTGAACCGGTCGCGGCCCTACTCAGACCAGGCAACGCGGGATCGAACACGGCCACCGACCACATCACCGCCGCTCAACTGGCACTGGTCCAGTTGCCGAAGATGTATCGGCGCGGGCGCCGGACCCTGATCCGCACCGATTCCGCGGGCGGCACCCACGACTTCGTCGCCTGGCTCGCCCGGCGGGGACGGTGGCTGTCCTACTCGGTCGGCATGGTGATCACCGAGCAGGTCCACCAGCAGGTGCTGAAGGTTCCGGCATCGGCCTGGACGGCGGCCGTCGAGGCGGACGGCGAGATCCGCGACGGCGCCTGGGTCGCGGAACTCACCGGCGACGTTCTGGACGGCTGGCCCAAGGGCATGCGGCTGATCGTCAGGAAGGAACGACCGCATTCCGGGGCCCAGTTGCGGCTCACGGATGCGGACGGCATGCGGCTGACCTGTTTCGCCACCAACACCTTGGGCCGGCCGATCGCCGAGCTCGAGCTCCGTCACCGGCTGCGGGCCCGGGCCGAGGACCGCATCCGCGCCGCCCGGGCCACCGGCCTGCGCAACCTGCCCCTGCACCGCACGGCCCAGAACCGGATCTGGCTGGAGATCGTGCAGATCGCTCTCGACCTGCTGGCCTGGATGCCGATGCTCGCCCTGACCGGCAAGGCCAGGCTCTGGGAACCCCGCCGACTACGGCTCCGCCTGTTCACCGCGGCCGGACAGCTCGTCACCACCGGCCGTCGGCGAATCCTCCGCCTGGCCCGGCACTGGCCCTGGACCGGTCACATCACCGCAGCCCTCGACCGGCTCACGCGTCTGCCGAACCCCGACTGACCAAGGGCTTTCCCGTCCCTGCGACAGCACCTCAACACCCGGAGCAGTGGAACCCGGCGCCACCCCGAGGCGACACTCGGGCCTTCGGCCTGCACGGCCTCAGCCCACGGCACGAAAACGGTCCACCGACTCCGCCGGCGGACCGTCACGAAACTTCGAGGCTAAGGACAATACCGGTAACTTAGGGCTTTGGTATGCGTTTGTCCCGTTTGGTTTTGGTGGCGCCAACGATGGTGAAGGCCGGAACGCAGGGGTGGTCTGCAACGCGGTGGGCAGCGCGTTTGAGGGGCCAGCTGGCGACTTTGCGTTTGATGACGCGGGGGTTGGCCCGGCGGCGTCGCCGTGGCAGAAGGCGTTCGAGGAGTTCAGCATGGGTGGCTTTGACCGCGCGGGCGAGTCGGCCGGGGGGAAAACGCCGCCTGGTCGGTGACCTGGCGGCGCACAACCCGCAGTGAGCGGGTGAAAGAGATCCGGTCGGGGTCCCGGTCGGCTTGGCGTGCGGCCTGGTGCATCAGGTGCCGGATGGCGTGGTGGACGAGCAGGAAGCCGTAGAGTTCCTGCTCGGCCCCCTCAGGGTGCTGCGAACGCAGTACCAGATGCGACCCGCCGAGGTGGATCTTGATTTCATCGAGGGTGGACTCGAACTCCCATCGCTGGGCATAGAGTTCGGCCAGTTCCGCGGCCGGGGCCTTGTCCGGGTCGAGGATCGTGGTGAGGAGCCGGTAGACACCCTCATGGCCGGCGATGGTGTACTCCACCGCACGTGCCGGCACCCCACGACGGGTGTGGTGGATGTCGCTCCGGTCGAAGATCTCGGTGAGATACGAACCGTCCGGCAGCTGCTCGACCACCGGCAGGACGAGATCCTTGCGGACTCGCCACAGCAGGTCCGCCCCCGTGGCCGCGGCTGTGCGCCACAGGTCCACGCCGTAGAAGCCACGGGCGGCCAGCAGCAGCATGCCCGGCCGCAGGGACACCAGGACCGACTGGGCCAGAGCCCGCTCTCCGGTGCGCAGAGCTCCGATCGCAGCATCGAAGACGGCGTGGGTACCGCACTCCACCAGGCCGACCATGCGCAACTGCGGGTAGCCGACGTCCTGTTCACCGCGCCCGGAGCGGGGCGGACGGCCGAACGCCTCCACGTTCGCCTTCGTGTCGGGCAGGTCAAATGTGGTGCCGTCGATCGCGGTCAGCCGCCAGTCACGGTAGAAGGCGCCCTGAGTGTCCGGCGTGGCAACCGGACGGCACGCCCGCGCGAACAACTGCCGCAACGGCGCCACCCCCAGCCGGGACCTGGCCTTCCAGATCGCCGCCGTACTCGGCACCACCCACGATGTACGCCAGCGCCGCACCCCCTGCAAACCCGCGGTCAGCAGCCGGGCGACCTCTTCATAGCTCTGCCCGGAGAACAGGCACATCGCCAGAACGAAATAGACGACCAGCCGGGCCGGCAACAGCCGGTTCCGCTGCTGCACCCGACCCGTCTCCGCCAGTACCTCGTCCACCAGCGACTGAGGAAACGCCTGTGTCAGCACCCCGACCGCGACCCGGTCCGACAACCGCTCACCAGATGACTTCAGTTGACCCGCTCTTGCCACACCAACAATAACGACCAGATTGCCCCTAAGTTACCGGTATTGAGGCTAAGGACGCGGCACGCCTACAGATCCTCCAATTCCTCGGTACTCCAATACTGATCGTTACTCGTGTTGCAAGTCCACTGGATCAGTTTCGTACCTTCCGCCGTACTGGAATTGGGAACGGCGAGACACAGGCCGCTATTCAGGTTGCGCAGGCGGTTGGCACTGTCCTGGGCCCAGATTTGTTCGTCCTTCCCGTTGCATGGCCACTGTATGACGTTGGCGCCCTTCTCCTTGCTCGCCCCATCGACGGCCATGCAAAGGCCACTGTTCTCATTCCACATGCGATAGCGGCTTGCACCACCCAGAGGAGGGATGTCGGCAATCTCGACAAACCAGGATTGCTCAGATTGCAAGTTGCAGGCCCACTGGACCAAGGGTGTGCCATTTGCCGTGCTCTTGTTTGGGACGGCCGCACAGTGCCCGGAATTGCCATTCCTGTGTCTGTATTTCCCAAATGGGTCAGCGCTCGCATCTGATGGTGAGAGCAGAGTGGAGGTAGCGGCGAGCGCTAGTGTGGCGGCACCAATCATGCCTTTATGCATCCTAGACGACATGTGTTCCTCGATTCAGATCCATTTGAAGGTAAATTAGACAGCATATTCAACGCGAAGTGACGGACTGAGGCTGAAATTCATCTCAATAAGAGATTAATTTGCATGCGCTCAAAGATAGGGCACGTTCCGTCTTCTGCCAGGCGTGCCGTGCGGGGACTCTCAGCAGGATAATGGGCAGGGCCTGAAGTGGTCGTTACCATAGAGTCGACAGAAGAGTACGCATCGCGTCTACAACGGGTTCGCCACGGCGCCGTGTTACGCGATGAGCTGCGTTGGCGGGCCGGGGTCGACCCGCGCGTACCAGGGCTGTTGCAAAGTCTGACGGTCTTGGATCGTCGCTGGTCAGGCCAGGCCGAGGAGGTCCAGTGGGCGGTGGAAGGGCTGGTAGGACATCTCGCGGAGGCCGGCGGCGATATTCGGGTGGCCTGCCCGCTCGTAGCTGGTTGATCGCGAAGCTGCGGAGGGTGGCCATGTTGTCGGGTCCGTGGCCGGTGCGGATCTTGGAGGCGTCCTCGGTGAAGGTGGTGTCACGGACGAAGTGCAGCCGGTTCTCGATCACCCATTGCGCGCGGGCCAGTTGCCCGAGCCGTTGGGGTGATGCCTGGCGGGCGGTGAGGTCGGTGAGTGCGTAGACGATCTGCCGTGTCACCTTTCCCGAGCGCAGGTCGGTGCGGTGGCGCAGGATCTTCGCGGCCTGCACCGCGTGGGGGAAGTCCAGCCCGAGATCGGTGACGGTCAGCGCCCTGGTCGTCCGTGTCTCCTTGCGGCCGTGCCCCGTTTCGCGGTCGTAGCGCCGCGCGGTGGCCTGCGTCCAGGGCAGCGACCTCAACTGCCGGAGCAGTCCGGGCTGGTTGGCCTTGATTAGCAGCAGGTAGTGGGCCTTTTTGTCCTCCACGAGGAACCGGGCGTGCTCGCGCTGGGTGTGCAGGGCGTCGGCGGTCACGGTCACGCCCGCCAGGTCGTACGGCTGAAGCAGGGCGGCGAAGCAGGTGATCTCGTTGGTCTTGTCCGGTACCCGCAGCTGGGTGACGGTCTGCCCGGTCCCGGTCATCGCGGCCAGCAGATGGGCGGCCGGGCTGGTGGTGGTGCGTGAGCCGCGGGCGCTCTTGCCATCGACGGCCAGGGTGTCTGCTCCGGCCGGGTCGGCGCCGAGCAGGTCGGCGAGTCCGCCGGGGCAGACGGCGTTCAGGACGCGGCGGATGGTCGCCGTGCTCGGCGCGATCCGGGTGCTGAACACGGTCGTCGTGCGGGCGCCGAAACGGGCGAGGGTGTCCTGTGGGGCGTTGCGGGCCCACTGCCCGATCGCGGCGAACGAGCGGGCCCCGGCCAGCACGGCCGAGCAGGCGATGAGCAGCACGCTCACGAACGGGTGACGCTTCCCGCGCCGATGCCGCGGGTCAGCCAGCGTGGCCAGCCGTTGCGGCAGTCCCGCAAGGGTGCGGTGCTGACGCGAGGGCGACTTGATCAGACAGACGCTGGCAGACTGACGGCACATCGAAGCTCCGGTTCGGCAGGGCGACTTGGTAGGTCACCCGCTCCAACCGGAGCTTCGTTGCGTACGAGACGGGACGGCCAGCAGGCGTCACACCACCGTGACCTGCAACTTCCCACTACCACTGGGACTTTGAAACAGCCCTGGGCACGCCAGGCCGGCGAGTTGCGGCACGGCCCCTGGAGCCAGACTGTCTCGGCCGGAACGTGGCAAGCGGGCGGTCCTGCAGATACCTGACCTGACCGGGCCGGTACGCATGCCACATGCCGACAGCAAGTTCACGACTCCCTCCCCAGTACCTCCAGTCCGAACTCTGGTCCTCCATCATGGCCGGCGGCCGCCCGATCCGCTCACCCCGCGCGTACCTGCGATCTCTCGGTGTGGGGTCGGTGGTGGTGAGGGTCGGTGGTGTTGGTTTGGTGGTTGGTGTTTTGGTGCTGGTCAGTGGGGTCTTGAGGGTAGGGCTGGCGCTGTCGCGGGGTGAGAGATTGATGGGTGGGATCACTGTCGTGGGGCTTTATCGCATGTCAGTTGATGCTGTCTCAGGTTCGAGATTTCTTACGCGGTGAGGTCTGCTCGGTCGGTGTGATCGTGGGGTGGATCGAGCGGTAGGTGCCGGCCGTGGGGCTGTGCTGTCCAGAGGGCTGGTGGTGCGTCGTCTGCTGGAGCGGCAGCAGGCGGGGGAACTGGCCACACGGCATGTGCGTGCGGTCGCTGAGGTGCTGGGTGTTTCGGAGCGCACGGTGTGGCGCTGGCCGAGACACATCTGCCCGCCTCGGCCCGAATGACGCCCTTGACTGCTGCCGATGACAAGCGATGCTCTGGCCGGCTACTGAGCCCTCGCTCCTTATTCGTATGCCGTACCTCGCCCTGATCTGCGATAGTCCCCCTATGGCGAAGCTTCCTGCGGATCCGCAGTTGATGGAGCGCACGGTTGGCTATGGGACGCCACGACGACGATGCCGCCGGTCTCGTGGACGAGACCGACGACATCAAGGAGTGGTCCGGCGAGCTCGGCAGTGCCGCTCTCGGCAGTGCTGCTCTCAGCAGTGCCGCAGACCGCGCGCGCTCGGATCGGCGTCGAACGAGGACGGTGTGTTGACCCAGTCCGCCGGGACGTAGCCCCACCCGTCGTAGCCAGGAGCGGTCCAGTCACCCTTGGTGTGGTACCAGGTGGTGTTGCCGCCGCCGTGCAGTCCACCATAGGTCCAGCAGTCGAACCAGCTGAAGGTGGAATAGAGCTGCCCCGTTATGTTCGCTTCGTGGTAGGCGCCCGAGCGCAGAATGGCGGGGGCTCCGTTCCCGCACCACAGCCGGCCGTCGCTCGCCCGAACTCCGCACTCGGCGCTGGCAGCGGCACTGGCCGAAGGGGCGGCGATCACACCGCCCGCCGTCAGGGCGAGGGCTGCCATCCAGAGGGAGAGATACTTCCTGGTCCTGGTCATCCACCTGTCCTTTTCTCACTGGTTTTCGAGTTCGACCGAAAGGTGCCGGGTGCCTGCCCGGCTCTTCCCGCAGGCCCTTCGCAGCACCGTGATGCACTGCTCAGCACTGCGCGACGCCGGGCAGTTGGTTGTCCGGACTGCTCATGTAGATGTTGCTGACATAGCCCCCGTACTGAGGCAGGTAGGCCCACCACTCGTTGGTGTAGGGCGGGACCGAGACGGTCTCCCCTCGCGTCTGGCAGCCGACCAGCACCTCGACCCCGGCGGGGAGCTGGAGGAGCGGGTCGCGGGTGGTGTTGGGCTCGGGGCGGACGTTGACACCGGAGCTCCAGGTGCCGAACCACGTGCCCGCCGGTCGTACGCCACCGGGAACGTTCAGCGAACGGGTCAGCCTGCCCAGGTCGGTGTACGCCTTGCCGTACGAGGTGCCGACGTCGTGCAGGGTGTACGCGGCCACGATGGAGCGGTCACCGGAACCCACCGTCCCGGTCGTGTGCAGCGCCGGTTTCGTCAGGTCGACGGACGCTGCCTTGCCGTTGAGGGCCGACGTGGCGGGGCGGCACGTACCTTGCTCGATGTCGCCGAAACCCGACCAGCCCTGTTTCACGGCCCACGGCTTGTTGAAGGCGCCCGCGATACCGAAGCGCTGGTCGAAGTGATCGGTGGCGGAGCAGCGTGTGGACTGTTTCAGATTGCCCATGATCAGTTCGCGGACGCGGGCGGGCGCCGTGTCCAGCAGGTAACGGTAGATCTTCACCGTGTCCGCGGCCGTCAAGGCTGTGTAGCCCCACATGCCGTCCTGGTTGGCCGGCGGCGGGGTCGTGTTGCTGGAGAGAGACAGCTCACGGGCCATCCGGGTGACGATCGAGCCCCCGCCGTTGCGCACCCAGAATTCGCTGGCCGCGTCGTCGTCGCTGCTGCGCAGCATGGAGTTCCACTTGGCCTGGTCACCGGACGGGATCTGGTAGTCCGGGCCGCGGTTCCAGAGGTAGTCCAGCGCGATCAGCAGTTTGACCACGGAGGCCGACCGGAACTGCATGTTCGGGTTCAGCTGCTCGGTGAAGGTGCCGGTCTGCCGGTCGAAGACGGCGACTCCCGCCGTCACACCGGCCGGCACGGTGACACCGGCCGCGTCACGTGGCGCGGACGACGCCGCGTCCGTCGCCGCGTTCGTTGCCGCGGTGGCCGAAGGGCTGAGCAGGGCGGTCATCACGGCCATGACCACGGCACACAGCACTGCTACCGAACGCCATCTGCTCCATCGGAACATGGCTCAGTACCGCTTCGTACGGTCGAGGACGTTGCCGCCGCACACCGGCGCAGCGCGGGACATCCGCCCGTCGGGATTGTCGCCGGTGCCGTGGCCCACGGCGGCCGGGTGGGCCGCGTCCGGTGCGATGGGCGACAGGCCGCCAGCCGCCGCGCCGAGCAACCGCAGTGAACGCGAGGTGCGCATGGTGAGTTCCCCGCCTCTGTCGGTGGTGGTCCGGCCGGGTGGGCCGGGCCTGCCGAGAAGACTCACCTGGGCCGCGTTCCGGCGACAATCGGTTTCGGCGTACCCCGAAAGTCCTCGGCGGGAGATTCGATCCGCCACCGGGTGGGTAGGGGGTCCAGCCGTTCCAGCCCTGGCTCTGTTTGACATGTTGCATGCCTACCAGGGGGCGTTGCCGGGCGGGTACCTGACAGATGTCAGGGTGGAAATGCCCGCCCCGGACGGCCGACGGTGTGAGTGGGCGTGTTGGTGGCAGCGGTTGTGCGTCAGCCGTGTTCGGTTGTTGATTGCCTGGTCATGCGCTGTGGGCGTGGGCTGGTCTGCTGTCATGAGGTGACCAAGTGGCTGCCGTTTAGTGGCTGGGGCGGGGCGGGTTGGCTGTCGTGGGGGTGGCTGTTCCTAGTGTTCCCCGAAGGCCGCGGCGTCACCGAAGTGAAGGTCAAGGACGTCTACACCGTCGGCACCGGCCCTGACACCGCCAACGAGCCTCCTGAGGGCGCCTCCTAGCGCCGTTCTCCCGCCCCGGCAGGCCCTCGCCGGGGCGGGAGAACGGCGCTCACGGCCCCGTACAGTGATCCACCAACCCGAGGGATTCGGAAGAGACCATGCCTGAGCGGAACATCGAGTTCGGCAAGTACGGCGCCCACGGCATCAAGGGCCACGAAGCCGTCGCCCGCCAGCTGGACGCGCTCGCCGGCTACATCGCCACCCCGATCACCGCCCGCCGAGGCCTGCTCGCCCGCCTGCACTACCTCACCCGCAGCGACCACGCCCGCCAGGCCGCCCGGGCCGCCGGACTGACCGTCACTGACCGCACCCTGCGCGCCTGGACGGCCGGCACCCGCACACCCTCCCGCCGCAACCTCGCCGCGATCGAGCAGGCCTACCGCACCGTGCGGCGCGAGAATGTCGCCCGCTACCTCACAGCCCGCCTCAACCGCGACGGCCGCGGCACCCGCGTGGAAATCCATCCGCTCAACCAGTCTCAGGTCGACCGGCCCCGCCAACGCGCGGTGGAGTTCCGCACGATGAACGTGCGCCGCTGGGACCGCATTGTCGGCGCATGGGCGGCCGGGAACGAGCGGGCGCTGGACGAGGCGTGGGTGGACCAGGTCGTCGACTTCGGCTCGCAGTGGGGCCAGTACGAATACGTCACCAACGTCGGCTTCGCTGCGTAGCAACGCTGGCTTGTAGGGGCTTCATGAGCTGCAGCTGTCGATCACGGGGCTCCCAGCTGCCCATCCCCACGAACGCCTCGGCACCTCGAAGCCCGCAGAACTCCCTGCCCGGACGACATCGCATCCGTACAACACAGAGGGTTCAAGCGCTGTCGTCTTCACGGGGGGTGAGGAGGGAAACGACGTCAGCGTCCGCGTGAACGCGTTGGACGTACTCGATACTGTGTGCCGGGTCGGAGGCGTAATCCAGTCGTTCTCGCTGCGTGCGCAGCCGCTCCTCACACACGTCGATGATTTCTCCCCAGGTGATGATGCGGATACTCACCCGGCCGTCGTTCTTGATGTAGCCATCGGGGTACTGCCACTGCACCACCTCGTGGATGGAGTTGCCGACCAGCCAGAACTCCCAGCGTGTTTCCTCATCGTGGCGGTAGCGCTCGTCCTGGGTGACGGCGTAGGCGTAGCTGTTGATCTGGGCGACTTCTGTTTCAGACAGCACCGTTCTGGGTCGCTTGAGCTCCACGACCAAGTGCTGCTTTGAGCGGCCGGTCACCGCAGAGCTACCATCACCGCACGACGTGAGTCCTCGTCAGCCAGCGTGTCACTCCAGGGCCAGTTCCGCCGGGCCGGTGGCTTCCCCCTCAGCTGGATCCTCAGCCTCCATCCAAGTCCGCAGTGCCTCCGCGGCGTTCCCACGCTGTGCTGGACGTGGCCCAGGCCGACGAGGCCTTCGTCACGGCGATCCACCCAATGAGCTGGATCAACTGGCTCGTTGCGGCGAACAGTTCGCGCCCGACTGGATCGGTGTACTTGCCGTCGAGCCAGCGCTGGACGTCGATCGTGAGGCAGCGCACCACGAGGTGACGAGCGTGACCGTCACGGTTTCGGAAGCGGCGTCGCCCAACTCTGTGGGCGAAGCGCAGGAGCCGTTCCAGGATTACTGGGAATACTGCGGACACGACGCATGCGTACCGTCGCGAAATTGAGAGGGAGGGGGGTGTCCGTGGCTGCGGCCACAGGTACGGACTCGACGCTCAAACGAGCCCGACTCGCGCTGAACATGACGTTGGAAGAGGCAGCGGACGCGTTGAACGCGATCACCGGCGGAGCTGCGGACGCGAGCTTGATGAGCGCGTGGGAGTCCGGGCGGCGGCGGACGGGCAAACGGAACCGTGCGGGCTTGTGCCAGGTGTATCGGGAGCGTCCGGAGGCGCTGTTCGCCCATCAGGACGGGGCGGCTGCCAGCGTGCTTGAGACCTCTGGAACGGCCGTGGTGGTCAAGGTACTTACCCGCTGGACTGACTTGGTAGCGGCGATGGCTGACGTTGCCGCCGGGGCACGCGAGCAACTGGTCGTCACCGGGTCCAGGTCGCGGGAGAAGGCCTATCTGGCGGCGATCGAGACTGCCGTGGCCCAGCACCCGGACCTGGTCCACTACCGCGTGTTATACGGGCCGCCCAGACACCGGGCGCTCGCCGATCACCTGTTGCGGCTGCTGGAGCTGCGTGATCCGTTGGCCCGCCGCAACGGCGTCAAGACGCTCCACATCGGGCTGGTGGAGCCGACCGAGGCGTTGGAACGGTTCTTCGTCGCCTCGGAGTCCGCCGCGGTGGTGCCGCTGCCGTCTTTTCACGGAGCGGACGGGTTCGACTGCGGAGTCCTGCTTAGCAGGGAGGCGGCGGTGGGCCTGGTCCACCATGGACGTGAGGCGTGCGCGTCCGCGCGGCCGGTGGAGACGATCGAGGCTGTGCGGGCGCTGCCGGTACGGCACAACTGAAGTGGTGGGGAGAGGCGTGAGTGAGAATCTTCAGCAGCCCGACAAGGCCCGTGTCGCGTCCGTCGTCGAGTTGGCCCAGGAACTGATCCGGCGGCCGAGCCGAGCCGGGTTCGATGATTATGGCCCGGTCCTTGGTGTGCTGGAGGACTGGCTTACCACCCGTGGTCTTCCGCACCGGCGCCTGCACGGTGATTCGAATGCCCTGGTGGGGTTGTTGGTTGAAATCCCCGGCGGGCGGCCGGGGAAGTGGTGGACGCTGGATGCCTGCGTAGACACGGCCCCCTACGGCGACGAGTCCGCATGGTCGTTCCCGCCGGCTTCCGGCGACATCGAGGCTGGATGGCTGCTGGGACGAGGGGCGGCTGATTCCAAGCTCGCCGCGGCGATGTTCTGCCACATCGCCGAGGACCTCGTCCCCCGGGTCGCGGAGCTGGGCGGCGGGCTCGCTGTGCTCCTGGACGTCGACGAGCACACGGGCAACTTCGGCGGCGCGCGGGCCTGCCTCGCCGACGGGGCCGCGGTCCGCCCCGCCGGGGTGATGATCGGGTACCCCGGTATGGAGGAGGTGGTCGTCGGCGGGCGGGGCCTGTGGCGGGCAGTTCTCACCGTGCACGCGCCCTCCGGGCATTCCGGATCCAGTAGGACCGTGGTCGGTGCGATCTCCCGCGCCGCGCACCTGGTTCATCTGCTCGATGCAGCCGAACTCCCTGGAGTAGAGGACGGCGCGGAGTTCCCGCTTCCGCCGAAACTGTCGGTCACCGCCTGCCACGGCGGCCAGGGATTCTCCGTCACTCCCGACCGATGCGACCTGAACGTGGACGTACGCACGACGCCCGGATTCGATGCCCACGATGCCGAGACTCTCGTCCGCAAAGCGATCGCCGAACTCGACGCCGAGTTGCCCATCCAGAGCCCGACCGAGATCAACCTGGTGGCCACGTGGCCCCCGTTCCAGCTCACCGACACCGAGCAGCCCGGAGCAGCTCTGCTGAACGCAGCCGCCGAAGCAGGCCTCACGGTCCGGCCGAAGACCGCAGGGCCCTCGAACATCGGCAATCTGCTGGCCGGAGAGGGCATCCCGGCAACAGCCGGCTTCGGAGTGCCGTACGAAGGGCTGCACGGCATCGACGAACGAGCCCACCTCGCCGAACTCCCCACGGTGTATGCCGTCTACCAGCGGGCGGTGCTCGGCCTGCTCGGCGGCTGAGGTCCCAGTCGCGTCCCAGGTTTTTCCCAGATCCGCTCCCAGCAAGTGCCCAACTCCGTCTCTGGGAAAGGGCCCTCGACGGCGGTGACATAGAGACAGCACCACCTCCAATTCCACCGAAGGCGGTCAGGCCGGTCACACGTCGGCCTGACCGCTCTCGGTGGATGGCGGCCGATGTACGGAGGGGTCTCCTTGTCCTTGGTCCATGACACCCGGCCGAGCGCGACGATCGCGCGCCTTCTGCTCGGCGACCAGCTGCACCAGCTACGCGCCGCGCGTCGTCTCACGCTCCAGACGGTAGCCAGGGCAACCTACTTGAGCGTGTCGAAGCTGTCGCGGATCGAGTGCGGCCGCCACCGGGCAGCCCCGGCGGACATTCAGCGGCTGATCGACCTCTATGAAACTCCCGGCGCCCTGCGCGGCCAGTTACGGAAGTGGGCCGCTCGGGCCCAGGACCGCAGCGTCTACCACTCGTTCGGCGACGTCACCGATGCCGCTCTTCGCGACTACCTCGACGTGGAACCCTGGGCGGTGCGCGCGGTGTACACGCCGAGCGTGATCCCGGCGGTGCTGCAGACCCGCCGGTATGCGCGCGAACTGCTCGCTGAGGTGAGCCAGGCGGAGGGCGAGCGGCGCCTGTGGCTGCTGGCCCTCCGCCAGCAGCACTTTGCCTGGCGCGGCGGCCCGCCCGTACGCGTCCTGCTGGGCGAGGGGGCCCTCACCAGCCGGATCGGCGGTCTCGAGGTGATGCGTGAGCAGGCCGCGCGGTTACGGGAAGCCGACGGCCTGGGTGTGGAAATTCGCGTGCTGCCCTCGCCGGTGACCGCCCTGATCGCTCCTGCGGGCGCGTTCGCTCTCGCCGTCCTCGGCGAGAGCGGCCTCACCATGACCGCCACGGAGGACGGCGCCGGGAGCCCGCGGTTAGTCCCGGACCGCGCAGGCCGGGCCACAGCCCGGTTCGAACAGCTATGGCACGGGTCCGCCGCCAGAACCATCGAACTGGCTGCGTAGCAGCCCATCCGAGTGGCAGGCAGACCTCATGCCGAGTCCGCGGTGAGGACCGTACGGTGCTCGCCGACGTGCACAGGGGCGATCTGCCAGGCCAGCCAGCCCGGTACGAGCACGAGCGTTCCGGGAACGGTGGGCACAGTGATCGGCCGGCCCCAGGGAAGGCCGGGCAGGGCGACGTTGGCGGCGCCGACCCGCGGGTCGTGGAGGATCACCGCGCCCGACGCCTCGGACGTGTCGCCGGCGAGCGCGTCGAGGACGACCAAGGCGAGCCACTCTCCGGTGCCATGGCGCAGGGCAGCGTGGAAACCTCCGTCCCACTTCTCGGTTCGCGAGCTCCACGGCAGGTCACGGCCGGAATGGCCGGGCGGCAGATAGCCGGTGAGCGAGTCGGGATCGGCAGCGAGTTGGGCCACGTCGCCGCCGGCGATCCGGGTGGTGTGTACGGGCGTGGACCACAACGTGGTGACGGACATGGTCTCTCCTTCGTCGCGGGAGGTGATCAGCTGCGGCGGAAGCCGACGTTGAAGGCGATGACCACGCGTTCCGCGTCGCCCTGATATGGGGTGACCCAGTGCCGCAGCCACGCGGGGAAGGCAACGAGTAGCCCAGGCTCCGGGCCGATGGTGTGCAGCGGGGGGCGGTCGGGTTCGCGAGCGGCAGCGGCGGGACGCGGGTCGACGAACTGCAGGAGTCCGGTGCCTTGTTGCATGCGCCCGGTGGAAACGTAGTAGACGCCGGACCAGGCAGCATCGTGGTGACTGTGGAGCTGGTGGATGCCGTCGGGACGGTAGACGACAGCCCAGGCCTCGGCGATCATCTCCGCTTCCCGGCCGGACGGGTCGCGGCCGGCGCCCACGTGGTCGTTGAGTGCCCAGGCCGCGTCGGTGATCCAGCCGCGGAGCCGCTCGATGGCGGGGTGTTCCCAGCGCAGGACGTCGGAGGAAGTCTTGTCGGCATTGCGCACGCCGACCGTGGAGGTCGGTGCGCTGCGGGTGCAGTCGAGGACGAGGGCACGCAGATCATCGTTGACGGCCGGGCCGTCGTCGACGGTGCGGGTGTACAGGGGGGTGTGCCAGAAGTCGCCGGTCAACGGCACGGTCGGGGTGGGGGCGGCGAGGGTCACGGGGTGGCCTCCAGGATCCGGTCGGCGAGGGCGTGTCCGTCAGCGGTGAAGTAGGGCCGGTTGGCGGTGATGAGGCCGTGGCAGCCGCGGATGTAGGCGGTGAGGTGGGCGAGGCGTCGGTCGCGGACGTGGGTGGGGACGTCGAGGAGCGGCCACAGGCGGGCGAGTCCACTGGTGACGTGGGCGGCGCCGAGGAGCTCGGCGGGGCTTCGGCCGCTGGTGCCGGAGGGCAGCGTGACCCGCCGGGTGCAGCCGGGCTGCTGGAGCGGGGTGAGCTCCTCGCACAGGTAGAGCCATTGGTGGAAGGTCTCGTGCAGGGTCTGCTCGGCGAGGACGGCCGGGTCGTCGAAGGCGGCGTCGGCGAGCAGGATGTGCTGGGGCCAGGCGAAGCAGGAGGCGCTGATGCTGCTGCGGCCGGCCGGCATCGGCAGGTAGGTGAGCGGCAGCGCCCGCAGGAGAGGGGCCCACGGCGGTATGAGGCGGGCGATGAGTTCCACCGTCGTCGGGATGGCCGCGCGCTGCCGGGCGGTGAGGGTGCCGGTGGGCAGGGGGAGGTTCAGGTCGAGGGAGCGGATCCGCAGGGCCTCGCCGGGTTCGAGGACGGCCGAGAGTTCTTCGGGGCTGGGGGAGGGGCGGGGGCCATCGCGTCGCGCGAGCCGGACGCAGGCCACGGCCGTCAGTAGTTTCTTCGGGGCGTGGCCGTCGTCGAGGAAGGGCCAGCCTCCGCAATGGGCGGGCACGAACGGGACAGTGTCGGTGGCTGTGTCCATGGGCGCTCCGTGAGGTAGTCGCGCAGGTCTCGGGTTTTCACGCGCAGGTCGGGCAGGCGCGGCAGGTGTGCACGGGCCGCGTCTGCCGCGGTGTCTCCGGCGGTGGTACGGATGGCGTCTATGAACGCTGGCTGCGACCGGTCGCCGAACCATCGGCCCGCCAGGAGTCCGATGGCTGCGGCAGCTTGGTCGTGATCGACGAGGCCCGCCCCGATGAGGTGTTCGGCGAACGCGCGCAGGTCGACCAGGGCTTCGCTGATGGGCTGGTAGTCGGGAGCGGGGCCGTGCAGGAGCGCGACCTCGTCGTCGGGGGCCTCGGTGGCCAGCAGATGGGCGAAGACCTGCCCGTAGCCGGTCATGCCGTGGGGGAGGAGTTCAGCGGCGCGCAGTGCCCCGATCGAGCCGAGTCCCGTGACGGTCCACCCGGCGGCCAGGGCGTCCAGGAGCTCGCGGTGCCCGACCGCGGGGACATCGTCGTAGCGCCCGTCGACCAGGGCGATGTGCCCCGGCGGCTCACGGGTGACCAGCACGTCGATGTGACCGCGGCGGGCCGGTGGCCGCACCCGTACGCCGTCCTGGTGCACCAACTCCGTGGGCAGACCGTGAGCGGTGGGCCCGACGAACAGCTCCACCAGGGCATCGACTGGTGGCGGGGTCATCGGTGCTTCCTGGCGTGCTCGGCGAGGCGGCTGCCGAAACGGCGGGTGAGGGGCGTGAAGTGCTCGGCGTGGGCGACCACGACGCGCACCACGTGGAAGGGAGCCGCGAGCGGCGCGAAGTCATGGACGCCGACCGGTCCGAGACCAGTTGCCTCTGTCGTGGCGAGAAGGTGCTCCAGTAGCTCCAGCGGTGACCGGCCGACGAGGGTGGCGTCAGGGGCGGGAAACGAGGCGGTCGCCTCGGGGCGGGCATAGCGCTCAAGCAACTGAGCCCGGCAGCGGGCTCGTTCGCCGGCGGTCATGGCCGCGTAGGTGGCGTAGCTGTCGGTCAGGTCGTGCCGGGAGCCCTGGATGTAGGTGAGGCGGGACTGCGCGGCTTCGGACAGGGCCCGCACGGCGGCGATCTCGGGGACAGGGTGGAAGCCGTAGCCCCCGTTGCAGTACAAGGGGTGGGCTCGGTCCGGGTCGTCGATCAGGCAGGCCATGTAGTGCCCGCCGTACGCGGGAAGCCACCGCAGCCACACGCCCAGGCCCGCCCGCCGGATCCGGTCATACAGTTCGGCGGGGCCTGGCGGCAGGCTGTCTGCGGCGATGAGGCGGGTGGTGTCGGCGACGCTCATCAGCGAGGTGAGATCGCGTTCGAGGACCTCGCACAGGCCGTGCAGGACCGCCTCGGAGCGGGTGTTGCCCGAGGCGAGCCCGGTGGTCGTGGAACCGAACCGGCCGTTCGTTGCCTCCGGAGGGCACGGCGTGAGGACGAGTTCGGCAGGGGCGGTGAACTCCCGCTGTCCGTTGGCGGAGGTCACGGTGATCCACGCGAGCGGCTCGTCGACGTCAACGGGCGGATCCAGACGGGGGCACCAGGCGCCGAGCTTCACCCCGTCTTCGGCCGCGATGGTCCGCGGCGAGGCCCACCGCAGCGGTGCGGACGGCGCGCAGAACTCGGCGACGGCCTGCTCGACGGCCTCCAGCAGCGCGCCGGCCCGTGCCTCGTGCGGGTGACGGCCCTTGCCGGCGGTCACCACCACGAGCGCGGCGTCCGGGCGCACCGCGCTGAACACGGGGATGCCGACCCGGTCCAGCCACGTGGTCTCGGCGACCCGGGTCACGCCCAGGCGCCGGGCGACCGGCCAGGCCCGCTCGCACGTCTCGGCCGCTGCGGTTTCGCGGACACTGCTGCTGAGCACCACCGTCCCGTTCACCGCGATACCTCCGCGCTGCTCCACGACGGCAGGAAGGGGCGGGGCTGGAGCGGGACTTCGGCGAACCAGGGATGCATGGCGAGAGGGCTGTGGCCGTTGTCGTCGAGGCCGAAGACGATGACTCCGGTGCCGCTGCGCCGGCCGGTTTGCAGGCACGGCAGCGGGTAGTCGGCCTCCACATGGCCCACGAACATCCGCTCCAGGTCCGGCAGCACGTCGGCGACCAGCTTCGGGCCGCAGGCCTGGCCGTTGTACGTGTCGTAGCCGAATCGCGGGTGTCCGATATCGAAGTCGTCGATGACGGCCACCGCAGTGCGCAGGGCGGTGAGTTCGGCCGCGAGCGGCCAGTCGGGCCCCCAGTGGGCGTCCAGGAACACCAGCGGGCGCTGCAGACCGGACAGCATCTGGGGCAGCAGGCCGGCGGAGTCGCCGCAGCCGACCTCGACGTTGGAAAACTCCGCCAGGCGGCGTCGGGTGAAGGCCGCCCGCCCGGCATCGAGGTCGCAGGTGCGGACCGGCAGGTGGGGGTAGGCGCGGGCGAGGTATTCCGTGGTGTCGCCGAGGTGGCAGCCGCTCTCCAGGAGACCGTCGCACTCGTAGTGGCTGATCAGCGCGTGGATCTGGAGGGCCGTGGTCACGTCGAATCCGAACGGGCCGCCGCCGCCCGCGAGACGGTCGAGCCCGCCGGCGCGAGGGGTGCGGTAGAAGGCGCTGAGCAGGTGCTGAACCGCTTGCTCATCCGGTAGCAGGGGCCGTTGCGGGGTGCGGGTCGCCGCCATGGGCACGCCTCCGTCTCGCCGGCCGCGCGCGGGCCGGGCACCCACTGAGCATCACCCGTCCAGGGCCCGGGACGGAGGTCCACCGCAGCAGACGCAATTGCACGTCCGCCCGGCAAACGTGCCCAAACAACCGCCTAGCGTGGCGAATTGCGCCTGTGCTCGGGTCGGGCCGCGGCTCTACGGTCACGGCATCCACCCCCACTGAGCAGAGGGAGACAGGCATGGACGAACCGGAGCAGCAGGCGGTGACCCGCTACACCACCGAGGAGGAGCGGCGGAACATCTCGGGGATCGTGCTTGACGCCGGCGACGTCGAGCACGTCATAGACCTGGTGGGCAAGGGTCTCGTCGGCGCGGCCGCGATGCACGAGGGCGCCGTCCAGGAGGACATGGCGCTCACGGCCAAGGTGACCGTGACGCTGACCCGCGGCGGGATCGCCGACGAGGACGGCAAGGTCGGCGAACTCGTCGGCACCGAGGAGGTCGGCGGGACGATCCGTGCCCGCAAGACCTTCCTCGACCCCGCGCTCGCCCCGAAGACCGACGGCTGACAACCCGTGGCCGGTGCTGCCCGGGCCGGGGATCGCCCAGCCCGGGCAGCACGCCCCGCTTCGACGACGATCACCCTCCGGGAGACTTGTGTGACCGACCACCGAGCACAACAGCAGGAGATGTGGGACGAGTGGGCGCCCCACTACAACGCCGAACACCAGGACCGCGACCCAGGCCCAGCCGCCGACTTCCTCGCGTCGGTGGCCTACGGCGGCCCGGCGCTGGAACTCGCGGTCGGCACCGGCCGCATCGCACTCGCCGTGGCGGACCGTGGCGTCAAGGTCGTCGGCCTCGACACCTCCCCCGCGATGCTGGAGGAACTCCACCGCCACCGCAGCGACCGGGCCGTGGAGACACGGGTCGGCGACATGGCCGAACTCGACACGGACGGCCAGCAGTTCGGGCTTGTCTATGTCGCCTTCTCCAGCTTCTTCTTCCTCATGACCCAGGCCCGTCAGCAAGCCTGCCTCACCCGCGTCGCACAGACCCTGGCACCCGGCGGACGGTTCGTCATCGAGGCGACCGTCCCCCGTGCCCCCGGACTCCTCGCCGGCCGTCAACAACTCGCCATCCGCGACCTCGCCGACACCCACCTGGCCCTGTCCGGCCACACCCACGACCCCATCGAGCAGATCATCCGCTTCCAGGAGATCCGCTTCGACCACAGCGGCACCCGGCTCCTCCCGGTCACCCTGCGCTACGTCCACCTCTCCGAACTCGACCTGCTCGCCGCAGCCGCCGGACTCACCCTCACCGACCGGTACGCCGACTGGCACCGCACCCCGCTCACCGCCACCTCCACCCAGCACATCTCCGTCTACACCCACGCCGGAGCACCCCAATGAGCACGCTCGCCGCGCCGCCCGGAACCTGGCACGTACGCGGTGCGACCCAGCAGATGTGGCCCACCCGGATCTACCAGCGCACCACGCCCACCAGCCCGGACACCGACATGCTCGCCCGGCAGATCCTCGACCGAGAGCACGCCGACACCTCGCTGTCCCTGGGCGTGGAGGGCGCCCGCAAGTCCGCGCCCGACATCCTCGCCTGGGATCTCCCGGCCATCGCCGCGCTCCACTCCTGGATCCGGGAAGCGGCCCTCGCGGTCACCGACGCCGGCCCCGACACCCCCCTGACCCTGGCGGGTTGGGCGGTGCACTACGGACAGGGCGGATTCCACGAGGTGCACGCCCACCATGACAGCGCTGTCTCCGGCGTCTACTACCTGCAGACCTCCGCCCGTGCGAGCGGCGCTCTGGAACTCTTCGACCCTCGCCCCGCCCGACTCGCCACCACCCCCCACGACGCATCCGAGCCGCGCACCGTCCACCCGCACCCGGGCCTGCTGATCGCGTTCCCCTCCTGGCTGCGCCACGCAGTCGCCCCCCACACCGCCGACACCCCACGGCTGTGCATCGCCTTCAACGTCACCGCGGAGGCGCCATGACCACCCTGAGCGCGCTGCCCGTCCCCGCCGGGCAGGCCACTCTCGATGACCTCTGGACCACACCCGTCTGGCTCGGCACGATCCAACCTGTCCTCGATCACGACCTGGTGCGCGCTCAGATGCTCCGGACCACCCACGGCGCCCAGGACATCGACCCCGGAGATATCGTCGACGTCGGCCAGGCCCGGGCGGCGTTCGGCACGCTCGCGCAGACCGCCCTCCAGGCTGGCGCCGACGAGGTCCGGCTGTCCGCTCAGATCTGGGGCGCGGACCACCGCGTCCCGCTCGCCTATGGACACACCGCCTGGACCGCGTGGTGCTACCTGGCCGTCGACGGCCATGCTCCCCACGACCGGTCCGGCGCCGTGTGTCTGCACGACCCGCGGGCCGGTTGCGACGCCGCCAGCGTGCCGGGCCTTCCCTGGGGCCGGGCCCTCACGCTCAAGGCCCAGGCGGGGCTCACTGTGCTCGCCCCCGGCTGGCTCGCACACTCCGTACTTCCTGTGAGTGCTGGTCATACCCTCGCCGCCCTCATGGCCCAAGCCGCCGGGAAGTCTGCCTTCGGCGAACCGGGGTGAAGGGATCAGGCGGCGCCGGCGGCGACCGGGGTGGTCTCCGGCTGAGGGCGTGGATCACCGGCGAGTGTGCGGATGTCTCGGGAGGCCAGAGCACAGGCCACGGCCACCAGCACGAGCAGCGCGCTGGCGAGCGCCACCCAGGCCGGACCGAACGCCGACGCCAGAGGGCCCGCCGCGGCGAGAGCAACGGGTGCCACCGCAAGACAGCCCAGCAGATCGATGCTGGACACGCGGGAGATCATGTCGTCCGGGACCTCACGCTGCAGGCAGGTCCTCCACATCACCATCGTCACGTCCCACATGACCCCGTACACGGCCGCGCCCACCAGCACCACCGGCAGCGGCGCCCGTAGCGACAGCAGGAGCGCCGGCAGCGCCGCGCCCGCCGTGCACAGCGTCGCCACCAGCATCGGGCGCGCCGGACGTAGTCGGCCTGCCCATCCTGCCCCGCCGATTTGCCCCGCGATCTGCGCCACCATGATCAGCGACCACGCCCAGGCCCCTCCCAGGTAGTAGTGGGCGAGCATGGGGCCGAGCAGGCCCGCCACCGAGTTGACCACCGCGATCACGATGGTGAGCTGGCCGGTGGTCACCCACAGCCACTCGTGGCGCACGAACTCGCGCCAGCCTTCGCGCAGATCGCGCACAGCCGAGGCCTTGTAGCGCACCGGCCGGTCCGGGATGGACCGGCCGAGGACGCCGAACAGGACGGCGCAGGCGGCGAACGAGGCCGCGTCCAGGGCGAGGGCGAGGGCCGGTCCGACCATGCTGACCACGACGCCGGCGAGCATCATGCCCATCAGTCGGGCGGTGTTGACCGACACCTTCAGCATTGCGTTGGCCTGCTGCCGCTGATCCTGTTCCGGTACCACGTCCACGACGACGCCCTCGAGCGCCGGGGAGAACAGACCCCGCGTCACCCCGCCGAGTGCCGCGAGGACCGCGATCCACCCGACCGGTCCGCCCTGCGCGAAGAGCACGGCCAGCGCGGCCCAGATGACCGCGGCGGCCGTCTCGGTCACGCAGACCAGACGGAACCGGCTGCGGACGCGGTCGCCGAGCACACCGCCCCACAGCACGAACGCCAACTGGGGCAGGGCCTGGCAGGCCAGGACCAGCGACAAGTCCGCCGGCGATGCGCCGGGCAGCCCCAGGACACCGAAGCTCAGCGCGATCGGGCCGAAAGCCGAACCGAGAACCGAGACGAAACGAGCCGACGCCAGCAACCGGAAACGCGGCTGGGACAGGAGTACAGAACTGGTACCTGAGAGCACCCAGAGACCCTATCCACGCGCCCCCTCCCACCGCTGCGGAATGACCTGCATTCAGCCTGATCTAGCGAGGAACGGGGCCTTCGCACCCTGTGCGACCGCGTCCCGTGGCTGTGACGCGGAGCGTCACAGCAGCTTCTTCGGGTGCGGAGCGCCTGTGTCGCGGTCCGGCGGAGCTGAAGAAGGAGAGGGGCACGTGTGCGCGATCATCGATCGATCGATTGCTCGACCGAGGTGAGCATTTTCCCGGACGGAGTGCATGCCCAGGGGGTTAGGGTCGGCGTCATGAAACTGGTGGTGCGCGTCAAGCTGCTGCCGACGCCTGAGCAGGCGGCGGCACTTGAGGCGACACTGACCGCCTGCAACGAGGCCGCCACCTGGGCCGCGTTCGTAGCCTTCAAGATGGGCGCGCACAAGAACCTGGCCCTGCGCAAGCTGACGTACCAGGACATTAAGGCCCAATGGGGGCTGGGGGCGCAGGCCGCCCAGCAGGCGATCAAGAAGTCTTGCGATGCCTACACAACCCTGAGGGCCAATTTGCGGGCCGGCCGGTACGGCAGGCCGGGATCGAACCGCCATACCCGCGCTTCGGGTAAGCCGGTCGTCTTTCGCCCGGAGGCCGCTCAGCCCTACGACGACCGGATGTTGTCCTGGCAGTACGAAGCTCGCACCGTGTCGATCTGGACCACGGCGGGTCGTATGAAAGCCCTTGCCTTCACCGGACAGGCTGAACAACTAGAGGTCCTGGCACGGCACCGCCAGGGCGAGTCCGACCTGCTCCGCCAAGGCGGGAAGTGGTACTTGATCGCAACTTGCGAGATCCCCGAAGCCTCGCTGAACACCCACCCAGTCGCCTTCCTCGGCGTGGACCTTGGCATCGTAAATATCGCTGCTACCTCTGACGGTGAACGCCACTGCGGGCGCCGGATTAAGCGGAAAAGGGAGCAGGATCGGAAGCTGCGGCGAAAGCTGCAGGAGAAGGCGACGAAGTCCGCAAAGCGGCGGGCGAGGAGGTCTGCGGGCCGGGAGGCCCGCCGGAACAAGGACATCAACCACAAGATTTCGAAACGGATCGTGGCGGAGGCTCAACGCACCGGTCGCGGGATCGCCCTGGAGAAACTCACGGGGATTCGCGAACGGGCCCGGCTGAGAAAGCCCCAACGCACCACGCTCCACTCCTGGACCTTTGCGCAACTCGCCACCTTCATTGCCTACAAGGCAAAGAAGGCCGGAGTTCCGGTGGTGCACGTCGATCCTGCGTACACCAGCCAGGAATGCTCTCACTGCCACCACACCGAACGCGGCAACGGGCTCTCACAAGCCCGGTTCGCCTGCCGGTCCTGCGGATTCGTTGATCACGCGGACCACAACTCGTCCCACAACATCGCCCACCGCGGGTGGATAGCGTGGGTCTGCGGGGCCCAATCAACGGCCCCTAAACTCACGCTCATCGCGTGAGTTCTGGACGCGGCCGGATCCACCACCGCCAGTGATGGTCATGAGCTGCAAATCCGGTTCGATCCCGGATCGTTGATCCAAAGGAGAGCGTCCCTCCTCAGTCACTGGCCTTCAAACAGCGACTCCTGTACGGGGCCGGTGGGCAGGTACTCGGGCTCGACCGGAGGCGGCCGCTTGCCCACAAGATCGTCGATTTGGCGCAACGTGCCCCACCGTCCTGCTGCCACCCCTTGAACCACGGCCCGTCGGCAGATCTCGGACGTGGCCCACACCGCCTGGGTGAGCGGCGCCCGCCGGCCCGGGAGGTCCACGCCCAGGGCGGCGGCCAGCGTGGACTCCGCGGGTTCCGTCACGGAGGGGCAGGCGATCTGCGCGAGGCGCAGCGCGTCCCAGACCACCTGTGACGCCAGCCGGGGACAGGACGCCCGTTGAGCCCGGAAGATCCCCGCCTCGACCGTGCCGAGGCGGGCGACGACCACATGCGGATCACTTGTCAGCTTCCGCTCCACGGCCGCGAGCGCGTCCGCCGCCGACTCCGCCCACACCACCGAGTGGCTCTCCTCCGCTGCGCCCGGCGGTCCCTCGGGCGCCGGGCCGACGCGGGCGTGCACACGCCACTGCGGTGCCCAGTTCTCGCCCTGCACGGCCAGCGCGGCAACAGCGGTCACGTCGAACTGCCCCGTCTGGCGGGCGAGTTCCAGGCCCACTACGACGAACCTGCACGCGGCGTACTCACGGTCCATCCGCATCACGTCACCGTATCGAGGTTCTGACTGCGTAGGCCCGGAATCACGGGCAGACGCAGGCTCCGCTTCTTGGCGCGCCGTGTCGCTCGATCACGTCGTGCGGCAGGCTGCTACCTACAGCCGTACGGCGGGGCCGCTACAGCCGCAGGACGGTGCCCTTACGGGACGACGGCCCGCCTGCCTGCCCTTCCTGGGCGCTGCCCGCGTCGGCTTCGCCGCCTCCTGATCCCGGAGGCGTGGCGAGCAGATGACTCAGGGCCCGCTTCAGCTTGCCGTTAGCCTCTTCGGTGAGATCCCTGCCGTCCGCGGTCATCACGCGGATCGGGTCGGTATCGGTGAGGTTGGCGCCCTTGCGGCCGTGTCGCCACTCGGGCTCGAAGACCATGTGCACGGTTGCCGTCGTGGAGGCCATGACCAGCACGTACCTGCCCTTGTCGTCCTGGCCGACGTGGACGGCGACATCGCTTCTCCCGCTCAGGCGTTGGCGGAGGAAGGCAAGGTTCTGCTGGATCTCGGCCGGGAACTCGTCCTCGTCGAGCGGGGGCACTCTCACTCCGGGTGTGAGATAGCGGTCCACCTCGCCGGTCCCCGTCAGGTATGCGCCGGGGAACTGGCCGACTGCGAACGAGCTGCCGCTGGTGGTGCCGGTGACGGGGATGACGAAGTAGCGCACCGATGCGTCGGCGTTCTGCGCAGCGACGGTCACCGTCCACTGGCTCGCGCCGCGCTGCGCACTGCGCACCCCTGTCACCGATGCCAGCTGCGGCTGCGCGCCGGCGGCCGGGTGCGGCAGGTCGATGTCCGGTGCGAGGGACTGTGCAAGCCGCGCCTGCGCACTGTCGGCGTCGCCGGCGCTGTTGCGCAGCCATGCACCGATGAACAGCTGCGCATAGCCCGCCGGGTCGGCTGCGGCGGGCGCAGTGCGCACAATGGCGGGTTTGTCCGAGAGGTGGCGGTGGCCGTGGCCGGGCCGGACGTCACCGTGATGCCCAGGGCGAGGGGGCCGGCCGCGATCGTGGTGAACAGGGCCAGGCGGGTGAGGCGGACGCGGCGTTTCATCCTGTCCAGTTCGGTGCCTGCGGCCATCGGCGCAGGAGTGTCGCTCGCTGAGGCCCGCTTGCCGGGGGACATGGTCGGACTCCCGGGGCAGGACGTGTATCTACGGACCTTGAGGAAACCCCAGGCCCGGGCAGCAGCACAGAACGCCGCCGGCTGACCTCACCCGGCCGGCGGGAGGCGATGGCGTCTTGCCCCGCACGCGAGGGTCCGGACTGCCTCCCGCTATTGCGGTGCGATGGCTTTGAGCCAGTCCTCGACGGCGAGGACATCTGCCCACTGCGGGAACAGCTTTTCGGTGAGCATCGTGTGCACCTCGGGGTCGGTGTCGAGGCAGGCATCCGCCAGGACGGTGAGGCCGAAGTCCAGGTCGATGGCGTGCCACAGGGTGGACAGCACTACAGCGCTGGTGGCGATGCCGGTGAGAACAAGGCTGTCGATATCGCGAGCCCTGAGTACCAAGTCGAGGTCGCTGCCCGAGAACGCGCTCCCCCGCCTCTTGGTGACAACCACGTCGCCCTGCTGGGGCACAACGTCGTCATGAATCGCGGTGCCAGGGGCGCCCTCGGTGAACAGGCCGGCCCGCACGGCGTTTGTCATCACCCTGTTGCGAGGGCTGACTTCCGGATCGCCCGGCCGTAACCCCATCACCACGTAGATCACGGGGATGCCGGCAGCCCGGGCACCGTCGATCGCTCTGCGCAAGCGCGGCAGATATCCGGAACCGTCGTCGGCGATGGCCACGACGTCCCGCTGGACGTCCATCACCAGAAGTGCGCTGTTCGCCATGCTTGCCGTCCCTTCTCCGTGGGGAAACAAGAGCAAGTCTGGTGGATCAACCGAGCCACCGTGGAAGTTTCGGAGATCCTCATCAGCTCGCGCCGCAGTGCGCCCATGACCGGTGTCAGTTCTCATCGACATTTTCTTGCCCTGTGATCACCAAATGCTGTCCAAACTCAGTGATAAGCGGTGTCGCCCGTCAGTTACGAAGCCACCCGCACCTTCCTCTACGAAAACCCCGAGGCCAGGAACCTGATCGAGACCGTACGGGAGCGGGGCGAAGGAGCCGGCCGACCAGAGCGGCATCACGGCAGCGAGGCCGATACGGCCTGGCGTGAACGCGCGCTCAACGCCGAAGACGGGCTCAAGAGCGCACACGTGGAGATCAGAAGACAGCGCTCCCGCATGGGCCAGTTGCTCGGTCAGATCCGCGATCTGGAGGCCCGCTGGTCGGACGAATCGGTGACGCGCCTGGTCGAGCAAAACGCGCAACTCAAGCAGCGGGTTCAGCAACTGTCCCAGGACCAGCGGCAGATGGAGGAGCGGCTGCAGGCGGCCCGGACGAACAACAGGTTCCAGGACCGCCGTATCGTCCAGTTGGAAGCACAACTGCTGGAACGCACCGGCGGCAGTTGAGCTTGTTCCTTAACGTCGGGCTTGATCATCAAGGGTGGGTTGGTCACTCGATCTTCGAGCTGATGGACGCAGTGCTGTGCACGGACGTGCTGGTGAACGTCGTCACAAGTGTGCGACATCCCGCGAGTTTCCCGTGACTCCTGCTGCGGCCCAGAGTCCCTGGCCTGGGGTTTCTCCCTCGTTGGCGTGCTCGGCCAGCCTGTGACGTAACTTCGGAATTCCTGAAGTGTCCTCGTTTCGTCCGACCATTCTGCGGCCTGGTTGAAGTGGATTCACTGGCAGTCCGGCACCGCCCAGCTTCTGCCCCGCCTCATCGCCCGCCGCACCCGCGGCCCGCTGTTCCTCACCGACCGCAAGACCCCGGCCGGAACACCGACGCTCGACGTCTGCCCGAGACCGGCCGGGCCCGGCTCTCCTGCCGCCGCGCCGAGGCGCTCTTCGAGGAGAACGCCCGGCTGCTGGCCAACCCGCTCGCCTCACCCGAGGACATCGAGGACCTGAACGGCTGGACCCTGCACCGACTGTGACACTCCGCACTCATGCACGACGCGGAGAGCGGCACCTCTACCCCGATGCTGCTGGCCCGCTCCCGCCGTGCGGTCCCTGGAACGGTACGCACGCCCCGGCGTCGACGCGGTCGCCCAGCATGTCGCCGAGCGTGACGCCGCCGCTCGACGGAAGCGTCAGGGCTTCAAGATCGTCGTATGGCCCCTTTTTGGCTTGTCTCGGCGATCCCATGGAAGCCGCGCATCAGGTCGGCCCCCCTGTTCTGCAAACCGGCCTCACCACCTGGACTTGGTCCGTATCGGACAGCGCTGCCCCTACTCGCCCGTCGAGGGCGGCCTCCTGCTATTCGGACAATGGTGCGACGGCCGCGGCCCCGCGCCGGGCGGTCAGGAAGAGGCCTACCGCGACGACGGCCGCGGCCAGGCCGAGCAGGCCGACGGCGGAGGCCAGGGTGCCGAGGGCGGACTCGGCCGCGATCAGCGCCAGCGGGCAGATGAACTGGCCGATGAAGAACGACGCGGTCCACAGGCCGGTGCCACGGCCGCGGTCGGCGAAGTCCAGCCTGGACATGGCGATGGTGAGCAGGGAAGGCAGCAGGAGACCGGTGCCGAGGCAGTTGAGTACGGCGCCGGCGATCAGCAGCGGCGCGCTGTTGGCGAGCCACATCACCGCGAACCCGGCCGCGCACAGGGCGAAGACGAATGGCAGCCGGGGCCCCGGGGCCCCGCGCAGCTTGGCGAAGGTGATCGCGCCGGCCACGGTGGCGGCGCTGGCGATCGCTGTGGCCAGCCCGATCACGCTGGTCGCCGTCACGCCGAGGTCGTCCAGCAGGTAGGACATCTCCACCGGGACGGTGTAGAAGACGAGGGCCCCGAACACGGTGAGTCCGCAGATCCCGGCCAGCTGCCGGAAGGGGAAGGAGCGCTTCGGCGCGACCGCGGTGTCCGTACTCTCTCCGGCTCCATCCCCGTCCTCGACGGCGGCACCGGTGGCCGCGGTCGGCTTCGGCAGCCCGATGGCCATGAGAGGGGCGATGAGCAGGCTGACGGCGTAGATCCAGAACGGGGTCCGCCAGCCGGCCGACCCCGCCGCGCCGCCGATGACGAAGAACGCGGTCGCGGAGGCGGAGGCGCACATGGTCTGGAGGGCGAGGTAGCGGTCCCGCACCCGGCCGCTGTAGTAGTCGCCGATCATCGTGGTGCAGCAGGTCATGATGGCGGCCTCGGCGATACCGACCAGGGCGCGGCTGGCCACGATGGCGCCCAGCGACTCCAGCCACAGCGGGGCAGTGCCGAAGACCGCGTACAGAACGGTCGCAACGATCAGCAGACGCTTGCGGCCGAGCCGGTCGACGATGACGCCCGCGAAGGGTGCCAGCAGGCCCAGCGCCAGGGCCGGGACGGTGAGAGCCATCGGGACCAGGGCGGTCGCACCGGGCACGTCGGCGAAGTGGTCCTGCATCTTGGGCAGCACGGGGGCGATGAGGACGGCCCCGAGGATCGGCAGACAGCTGCCGGCCATGAGGAGAGCGACGCGCAGCCGGTGTGCGGCACCGGACGTCGGAAGGATCGCACCGGGTGGCGGCACCGGTTCCACGTCAGCGGGCGGGGGCACAGGCACGGAAGCGGGCATGCGGGAACTCCAGGTGGCGAGGTTGGGGAGGACGGCACGCCACCGGGGAACAGACACCCCGGGCAGAGGAGCGTGCGGAGGAACTGGGGTCGACTATGAGCGAGCGGCCCAGCCCTGCCTAGTCTCTGTCCGATCGATCTGCCGGATCGCGATCATCCTTGCCGTGGATGGTCTCCGCGACCCGCGCCGCCGTCTCCCGCAGCCAGATGTGCGCCGCGTCGTGCGTGTGGACCGGGTGCCACCACAGGGCTTCCCGGAGTGGCACGGCGTCGTAGGGCGGTTCCATGACCCGTACGGGAACGAGTCCGTCCAGCCGGTCGGCGAGATGCCCCTGGATCAGGGCGACCCGGCGGGTGCCCGCGACCAGGAGGGGCATCAGCTGGAAGCTGTCGACGGAGACCTCGACGCGCGGCTCGATCCCGAGCATGCCGATCTGGCGGGCGGCGGGCGCGTCGTACGTGCGCTGGTACGTCACCCACGGCAGCCGGGCCAGGTCGTCGAGGGTGAGCTGCTCGCCGACCTCGGGGTTGTCGTCCGCGACGAGATAGACCCAGCGGTCCCGGTAGAGCTCCACGGCGGGAAAGTCGCCGATGATGCCGTGCGGCAGCAACAGCCCGTCGGCGGTGCTCAGCAGCGCCCCCGTGTTCTCGGTGATGTCCGTCGGGGACTGCCTGAAGCGCAGCCGGATCCCCGGCGCCTCGGTGTGGACGACGCGGGCGAGTTCGGCGCCGAAGACGGCCACCGCGTAGTCGGAGGCGAGCAGGGTGAACTCGTGCTCCTCATGGGCGGGATCGAACACTGCCTGGCTGGTGAAGACGCGTTCGAGCAGGTCGCAGGCGGTGGCGGTGCGGTCGAGGAGGGCCAGGCCGAGGGCGGTCAGTTCGTAGTGTCCGCCGACCCGGGAGAGCAGGTCGTCGTCGAAGTGGCGGCGCAGCCGGGCCAGGGCGGCGCTCATGGCGGGCTGGCTGAGCCCGATGCGTCGGCCCGCGACGGTCACGTTGCGCTCCTCAAGGAGGGCGCGCAGGGCGACGACGAGGTTGAGGTCCAGGCTGGCCAGGTTCACGCGACATCCCGGTGCGGAGGAGGAGGCTGCGGGTCTGGGTATTCGTCTTCTGGATACATGGCATCCAGAGAATCGATTTCCCCGATCGCAATTTACGCGCCAGATTAGTGACACCGCAATCGGGAGGACATCTCCGTGAAATTCGCAGCCTCGTCGGCGCCCCTCTTCGCCGGCCCCTTGGCCATCGGCACTCTCTCCGCTCCGGGCGGGGCCGCGTTCCCCGGCCTCGTGGTGCCGGACGGCCGCGTGCTCGACCTGCGTACGGCGCTGGACGACCCCGCCCTGACCGTCCTCTCCCTCCTGGAGTGCTGGGAGGCGGAACTGCCGCGCCTGCACGGCCTTGCGGGCGATCCGGCCGGTGATTGGCTGCCGCTGGACGGCCTGTCCGTGCATGCGCCCCTCGAGCCCCGGCAGATCTTCCAGTCCGGCGCCAACTACCGGCAGCATGTGATCGACCTGGAGGTCGCGCACCGCGCCCAGGACGACCCGCGCACCGTCGAGGAGGCCCGCGCCGAGATCGCGGCGATTATGGACAAGCGGGCCGCCGAGGACCTTCCGTATGTCTTCATCGGCCTGCCGACCACGATCGCGGGCCCCTACGACGACGTCGTACTGCCCTCCTGGGCCAAGAAGCCCGACTGGGAGCTGGAGCTGGCCGCGGTGATCTCCCGCCCCGCCTACCGGGTCACGGTCGAAGAGGCCCTTGAACACGTCGCGGGCTACACCATCGCCAACGACCTCACCGACCGGGCCACCGTCTTCCGTCGCGACATGCCCGCCATCGGCACCGACTGGCTGCGCTGCAAGAACGCTCCCGGCTTCACCCCGCTCGGCCCCTGGATCGTCCCGGCCGGGTCCATCGCCGACCCGTCCGACCTGCGGGTCACCCTGAAGCTCAACGGCGACACCATGCAGGACGAGTCCACCAAGGACATGATCTTCGGCGTGGCGCGGATGGTCTCGTACATCTCCCAGACCGCCCAACTCCTGCCCGGCGACCTGGTGTTGACCGGCAGTCCGGCCGGCAACGGCATGCACTGGGGCCGGCTGCTGCGCGACGGCGACGTGATGGACGGATCCGTCACCGGGCTCGGCGCCCAGCGCACCCACTGCGTCGCGGGGGAGACATCGTGAGCGACCGCGCCACTGTGCCTGACGCGAAAGACGCCGAGGGCGCGATCGCCGAGGCCGCCAAGGCTTACTCCAACTGGGGCCGTTGGGGCGAGGACGACGTCCTTGGCACGCTCAACTTCCTGGACGCCGGGAAGCGCCGCGAGGGCGCGGCCCTGGTCCGCGACGGCGTCAGCTTCTCGCTCTCCCAGCGCTTCGACATGAACGGCCCGCAGAAGGGCTGGCGGCGGCGTACGAATCCGGTGCACACCATGCTCGACACCGGCACCGACGCGGCCCTGGGCAACCAGGGCTTCCCGCACGGCATCGGCGGTGCGGACGACGTGATCGCGATGCCGCTGCAGTGTTCCACCCAGTGGGACGGCCTCGGCCACATCTTCGACCACGGCAAGGCATGGAACGGGCGGGCAGCCGAGAAGGTCGTCACCTCCGACGGCGACCTCGTCACCGGCATCGAGCACATGGCGCCGTACGTGGCCGGGCGGGGCGTCCTCCTCGACGTGGGCCTGATCGTCGGCCAGGGCGGCGAACTGCCCGACGGCTTCGCCATCACCGAGGAGCACCTGACCGCCACTGCCGAGGCGCACGGCGTCACCGTCGGCCGCGGCGACCTCGTCCTCGTCCGCACCGGACGGCTGGCCCGCGCCAGGCGCGACGGCTGGGGCGAGTACGCGGGCGGTCCCTCGCCCGGGCTGAGCTTCACCACCGCCGGCTGGCTGCACGGCAGCGAGATCGCCGGGATCGCCACCGACACCTGGGGTTTCGAGGTCCGGCCCAACGAGTTCGAGAACGCCTTCCAGCCGCTGCACCAGGTCGCCATCCCCAACATGGGCCTGCTCATAGGCGAGATGTGGGACCTCGACGCCCTGGCCGAGCACTGCGCGGCCGACGGGCGCTACGAGTTCTGGCTCACCGCCGCTCCGCTGCCCATCACCGGAGCCGTCGGCTCCCCCGTGAACCCGATCGCCGTCAAGTAACGGCCAGGACCGGCCGCGTGGGCCGCCCCGACAGCCACACCCATCCGGCTCGCACCACCACCCCTGCCGCTCGAAGTCGCGCGGCCCCACCGCAGGGAGACCCCATGACCGACCCCCGCCCCCGCACCGTCCTCGTCATAGGCGGCGGCGCCTCCGGCAACGCCGTGACCGTGCTGCTGCGGCGAGCGGGCATCACCGTGGACCTGATCGAGGCCAAGCCCGACTGGAACGTCCTCGGCTCCGGCATCACCCTCCAGGGCAACGCGCTGCGCGTACTGCGCGAGCTGGGCGTGTGGGACAAGGTCCAGGAGAGCGGCTACGCCTTCGACTCCGTGGGCCTGGCCACGCCCGACGGCCACGTGTTCCACGTCCAGCAGGACATCCGTACCGGCGGCGAGGACCTGCCCGCGACCATCGGCATGCAACGGCCCCGGCTCCAGGAGATCCTGTGCGAGGCGGTCCTGGTCAGTGGTGCGACGGTCCGCCTCGGCACCACCGCCGACGAGCTGGTCCAGGACGAGGCGGGCGTCACCGCCCGCTTCAGCGACGGCACCGAGGGCCGCTACGACCTCGTCATCGCCGCCGACGGCCTCAGCTCCCGGACCCGCGCGATGATCGGCATCGGCGACAAACCCGAGCCGACCGGCATGGCCATCTGGCGCGTCGCCGCACCCCGCCCGGCGAGCGTGGCACGCACGGACCTGGCCTACGGCGGACCCTGCTACATCGCCGGCTACTGCCCCACCAGCGAGAACACCATCTACGCCTATCTCGTCGAGGCCAACCGCGACCGCGCCTCGATCGACCCGGCCTCGTTCGCCGACGAGATGCGGCGCCTGGCAGCCCCGTACGGCGGCGCCTGGCCCGAGATCGCCGCGAGCATCACCGACCCGGCAGAGGTCAACTACACCTGGTTCGACCGGCTGCTCGTCGAGGGGCCCTGGCACCGCGGCCGGGTCGTACTGGTCGGCGACGCCGCCCACGCCTGCCCGCCCACCCTCGCGCAGGGCGCGGCCATGTCGCTGGAGGACGCCTCCGTACTGGCCGAACTGCTGAGCGCGGAGGAGTCATGGGACTCCCTCAGCTCCCTCGACGACCTGCTGACCCGCTACCACCAGCGCCGCATCGACCGTGTCCGCATGATCGTCGAGGCCTCGATGCAGCTCGGCCAGTGGCAGCTGGACGGTGTCCGTGACGCCGACGTGCCCGGCCTCATCGGCCGCACGATGTCCGTCCTGAAGGAGACCCCGTGACGACCCCGGACCCCCTGGCGACCCCAGAGACCGCAGCCACCCCCACCATCGACGTCCACGCGCACGTCCTGCTTCCGGAGGTCGAGAACGCCGTCGCCGGACAGCCCGGACTGGCCGCCGCCCGAAGTCTCGACGCCCGCCGCAACGGCCCCGACGCGCTCGCCGTCAGCGGCCCGATGGTCCGCGACCGCATCTCTCTGCTGACCGACGTCAAGGCCCGGCTCACCGCGATGGACGCCTCCGGCGTCGACGTCCAACTGGTCTCGCCGTCCCCGTCGCACTACCACTACTGGGCCGACGAGGACCTCGCCCGCACAGTGTGGGAACTGGCCAACACCGGCACCGCCGCCCACGTCGCCCAGGCCCCCGACCGGCTGCACGGACTGGGCCTCGTCCCGCTCCAGCACCCGGACCTCGCCGTCCAGGCCCTCGACCACGCCCTGGCCCTGGGCCTGCGCGGAGTGGAGATATCCAGCCACGCACCCGGGCGCGAACTCTCGGACCCGGCATACGACACGTTCTGGGCACTCGCCGAGACGACCGGGGCGGTGCTCTTCCTGCACCCCTTCGGCTGCACGCTCGACGAGCGCCTGGACCGCTGGTACCTGTCCAACACGGTCGGCCAGCCCACCGAGAACGCCGTCGCGCTCTCCCACCTCGTCTTCTCCGGCGTGCTGGACCGCCACCCCGGCCTGAAGGTGATCGCCGCGCACGGCGGCGGCTACCTGCCCACCCACATCGGCCGCTCCGACCACGCCTGGCGGACCAGACCGGACACGCGGGGCTGCGCGTCCGAGCCGAGCAGCTACCTCAAGCGGCTGTACTTCGACTCGCTCGTCCACGACCCGCACGTCCTGCGCGAACTGATCCGGGTGGCCGGCCCCGACCGGGTCCTGCTCGGCTCGGACTTCCCCTTCGACATGGGCACCGAGGACCCCGTCGGTGCGCTGCGCGCCGCCACGGACCTGCCCGACACCCACTTCCACGCCGTACGCGGCGGCAACGCGGCAGCGCTGCTGCGCCTCTCCTGAGGAGCCACGACATGACCGACGCCCTCCCCGACCGCCTGCTCACCCACCTGCGGCACGTCGACCTCGCCGTGCCCGACTACGACAAGCAGCTCGACTTCTACGCCGGCGTCTGGGGCCTGACCAAGGTCGCCGAGGACTCGGGCATCTCCTTCCTGGCCGCGGAAGGCAGCCCCGAACAGTACGTCGTACGGCTGCGCAAGGCCGACGAGAAACGGCTCGACCTCGTGTCCTACGGCGCCGCCTCGGCCGCCGACGTGGACACGCTCGCCGAGCAACTCCTCACGGACGGCGTGCGGTTGATCTCGCAGCCGGGCAAGGTCGACACCCCCGGCGGCGGCTACGGCTTCCGCTTCTTCGACGGCGACGGCCGCACCATCGAGGTCTCGGCGGAGGTCGGGGCCCGGCAGCACCGGCGCATCGAGGAGAAGGAGGCCATCCCGGTCCGCCTCTCGCACGTCGTCCTCAACTCCCCCGACCTGGACGCCACCCGCGCCTGGTACGAGCGCCACCTCGGCTTCCGGCTGTCCGACACGCTCGGCCATCCGCACATGGGCGACGTCATGCACTTCATGCGGATCAGCAACCAGCACCACTCGATGGCCATCGCCAAGGGCCCGCACACCTCCCTGCACCACGTCTCGTTCGAGATGCGCGGCCTGGACGAGTACATGCGCGGCTCGGGCCGCGTGATGCGCTCCGGCGCCCGCAAGATCTGGGGCCCGGGCCGGCACATGGCCGGCGACAACACCTTCACGTACTTCCTCGACCCGCACGGCAACACCATCGAGTACACAACGGAGTTGGAGGAACTCGACGAGGACACCTGGCATCCGCACGTCTACGACTTCTCCCAGCCCGAGGTCACCGACCAGTGGGGCACGGCGAATGCGATGAACGAGCTGATCGTCAAGGAGTCCTTCAACGACGTCGACCGCGGCGTCTTCGTCGCCCCGCCGGTCTGATCCCCCTCTGCTCCGGGGGCGCGGAAAGTCCATGCCTGACTCCCCCCGCACCCCCGGTCCCCTCCTACGCCACACCCCAGGACCGCCATGCGCTTCGCCACGTACGAACACCAGGGCCTCCACAGAGTGGCCACCGTCGACGACGACTGCACCCTCCGCCCCGTCCTCGCCCCCGCCTCGCTGCTCGACCTGCTCCGGGCGGGCCCCGCGGCCCTGCGCGAGGCGGGCAACGCCACGCCGGACGTGCCGGACGGCCCACATGTCTCGCAGGTGCGGCTGCTGCCGCCTCTGCAGCCTCCGTCCGTACGGGACTTCGTCACCTTCGAGGAGCACGTCGAGGGCATGCGGCGCAGCATCGACAACGCGGCCGGGGTTCCCGACGCCTGGTACGACGCGCCGACCTTCTACTTCACCAATCCTTACGCCGTCATCGGCGCGCACGACGACGTGCCCGTGCCGCCCGGCTCCTCGGCCCTGGACTTCGAACTCGAAGTCGCCGCCGTCATAGGTGTCGAGGGCCGCGACCTGACGCCCGAGCAGGCCCGCGACCACATCATCGGCTACACGATCTTCAACGACTGGTCCGCCCGCGACCTCCAATCCGCCGAGATGAGGGTCGGGCTGGGCCCCTGCAAGGGCAAGGACACCGCCGCCACCCTCGGCCCGTACCTGGTCACCGCCGACGAGCTGGAGCCGTACCGGGACACGGACGGTTTCCTGCGGCTGGCGCTGACCGCCTCGGTGAACGGCGAGGTGGTCGGCAAGGACCTGCTGTCCAACATGAGCTGGACCTTCGAGGAGATGGTCGCCTACGCCTCGCGCGGCACATACGTCCGCCCTGGCGATGTCCTCGGCTCCGGTACCTGCGGCAACGGCGGGTGCCTGGCCGAGCTGTGGGGCATACGAGGCCGACAGGATCCGCCGCCGCTGAAGCCCGGCGACACCGTCACCCTCACCGTCGAGGGCATCGGCACCGTCTCCAACACCGTCGTGCCCGGCTCCGGACCGGTACCGGTCCTCCCCAGGGCCCGCAAGCGCCCGCGGTCGCGCCCGTGAACGGGCTGGACGGCAAGGTCGTCGTCGTCACCGGAGCCGCGCGCGGGCAGGGCGCGGCCGAGGCCGAGGCGCTGGCGCGGGCGGGGGCAGTGGTCGTCGCCACCGATGTGACCGAGGCTCCCGGCTGTCTGCGCCTGGACGTCACCGAGGCGGCGGAGTGGGCGGCGCTCGCCGAAGGGCTGCGACGCCAGTACGGAGAGGTCCACGGCCTGGTCAACAACGCCGGCATCACCTGGCGCGCGCGGCTCCACGAGGTCACGGCCGAGGACTTCGCCCGCGTCCACGCGGTCAACGTCACCGGCCCGCTGCTGGGCATCCAGCACCTGGCGCCGTTGATGCCGCCGGGTTCCTCGATCGTCAACGTCGGCTCGGCCGCCGGGCTCACCGGGCACTACCCGGTCGCGTACACGGCCAGCAAGTGGGCGCTGCGCGGCCTGTCGAAGGCGGCCTGTGTCGAGCTGGGCCCGCGGGGCATCCGCGTGAACACCGTCCATCCCGGCTTCATCGAGACCGAGATGACCGCCTCCGCCGCACCCGCCTTCCGCGAGGCGAACATCCGCGAGACGCCGCTGGCCCGCACCGGCACCGTCGACGAGATCACCCCGCTGGTGGTCTTCCTCCTCTCCGACGACGCGTCCTTCATCACCGGCACCGAGATCCCCGTCGACGGCGGCTTCACCGCACACGGCGGCGCCAAGTCCATCTCCGACGCCCTGCGGCCGGCCTCCGACTGACCTCTGCCTGACCTCTGCCTCTGCCTGACCTCCGACTGAAAAGACCCATACGTGAACAAGGTCAGCGCGAGCGCCGCCGCGGCGGTCGCCGACATCCCCGACGGGGCCTCGCTGGCAGTCGGCGGCTTCGGCCTGTCCGGCATACCGGCCACCCTCATCGACGCCCTGCACGCCCAGGGTGCCACCGGCCTGAAGGTCGTCTCCAACAACTGCGGCATCGACGGCCAGGGGCTGAGCGTTCTCCTCGCCGAGGGCCGCGTCAGCCGCGTGACGGGCAGCTACGTCGGGGAGAACAAAGGGTTCGCCCGCCAGTACCTCAGCGGTGAACTGGAGGTCGAACTCGTCCCGCAGGGCACCCTCGCCGAGCGAGGGGGCGCTGGCGCTCATCAACCGCATGACCCACGAGGACCTTGAGGGCCCGGAGTTCACCGATGCCTATACCGACGCCCTGGCGAAGATCATCGAAGCGAAGCGGGAGGAGAAGCCCCTGCCCGACGTCCCGGAGCCGGGCAAGGTGCTGGATCTCATGGCCGCCCTGACCGAGTCCGTCCAGCAGGCCAGGGCCGCTCGCGGCGAGGACGCCGACGTCCACGACATGCTGGCCAAGAAGACCGCGAAGAAGCAGCCGGCCAAGAAGACCGCGAAGAAGCAGCCGGCCAAGAAGACCGCGAAGAAGCAGCCGGCCAAGAAGACGACAGCGCAGAAGGCCACGAAGAAGACGGCAGCACTCCGCTCACGCAGCGCCTGAGGACACCATGTCCAGCGCGGTGGCGTCCTGGTCGACGGACAGGATGTGCGCGAGGTGGCGTTCACCTATGGGTGCGGAAGAAGCTGTGCATCACCAACACTCGATCCTTCGCCCCAGTATTCGCCACTGGAGTGTCAGGAAGTCGTCCGCTTCACGAGCTGAGGCCCAACAGCCAGGCTGGTGAAAGGAATGCGCTTGGGCGGCGGGGTCAGAAGCGGTCGATACGTGAGGCCAGGCAGCCTGGGCACAGGCCCATGTCGTTGCCCTCGGGGACATACCGCCGTTCACAGCTCTCGCAGCGCCGCAGGTTGTCGAAGCCGGTACCGCAGGCGTAGCAGACAGAGTGCTGGTGGCCTGGGGCGGAGGCCACGCTGGCCAGGGCAACCAGGACCGCGGTTTGGCCGCAGTCCGGGCAGTCGACCACGTCGCACCAATCGGCGTGGATGAATCCTCCGTCCACGGCCGCCAACTCGGCACTCTCCCAGCCGTGATGGCAAAAGCGACAGGACAAAGGCCCATTCCCGTCGCCGAGGACGACGGCCCATTGGGTGCAGGACGGGCACTGAACTGTGGTGTCGAGCACCTCGTCCAGTTCGGGGCGTAGCTGGTCGTAGCGTCGTTTGAGGAAGGACTGGATGGTGCCGAGTTTCGCGCGAACATAGGCCAGTCCCTCCTCGACCTGGTCATTCTCCGGCACGCCGACGTCAGCTGTCGCCGCGGGTACCAGCTCGGCGTGGACGAAACCCATGAGGAAGTCCAGGACCTCAGCGGCGCGGGCCTCGACGGCGCGGGCCGGGGCGGTCAGGGCGTAGTGCTGCAGAGAGTTGCGGGACTTGGACAACGCCGTCAAGGCGGCCATGTGTCGGTCGTCCACGTCGACGCCGACGACGTTGCGCAGCCGGTTTACAGCGTTCTGGGTGGTGCAACTCTCGAAGTCCCAAGCATCGAACTTCTTCCGGGTGGCGCTCCCGGGATCTTTGAAGACCAGGCTCCAATGCTCGCGCAGCAGACGGGTTTTGAGCAGAACCTCGGCCGCGGCCTGGAGGTGCAGCACCGCGTACTTCAGATCCCGCGGGCCAGGCGGGTCGGCGGCGGTGAGGTGGTCGACCACGCTGCGCAGGTAGTCGACGCCGTTCTCGACGGGTGGAAAGTTCAGGTGTGTCGGCTGAGTACCGCTCGACTCGTTCACGCCGGAACCTCTTCGCCTGGTAGCGCGACGACTGCAGTCTGACGATCCATAGCGACGAGTCTCCCAGGAAGGTCACCCACACTTGTGCCCATCGGCGCCGACCGGTCATGGAGATTTCCGGGTGCCGCAAGAGCTGATCGGCTGAACTACTCGCCGTGGCGAGCAGATCGCGGCCTGCCTCACCGAGCTGGGGACGGAATACGTCACCGCCGCCGACGACGACGGAAAACTCCGCTTCCTGTCCGTGCTCTCCGAGAGGGGCCCCGCGCCAAGCTGAACCAGATGGCGGTGAAGACGCCTCGCCCGCCCAAGCAGACTGACCGGCCGTTCGCGCAGCTACGCGCCTGGTGGAAAGCGAGCGCAATCCGAAACTTCGGGACGGAGCTCATCGACTGCCTCCTCGAGCACGCCTGAGCCGCAGTCTTTGCGATCGGGGCCGAGTCGCAGCCCATTGCCGACGTTGCAGTGGCGGCCCGACGTGACCGCGATGGTGTTCGTGATGGACGGCGGCCGGTCGCACCGCCGGCCGAAGCCCGCCGTCGCCTCGCGCCACGCCGGAATCCAGCCCACCCCGAACCCGGTGAGGGGCGAGATCATCCCCATCACCACGGCCGCGATCCACGAGCTGGAGGACGCCTCAGCCTGTCCCAGCTCCTGCTGACCACCCCGCCGACGGCGCCTGACGCTGCAGCAGTTGTTCACGAGTGTGGAGAACAACTCGATCCTGGAGGAGGGCTGCAAGGCCATCCCCCTTCCGACCCCCGGCAACGCTGATACGGCGCGGCCCGGGGGGTGTTCCCCCGGGCCGCACCAGCCCACGTCATCAGGGAGGGCGGTCGTCAGCCCTCGCGGCGGCGCACCGCCCGGAGCGCGACGTCGTACGCCATCGCGCCGAGCGCGAGAACCACAAGCGGCCACACGAGCGGGGATCTTGCCGGGACAGCGCCGTGGACCAGGAGCGCACCGAGGCTGCTGGTGCCGAGTATTGCGGTGCAGGCCGGCAGGTCCGGAGGGGTGATCTGCAGCACGATCTCCCGGCGTACGTGCGGGCGCGAGAGGGCCGGAGAGGGAGCGCTCATCGGCCGTTCTCCGTACCCGTCCCGGCCTTCAGAGAGCTACTAGTGGTGTGGGCGGCAAGCCGCTTCATCTTCCGGCGGAGCCGCTCGGCGACAGCCTTCGGCTCTGGAAGACCGGCGGCCATAGCAGCCTCGGGCCAGTTGGCGATTCCGCGGCGGCTGCGCCACGTAGCCACTGCCAGCTCTTCCGGGGAGAGGGTTTCAAGGATGGCGATCAGGCGCGAGTCCTCGAAGCCCTCGAAGGTGTGGTCGGTAGCTGGCTGTCCGGAGAGCACGTCGTACAGGGTCATTCCGTGGCCGAGCGGGGTGTCGAGCAGGCGCACGTAGTCCTTGTTGGCCTTGCGGTCCCAGATCGGCTTGAGCTGCTTGTTGATGACCTTGGCTTCGGACAGGAACAGGTCCAGGGCGCCGGGGGAAAGCCGGCCTTCGTTGTAGAGCGGGTCTGCCCAGTTGCCGAGCAGGGCGGTGGAGATCGGTTCGCTCCACCCACTCCACTTTCCCAGCGCCTCCGAGGTGTAGGCGCGGATCGCGGCCTGGTCCCCGGCGAGGGCGGCCTCGCGGGCGTTCAGTGCCCGGACCACGTCGGGCACGGGGATGCCGGCTGCCTGGAAGCCGGACTCGATCGTCTGGTTGGCCGGGTGGTCGGGCTTGAGCACCGCCATGCCGGTGGTGGTGGTGATCATCGTGGGAGGAGTGCCGCGATTGAACGGCTCGGGTAGGTCGAACGTACCGTCGGTGTCGAGGGCGACGGTCCCGTCCTCGCGAAGGGTCACGAGCTCGCCTCCGCTCTCGGTCCAGTCGGCCGGGAACAAGGCCATGACCGCCCCTGCGGCCCCCGGGTCCCAGTTGAACTCGCCAATCCGCTCTGCCACGTGGGTGTCGATGGAGCCGTTGTCCTCGACCATGTAGTAGCTGGGCGCCTGGTCCTCGGTGGCCATGGGTGTCTCCTTGCGTCGCTGGAAAATCCTTCTCCCCTTGGGCCCCACACGGGCCCGATCCGACAACGCCTCCACAGATCTCCGTGTGAGCTGCATCATGCAATCAGGGTGCGCGCAGCCTCAGATCGCCCCGGCGTCATGACGGCACGACAGGTCGCCTCGAGAGGCCGCGTACGTCGGCCGGGAGCTCCTTCCTGAGGGCGACGCCGCTCTGCGCCGGGTAACGGACGATCAAGCAGCCGCAGCAAGCCCACGAGCCGGAGCACTCAGGCCCGGCCAGGGCTGGTCGGCGTGCTGGCGGACCCTGACACCGGTGGCGGGCTGCTGCTCGGGTGCCGGGTGTCGGTGGTGCTTTTAGGCTGGGGGCTCGGGGCGTACTGGAGGTTTGCCATGCCCCGGACTATTTGGAGCGGTGCCATCTCGTTCGGCCTGGTCACTTCTCCGAACCACCGGTTCGGCCGAGAACGGATTCGACTCCCGATGGAGCGGCGGGAAGCGCAAATTGCGGGCGGATCAGGCCGGGATGCTGACCGAGCGTGCGTGATGCGGAATGCTCTGGCCATGAGCGAATCCGAGCGGCTGGCGAAAGCTCTCATCGAGTTCCGGGAAGCCGAGGGCATCTCCGTGAGGGAGCTTGCACGTCGCACACAGTTGAGCCAGGCGACCATCAGGCTTCACGAGAGTGATCGCGGACGCCCGCCCGTTCTCTTCGCAGCCCGCCGTTTCGAGGAGGTTCTCGGCTGGGCACCGGGCAGCATCCCGAGCACTGCGCACGAACCGAAGGATCGCGAGCCTCCGCCGGACTCCAGCGCTGTCACTGGGTAAGTCGAGCAGTCAGGACTCCTGGCGGCGCGCCGTGCGCGCGACGAGGACGAACAGCCCTTGCTCGGATCTCGGTCAGGATTCCCCGCCACCGAGACGGACGATCAGAGGTTGTTGGAGCGCCCGGCGATCTGACCGAAGGTGGGCAGGCCCAGGTGGATCACCGAGGGTTTGAGTGCGGCATCGAGCTGGGTCAGCTTCTCCTCGGCACCAGCCAGGCTGATCTCCAAGCCCTCGACCTCCCCATGCCAGCCTTCGCGCTGAGCTTCGGCGATCCGATCGAGCAGGTTGTCGCGGATCTCGAGCAGGCGACCTTGCTGGGACGGCTCGGCGCGGAGGAGTGAACATCGGACGCACGCGTGCTCGTGGATGCACGCAGTTCCGAAGGCCCGAGCGCAGGTTCCCAAGGAGAGTTTGCGCTTCTCGAAGTGGGAGAGGAAGGCGTCCCACTCCTCGTTCGTCGGGGTTCGATATTCCTCGCTGGGACGGAGTGATCGGCGACGGGCGATGAACGCGCGGTGGGCTTCGATGGCGTCTGCCGTGTGGATGGCTAATGGTGGAGTCGGGTATTGGAACTGTCTGAATACCCCGGCCCGGGGCCCGTGTGACGCCCCGGACCCCGGTGTCAGCCGCCTTGTGTGGAGGTGCCAGGAATCGGTCATACCTGTTCGAAGTGGAACGCCTTGATGAAGCAGTCGCGGGGCTGGGCGACGGCGAAGAGGATGCACTCCACGAGTGACTGTGCGGTGAGTGCGTCCTTGGCCTCGCGCGGTGTGGTCTCCCATTCCTCGGAGAGCGGGTCAGGGTTGGCGAAGTCGGGCGGGTAGAGGGAGATCACCCGGACTCCCTGGGGCCGCAGGCGCTTGGAGAGGATCTCGGCGAACCCTGTTTGGGCGCTCTTGGCCGCGTAGAAAGCGTCGTGCGCGTCCGAGCGGTGATGCCCGGCCGTTCCGCAAGCGGAGACCATGGTCACCACGTCCGGCTTATCCGAGTTGAGCAGGAGAGGGAGGAAGTTCTTCACGGTCAGGACGGTGCCGGTGGCGCCGGATGCGATGGTGTCGACGATGTCGGCGTCGGAGGCGGATTGGAGGTCTGGGCCTTCGAGGTAGCGGGAGCCGTTGTTGATCAGCACGTCGATGCGGTCGGTGTGCCGGGCGACATCGGCAGCGAAGCCGCGGATCGAGGCGGGGTCCGTCAAGTTGCAGGAGAAGGCGTGGACTTGCTGGTGTCCTCGGTCGCGAATTTCGTCGCGGACACGCTCAGCGGCGGCGAGGTTCCGGGCGGAGAGGAAGACCTCGGCGCCGAGGTCTGCGAGACGGATGGCCAGGGTGCGGCCGAAATCACGGCCAGCGGCCGTGATGACCACGCGGTGGTCGTCGAATCTCATGTCGTCGCTCCTGCTTCGTGGATCGGATGTTGGGGTGAAGTGCGGCGGCTGACATCGACACCGGTGGACGGCAGCCCTTTAATCTTGCGCCAGTGGATCCATCGCCGTGTCTCCGTTGCTGGCAGAGCACGATCCGCCGGGAACACAATGGCGCCCAGCGCAACTACTGCTCCCGCCGCGACCTGCACGGTGTCCACTGCTCAGCGACCGCGCCTCAGTCGATCGATCCAGCGGCCAGGGCCACGTCGTGACCGGCGAGAACGCGGCTGAAGCGGCCGGTGGTCCTGTGCCCCCGCAGGGCCGGTTCCGCCAGGGCTTCGCCCCCAGTGATCGTCAGGTGACAGGATCGGCGCCTTGCGCTCCGTCTGGGCTCGGATCTCAACGTGAGATGCGTGAGCCGTGATACGGAACGCCTCTTCATATGAGGCCAAGGCTGCACTCATGGCCCCGCCTGCCAGGCCCCGGCGGCGAATACGTGATGCCAGCCACGCGAAGAAGCCCAGGACCGCTGCGAGGATCGCAGCCAAGATCAGAAACGGTAAGAACGCTCCCATGGGCAGGAGCCTACTGCGCTGATTCCTGACACTCTTTGATGCCGACCATCACGACGGCACCGAGGACGGGACCACCTGAGCGGTGTCAGTTCTCATCGGCATGCGCCGACCCTGTGATCATCACATGCTGCCCGAACTCGGTGACAAGTGGTGTCGCACGTGACTTGCGGGGCCGCGTAGAGCACCAGGGTGAGGTTTCCGCGTCCTGCGGGAGTCGCTGGTCGGCTGGGTTTGGCGGGTGTTGAGGTTTGTGTGTTCGGCTGTTGTCTGCTGGGTGTGGTGTTTTTCCTCGGGCTCGGTCGGGCTGGGGTGCCGGGGTGTTCCTGGTTGCGGGGGAGCTGTAGGGGTTGTTGATGTGTTCGAGGTGCGGGGATTGGCCTCGGCCTTCGGGGTGAGGGTGCGGTATGGCGGAGGCCCTCGGTTGTGAGGGGCGTCGGGTGGTTCTCCGTGAGGGCGTTGTCGTGTGGGTCCCCGACGGGGCTCCTGGACGGATCAACTCCCACTTGCCGTTTCAGCTTCGACCGGAAGCCTTCCTCCTGGCTCGTGTCCGTCGGTAAATCCGGCGCGGTGCACAGGTGGTGCGCCCGCATCGGATGTTCCGTGTCCTGGAGGGCCTCGACGATGTCCCGGTGCGAACCCGGCAGCACCCCCATGGCCGGCTCGGGTGTCCAGTGCGGCACCAGCCGCACCCCGACCGGCGATCCCGCCGGCAACGGGTTGTCCTCCATTTCTGTCTCGCCTGGGTCCGCTTCCGCCCCGGCGACCGAGACCGTCGCGTCGTCGAAGAAGATGTCGGTCATCGTCTCCCGCGTGATCTGCAGCCGGGACGACGCGTCCTCCCACTCGGCGAGGCGCCTGGTCAACTCGTCAATCTGGCCAGGCCAGATAGTGCTGTGGCCGGAAAGGTTCGCCGGGTCGGCGAGCGCGTTGCCGGATGGACAGCGACGTCCGCCCTGATCGCTGGGTTAGTACTCCAGCTATAGATCGTGATCTTGCTCGCGAACGGGCCAGCTGCCGAGCGCCCTGCATGCGCTGAGGTGGCTATCTCGGCAGATCACTTGCTGAGGCGGGTGACAGTGACGTCGATGGCGCCGGCGTCTGGCCCCGGCGAGTCCACTGCGACGCGCACGTTGAACTCGCCGCGGTCGCCCACTCGATGCACGAAGCGTGTCAGTTGCTCGACATCGCCGACTGCGATGCGGCCGTCAGGCAGCAGGAGGGAGCCGTCGAAGACCGTGATGAATTCCGGGTCGGGCCCTTCGGCCTCCGGCGTTTGGGGCTGCGTGAAGAGACGCACTTTGATCAGTCCCCTCTGAGCGCGAACCCGAACAGCCACGTGGGTGTCACAGCTAGCCGCAGGGGCAGCCTCCAGGGCGAGGGAGACTGGAACCCAGTCGGTCGCTCCCAGGTGCAGCACGGGGTGATTCACGTAGATGTCGACTCCGGCGACCTGCACGGCGCTCCTCCTGCTCGCAACAAGGAGCGGCCACCGTTGATCATCGGTGTGTGAAGACAAACGATCATGCGGTGGCCGCAGGTCACAGCGTAGACCCTGCCCGCTGGCAGGAGGAGTTCGAGGCCCTTATGGGGCGCATAGCCAGCCGGTTCGCCCGGGTTGAGCCCCGGCGCCGAGCCGGGCGGCTGGTGCTCGGGTTGCTGTCGAACCTGCCGCGCAAGAACTGCTGGAGCATCGCGGAGTGGACTGGAGAACCGACCCCGCACGGCATGCAGCATCTGCTGTGCCGGGCCTCCTGGGACGCCGACGCGGTGCGTGACGACGTTCGCGACTACGTGGTGGAGCAGTTGTATGACGACCAGGCAGTCCTCGTAGTCGACGAGACCGGCGACTTGAAGAAGGGCACCCACACCGTCGGTGTCCAGCGCCAATACACCGGCACCGCAGGCCGGATCGAAAACGCCCAGGTCGCCGTCTACCTCGTATATGCGGGGCTGCGCGGGCACGCGGCGGTGGACCGCGAGCTGTACATTCCGTGCTCCTGGACGTGCGACCCGGATCGCTGCCGGGCCGCAGGGCTGGGTGAGGACACCGCCTTCGCGACCAAGCCGGAACTGGCCACTCGTATGATCGGCCGGTTCCTGGACGCCGGGCACCGCGTGGACTGGGTCGCGGCAGACGAGGTCTACGGCGGCAACCCGAAACTGCGGACCGCGTTGGAAGAGCACGGAGTCGGCTACGTGCTCGCCATTGCCTGTTCACCCGAAGTCGACACCGGTGCAGGAAAGTTCCGCGCGGACGCCCTGGCTGCGAGGGTGCCGAAACGGGCCTGGCAGAAGTTGTCGGCAGGGGCCGGCGCCAAGGGCCACCGCTTCTACGACTGGGCCATCATCGGCCTGGCCGAACCCCGGCCCGGCGCTCACCAACTGCTCATCCGCCGCAACCGCACCACCGGAGAACTCGCCTACTTCCGCTGCTGGTCGCCTGCCCAGGTGCCCCTGACCACGCTGGTGCGGGTCGCCGGATCAAGATGGCGGGTGGAGGAGACCTTCCAAACAGGAAAGGGCCTGGCCGGACTGGATGAGCACCAGGTCCGCCGCTATGCCTCCTGGGTCCGCTGGGTCACCCTCGCCATGCTCGCCCACGCCTTCCTCGCCGTCGTCCGCGCTGACGAAGCCCGCGATCCCGGACCGACCGACTTGGTACCGCTGTCCTGCAACGAGATCCAGCGCCTGTTCATCACGCTTGTCGTCCGGCCGGTCCACGACGCAGTCCACCAGCTCAACTGGTCCGACTGGCGACGCCGCCATCAAGCCCGGTCCCGCACCAGCCATTACCGGCGACAAGCCGCAAATCAAGCATGAAGATCACGATCTACAGCTGGAGTATTAGGGCCGCTTGGGACCGTGACTTAGAAGCCCTAACAGAAGCCGATGATCATGTGACTGTCGGTCTGGTCGGTCGTTGGTGTTGTCGTGGGAAAGAGGGAGTCGCGTCCGTGGATCGTCTCGGACGAACTGTGGTCGCTGGTCGAGCCATTGCTGCCCCAGCCGGGTCCGAAGCTGGTGGAGGGCCGGCCACGGGTCCCGGACCGGCAGGCGTTGTGCGGGATCCTGTTCGTGCTGCACACCGGCATTCAGTGGGAGTACCTGCCCCAGGAGCTGGGCTTCGGCTCCGGCATGACGTGCTGGCGGCGCCTCGCCGCATGGAACGAAGCCGGCGTGTGGGACAAGTTGCACCTGGTGCTGCTGAAGAAGCTGCGGGCCGCGAAGAAACTGGACTGGTCGCGGGCGGTGATCGACTCCTCGCACGTGCGGGCTGCTCGGCGCGGCCCAAAAGCGGGCCCAGCCCGGTCGACCGCGCAAGGCCGGGCAGCAAGCACCACGTCCTCACCGACGGCCAGGGCATCCCGCTCGCGGTGTCGCTGACCAGCGGGAACCGCAACGACGTCACGCAGTTGCTGCCCCTGCTGGACAAGGTTCCGGCCGTGGCCGGCGTCGTCGGCCGGCCCAGACACCGGCCCGACGCGCTCCTGGCCGACCGCGGCTACGACCACGACAAGTACCGCCGCCTGCTCTGGGCCCGCGGCATCCGCCCAGTCATCGCCGAACGAGGCCACCACACGGCTCCGGCCTGGGCATCTTCCGCTATGCCGTCGAGAGAACGATCGCCTGGCTGCACGGCTTCCGCCGCCTACGGATCCGCTGGGAACGACGCGACGACATCCACGAAGCCTTCCTCGGCCTCGCCACCTGCCTCATCACCCACCGGCACGTACAGCGCCTTTGTTAGGACATCTTAAACTGGGCACTGCTCTTTCCGGACGAATCCGCTCTCGGTTATCGTCCGTCCTTATGCCCGTGAACCTGAGCCTGGTCGTCGGTTTCCTTCTTCTGTCGGCCGTGCTGTCGATGATCCCGGGGCCATCTGTCTTGCTCGAGACCAGCCGTGCCATCACTGTGGGGCGTCGATCGGCGATGTGGATCGTGCTGGGGAACGCTCTGGGCGGTCTTGCACTCCTAGCGTTCGTGCTCGCTGGCCTTGGAGCAATCGTCGAGGCATCGGCCCAACTCTTCCTTGCAATCAAGGTCGTCGGTGCGTGCTACCTATTCTGGCTGGGCGTCAGTGCCCTGCGCTCCGCCCGGTCCAACTCCGTGAGTGAGCCCTCCGCCACAACCGATGCCCCGCACGGGACGTCGTGGGCTCGATCGGTACGACAGGGCCTTGTCGTCGGTGTCGCCAACCCAAAGAGCATCGTGTCGCTGGTGGCCGTCCTGCCCCAATTCGTTGACCACTCGCGTGGAAACCCCTTCGTCCAGATGCTGGTCCTCGGCCTCGCTGGAGGCGTGGTCCAAGTACTCATCGAAACCATCTGGGTCTGCGCAGCCGGATCTATGCGGACCTGGTTTCTGGGGAAAACACGCCGTATCCGGGTTCTCAAAGCCAGCGGCGGGGTTGCCATGATCGCGTTTGCCAGCAAGCTCGCAATCGAAAGCCCATAGAGCCATCCGCTGTCATCGTCCCGTCGGCCAGCCTGTACGCCATGGCGTCAGTACCGCCGGTGCTCCTTCGCAGGGTCACCCGGAGACCCCGGTACCGAGCACACCATCTACTGCCCGAAGGATCCGATCAAGCCGGGACAGGCGGCAAGGACCTACACCACGACACGGGACATCCAGAAATCCGAGCTCCACTCCAAGCGCGTAATGTACTACTTGAAGGTCACCAACGAGCAGGAGCAGGAGCTGATGGCCAACCTGCAAGACGAGTGCGCCTTCAAACTTCCGGCAGGCGTCGAGACAGTGTCCAACTCCGTCACCGTGGAGCGAGCGTGGAAGTAGTGCCCATCGATAGAGGGTGAGGTGAGGCCCGGTCCGGGGTGCAGCTCTCGGGCTGGGACCGGGGCGCAGCGATCGACCAGAATCAAACGTATGGCCGCAGACCCGGAGAGACCAGATTCCGGCCGGGCTGCTTGCCCGGATCCGGGATGCTCCTGCCTGTTCAACCAGCAGGCGATCAACTTCGCGATCTCCCCGCGCAGTGCGGCGATCCGATCGCGCGCAGCAGCCTCGTGCCGGTCCAGTTCTCCAGCCACGACACCGCAGCCTCCCAGCCCGAACCATGGATACGGTGATCCGGCAAACGATACGCGGTGAATGAGCTGCCGGTGGTGGTGGCGGTGACGGGGATGACGAAGTAGCGCACCGATGCGTCGGCATACTGCGCAGCGACGGTCACCGTCCACTGGCTCGCGCCGCGCCGCGCACTGCGTACTGCTGTCACGGATGCCAGCTGCGGCTGCGCGCCGGCGGCCGGGTGCGGCAGGTCGGTGTCCGGTGCGAGGGACTGCGCAAGCCGCGCCTGCGCACCGTCGGCGCTGCTGCGCAGCCATGCACCGACGAACAGCTGCGCATGGCCCGCCGGGTCGGCTGCGGCGGCCGGGTGGGCTGCGGCGTCTGTGGTGTGCACAATGGCGGGTTTGTCCGAGAGGGTGGCTGTGGCCGTGGCCGGGCCGGATGTCACCGCGATGCCCAGGGGGAGGGGACCGGCTGCGATCGTGGTGAACAGGGCCAGGCGGGTGGGGCGGACGCGGCGTTTCATTCTGTTCAGTTCGGTGCCTGTGGCCATCGGCGCAGGGGCGTTGCTCGCTGAGGCCTGCTTACCGGGGGACATGGTCGGACTCCCAGGTCGGAACGTGTGCCTACGGACCTTGAGGAAGCCCGCCGGCCTCGGCCCGGCCTCCGGCCATGGGAGGCCGGCCATGGTCACGAAGGGGATACAAAGCCTGTGGTCGGGCCCATGGTCGGCCCGACCACAGCCCCGACCACAGCCCCGACCACAGCCCCGACCACAGCCCCGACCACAGCCCCGACCACAGTCCCGGTCGTGGGGTATCGGCACTGACCGGGCAGGCCCGGCCCGGCCACGGGCCCGACCACGGGTCCGGCCATAGTCCCGGCCGTGGGGTACCGGTACTGACCGGGTGGGCCCGGCCCGGTCAGTACCGTGGAGGCGGGGGGAACGGGAATCCGGGCCCAGGGGGTAGGGGAGGGGAAGGCGGGCGGCGGAGCGGGCGGGCGGCCTTTTCAGGTGCGGGTTGTGGCAGGCCGGTTGTGCATGGCCGGGCCGGGTGCGCAGACCTGGGGCCTGCGGTGCCCCGTGGTGCGGCCGGTTGGGCGTGGCCGGGTCAGGTGCGCAGGTCCGGGGGCCGCGGTGTCCCGTGTTGTGCAGTGGGTTGCGCATGCCGGCTGCGCATGAGGGGACTTGTTGCGCAGCCGTCTGCGCAACGAGTGCCGCTGCGTAACGGGTGCCGCTGCCGTTGCGCGTTGAGTGCCGCAGACGGCTGTGCAGCGGGTGCTGCTGCCGTTGCGCTACCGCGATTGCGCAGCGGTCCGGAATGCCGGGGAGGTCTGTGGTCGGCCCGACCACGTCCCTGACCACGGCAGGTCGGCGCGCTTGTTGTCCGATTGTGACCGGTGGTCGGGGTTGGTGGCCGTCAGGCTGGTCGGGGGTGGCGGGTGTGCTGAGGGCATGGAACACACGCGCGCTTGCACGCCCCGGACCGTCGGCCGACCCTCCTCGGCGTGCCCGGCCTTCCTCGGTGTGCCCGGTGTGCCCGGTGTGCCCGGCGTGCCTGGCGTGCTGTCGTGGTCATGGCGTGCGGCCGGCGCCGGAGGCACGGCGGTGAGCCCCTTCGCGGCGGGGGTTCGTCGGGGTGTGGTGGCGTCCGGTCAGTTCGCCCGGGTGGCCAATGCGCTGTTGCGGGAGCGGCAGTTATCGTTGAGGGCCAGGGGGCTGTTCGGGCTGCTTTCCATGTACCGGGAGGGCTGGCGGGTGTCTGTCGCCGGCATCGCCCGACGCGGCTGTGATGGTGTGTCAGCCGTCAAGGGCGGGTTGAAGGAGCCGGGGAAGGGCGGCTTCCTGGTCCGCGAGCGTGAGCGGGACGGCGCTTTCGGCGCGGCTCTCTGCCTGATCACCGATCTGCCGGCCCTGTCCGCTCTGCAGAACGCCTGGTCACTGTCGGGGTCGGGTTTTTTACCAGTGGCTGAGCCTACGTTGGCCGGTGGGCCCGTTAAGAACACCATCGTTCAGAAGACTGCTCAGCAGGACACCAGAGCCCTCCTGCCCGGCGCCCGCGCAGGTCTGCCGCGCCGCAAAGCAGCGGCAGTTCCATGGACGGTGCCGAATCCACCCGCAGTTCCACGGGCGGTGCGGAATCCACTGGCGGCCGGGGTCCTCGGATCGGGAGTGTGTCTGCTGCTGGTGTTCGGTGCACGGTACTCCGTGCTGCTGTTGTGTGGCTGGGTCTTTTCCGGGCTGGGCCGGATTCTCACCGCGATGCTGGATGCCGGCTGGACGCGCGCGCAGCTCGAGTACGTCGTCGGCGGCCGTTCTCTGCCGCACTCCATCCGCGCCATCGTCGGTGCGGTCATCGCTGCCCGGCTCCGTGCTGCCGGGGCTTGCCCGCCGCCCGTCACCCTGGCCGGTCAGCACGGCACGCCCGTGGGGGATGGCTCGGCGCCGCGATCGGCCGGCTCTGCGGCCGTGCGCACGGTGGGCCAGGCCCTGACCTACCGCGCCCCTATCGAATGCGCCGGCTGCGGTGTGCCCGTAGCCGTCCCGGGCGTGGATCTCTGCCCGGCCTGTCTTGGCTGGCCGCTGTGCCGTACCTGCCCGGGGCCCACGCCCCGGCGCGCCGACCCCGATGGTGACGGCCGTTGCGCCACGTGTGCCTGCGTCTTCATCGGCCGCCTGGAAGGAAGCAGTCCGTGAGGGACACGCCCCGCACACCGCAGCCCGCCGCGGCCGCGCACCATCAGCGCCCCTTCACCTGTGACCGGGGCCGGTGGGAGAGGGAACGTTCCCGTGCCCTGCGTACCGGTCATGTCCGCGATCACACCTGCTCGGCGGAGTGCGAGCTGGTGCTCGTGCACGAACGCACCCGGTGGGGCTACCTCGCCTGGACTGTTCCCGGCGACGGCAGCCTGCCCGAGATCCCTTATCAGATCGGGGTCCTCACTCCGGCCGCGACCGGTCTGCAGCGCCTGGCCCTTCGGTGGCTGACACGGCGTCCCGCCCACCGCATCGCTCTGGCTCCCCTTGTCCCTGGATCCCTGGGGCTGTCCGCCGTCGTCGTCGCTCTGATCGGCCTGGCCGCCGCAGTGTTCGCCATGAGCCAGGGCCTGCCCGGCGACGTCGCGCTGCCGGCGATGCTGCTCGCCCCGCTGCTCGCCGGGCACCTGCCCGGCCGGCTCGATGCCCGTGCCCGCGCACAGGTCCGCAGCGTCGGGGGCGAGAGTCCGTGCCGCTGCCTGCAGCGCCTGGCCGCCCTGCACACCTCACTGGTCCAGGCCGCTGCCGGAAGCGACCGCCACGAACTGCGCCGCCCGGCCGAGATCGGCCACCACCTGCTGTGGGATGCCGCCGGCCTGCTCCAGACCCAGGACACCCGCCCGGCCTCAGCCGCCCTCATCGCCCGTGAACGGCTGCTGCTCCAGCTCGTCGGCCAAGTCGCCCACATCCTCCAGCGCACTGCCGAGGACGGCACGGCCGGCACGGACCACAACCGCAGGCCCGGGCGGCCACGGGGCCCCCGCCCGCGCGACGCCCGGCCGACGGCACCCCCGGCACCTCACCCCACGTCCGGCACATCGCTCCTGAAAGGAACCCTCCCCATGCCCCAGCCCGACCCCGGCCCGGTCCGTACCCAGCCGGACTCCGGCCCGGTCCGCACCCAGGACGTGTACCTGCTCTTCGCGCACGAGCCGTACTGGCCCGGCCCCGGAACACGGGAGGTCAATACCACCGTGGTGGCCGCCGGCTCCCTGCTCCATCCGCAGGTGCACCAGCCTGACGGCGCCCGGATCCACGGCCTGCTCACCCAAGGACGGCAGCCGGGCGAGATCGTTCCGCTGGCCGCCCTCACCCACGAACTGAACGGCGGCGCCGGCTGGCCGGCCGTCGGCGACTTCGAACGTGTCACCGCCGGCCTGCTGCAGCTCGTTGGCGAGGGGGAGTGCGATGCCTTGAGCCTCACCCTTCCCGTCATGGCCCGCGCCCTGCTGTGCACGGGTCCGGGCAGCCAGGTGCGGGCCGTGGACGCCGTGACGGGCGAGCCCGTCGTCTACGGGATGAACGACCGCGCCGAAGTCCTGGACAAGGTCGGTCTGTTCCTCACCGCCCTCGTGGCCGAGCAGCCCCTGTGGCCGGGCGAAGGCCTCCTGCCGCCTCGCCATAGCCCGGGCCTGAGCCGCCGCCCAGGGCTCCAGTAACCGTTGACGGTATGCCATGGTCGCCGTCGGGCCGGCCAGAGTCAGGGCCAGATGTGCTGCAGAGTGAATTCAGGCGTCGCATATGGTCCGGCCTGAGGCGCCGAGGGATCGGCAGGAACCTCGGCGTCGGTTACGCGCGAGGCATACGCCTCGGCGTTGTCGACAGGTGTGTAGGCCAGGACTGACTCGTCAGGGAGTTCCCAGAACCGTCGGGTGTTGGCGGAGACCGCATACGCCGTGGCGAAGCGAGTGGACTGCGGGGCGGTGAGTGCTGCCCGGATATACCCCACGGTGTCACGCGGGCTGAGCCAGGTCGCCAGGTGCCGAGGTTCTGTGGGCGTTTCCTCGAAGCTGCCGATGCGCAGGCATATGACCGAGAGGCCGAACTTATCCGCATACAGCTGACCCAGGGCCTCAACGGCTACCTTGCTCACGCCGTACAGGCCGTCAGGCCGCGCAGGCTCCAGCGGACGTGTGCAATGAGCCGTGGGATAGAAGCCCGTGATGCGATTACTGCTGGCCAGCACCACCCGCCCGCTTCCCACACGCCGCGCTGCTTCCAGCACATGGTGGGTGCCCAACACATTCGCCTGCAGGAGATCGGCAAGAGGCGCCTCATCCGGCACTCCGCCCAGGTGAAGCACCGAATCCACACCGGCCAGCGCCGACTCCACAGCTGCCGCATCCCGCAGGTCGACGATGCGCACCTCTTCCGTTGCCGTCTCCGCCCGGAGCGGAACACGGTCCAACAGGACCAGCCGATCCGCATCGCCTCTCAGAGCCGCCCGGACCACGGACCCGATGTTGCCCGCTGCTCCGGTGACCGCCACCGTTCCCAGACCCACTACGCCCCCACAGGCTCGACAATGCCCCGAATCTGCCAGCCACCCCATCCATTCCTCGTCCCAGTGCGCCGTCCCGGAGTGGTGTCAGTTCTCATTGATATTTCGCTGCCCTGTGATCGACACGTGGTGCTCAAACCCGTCGACAAGTGGTGTCCGTCCTCACGAACGAAACCAGCGCCCCCGTTGCCCTCCAGGCCGCCGGCCGGTTCCACCTGTGGCAGGGCCTGGGCCGGGCTGTGGAGACCTGCGTCGCCGCTCACCGGGAGTGCTTGCGGGCACCGGTACCGCTCAAGACGACGAGTGCCGGCAGTCCGCCGGACGGCTCGAGGCCTGCTGACCGGGAGCCGGTCGGCAGGCGGGCTCAGCGCAAGAAGGCCGCGCACGCCCTGGTCCACGAGTTGCTCGCCCGGGGCCACTCTCGCCGGGCGATCGCCCGCCACCTGGGCTGGGGCCTCAGCACCGTGTTGCGCTACGCGCGCGCCGCGCACTGGCAGGACACTCTCCGCGAGAACCGCCCGGCATCCAGCAGGCTGGCCCCCTGCAAGCCCTACCTGGAAGAGCGGTTCGCCGCGGGCTGCTCGAACGTCACCCTCCTGCACCGCGAACTCCTCGCCGGAAACGTCCCCGTCACCTGTCAGATGGTCCGCGCCTGCATCGCCACCCTGCGAGCCACCCCGCCACAGGCGCCGCCTCCACCGCCGACGGTGCGGCGGGTGACCGGCTGGCTCACCCGCCATCCCACAGCCCTGAGGGAGGAAGATGGCGCCGTGCTGAAGGGCATCCTGGCCCGCTGCCCCCGAGCTGGACGCCGCCGCAGGGCGCGTCCGCGGCTTCGGCGAGATGATGGCCCATCGCCTCGGTCCCGCGCTCCCTGTCTGGATCGACGCTGTTGAGGGCAATCAGCTGCCGGGCCTCACCGGCTTCGTACTCCGCCTGCTCCGGGACCTCGACGCGGTGACGGCCGGCCTCACCCTGCTCTGGAGCTCCGGCGGCACCGAAGGTGCCGTGAACCGCATCAAGAAGATCAAGAGGCAGCTCTACGGACGGGCGGGATTCGAACTGCTCCGCAAGATGATCCTGTTGCAGTGACCCACCCGCGATATTCGGGTGAACGTACAAAAGGGGCTGCGTAGGGTGACGTGCGTGGACCCAGCTGACTTCTACACCGGCATCGTTGCAGACCTCTACGGACCGCTGAAGTCCTTCTCCCAGGACCCCGAACCCTACGCAGCCTTCATTGAGCAAGCCGGCGTGCCGGCACTGGAGCTGGGGTGCGGAGACGGTGATCCCCTGCTCGAACTGCTCCGACGCGGCCTGGACGTCGACGGCGTCGACTCCTCCGCCGACATGCTCGAGCGGCTCCGACGCAGGGCAGACCAACAAGGCATCCGTGCCACCGTGTTCCACCAGCGCATGGAGGCTTTGAACCTACCCCGCCGCTACGAGGCGATCTTCCTCGCCGGGCCGACCTTCACCCTGCTTCCCGACGACGCCACCGCGCTGGCCGCCCTACGCGGCATCCGCGCTCACCTGGCAGAGGGCGGCACCGCCCTGGTGCCCCTGTTCACCCCCGCACCGACCCCCGCCGAACAGATCGGCCGGGTGCGCACGGCCACCGCACCCGACGGCGCCGAGCTGCGGGTATCCGTCGTCGCCGAGCAACGCGACGAGGCAGCCCGGACACAGACGACGCTTCTACGCTACGAACGGCACCACGGCTTGGACAGCACCATCGAAGAGCGCCCGTGGATTATGCATTGGTACACCCGGGAGCACTTCGAGAAGCTGGCCACGACCGCCGGCCTGGCCGTGACCGCGGTCACCGATCCGGAGGGCAAGCCCGCCCCAGCTGATGCCACCGGCCTGCTGCACTTCAGGCTCCACACCACCTGACCGCCTCGCCTCCGGGAAGGTCCGGGGTCCCCCTCCGCGACCGCTCCCCAAGGTCTGTGCCAGACCCCGGTTGGGGTCTGGCACAGACCTTGGGGAGCGGTCGCGGAGAAGTTATGACCGTGTTCGAGTCGGGCGCCGTGCGCCGGGGTAAATGGTCACGATGATGCGCCCGCCCACTGGTACTCCAGCCGTAGATCGTGATCATGGATGCGGAGGTCGTCGGCCGGTAGCCTGCCCATGTGGCTGAACCCTGGGATGAGCAGCAACTGATCGCGGACGGCTTCGAGCGGGCGTACTCGGTCCTGGAGTGGTACGACGGGCCGCGTCACGGACTCGCGGTCATCAATGGTGTCCCGCACTACTTTGAGGGTTGGGACTATCACCCGGCCAACACGGCCAACGAGTACGTCGTCTGGCCCGCGAGCGAGGCGGCAGTGGCGATGGAGCGCGAGCAGTGGGCAATCTACGTCAGGTACGAGGTCTCTGACGCCGGGAGGGAGGAACACCCGGCGAACGGAGGGGTCGATGCCCGCTACGACGAACTGAACGTGCTGCTCGCGCCGTGCCGTCGGGCACCGGACGGTGCTCGGCGGCTTATGGGCGAGGTGCGGTTGGACGATGGAGACCGCTACCGGCCGGACGGGGGAGACCTCTGGTTGCGGTGGCGCCCGAGCAGGGAGACCTCCGTCGATCGCTAGTGCTGTGACCGCGTAGGTTCGCCGGGTTGGTGGTCGTGGCGGTTGGATGTGCGGTGACGTCCGATCCGACCGCTGGAGACGCGGTGGCTGAGCCTGTCCGTGTGCGCAGACTGACCGACCAGGAAGGTCAGCGGCTGCAGCAGATCGTGCGTCGTGGCAGCACGAGTTCGGTGCGATACCGGCGCGCGATGATGCTGCTGGCCTCGGCCGGCGGGAACCGCGTGCCGGTGATCGCGCAACTGGTGCAGGCCGACGAGGACACCGTCCGGGACGTGATCCACCGGTTCAACGAGATCGGCCTGGCCTGCCTGGACCCTCAATGGGCGGGAGGCCGTCCCCGCCAACTCAGCCCTGACGACGAGGACTTCGTCATCCAAACGGCCACCACCCGACCCGCCGAGCTCGGCCAGCCCTTCACCCGCTGGTCGATCCGCAAACTCGCCGCCTACCTGCGTAAAATCCACGGCCGGATCATCCGCATCGGCCGCGAAGCATTACGCTGCCTGCTCGCCCGCCGCGGCATCACCTTCCAGCGCACCAAGACCTGGAAGGAATCACCAGACCCCGAGCGCGACACCAAACTCGACCGCATCGAGCACGTCCTGGACCGCTTCCCGGACCGCGTCTTTGCCTTCGACGAGTTCGGCCCGCTCGGCATCCGCCCCATTGCGGGCTCTGGCTGGGCCGAGCAACGGCGTCCCGACCGGTTGCCCGCCACCTACCATCGCACCCACGGAGTCCGGTACTTCCACGGCTGCTACTCGGTCGGCGACGACCGCTTGTGGGGCGTCAACCGCCGCAAGAAGGGCGCCGCGAACACTCTCGCCGCGCTGAAATCGATCCGCGCCGCACGGCCCGACGGCGCCCCGATCTACGCGATCATGGACAACCTGTCCGCCCACAAGCGCGCCGACATCCGGCGCTGAGCGAAGAAGCACAAGGTCGAGTTGTGCTTCACCCCGGCCTACGCCTCGTGGGCAAACCCGATCGAGGCACACTTTGGACCGCTGAGGCAGTTCACCATCGCCAACTCGAACCACCACAACCACACCGTGCAGACCCGCGCCCTGCACGCCTACCTGCGCTGGCGCAACGCCAACGCCCGCCACCCCGACGTGCTCGCCGCCCAGCGCAAGGAACGCGCCCGCATCCGAAGCGAGAGAGGCATCCGCTGGGGAGGCCGACCTCTTCCAGCAGCAGCTTGATCAGACAGGAACTTCAAATATGACTTCGAGGCCGTCTTCCTCGTCCCATTGCTCTCCGACCTTCACAAAGCCAAACCCCGAAATCGTGGCCAGGGATGCGGCGTTGTCAGGACTGATCGTCACCCGCACGGTCCCGACTCGGGCTTCGGCAACGGCCCGATGCACCAACGCGGTCAGCATCGCCCTGGCGTAGCCCTGACGACGGTAGACGGGGACCACCGAGTAACCGAGCTCCACCATCCCCGCCTCATCCGGCGGCCCATGGAACCCGGCATACCCCACGACGGCACCTTCCGGCTCGGCCACCACAATCTCAGTGAGCCACCCCGTGTAACCCGGGTCCGAGGTCAGCTGATTGACCCGATACTGCCACACCCACTTTGCCGTGTCGGTGACGAAGTACTCGGTGAGAGCGACACCTGCTTCGGCACTCGCGCGAGCCAGGTCGTCCTTCAGCAAGGCCCTCATGGTCGTGCTCGACAACTCAACAAATCGCACGGACTTCGGGCTCGTGGGTGCCGGGGTCCGGCGCTCGACTTTGTCTGTCACAGCTCGAATCGTCGTAGAGAGTCCAGGACGTGTCCAACTGTTTCCACAGTGGCTGATGCATGCCCCGACCAGATCGCGCCCCATCCACTCGTCCCTACCTGCGCCCCGGTGAACCTTCCCGGTCAGAGCACCAGGCGGATGCCGATCAAGTCCGCGACGACCTGCGTGCCTTCGAGCTGAACCACCCGGCGACGACGCCGCCATGCCCGCGTCCGCCGCAGTCACCGTCGCCCGCCAGGCACCCCCCACTCACGAAGAGCATGAACTACCACTGGAGTGCTAGTCAGTGACGCTCCATCAGGTGCGGGCTCGGATCGTGATGGATGGAGGTGTGCGCGCGGACGGTCGGGCATGGACTTCGAAGAATCCTGCTGGGCCTGGCTCGTGTTCGCCGGCCTCGACGGCGAAATCGTCATCAGAGCGGCCCGGTCGTTCCTGGGGTTGGTGTGCGTCATGGGGTGGGGCCGGGCGAGGAATGCGGAGTGCCCGGACTGCGGGCGGTGGAGTGGCCGTGTCCACGACTGTTGTCGCCGGCGGGTGTACGACCTCCCGCTGGGCGGCCGGCCTGTGGTGATCACGTTGCTGGTATGCCGGTTCATCTGCGATAACACGGGTTGTGGGCGGCGGACATTCGCCGAGCGGTTCGCACTGCCGACCGTCCCGTGCGCTCGGTGGAATCGGCGTCTGGGCTCGTGGCTGGAGATGATAGGGCTGGCTCTCGCCGGCCGGGCCGGGGCCCGGCTCGCGACCTCGCTGGGCGTCATGGGGGGCCGTATGACGTTCCTGCGGCGCGTACTGAACCTGCCTGATCCCGAAAGAGGGGTCCCGCGGGTTCTTGGTGTCGATGACTTCGCCACCCGGCGCGGTGCCACGTACGTGACGGTGATCACCAGTGGCCAGACTCACCAGGTCATCGACGTGCTGCCGGGCCGCGAGGCAGGCCCTCTGGCTGGCTGACTACGCATCCGGGGGTGGAGGTGATCTGCCGGGACCGGGCCGGGGCCTACGCGGAGGGCTCGCGGCTCGGCGCCCCGGACGCGGTCCAGGTCGCCGACCGCTTCCCCCTCTGGCAGGGCCTGGGCCGGGCGGTCGGGAAGACCGTCGCAGCACGCCGCGCCTGCTTGCCAGAACCTGCCCCGCAACCGGCCCCGGCGGACCACACCGAACCGGCGGCCGCGACGGACCCCACCGGGCTGCGGGCAGAGCGCATGCGGGCGGCTCACGCGCAGGTCCACGGACTGACCGCCCAGGGGCACAGTCTCCGGGCTATCGCCCGGCACCGCGGCTGGGGCCGCAGAACGGTGATGCGGTACGCGCACGACGCCCGCTGGCAAGACATGGTCACCGGGATGCCCCGGCGGCCGAGCAAACTCGACCCCTTCAAGCCCTACCTGCAACACCGCTGGTCACAGGGGTGCACGAACGCCTTGGCCCTGCACCGCGAGATCGCCGAACGAGGCTACCTCGACGGATACGCCTCCGTCCGCGACTACCTCGCGGCCTTCCGCCGGACGCAGTGCCAAGCGCCGCCGGGTCACCGGCTGGCTCACCCGACGCCCCGGCACGCTCGGCGAAGAGGAACACCAACGCCTCAGGATGATCCTGGCCCGATGCCCAGAATTGGAAGCCACCCACCAGCACATCCGTGACTTCGGAGAGATCCTCGGCGGCCGGCTCCCCGCCTGGATCGTGGCCGTCGTCCGCGATGACCTGCCCGGGCTGACGGGCTTCGCCCGCGGCCTAATGGGAGCTACGGAATCGGGGAATGCTCGGTTCCGTAGCCGCCAGCAGGTGAGCACTATCGCTGCCGGAACCGTTCGAGTTCTGTGTTCA
>NZ_JBVIOL010000027.1:0-82305 GCF_055578825.1 Streptomyces sp. NPDC032822 | reverse complement strand
AGCTACATCGCCGGCCTCCACCTCCGTGCCTCAATGATCTGGATCAACGACCTGCTGGAGGCAACTGGATGATCACAACGTCACACAGGCCCTAGCACTGCGGTCCAGGTTCATGATCCCGTGCCAGGGGCGACCGGGAACGGGTTCACACAGTCCCTGCACCGCCGAGTCGCCATCTCGCAGCAGAAATGGACCACTTGAGCCGCTCCGTCGATTGCCCGGGTCGGCTTATCAGAGCGGGTGGGACGGACGGCAGAGATGGCTCATGCCCACCGCAACGGCAAGAGTGCCTACGTCTTTCCGCCACCGCGCGGCGGTCCGCATATGTCTCCGGTCGTGAACCGCCGGACAGCACCCAGGGTTACCTCGCTGCCCATGGGTCCGGAGACGGCTTCAGGCCGAAGGCGCCGTCGAGTCGTGCCTGGACAGCCTTGAGGCTCTTGATCCCTTCGTCGAACGTGTGCCACCCCCGCAGCGCCTGTCCAGCCTCCTGAGGCGACTGGATCAGCGTGTCCTCGGGCGCCGAATCGAGGACCTCACGCGCGCCCTCATCGAGGTCCTCGATGGCGGCCGACCAGGCCGTCCGGGCCTTGGGGTCGGGGAGGGAACCGAACAGCCGGGCCGTGCTGAGCGCCTCCATGAGACCACCGAAGTCCAGTGTCACCAGCTCCATGTCTGCACTGGGGCGGCCGCCTTCCTGAGCCTCCACCGCTTCCGTGATCAAGCTGACCATCGCCGTCTCACCTCCGAACGCGTACCAACTGTCGACCGCCTCAGCAATCTCGACGGCAGTAGTCGGTGTGGGCGCCGCGGTCGGAGACGGGGGCGGGGACAAGGTCGCCGCCGGGGTCGGTTGCGCGGCCCGCGTGTCGCCGCCCTCGGCCGGGTCGGAGCCGGCTCCCCCGCAGGCGCTGAGCAGTACAGCCGTGACGACCGTGAGCAGCAGCGCTGCGCGGACACGCCCTGGCCGGTTCATCGCCAGGTCCTGGTGGTCGGGGCGGTGGGCAGCCGGACTCGAACAGCCACGCTCGCACCCCCACGTACTCATCGTGCGCCCGAGCTCCTGCGTCCTTCGCATCGCGGCACTTCCCCTCATCCGGCATGGGGAATTCAGGCCCCCACGGTGATCTAAGCGGCCCGTGCACGACCGCCCCATCGACGCTAGGGCGAAGCAGAACATTCCACCAGCGACTGAATTAACTGGCAGCCATGCGTCATGGGAATGGGTAGGCGGGACGGAAGGGTGGCTCGTGTTCGACATCGATACGCTGCGGCTACCGGCGCCCCTGGCCGGGACAAGGTCTCTCACCAAGGCAGCGGTCAGCCTCGACTACGCACAGCCGCCGATCTCCCGACGCATCGCATCGCTGGAGCAGGAAGCTGGCGAACCACGCTGTGAGAGGCTCCCGAGGGGACCTACGGCGAACCCGCCAGGCCGCCCCGCGTACCGGCACTCCGTGGATGTCCTCGACCACCTGGCCCATACAGAGCGGGAGTTGGCCGTACTGCACGAGGAGGCACGGTGGGTTACTGCCCATAGGGGCACTCCTCACCGCCAACACCGCGTTGGCGCCTGCCGCCCCGCGGGCATTCAGGCAAGCCCGACCGTATGTCGAGGTCATCGCGGTCAAAGGCCGCAGCGGCGCGCTCGCGGCCCTGCTCGCGGATGGAGCGGCGACCGCACGGGGCGCTGGATCTGGCCGTGGTCAGCGACCCCCACTGCGGGCTGGCCTCTGTCCACGCAGCAGCCACGACACCGCTCTACGAAGACACATCGCCCCTCGCCCTCCCCCACAGGCATCCCCTGGCCGCAGCCGACGTGACCGATCTGCTCGAACTGCGCGACGAGGCCTGGCTGCAGGACGCGTACGGGACCGTGCCACGATGCTCGCCGACGCCTGCGCCCAGGCGGGCTTCGCCCTCAGAAAGGTCATCCGGATCGCGGAGCAGACGGGAACGTTCGCTTACGTGGCCGCGGGCCCTGGCGTCGCGCTGGTCCCGTCGCCGGCCGCCAGGGCGGTTCCGGACGGGCTCGTGTCGGCCCGCCTCACCGACCCAGCTCCACGCCGGACCCCGCACGTCTCCCCGCCCACCACCCTGCTGCCGGCAGCGCTGCCCCTGCGCGACGTTGCTCCAGTATGGAGACTCAGCACCTCGAAGCATGCGAGCCGGCGTCGCGTCACGCCCTACTCGTCCGGGTCCCAGGCCAGGAGCTGATCGAAGAGACGCCGGTCGCCGTCGACCTTCAGGGAATCCACCGGAATACGGCCGTACAAGGCCAGGACCAGCTCACCGGCCGTGCCCCGGAGGGAGGCGTCGGCCGCGTCCAAGTCCTCGCCGGCAGCGGTGGCAGGCCCGGTGCCGGGTTCGGGGAGGCGGGCGCTCCGTGCTCCGTCGGCGGAGAGTGTGAGGCGCCAGGAACTGCCCTCGGTGGCGTGGTAGTCGACGGCGGCGGGATCGTGCGGCCAGGCGCTCGTCGTCGCGCAGCAGGTGGACAGGAACTCATCGACACCGTCGAGTGTCACCTCGTCCGGCAGCGGCTGCGGGACGCCGACAGAGATCTGAGCGTCGTAGGTGTGCAGCGCGATCTCCTGGAGCTGATGTCGCGCTGCGGCACCGGCGGTCTGCGGCGACTGCGACGTATCCCACCAGGTCCAGCAGCCGCGATCCGGGCCGGACTCCCGCAGTGCGTCCAGTAGCTGCTGCGCGGAGGCGGACCACCAGTCCAGCAGTGCCTCGCGCTCCCGAGGCGCAGCCGGAACACCCCATGCGGACCTGGCCGCAGGAGCGTCGGCAGGCCCAGCGCCGACGATGGCGGCCCACTTGCGGCGCCCCTCGCCCAAATGCTGCACCAGATCGAACAGTGTCCACTCGGGGCAGGTCGGCACCTGCACCTCAAGGCTGGGCGCCGAGGCGACCGCGGCGCGGAAGGCCGTCGACCGTTCGTCTATGAGCCGTAGCAGATCGGGGAACTCCAGAGTCTTTTGCACTCCGCGTGTCTATCACCGTGCTCCAGCAACCGACAGCGATTTCCGCAGCTGACGCGGCAAGCGCACGGCTCGGACCGCGCGCTCGGACGACGCGGCGCCCTCATTCTGAAGCGATCGTAGGTGGTGGACAGGGTCTGGGCTGTCTGTCGGCCACTGCCGAACGCCCGTTGGCGGTCACCCTCGTACGTCCTCACCAGCATGGACTCAGGTCAGGTCAGGGTCTGGGCGGTGTACAGGGCGCCGACGGCTGCGGCGAGAGTGCCGAGCAGAAGCCGTAGGGCTCGTTCGGGCAGGCGGGGTTGGAGGCGTGCGCCGAGGTAGCCGCCGATCAGTCCGCCCGCGCCGCAGGCCAGCCCGAGCTCCCAGTCCGGGGCGACGTCCCCGGCGCTCACCAACGACAGCAGCGCGTAGGCGCCGGCGCCGACAAGAGAGGTGGCGAACGTGGCGGCAAGCGCGGCCGGGGCCACGCGTGCGACGGGCAGGCCGCGTCCGCAGAGGATCGGTCCGAGGAGGGAGCCGCCCCCGATGCCGTAGATACCTCCGACCACTCCGACCGCCACGGCGAGTCCGGTGAGTGTGCGAGGGGTCAGCTCTCTTGCGGACGGCCGCTGGTGTGCCGGGGCCAGGGTGCGCAGACACAGCCACAGCCCGAGCGGCAGCAGCAGGGCTGCGATCAACAGCCGGAAGACACTCGGGCCGGGAATGGCGAAGACGCGGATGGCGGCCCCGAGCACGACACCGGGAAGGGTGCCCAGCACCAGTCGTCGGGCAAGGTCTCCGCGCAGGGCGCCGTCGCGGCGGTAACGCCACAGAGCACCAGGTCCGGCGACGACGTTGAACAGCAGGTTGGTCGGGGTGACCGCGGGGTTGGGCACACCGAAGACACTCAGTTGGACCGGCAGGAGGAACACCGCGCCGGACACACCGACCGGGGCGGTCACGGTCGCGAGCAGCAGGCCGGCGGCCAGCCCTCCCGCCAGTGTCCAGTCCACCGCTTTCCCCCCGCCTGTCGATCGCCTGGCCAGTATCAACGCCCCGGGCGATGGTGAGGACGGCCTGCAACGAGATGTTCATCGGGGCTCTCTTTGGTGGCGTGGAGACCCCGGCTGAAGCAGATCAGAACGGGAGGAAACCGCCACACGCCCTACTCCTGAGTCACACAGCGTCATACCAAGGCTTGTTCGCTGCCCAATGCCGGACCCAGCCCGCGAAGCCAGGCTCCGCAGTGGTGAACCCGAACTGCTCGCCGAAGGGGACAGCACCGACGTCACTGATCAGCCAGATGTGCCCTCGGTGAGGCCCCGTGACGATGAGATGCCAGTTCATCGCGCACCCATCGGTGCCGAGCACGATCGAGCCGTGGTTACAGACCTGTTCCAGGAGCTCGTCAGCATCCTCGGACGGGTCCGACTCGTCCTCCCACATCCATGCCTTCACCAACGGGAACGGCTTACTCAGATCGCGCTCCTGCTCGTCATCGCCCCAGTCCTCTGGCAGCTCCGCCACCGACAGCAGCCCGTACTCGGGCGGCCCGGAGTACGAACCATCCGTTATCTCAGCGACGAAGGTCCGATACAGCTCGGGCAGCACGATCCCGTGTTCTGCCTCGAAGGCATACACCGCCTCCCACCCAAGAGCCGACTCGCCTCCGTCATCGACGCTGAACGGCGCACAAAGCTCCGCCAACTCAGCAGGATCAGCTTGATCAGTATTCATGCGGCAATGGATACCACCCCTCGGTGACAACACCCCGCGCGCTGCGGCACCACCGCCTGCCCCTTGCCAACCCCCTGTCCCAGAAAGATCACACCCCTGTCTCAATTCTCAGCGCCTCCCCCTTCCCCGTCTCCATGAGCGGCCCTGCCCATCCACGTGGAGCCTCTGGGCGTCCACCCGGACATCGCCCGTGCGGCGCTGCGCCCGAAAGGCACGGCAAGGAACCTCAACCCGAACATCTGTCGTGACCATGGGCACGCGGCGGGCGCCCGCCGTGACGGGCGGGCCCAGAAGGAGCCGCCGGGCGGGACAGCGGTGAGCCTGAGGACCACGGTCTGGGCCAGTCCCCGGGGAGGCCTCACCACCAAGATCTATCTCGCGTGCGAAGAAGGTCAACGCGCGCTCTTGTCATCGGGAGTGTCGAAGGCCCGCCGAAGCGGCTGGGGTCAGCGGTTGCCGGTCCAGACGATCCGGTCCGCGAAGCCGCCGCGCTCACTCGCCTTGCTCTCGCGGATCCTCTCCAACTGTTCCGCGCCGACTCCCAGGACCGCTGCGAGCGCGTGCACCACCTCCAGCACGTCCGCGAGTTCCTCCGGTGCCCTGGCATCATCAGCCTCCAGGAACTCGGTGACCTCCTCGCCGAGCTTCTCCCGCAGACGGGTGCGGTACTCCTCCGGGCCCGCGATGTAGGTGAAAGGCTCGGCCCCGTCCTCGCGAATAATCTGCGGAATCCGGTCCCGCACCAACTTGCCGTACCCACCCTTACGGTTCACCGACTGCTCCCCCGCACCCATCAACCCGAGGCGGACCCCGACGGCCGCCCTTTCATGCCGAGGAAGCCTAAGCACCTCACCCCACCACTCACCATGCGAACCGCCATTCCCACCCGTGCAGGTACACGACGGCTCAGAATCAGCATCGGCTACACGAAAGCGGGCGCTGAACCCCGTCGGCAGGGGCCGTCCGATGCGGCGGCAGGTTCATAGCCTCCGAGCGGCCATTCCACGTCTGACCTGTGCAACCACCGCTCACCTGTTCTCGTCGGTTCCCCTGCCGGTGTCAACTGGGCGGGTGCTATTGAGATGTGGGATCACGGCGAGGAGGAGCCCTGCTTGAACTCACCGCGCTCATCCGGGAGTTGCACCGGCGACTGATCGCTGCGATGGCCGACGGATCCACACAGCCGGTGTGACGGGCAGGGTCCCTAGCGAGGCCGGGTATGGGCAGAGCCTGCTGGTGGAGGACGACCCTGACCGGCCTGGCCCTGGTCCTCACCGAGTACGTCGAGGGCGATGTCATCCGCCACAGCGAGATCTTCACCCCGCTCCGGGCCCACGACCTGCCGGTCGGACATACCGTCACGGTCCTGGAGGACATGGGAATCTTCCTGGACGACAGTGAGCCCACCTTCGAACGCTGGCTCGCCGAGCGCCTGGAAGGACTCGCGCCCGGCATCGGCGCGGAGGCCGAGCGCTGGACCCGGACCCTGCGCGACGGCGGCCCCGGCGGCACGGCACGGTCTGGCTCTACCTCAACCATGTCCGACCGGCACTGCTGGAGTGGTCGAACCGCTACGACCACCTGCGGGAAGTCACCCGCGACGATGTCCTCACCCACGTCAAAAGCTGCACGGCCACCACCGCCGCGACCAGCTCGTCGCCCTGCGCTCACTGTCCACCTGGGCCAAGCGGGCAGGTCTCATCTTCCGCAACCCCACCAGCCGGATCAAGGTCGGTCAGTACGAGTACGGCGTGATTCAACCGCTCGTCCCTGCCCAGGTCGACCGGTCCGTCGCGGCAGCCACCACCCCGGCGGCACGTCTCATCCTCGCCCTCGCCGCAGTGCACGCCGCCCGAGTCGCCCAGATCGGCACCCTCATGCTCGACGACCTCGACGTCGGCAACCGCCGGCTGACCATCGCCGGGCGAGTACGCCCGCTCGACGACCTCACTCTGAGACTGCTGCTGAACTGGCTGGAGCACCGACGGAGCCGGTGGCCGATCACACCCAACCTCCACCTACTGATCAACAACCAGACCGCCACCAAGACCAGCCGCGCCAGCGACCACTGGATCAGCGCCACGTTGCGCGGACAAGACGCGACACTGGAGCGGCTCCGCGTCGACCGGCAACTCGAAGAGGCCCTCGCCCACGGGCCCGATCCGCTCCACCTCGCGGAGGTGTTCGGGCGCGACGAGAAGACCGCGATGCGTTACTCGGACTCCGCACGAGCGCTACTGGAACAGGCCGCTGAACAGCGGCTTCGGTGACGTCCGGGTTCTGCCGTCAGTTTTCGGGGAGCTCAGGGAGTCGCGGCGGCACGGGCTTCAGTCCGCCCAGGGTGAGATCGAGGAGGGGGAGCAGGCGGTCCCAATGACGCTGCCGTCCGGCGGGGTCGAAGGCGTCGGTGTCGGACATGGTGAAACCGTGGACGGTGCCGGGGTAGATCTCGGAGGTGTAGTCGACGTTTGCGGCGTCCAGGGCCCGGTTGAGCTCGCTGAGGGCTTCGGGCGTCAGGTCGCTTTCAGCGTGGCCGAAGTGGGCCTGGGCGGCGATCCCGGCGAAGGCACTCGGCCCGTCCGCGCCCACGGGGCCGTGGAATGCGGCGAGGGCGGCCACCTGGCCGGGGTGGGCAGCGGCGGTACGCATCGCCAGAAGGCCGCCTATGCAGTAGCCGGTCACCGCGACCGGTCCGGCGCCGACCTCGGGCTGAGTGGTGAGGAACCCAAGGTAGGCGTCGGCGTCGCTCAGGACACGTTCGACGGTGTGCGCCCCGATCAAGGGCATTAACTGGGCCATGAGCGCGGGCCGGACCTCTTCTCCGATGTGCTCGGGAAGTTCGATCACCGGTGCCGGGCCGTGTCGGTAGAAGAGGTTGGGGACGAGCACGTAGTACCCGTGCCCGGCCAGTTCGCGGGCCATCTCCCGCAGCACGGGCCGAATGCCGAAGCCGTCCGCGTACATCAGGACCCCCGGGTGCCGCTCGCCGTGGTCGGGGAAGGCGGCGAAGGCGTCGGCCTGACCGTCTGTGGTGGGGATCCGCAGTGTTTTGGTGGGCAAGATCTTCCTTCTTTGGAGTTCACTCGATAAACGTTCGTCGCACTAACGTTTTCGGCGCGAGTGAACGTACACCGTTAGTCTGACTAACGCAATGGATAGGATGGGCTCCATGATCAGAGCCGAAGCCGCGGATATGCCCGACGATGGCGCGCTCAAGACGCCCGACAGGCTGAGTCGGCGGGCAAGCCGACTGTTGTCGCAGCTGACCACGCGGTCCGACCGGCTGATCACCGAGGGGCTGGCCCGGGCCGATGCCCGCAAGTGGCACTACGCCGTACTCGCCTCACTGCAGGAGCACGGGCCGGCCAGCCAGGCGGAGCTGAGCGGACGCTCCGGCATCTACCGCAGCGACATGGTCGGCGTGCTCAACGAACTGGCCGAGCGTGACCTCGCCGAGCGGGCGCCGGATCCCGATGACCGGCGCCGCAACATCATCACGATCTCCGCCCGAGGCCGCCGTCACCTACGTCGCCTCGACAAGGTCCTGGACGACCTCCACGACGAACTGCTCGCACCGCTGAGTCCGGCCGAACGCGACCAGTTCGTGCAGTCGCTCACCCGCTTGCTGGACCACCACACCCGGACCTCCTGACCCCGCGCTCCTACCGAACCCACGGATACACCCAACTGATGCACACAGACCGACCCGCGAGTTCCCGCTGAACAAGCTTCAGTTCCGCTGAACCCATGGGACTCACCGGGTGTGAGTAGTTGCGGTACAGAAGGTGCCGCTGAGATTGATCTATGTCGTTTGGCACACAAGCTGGAGACTCCGCTGTGGTTCGCGGAAAGATCGCCAGGCGTGCGCCGGTGCTGGTTGCGGTCCGCCTCGTGCCGGTGGAGTTTCTGACTGACGAGCAGGCCGAGGCGTACGCGACGTTCACCGAGGTCCCCACGCGCCCGGGGCTGGAGCGGTTCTTCTTCATCGATGGGGCGGGGGAGCCGCTGGGTGATGACGTGCGGGCGCGCCAGGACCCCAACGCCCCGAAACTGGCCAAGCAGATCATCAACGAGCTGGTGCGTACCACCCCGCACGCCACCGCCAGCGGCCGGGCCCGCCTGTCGGTGGGCAACCTCGGCGCGGTGGGTGAGCCGGAGTCTCTGACCTGGCTGAAGACCACCACGGAGGCCATGCTCCCCAGGATCGACCTGCCCGACCTGCTGTTCGAGGTCCACTCCTGGACCGGCTTCCTCGATTCCTTCGGCCACGTCTCCGGCCGGCGCACCCGCATGGAGGGCCTGCTCGTCTCCCTGGTCGCCCTGCTGGTCTCGCAGAGCTGCAACATCGGCTTGACCCCGGTCATCGACCCGGAGAACAAGGCACTGACCCGCTCGCGCCTGTCCCACGTTGACCAGAACTACGTGCGCGCCGACGCCCTCGCCGCGGCGAACGCCGCGCTGATCGCCGCCCACCCGCATCGAGCTGGCCCAGATGTGGGGCGGTGGCCTGCTCACCTCCGTCGACGGCCTGCGTTTCGTCGTCCCGGTCAAGAGCATCAACACCGGCCCATCGCCCAAGTACTACGGCTACAAACGCGGCGTGCCCTGGCTCAATGCCGTCAACGACCAGGTCGCTGGGATCGGCGCGATGGTCGTGCGCGGCACCCCGCGCGACAGCCTTTACACCCTGCTGAACCCCGACGGTGGGGTGAATCCGGAGATGATGGCGACCGACAACGCCTCGTACTCGACATGGCGTTCGGCCTGCACAAGATGCTCGGCTTCCGTTTCGCCCCGCGCTTCCGCGACCTGGCCGACCAGCGGTTCTGGCGGGCCGACCTGCCCGGCGGCGACGAGCCGGCCGCGGGGTACGGGCCGCTGGAGGCCGTGGCCTGCAACAAGGCCAACCTCAAGCGGATCGCCACGTACTGCCCGGACATACTCCGCATGGCCGGATCGCTCATCACCAACCAGGTCCACGCCTATGACCCGTTGCGGATGTTCGGCCGCGAGGGCCACCCCACTCGGTGCCGCGTTCGCCGAATATGGGCGGACCGACAAGACCATGCGCCCGCTCGCCCTGGTCGACCCGATGGACGACACCTACCGCCGCCTGATGAACCGGCAGCCGACCGTGCGGAAGTCCCGCCACCGCCTCGCCCGCGCGATCTGTCACGGTGGCCGGGGCCAGATCCGCCAGGCGTACCGCGAGGGCCAGGAGGACCAGCTCGCCGCCCTCGGCCTGGTCCTCAATGCCGTGGTGCTGTGGAATACGCGCTACCTGGACGCGACTGTCGCCCAGCTCCGCGCGGAGGGCCACGACATCAAGGACGAGAACGTCGCCCGCCTCTCCCCGCTCAAGGACCGGCATATCAACTTCCTGGGCCGCTACCTGTTCAACATCAAATCCAGCGGCCCCGGGCATGGCCTGCGCCCGCTGCGCGACCCGGACACCGCCGAGGACGAGTAGCCGTGAGACCGGCCTGCAGGTCAGCCAATGGCCAGGCGGTCACAGGCTCTTTTCTTGATCGTTCGATCCAGATAGGTTACGGTGGGGTCATGGCAAGGACACGGGAGTTCGACACGGAGGCGGCGGTGAGCCGCGCGATGGAGCTGTTCTGGACGCGCGGCTACGAGGCCACCTCGGTGCGCGACCTGACCGGGCACCTGGGGATCGGGCAGGGGTCCTTGTATGCCGCGTTCGGCGACAAGGACGGCCTGTACCGGGCGGCGCTGGAGCACTACCGCACCACGCTCGCGGCGGCCGCCCTGCGCGGTCTGGAGGAGGGGGCGGACGCCCGGTCGGTGATCCGCACGATGCTGGTCGAGCGGGTCCGGATCGCCGTGGAGGACAACGGCCGGGGCTGCCTCGTGGTCAATGCCGCCTGCGAGCGCCTGCCGGAGGATGCGGCGACCCGGCGCACCGTGCGCGACATGCAGGACGCCAGCCGGGACGCGCTCGCCGAAGTACTGCGGGTCGCGGCGGAGCGGGGCGAGATCGCGAAGCGGCACGACCCGTACACCCTCGCCGCTTTCCTCGTCACCTTCCTCAACGGACTACTGGTCTCCTCGAAGATCACGCCGGACGTCCGCGCCCTCGAACCCCTTGTGGAGGTCGCGCTGGCCGCCCTCGACTGACTTTTTCATGCCCGGAATCTGTAACGTACGATCCAGAAAAGTCGCCGATGCCCCGCTCGGACACGGGATCCGGCGACCGCCGCCCCGCTTCAATCGAAGACTTCGGAGGACCCATGCCCCCCACACCCACCCCGAGTACGCCCGCTCTTGGCGGAAGCCGCTGGAACACCTTCCCCGCGGCCGGCACCACCCTGACTGCCCGCGGCTTCTTCACCGCCACCGAGCCGCTGCTCCAGGGCATCATCGACGACAACGCCCTCACCAGTGCCGACAGCGAGGTGCTGGAGGACCAGATCCGCGCGGCACTTGCCCTCGGCACCCGGGAGACCTCACTCCCGCTGTCCATCGGGCCGGACAGTGCCTCGGCAGCGCGCGAACTGGGCGCGCAGGCCGAGACGATCGGCCAGGAGCTCGCCTCCTGGTCCACCGCGGCGCTGGAGAGGCTGCTCACCGATCCGGTACCGCTGCCCGCCGGCCCGCTGGTCGTGCGCAGCCACTGCTACGGCCACCTGCTCACCCCTCCCGCAGCCGATCTGCTCCGCGGCCGTCGCGGTGGACCGGTCACGATGCAGCTCTACAACGAGTGGCTCCACCAGATCGTCCTGCTGCGCGACGCCCTGCTGCCCTTCACCAACTGGCAGGACGTCCCGCTCCTGATCACCCAGACCGGACTGCGGCACACCGAACCGGCCCGCGACACGTTCCTCACCGAACTCCTGGTCCGTCAGATCCGGCACACCAGCATCGTGGCCTTCGCCCGCAACGTCGTCACCGGCACCTCCGGACCGGCCGGCTACGGCTTCGAGGCGGGTGGCGGCATCGCCCTGCCCGCCGTCCTCGACCAGCCGCCCCTGACCGCACCCCGGTACCTGCTGACCTGGCGCTCAGACCCGGCCGTCGGTGAAGCCGCCACTTATGTCCCCGAGATACAGGACTACTACGCCGCCCCCCGCACCCTCGTCGAGGACCTGCCGCCCGCCACCGCCACATCCGGCCCGCTCACCGCCCGTACCGTCACCGGGCCGGTCGCCGACCAGACGCGCACCGCCCGCATCGAGGTCACCCACGACGGCACCACCGCCCACGTCGACCTCGGCCAAGCCCTGCGCGGCCACCGCTTCACCCAGCGTGAGGACCCCGCCGCAGGCGACGCATCCGGCACCGCCGACGCCTGGTCCGCGCTGCGCGCGCCGGGACTGGTGTGGACGCAGAGCGGCGACGTCACCCTGGACGCCACCGGTCAGGACGACCTCGTCGCACTGGCCCTGCTCGGCCGGCTCTACCCGGAGAACGTCACCCTGCGCCCCGCCGGCCGTCCCGCCGGTCCGACGCCCCCCAGCGGCAGCGGACCGAGCCGTCTAGTGACCCTCGTCGACCCTCCGCAAGCCCACTGACACCCACATCGCGACGTACACCAGGAAGGTTGAAAAACATGATGTTCGACCATGACGGAACGCCCGTCCGCACGGGCCGCGCCACCGTCAACGGAACGAGTCTGCACTACCGCACAGCCGGGTCCGGCCCCGCGGTGGTGCTCCTGCACGGCGTACCCAAGACCAGCTACCACTGGCGCCACCTCGTCCCGAAGCTGACGCCCCACTACACCGTCGTCGTCCCGGACCTTCGCGGTCTCGGCGACTCCGCCCGCCCGTCGGACGGCTACGACTCCGCGACAATGAGCGACGACATCGCCGAGCTGATGACCCACCTCGGACACGAGACATACGCCGTGGCGGGCGAGGACTGGGGAGCGGTGATCGGCTACCAGCTCGCCGCCCGCCACCGCGACCACGTCACCGCTCTCGTGTTCGCCGAGGCCCTGTTCCCCGGATTCGGCTTCGAGGACCACACAGCCCTCACTCCCGAGAACGTCTCCAGCGGCATGCACCTGTGGCACCTGGGCTTCTACTTCCAGCCGGACATACCCGAAATGCTGATCGCCGGACACGAGCGCGAGCTCATCACCTACATGATCAAGTACGAGCGCAGCCTGCCCGACAGCGCCACCCCCGAGGCGGTCGACGAATACGTGCGCTGCTACTCCATGCCGGGCGGGATCCGCGCGATGCTCTCCATCTACCGGGCGATGCTCGTCGACGCCGAACAGAACCGGCAGACCGCCCAGAAGAAACTGGACATCCCGGTCCTGGCTCTCGGCGGATCCGCGTTCATCGGCGACCGCAACGAGTCCCAGATGCGACTCATGGCCCACGACGTCACCGGACACACCTTCGACGCCGGCCACGACCTCGCAGAGGAAGTACCCGACGAGATGGCCGACGTCCTCCTGCCGTTCCTGGCCACGCACCAATAACCGCACCCGGCCGCCGAGGTCGGCGATCTGAAGCGGCCCGGCACGGCGAGGGGCCTCGTGCCTGGAACGAACGATCTGGTTCCGCACAGCCACGAGGCCCCTCGACCCCACCAGCGCCCGGCGGGCGCTCTCCAAGCACTCCTCAACGAAACGAAATTGAGCACCATGCGCAAACCTGGAAACCCGGGAGGACACCGTCCCGCGCTGATCACTGCCGTGCTCTCCTGTGCAACGTTCACGGCCGGAGTCGCCGAATACGTCCTGACGGGACAGCTCGACCTCGTCGCCCAAGGGCTCGGAGTCAGTGAGGCGACCACAGGCCAGCTCGTCACGGTCTTCGCTCTCGCGTACGGGCTGCTGACGCCCGTTCTTGTCGTGATGACGGCTCGAGTCGAACGGCGCCTCCTCATATCGGCAGCTCTGCTCGTCTTCGCGGCCACGAACATCGCGTCCTGGCAGAGCCCCACCTTCCTGACGATTACGGCCCTCCGGGTTGTCATGGCAGCGAGTACCGGTCTCATCGTCGTCACAGCACTGGGCCTCGCGGTACGCCTCGCGCCTGCCGAGCGCCGTGCACGCGCGGTCTCGACCGTCGTGATGGGCATTACGGCATCCCTGGTCCTTGCAGTGCCGACCGGGCGCACCATCGCCGAACACTGGGACTGGACAACGATCTTTCCCCTCAACGCCGCACTGGCGATACTCGTGGCGGGAATAGTATGGACGGCCCTTCCCCGTACCGCCCCTCATGCCCCTGTGCCGCTTCGTCGTCAACTCAGCCTGCTCGCCAACGCGCGCATCATCCTCGGCTTGACGGTCACATTTCTCTGGCTCGGCGGCTACGCGGTACTGAACACATATCTCGCGCCATACCTGCTCAGCGTCGTCGAACTGGACGGTGAAGCAGTGAGCCTCACCCTGCTCCTCTTCGGCATCGCGAGTATCGCCGGCATACAACTCGGCGGATTCCTGACGGACCGCGTCGGACCTCATCGGACACTGACCACAACCAAGGCGCTCCACGTGCTCGTGCTTGTCGCCCTCCCGGCAGTAGGGGTTGCAACGGGCAGCGCGGTAGCCGGGATTCTGCTGTGGGGCGCCGCCGCTTGGGCGAGTACTTCCGCCCAGCAGATCCGCGTAGCCTCTCTCGCCCCCGAAGCGTCCGACGTGCTGCTGAGCCTCAACCAGTCGGTCATGCAAATCGCCATCGCTATCGGGGCGGGAGGAGGTGGTCTTGTCGCAGCGCACACTCTGACCCAGTTGCCTTTGATCGCAGCCGCAGGCGTCGCCGCCTCACTCGTCCTCCTGCTTCTCACGCGCCGCCGCGACCGAAGTGCGCACAACTCGTCAGCAGCGCTTACCGAGTGTCCGCAGCCATGACGCGATGACCCGGGGGCGGCATACATCGGGTCCTGCTGGACTCCTGATCGCCGACGGCTTGAGCTCGCCATTCGTCCATCCCCCGGTCGGACGGCTGGACCTCTACTGCCACCTCCTGCCGGCGCCGGACCGGGGTCAGTCGCTGCTCGTCTCCAACACCACCCCAGCACGGAGAGCCACGAGAAGCTCGCGCTGCTCACCATGCTGGGCACCGACCGGTTCGCCGCCGACACCGAGTGACGCGCTCCTCGATGTCGACGGCCGTGAAGGTGGCGGTGAAGTGAGGTACCGCGCCCAGATCACACCCTTCGGAACCGGTCGGCTGGTAGTCGGTTGGTCAGAACCAGCCGGTGCATTCGATGGCGCCGCCCGGGCCGTTGGTGCCGCAGGCCCGCATGACGAGGCCGGCGTCGTTCCACTGGGTGGTGTACGCGTCGTTGCCCGAGGTGATGGTGGTGAAGCCGAGCATCGGGGACCAGGTCCCGCCCCCGTCGGCGCTGCGGTCGACCCAGATCTCGTCGCCGGGCGCACCGCCGGTGATGCGACCCCAGGCGCACTGGGTGGTGCTGCTGTAGCGCAGCTCCACGGTGCGGCCGAACACGGTGGTCGACTTGGCCGTCCAGGCGCCCGCGGAATTGGGCTCCGTACCGTCGCCGCAGGACGTGTTGTTCTCGGCTCCGGCCAGTGTGCCGCCGATCTCCGGGTAGTTACCGCAGGACGGCACATCCTTGAGCAAGGCCGGGCCCTGCACGAAGAGGTTGCTGATCCAGCTGTGGTAATCCGGCAGGAACGACCAGACGTTGTTCACCATGCCGTCGACGGTGGCTCGTTCGCCCACCCGCTGGCACAGCACCCGCGCCTGCACGGAGATACCGTTTCCGTTGGCAAAGTTGATGCGGCTGCTCGTGTTCGAGTCCTGCCGCAGATTGAACTGGCCCCAGGTCTTTTGGTCCGAACCGCGGCCGTCCCAGGACCAGACCATCGGCGTGACGTCGGCGTGCGGGCGGAACGCGCCCTGGTAGCGCTCCCAGCGGGCGCTGATGTTGTTGACCTGGATCTGCGCGCCCGACTGCGGCGCCTCGACCATCCTGCCGTTGCCGAGATAGATCGCGACGTGCGTAGGGCCGAAGCCCGTAGGGCCGAAGTACATGATGTCGCCGGGCAGCAGGACCCCCGACCCCTGCGACTTCAGGAACTTCGTGTGCGCGTACCCCGGCGCCGAGAAGGTCGCCTGTGTCGTGCGTTCGGTGATGAGGTCCCGGCCGGTCGCCTTGTACCAGGCCCAGCGCACCAGACCGATGCAGTCGAAGCTCCACAGCTCCGGGTCCGCATACGACGCGGGGTCCGTGCGGTCGACCTGGCCCTGACTCGGACCGGGCACGCCCTGTGCGTGACCGCCGCCCCAGGCGTATTGCTTACCGACGTACCGGCAGGCGACCTCGACGGCCGCCTCCGCCGCCGCGCTCGCCCCGGACTGGAGCGGTGCGCACCCCGCCGCGGCGGCCGGAGTGGCCGAGACGACCGGCAGACCGAGACTCACCACCGTCACGAGTGCGGCCACGAGGAGGCGGACCCGGCGCCCCCATGGCCGCTCTCCCCACCCCGTTCTTCCGGGCCCTGGTCTTCCGGTTCCCCGGCCTCTGCGAACTCTGTCGATCACTGCGCTCCCCCTGGTCTCGGTGGTCTCTCGCGAACGTACGGACTCCGCCTGCGCACCGGTCCCTGTCATCTGTCAGGATGCGACCCGCCCACTCGCTCCGTACGGTTCCAGCGACCGGACGTACGCCCACAGGAGAGGGAGAAACTCCATATGCGCAGTATGCTCAGACGCGTCACCGCACTGACCTTCGCGACCGTCACCGCGGCCGTGATCGCCACGGGTACCGCTCAGGCCAAGCCGGCCTCCGACTGGGCCGGTTGCCCGTACGGAGCGGTCTGCATCTACCCGCAGAACCAGAACCCGGCCGTGTCGCCGAGCCACATCTACTACACCTACGGCGCGCACAACCTGAGCAACCAGTACGGCAACCACTGGGTGCTGAACAACCAGTACGACGGCGCGGTCGTCGAGCTGTGCCTCAGCTACAACGCGAACGACTGCACGTCCTCGATCGCGGCGGAACACGGCGAGTACCGCGACCTGGGTCCCATCAACTCGCTGCACCTGAGGCCGCATTACAACTGAGCCAGGATCCCCGGGAGTGTCTGGCCCCATGGCACGAGCTGGAGGACGAGGACGTCCGCTCCGGCAGCCATCCGGCCTTCCGGGGCACCTCGGAACTGCTGAGCGCCCGGCACCCCGGGCCCTGAGCTGGTGACCTCGAACGTGGGGCTTACGCACCCCGCCTGCCGGTCCCGGAGGTGCTGGTGGATACGGCCGCTGTCGCGGAGTGGCAGTAGGCGGTGTCCACCGCCACCAAGCCGGCGCAACACATCCGGTAGGGCCCGCCTCCACCTCCCGTCCCGGCCCGGACACCGCTCGTAGATCCCGTTGTCACTGAGCGCCCCGCGCACTGCGCCGGCTGCCCGACCGACAGTATGCGAACGGCCGGAACCCCCACCTTGCCTACCCGCGCCTGCGGGGTTCCGTCCTCCGCGACAAAGGTGGACCTGCGGGCCTTCGTCTTCGACACCCATCCCGGCATCGCCCTTGCCACCGTCAGCACCCTCGCCACCGGCGAATGAGGCAAGAAGGTCGAGCAACTCTGCCTGATCGGCGACGAGTGCAGCTCTTCTGCTGGGAGTTGCGGTGTCCTACACGGGCGGCCGGCCACGTGACGGCCGCTGACATGAGCGGCTGATGAACGAGCCGACCCACGCCAGTCCCGAGGTCATTTCGTCTGCGGACGGGCCTGCTTCACCTCTCGGTCGACAGCCCAGGCGTCAGCGACCGGCCCGAGGTGGCCGAGCTTGTCGGGGTTGATCACCGAGCGGATGGCCTGGATCTGCCCGTCGAGCACCTCGAGAGCCAAGGTGTGGAGGACCTTGCCGTCCCGGTCGCGGAAGATCGCTCCGGGCTGGCCGTTGACCTCGTGCGGCTCGAAGGTCACGTCGATCCGGGCCATCCGGGGGAAGACAGAGGCGAGCAGCCGGGCCACGTTCTCGGCGCCCATGACGGCCCTGGCAAGCTGCGGGGCCTTGCCGCCGCCGTCCCCGGCCATCGACACGTCGGCGGCGAGCAGATCCCGCAGGCCGACGACATCGCCTTCGCGGAGGGCGTCGAAGAATCGCGTCGCCAGTTCCTGCCGCTCCTGACGGTCCGCTTCGAACCGTGGCCGTCCGGCCTGCATGTGCCGCCGCGCCCGTACCAGCAGCTGCCGGCATGCCGCCTCCGACCGCTCCACCGCCGCGGCGACCTCGTCGAAGCCGAAGCCGAAGACCTCCCGCAGCACGAACACCGACCGCTCCAGCGGGCTGAGCCGCTCCAGGAGCAGCAGCGCCGCCATCGACACAGAGTCGGCCAGTTCCGCTGAGCGTGCCGGATCCTGATAGGGATCGGTGAGCAGCGGCTCGGGGAACCACGGCCCGACGTACTCCTCCCGTCTCACCCGTGCGGAGCGCAGCACGTCGATCGAGATCCGCGTCACCGTGGCGGACAAGAAGGCCTTGGTCGACGTGGGCCGGGTCGCCGAGCCGTCGAAGCGCAGCCAGGTCTCCTGTACCGCGTCCTCGGCCTCTCCCACGCTGCCCAGAATCCGGTAGGCGATCGAGAACAGCAGCGGCCGCAGCTCCTCGAACTCCTCTACCTTGCTCACGCCGGCTCCCCCTTGCAGTCCTCCCGCCCGGCCGTACTCGTCGGCGCGGGCATCTTCTGGTGATCATCCGGTCCACCGGCGGCGCAGAGCAAGGCCCCGGCGGGCCGGTAGCCCAGAGCTCGCGGCCCGGCCCCGGCCGGTTGCCGACGACCGTTCAGTGGAACTGCCCGACCTCGTAGTCGCCGGCCGGCTGCTGGGTGATGATGTTCAGCCGGTTCACCGTGTTCATGAAGGACACCAGGATCACCAGGGCGGTGAGCTGCTCCTCGTCGTAGTGCTCGGCGGCACGCGCCCAGACCTCGTCGCTGACCCCGCCGGCCGCGTCCGCGACCCGGGTCCCCTGCTCCGCCAGCTCCAGCGCGACGCGTTCGGCCTCGGTGAAGACCGTGGCCTCCCGCCACGCCGCCACCAGGTTCAGCCGCACCTGGGACTCCCCGGCAGCGGCGGCCTCCTTTGTGTGCATGTCGATGCAGACGGCGCAGCCGTTGATCTGGCTCACGCGCAGCGCCACCAACTCCTGCGTGGCGGCCGGCAGCGGGGATTCCTTGACCGCCCTGCCCGCCGACATGAGGTACTTGAGGGCCTTGTCGGGGTTCGGGCCGGCGAAGTAGTTCAGTCGCGCGTCCATCGTGTGCTCCTCCGTGGTCGTCAGTGGCTACACCCCCTGAGACGAGGTAGCCCCACGCCCTGTGACACGGCCACGTGTGACCCACGTCTCCCTGCTGCCGGGGTGTTCGGAGATACGCAGGCGGGTCGCTGTCTCGTCACAGGGGTGCGGGCAATCCTCGATGAAGGAGCCGATGATGAACCGCACGCTGTGGATCACTGCTGGCCGCTGTCTGACTGATCGGCAGCACCAGACCACTCAGCTCAGGGCGAGCCGGTCGCCGAAGGCGCCCGGGCTCAGCCCGGTGTGTGGACTCCGGAGCGGCTCCGGAGCCGTACTCATGCCGGCCACGATCCATGTTCACCGCACTTCAAGATCACTTGCGGGACCGCCCTCAGCGCTGCTGGCTGTTGGCGACCGGCCGGTACCTGACGTTGATCTCGGCCGTGGGGAGGTTGCCGTTGAGCAGTCGGAGTTTGACGGGGGCGCCGCCGGGGTTGTCGAAGAGGCGGATTCCGTCACCGAGGAGGACGGGCGCGATGTGCAGTTCGATCTCGTCGATGAGGCCGAGTTCGAGGGCCTGCCTGCCGACCGAGGCGGAGAGGATCTCCAGGTTCTTGCCGTCGGCGGCTTCGAGGCCGATCCGGACCGCTTCGGCCACGCCGCAGTTCAGGAAGGTCGTGTTCGGGGTGGGCGGGGCGTCCTCGGGGTGGTGGGTGAGGATGAACACGGCTGCTTGCCACGCGCCGTCGTAGGTGGAGTCGGCGTCGGGGAAGGCGTCGAAGCCGTCCCGGCCGCCGAGGATGGCGCCGGTGGTTGCCATGTACTCCTGGGTGATGTCGGGTCGGGGGTTGACGATCCCGCCCATCCAGTCCATGGCGTGGTTCGGGCCGGCGACGAAGCCGTCGAGGGACATCGTGAAGTGCCAGAGGACCTTGCCTGCGGCGGTCTGCGGTGTGGTGTCGGGCAGTGCGTACGTCATTTCGGTTTCTCCTTGGTGGGTTTTCATCCGATGGCGACGAGGACGACGGCGGCTCCGCAGGCGGCGAGGCCGAGGCCCTGGGTGGGACGGATACGTTCCTTGAGGACCACGACGGCCAGTACAACCGTGATCGCCGGGAAGAGCGAGGTGAGGACCGCGGCCACGCCGAGGTCGGTGGCCTGGGTGGCGGCGAGATAGAGGCAGGTGCCGACGGCGCCGAGCGTGCCGGCGGCGAGGCCCCAGTGGAGGTGTCTGGCACCGCAACGCCAGGGCTGGCCGAGTGCGGTGGCGATCACGGCGATCACGACGGCACCGATCAACTGGCTTGCGGCCAGCGGCAGCACGCCCGCGGAGGACGGAATCTGAGCGGTGGCGACGAAGAGGCAGCCGAATCCCAGTCCGGCGATTGCGCCGTCGATCATCGCCGGCCGGCGACTGGCCGCCGGGTCACCGTCCTTCTCGCGAGCCACCAGCCAGATGCCGGGCAGCGCGATGAGGACGCCGAGCCAGACGAGCGGGGCCGGACGCTCGCCGAGGGCGGAGCCGACCAGGATGGGCAGGATCGCGGCGCCGACGGCGGAGACCGGTGCTGCGGTTCCCATGCTGCCGGAGGCGAGACCGCGATAGAGGAAGGCCGACCCGATCGCGCCGCCGAGGCCGGCCAGGGTCGCCCAGCCGAAGTCCCGCAGTGACGGGGTACCGGGCATCGCCAAGCTGACGCCGACGATCGCCGCAGCCCCGGCCAGTTGCCCGGTGAATGCGACCGCCCAGGCCGAGACCCGTCCGGAGCCGAAGCCTCCGATGAAGTCGGAGGTGCCGTACCCGATGGCGGCCAGCAAGGCCAGCAGAATCCCGATGGTCATCGGAGCTCGCCGCCGGTGTGGGCGCTGAGTGTCGAGGTGGTCATCGGGTCCTCCTGCTGCCGTTGTTGTCATTGCCTCGATCCTCGACGAAGATTGGTCTGGCCTACAGGGCCAATCGGAAGGCTGCGGAGCGGACCACTTGGGGTGGCGTTGATGGCGGTGCGCTGGGTCGGGGTGGGGCCGGAGCTGCTCATCGGCCTGGACCGGTCGAGTGTCGAACCGATGGGGCAGCAGCTCCAGCGCGAGCTGCGTGGAGCTATCCGCGCCGGCCGGCTTTCCGCAGGTGAGCGCTTGCCGTCCAGCCGGTCTCTGGCCGGACAACTTGAGGTCTCCCGTGGCCTGGTGGTGGAGTCCTACGACCAGCTGGCCGCGGAGGGCTATCTGATCACCGCAACCGGTTCCGGTACGCGGGTCGCTCCGAGCACGGCCGCACGCGATGCGCCGCGGCGACCGAAACGGGACGAGCGCACGCGACCGGCGCCGATCGAGGTCGACTTCGAGTACGGAATCCCGGACCTCCCCTCGTTCCCGATGCAGGACTGGCTGTGGGCGCTCACCCAGGCCGCACGAGGGGCGGGATCCGCTGCCATGGCCGATGAAACGGACTCGGGCTCCGGACAGCTCCGCGGAGTTCTGGCGGGCTATCACCGGCGCGTGCGGGCCGGTACCGCCGAAGCCGAGGACGCGATCATCGTCAACGGCTTCCGCCACGGCCTCAACTTGGTCTTCAGCACGCTCGCGCACACCGGCCACCACACGGTCGCCCTGGAGGACCCCGGACCCCGCGAGCACGACGAACTCGCTGCCCGGGCCGGCCTGTCGCCGATTGCGGTACCCGTCGACGAGGAGGGCGTGAACGTGGCGGCGCTGGCCGCCTCGGGAGCCCGTGCCGTCCTGGTCACACCGGCTCATCAATGCCCGACCGGAGTCGTCCTGAGCGCCCGGCGCCGCCGCGACCTGATCGCCTGGGCCGAGGAGGTCGACGGACTCGTTCTCGAAGACGACTACGACGCCGAGTTCCGCTACGACCGTCAGCCGGTCGGCTCACTGCAAGGCCTCGCACCGGACCGGGTCATCGCACTCGGTTCGGTCAGCAAGACGCTGGCGCCAGGCATCCGGATCGGCTGGCTGCTGGCCCCACCACGACTTTTCGAACCGTTGGTGCGGGAGAAGCACCTGACCAGCCGCGGAGTACCCGCACTCGACCAGACCGCACTGGCGCTGCTGATCGAGTCCGGACGCTTCGACCGCCATCTGCGCAGGATGCGGGACATCTACCACGCCCGCCGCCACACCCTGGTGACCGAACTCGCCGAGCACGCCCCCGGAATCCGGCTCGACGGCCTGGACGCAGGCTGCCACGCCCTCCTGCGACTCCCCTCGAAGCTGACCGAGAACGACGTGGTGGACCGCATCGCCACCCAGGGCGTCCGGGTCTACGGTCTCGATCGCTACCGCACCGCCGACGCGACCGATCCGACCGCGTTCAGCCCTGCCCTGGTACTCGGCTTCGGCAACGTCAATGAGTCCAGGATCAGCCACGGCGTACGCATCCTCGCGGCAGCGCTCACCACCTGAGTCCGTCTCCAAGTCGTCTAGCAGCGCGCGGAGTTCCGTGCGGGACAGCGACGAGAGGTCGGGCCGGTCGGGGGAACAGCGGCGCCCTTGCCCGGAGTTCCGCCCTGGCCACCGGCTCCTCCCCCGGCCGCCCCGGGTGGTGCCGTTCTGGATGCCTTCCCCTCACTCACCGGCCGGACCCACTCTCGCCGCCGCCTGCCCAAGGCGGAGGTGTCGAGGACATCGTCGTCGGTGACCTACTCCTATCGCACCGCACGAACCCTAGGAACAGCAACTGCCGGATCCAGCTCGCCGGCACCTGGCTGCACGACGTGGGCCCCCTCCCCGCAGACAGTCCGGCTCGTGAAGAGGTGGTGCTGTGACCGGGCGGTATTCGGTATGGCTGCGGCCACGTTCCCGAGGGTGCCGTCGCCATGATCGATGCCGGTACCTTCCCGAGTCGTCAACGGCGGTCAAACCGCTTCACCAGACTCGTCATACTTTCCCCATGGAGATGCAAGCGATGGCGGAAGCGCGGCGTTGGCTCGCTGAGCGGGGCGTTGTCGAGGTTGGTGACGGGTGGGTCGACATCGACGCCGAACATCCGCTCACCGCCAAGGAGATCGCGCACTCCTGGGCCGGCGAGGTGTTCACCGATGAGGGCCTGAGCAAGGTCGAGCAGGTGCGTCTGGCCTTCGGGATGCTGGATCTTCTCGACGATTACTGGGTAACGTGCGAGATCCGGACCGCTGATCGAGGTCCGAAGGGACCTCTGCCCGCCGACCTTCTCTGGGACGGCTATCGCCGACGGCTGGAGGCGGACCGGGATCCGGAGGCCATCACCTACTCGCTCTGGGTCGACTGGTTCGAGGATCATGACACCAGCGCGACGGCTTTCGCCGAGGTGCTCGGGAACGACGTCGACCACATCGTGGCAGAGGCATCGGACAACCTGCTTCGCCGTGCCGGACGAGTTCTGGCCTGCTCAGGCCCCGTGCCGTGGCCCGTAAAGCAAAAGGCGTACGGCGCATTCGTGCAGCTCCCCGCGCTGCATGGACCTCTGTTCAGGGGCCTGCTGGCCAGCTACCACGATGTCTACGGCGACCTGGAACCGGCAGCCGCGCTGGTTCTGCTCGCACGACTGGAACTCCCAGCGAACACCCCCCATCTCGCGCAACTCCGGTCCGTGGTCGCTGCGGGACACGCGAATCACTACCGCAACCCCCACGTGTGGGACGAAGCGATGCGGACCTCGACAGACTGAAGATGCCTCCCTGTCCGCGTCGAAGACGCTGAACGCGAGGGATTGCTCGCCGAGGTCGAGGGCCTCCAAGTCAGCCTCGTAGGCGCCGAGGGGAAGCTCGCCCAGCTCGACCGCCACAGCCGGACCAGCACCCCTGTTGATCTCGGGATCCCTCACCTCGCCACGCCTCAGGGAGAAGAGCTGCCGTGATCACTTTTGGAGACGTGACGTCACATGCCGCTGGGATGCGTGGATAGCCAGCCGGGGTGCGCAGCTTTGAGGGCGTCCCTGACCGCGGCGCTGGGCGCGAACACATCCCCGCCACCGTCATAGGGGTGATAGAGCCAGCGAAGATCGAGCGGGGCCAGGGTGACTCCTGCGATCACCTCGTCGGCCACGAGCCGCAGAAGCGGATCAAGAGCTTGCCTGTGGCGAGGACGACGATTGATGTATTCGTGCTCGTAGAGGATGTCATCCGGGACGTCGTCGTCATGAACCTCACTGCCCCAGTACCGGGCATCCGGGTCGACCCTTTGGAGGTCCGCCATGCGCGTGACAGGCTCAGGGTCTCCGTTCCACTCCCGAGTGACCACATACAGCTCGTTGTCGTTCGGCCCCAGCTCGGCCAGCAGCGTGTGATGGCGTTCGAGGAGGATGCCGTACTCGGTCTCGTCGTCCGGGTATCGCTTCGATCCGGGGAGGCTGTGAAAGCGCACCCATCGGTCGGGAAAGATCCGGCGCATCGGGATGTCCTGCTGCGGCACAGGCCATTGCCGTTGCCACAAGGCCGAGAGCTCTTCGAGATCAAGGCCGGGATTACTTCTGTTCACCGCTCCATGATCGGGCATCGATGCTTCGACGGACCCGCCACCCCCGTCAACGAGCGGCAGGGCCAGAGACGTCGGCACCGATCCCAGTAGTTCGGAGCAGGCAGGACCCCTGCGGCTTCGCAGGCCGTGAGTACCGGCAGGGGTTGCGGGAGGGCGGTGGCGGGTGCCGGGTTCGGACGGAGTGGGTGAGGGTGCGTCAGTTCGTCAGGCGGGCGAGCCTTGCATGCGACGGTGACCTGCGAGGAGCGGCGCGAGCCGACTCGAACCCGCCGGTCGCGTTGTAGGATCGGCGCGTCGGCCTCATGGACGTCCCGTGGCGAACTCGCGGGCCCGTTGTCGGCAGCTACGCAAGGGTTATTCATGCGGCTGTCTGCGTTCCGTGCTCCTGTCGTGCTCACTCTGGTTTCCGCGCTGGCCCTGGCCGCCTGCGGTCACAGCAGCGGCACTCCTGAAACTGCCCGCTCGGCGGGCCCTGGTTCTGCTTCACCCACGTCTGATCTCTCGGATGATTCGATCCAGGCGGTTCTCGACAAGGCCCTGCCCCGTGGCGGGAGCGGCACGATGATCGCCGCCCGCGGCGGTGAGGTCATACACTGCGCCGGTTACGGGCTGGCCGATCGGGCCCACCGCATCGCCGCGGGCTGCGACACGGTGTACGACATCATGTCGATGACCAAGTCGTTCACGGCTGTGGCGATCATGAAGCTGCAGATGGCGGGCAAGCTGCGGGTCAGTGACACGATCAGCAAGTTCGTCGGGCCGGTGACCCCGGACAAGCGCAACATCACGATTCACCAGTTGCTCACCCACACCTCCGGGCTGCCGGAGGCCCTGGGAGACGACTACGATCCGATCTCCCGCCAGGAAATGATCGACGGAGCCGGCAAGTCCAAGTTGGTCGCCCCGCCCGGCACGAAGTTCGCCTACTCCAACCTGGGCTACAGCTTGTTGGCCGCCGTCATCGAGAACGCTTCCGGCATGGGCTACGAGCGCTTCCTGGCGGAGCAGATTTTTGCTCCCGCCGGAATGAAGCAGACCGGCTACGTCCTGCCGCACTGGGACACCGAGCAGATCGCGGTGGAGTACGACGAACAGGGTGTCTCCCAAGGGCGGCCGCTGGATCACCGGTGGGCTACTGACGGTCCGTACTGGAACCTGCGCGGCAACGGCGGTTTGCTGTCCACGGCCCGCGACATGTACCGCTTCCACCGCGCTTTGGCCGGCGGCACCCTCTTGGACCGCGCCGCGCAGGCCATGATGTTCAAGGCTCACGCCCCCACCGGTCTGCCGGGCTATGAGGGCTACGCGGTCGGCTATGGGTGGGTCATCATGCCCGGGGAGAGGCTCGCGACCCACTCCGGCGGCAACGACTGGTCCTACGGCGTGACCGTGCATGCCGTGCACGGTGACCTGATGGTGTTCTGGATCAGCAACCAGGCTGTCCAGGACGGGAAATGGGATCTCCAAGAGGTTGCCCGACCTCTCGTGCTGAAGCTGATCAAACAGCTCCAGTCCGGTTCAGCCGGTCGGTGAACGCATGCCGTCGTGATCGCGCGGTCACGGGGCTGACAGGCGTCAGAAATGGGGTACTCCCGCCGGCCGAGAGCATCATCGGCTGCGGGAGGCCCTGACCGGCCGGGGCCAGGTCGACTCCGCGGTCCTGGACGGCTCCCTCGTCCCCACCGAGCGCGTCGCGGCCGACGGGCCGCACCACCGCCAAAGACACCACAAACGCGGCATGAAAGGGCAAAGGGCATTCGCCACCCTTGGCGGCACACCCTTGTGGTTCTCCCGCGCGCTGTCCGGCCTTCCTCGTCACCTGCCGCACGGCCGCCCGCGTGCGCGACTCCAAGGACCGCGCCGCCACCCTCGCCTTCAGCCCCGCCTGGTCCGCCCTGGCCGGTTTCGCCGCCGGTAGTCGCCGGGTGGACTCCCGTACGCGGCCTTGAACGCCCGGCTGAAATCCGCCGCACCCCTGAAACCCCAGCGTGCTCCCACCGCGTGCACCGGCAACTCGGCGAGGCGGGGGTCGAGGAGATCGTGGCGGCAGCGCTCCAGTCGGCGGTGCCGGATCCACTCGCTCACCGTCGTGCCCTGGGCCAGGAAGAGCCGGTGCAGCTGGCGGACGGAGATGTGGTGCGCGGCGGCGACGACAGCGGGCGAGAGCTGGACCGTGCCGAGCCGGCGCTCGATGAAGGCGTTGACGCTGACCAGCAGTGCGCGCTGGCGGCTCTCCGGCGGGACAGCGTTGCCTCCCTCCGTGCGATGAGCCAGCACTGCCGTGGCAAGGTCCAGGACCACCGTGCCCAGCCGTACGGTGTCCTGCGGGCGGAACGACTCCGAGTCGGCGGCCAGACGTGCCAGGAACTCCGTGAGCAGCGCCCCGATCCCCGTCCCCCCGGCCATCGGCACCGCGAGCAGCCGGTCGACCTTCGCCCGTGGCAGGGGCAGCGCGGCTCGCGGTATGCCCACGGTGATCGTCTCGACCGCGCCCCCATCGGGCAGCATCCACGACTCATAGGGATGCGAGGAGTCGTTCAGCACCAGGTCCCCAGGTTTCGGTGCGACCTCGACTCCGTTCTGCGCCATGGTCCGCCGTCCCCGCAGCGTCACGGCCAGCTGGTACTGATCCGGATCGAACCTGCGCACGTGCACCGGCGTGCGCACCACTTGCAGCGCAGGGAGCCTCAGCGTCGCCACATGCACCGGGCCGGCCTGCAACACCTTGGCCACGCCGTGGAAGTCGCCGGCTTCGTCGCTGCTGACCACCGATGGCAGATACGACTGGGTGATCATCTCGCGCCACCGGTCGAACCTCTCCGCCGGCGGCCACTGGTCACTGTCGTACACCGTTTCGAACACTGGCAGCGCACCCCCCCCATGAGCCGACATCCTGGCCCTCCGTCCCACTGGGAGGTGAGGCGTAATTCAGCCTGGCACGCGTCGCCAATCAGCCGTCGCTGTCTGATAACGCCCTGCGTCCCGTCCCGCCATAACGTCGGCCCGGCAAACGACCGTTCGACTGTTCGTGAGTGAGAGGGGACCTGCGTGTCGCGCAACGTTTCACACCGCCGTCCGCTGCGGCTGCTCGTGTCCGTCCTGACCACCGGCCTGATGATGTTCGGCATGTCGGTGACCGTCGCACCGTCGGCCACCGCGGCGGCCTGTACCACCTGGAAGCCCGCCGCGAACGGCGAGGGGGCCGGACACATCACCATCTCCACCCACCTCAAGAACAGCAACTACTCCGGCTGCGACAACCTCGCCGCCGTCTCGGCCGGCGCGCTGCTCTGGGTCCGGTGCCAAAAGTGGAACACCGCCACCTCGCACTGGTGGGTATACGTCCGGACCGACGTGGGCTCGCATTACGGCTGGACGTCGTTGGACAACTTCAACACCATCGCCTACGACGACGACGGCGATGGCACAGTCGAGTACGCCTACTGCTAGCACGCGGACCGCACAGCCTCCTCGGGGCGTTCAGGCTGCGACGGGGAGAAGGGCACCACCCCAGCGGATGCCCTTCTCCCCGTGGATAGGGACGCGTTCCTTGCGTTCGGCGGGCAGGACGTCACGGTGGCGGGTGGTGGCGATGCGCGTCGGACTCCGCGGTGAAGGCCTTCGCGGAGGGTCTGCTGCGGGCCCTGCACGAGCACGACGCGAGGGGCCGGGGCGATCGGGAGGCCTCCCCGACGTAGTCCGACTCCCCCTGCACGGACAGGGAGACGCGACGGCAGCCCGGCCCCGGCGTCCGTCCCCAGACCCTGCGCTACCGCATGGGCTGCGTCGAGGAGATCCCGAGCCGCTCCCCGGACGACCCGGAGGTACGGATGGAGCCGTGGCCGGTGTGGAAGACCACGGCTGTCGCCTGAGGCCGGATCAGCTCCACTGCTGGTTCTCGTTGAGGGTGCAGGTCCACAGGATGGGCTTGACGCCGCTGGCTGTCTCGGAGTGGGGAATGGCGAGGCACCAGTCGCCGTACGGGTGACGCAGGCGGCCAATGCTGTCGTAGATCCAGAGGAATTCGGAGGAGTTCAAACCTTCGCAGTAGTACTGGAAGGTCGTGACGCCGTCATTGTGGCCGGCGGCGAGGCATTTACCGGTTGCCTTGTTGACGAGCCAGACCTTGCCGTCCCCCTTGTTGCGCAGCTCCCAGCGCTGATCGTCGTTGTCGTTGCACGTCCACTGGACGGCCGCGACACCGTTGCTGTCGTCGGAGCCGGGAATGGCCAGGCACTTGAGGGTCTTGTCGTTGCGCAACTCCACATACGTGGCGGCCTGGGCCGGCGTCGGCGAGAGGAAGATGAGGGAAACGAGCGCGAGCGCCACGGCGGCGGCTCTTCGCGTCGCCTTCACGACGAGGGTCATGGGTGTGTCTCCTGGGTCAGGGAGTCGAGATGCGGCGTGCGGCCTGCGGAAAAATCTTGGCCAGTATCGGGAGCGGGCCCCTGAGGTGTCGAGAGCAATAAGTGCACAGGTTGTTGGCTCTGCGTCTCCTCAACCTCGTGCCGGCCGCACGGGCGCCCGACACGAAAGGCATCCGGCCCGCCCTGGCCTGATCGGTGGCCCGGTACGGCAGCGGACTGTTCCGGTCCGTCAGCCGTCCCCCTCTCCCGCAGGTCCCAACGCTGCCTCGGGCATGGCCAGTTCGAGGAGGCCGGGTCGGTCGACGTGCCGGAGCAATCCAGCGGAGCCGGCCGGTGGACGGCGCCGGGCGGGGGCGTCCGTCGCCACCTGGTCGCCGACCGCCTGCTGAGCCGAAGCACGACAGTTCTCACACAGGCAGGCCTGTTGTCACCAAGGTCGCAGGGTGGGTCCGTGCAGGGCTGGCGGCGGTATGAGACCCGTTCGGCTACCTCCGGTTGGCGCTTTGAGCGCCACGGTTGTCGCGAAGAGCCTCTCCCACGCACTTCTCCGGTCCCTGCCGCAATTCACTTGAACCACAGTCGGGTCGACGGGCACGCTTGCGCGGTGATCGTCGAGTTGGCACCCCGTTTCCTGGCCTGGGACGAGGTGAGTCCTGCCCAGCATTCCTTCGACAGTGCGTCGGCACCGCAGGTGGTGCGGTCACTCGGGCCTGCCCGGAGAGTGCCCAGCCGCCCCGACATCCCCTTCGGTGACCCGGCCATGAGTGCCTGGAGCTGGGACGAGGGACGAACCTGGGCCGAAGCCATGTCGCAGGCCCTCGCCGAGCGCTACGGCCGATGGACCGTGGGCTGGCGCTGGGCGCACGACGAAGGCGACTTCGGTGGAGGACCCGTCGGAAACTGGTGCTGCCCGCGGGACTCGATGACCACCCCTGAGGAGACGCTCGCCCGTGTCGTCGCGGCGCTGTGCGAGTGGCGCGAGTGGCTGGAAAGTCTGGCCAGGTGGTTCGACACGTACCCGTTGGACCTGACCGAAGTCGAGGATCAGCGGATCCTGTGGGAGCGCGCTGCCCGAAATCTGATCCTGCAGGTGACCGACCGCACCGGCTGCGGCAGCGGCTGGCACGGACACTGCCGCCAAGTACTCACGTGGTTCCTCAGCCGCTGGGGCGTCCCTCCCGACCTCGCGCAGGAGCTGGTCGACGAGGCGATCGGCGGAAGGTTCGCCAGCTGGACCGGCCCCGACCCGCTGCTGGTCGAGGATGTCGCGGAGCGGCTCGCGCTGTCGCTGCGGCCGGATGACAGCGCACAATCCGCCGAACCCGCGCCGGACCACCTCAAGCGCTGGCTCGCGGTGCGCGCAACCGTGCCCTGGCACACGGCCCCGGACGGTGGCGGGGACGAACCGGTGGCCCCGTCGCGCGACGGCGCGGCGGAGCACATACACGCCTTCGACGGCGCCTGGGATCCCGCCCGTGCACGGGGCCTGCTCGCCGCCTTGGAACTGCTGCGGGCCGACGCGGCGCGCGGCGCCTTGCTCGACTTCGAACTGCTCCAGCGCTGGCAACAGCACGTCCTGGACGCACCGCAGCCGCCACCGTTCCGGGACCTGCCGGCCTTCGCCAAGGGGGCCGGGAACGCTACGGCATCAGCCCGGACACCCGAGACCACCTCGACGCCTGCCTGGCCGAGAGCGCGCGCCACATCCAGCGGCCCCTTCCTCTTACCGCCCGGGCCGCACGCGCCTATCTCGACGTGTGCTTCTTCCACCCCTTCGATGACGGCAACGCCCGGTCCGCCTTCCTCACCCTCCTCTTCGTCCTCGCCCGCGAGGGCGTCGCGCTCGACGGAGTCCGCCTCCTGCGGCTCGTCACCTTCCAGGCCGACGAGCCGCAGGACGCACTGATCCTCACGCGGTACATCGACCTTCACCTCGCGGAGACCCGACGCAACAGCGCTTCCTCGACTCCGAGCGGTGGAGAGTGAAGGCTCTGAGGACAACCACCGTGCTTCAGCACGGCGGGCAGGTGCCACGCTGTGACCTGCGGCCGGCGCATGATCTTCAGTCTTCACACACCGATGATCAGCGGTGGCCGCGGCCTTCCCGGCGTCGGTCCACCGGCAAGATCGATGTCTACGGCTGGAGTGCTAGGAACGCGTCCGGCACAGTTCCTGGCCGATGAGCGTGGTCATGGCCTGCTGGGTGTCCTGGCCTCCGTCACGGGTGACGTACACCACGGCGGTCCGGGTCCCGTCTCGGGTGGCGCCGACCCAGGTGACGTAGCCGAGGAGCTCGCCCCGGTGCCCGAAGTAGCTGCCGCCACAGGGCAACGGGATCTCGGCCAGGCCGAGTCCGTACCTCACGCCCAGCTCGGGTGCGGGCATGGTGGTCGTCAGTTCGTCGAGCTGTGCCGGAGCCAGCAGGCGGCCGCCGAGCAGCGCGGCGTAGAACCGGTTCAGGTCGTGCGCGGTGCTGATGATCGAGCCGGAGCCGACGGCCATGCTCGAATTGAGCTGCGTGACGTCGATGTCGGTGTCGGTGCCGAACGTGGCGTAGCCCTGGGCGTGCGGGCCCAGGATGGACGGGAAGACGCCGGGCGTAGTGGTGTCCCTCAGCTTCAGGGGGCGGATGATCAGGTCCTGCACCTCTCGTGCCCAACTCCGGCCGGTGACCTTGTGGATGATCATCGCGGCGAGAAGGTAGTTGGTGTTGGAGTAGGACCAGCCGGCGCCCGGGGAGAACTTGGGAGGGTGCCGCATCGCCAGACCTACCAGCTCCTGGGGGGTGTAGGTGCGATACCGCTCGGCCCGATAGCCGTCCGCGCTGTTCAACGCGGCTATCTCCGCCCCGGCATCAGGAATGCCGCTGGTGTGCTGCAGCAGCTGGCGCACGGTGATCTGGCGGCCGTCGTTGCCGTTGCCCCGGACCACTCCGGGCAGCCACTGCTCGACGGTGTCCTCCAGGGACATGCGTCCCTGGCCGACGAGTTGCAGCACTACCGTGGCGGTGAAGGTCTTGGTGGCACTGCCGATCCGGAACCTGCCGTCCCGCGGCATCGGTCTGCTGGTGTTCATCGCGGCCGTCCCGGCGTACGCGCTGTCGCGTGCATGCGGTGACGTCACTTCGGCGTGCACACCGACGGCCCCCGTGTCGTGGATCGCCTCTACCTGCCGTTGGAGGGGATCGGCCGGTCGCGGTTTCGCCGCCGCCGTGGGCGCGGTCGATGTGGCGAGCACGGCGGTAGCCAGGCTGGTCAGGACGAGCATGCCTCGCCGACGCCTTCTTGATCCCTGCATGACGACCTCTTCTCTGTTCCGGTGACACGTCTTCACGGACCGCTCAGGCTGTGGCCGGCGACGGTGTCGCCCCCGGAGCCGACGGTCGGCAACCATCCCACCAGCACAGGGGGGATCGCCCCATCCGGCTTTCCCCCTGGCGTAGCGATGCGCTGTCCTCAGGGCGGTGCCGGGGGCTACCCCCCTTTAACTGATCGTTTCAGAATGAGTTGAACCGCGGGTCTTGCGCCTAGCGATCTTGGTCGGCAAGGTGTTCGAGTGCGTGCTGATCTTGTTCCGGACGACCTGTGGGAGCGCGTGGCTGCGCTCCTGCCACCCCGCTCCTGAGCGTCGCCGTCGCCACCCCGGACGACTGCACGTTCCCGACCGGGCGGCACTCGCCGGTGTCATGTTCGTGCTGCGGACCGGCGTCGCCTGGCGCGACGTCCCGGCCGAAACGATCGGCTGCTCCGGGGTGACGGCCTGGCGCCGCCTGCGGGACTGGACCGAGGCTGGCATCTGACCGCGCCTGCACGCAGCCCTGCTGACCGAGCTGCGCCGCGCCGACCTGCTGGATCTTGAACACTGTGCTGTTGACGGCTCGCATGTCCGCGCCCTCAAAGGGGGGGATCACGTCGGCCCATCGCCAGTTGACCGCCCCCGACCCGGCTCCAAGCACCACCTGATAGTCGACCGGCAGGGAACCCCGCTCGCCGTCACGCTCACCGGCGGCAACCGCCACGACGTCACGCAGCTGCTGCCGCTGCTCGACGCGGTCCCGCCGATCCGGGGGCTGCGAGGACGGCCTCTCCGCAAGCCGCGGCACCTGGATGCCGACCGGGGCTACGACTTCGACAAGTACCGCCGCCTGCTGTGGAAGCGCGGCATCAAGCCGATGATCGCCCGACGCGGCGTGGCCCACGGCTCAGGGCTCGGCAAGGTCCGTTGGATGGTGGAACGGGCCTTCGCCTGGCTGCACCAGTTCAAACGGCTCCGGATCCGCTACGAACGACGCGACGACCTCCATCAGGGCCTGCTCGAACTGGCCTGCAGCCTCATCTGCCTCCGCCGCCTGCGCACCTCACGATGAAACGAGCGGTCAGTCGAGGATGATCGGATTGGTGAGTGCGGCGACGTGCCCGTTGGGATGACGGACCTCGATGCGGACGAACGCCGACTGCCCCGCCGTCGTGTCCCACTGCACCACTCCCGCCCCGCCACCGGGGAGAGATGCTCGATGAACCTTCCCGCGATCGGTGTGAAAGCTGACGGCCCCCACCGGCACGCCGCGTACTGCCACGTGTACTTCCACCTGCCCACCACGAGTCGCGAGCCGCTCCCCCACCCCGGCAACGCGACCACCGGCATTGGCGGTGAACGACACATCCACATCCGCCGACTCGGCGATCCAGCTGCGGCCGGCACGGATCCCGGCCAGGACTGCTTCTGTGCCCAGTTCCTCGGCGAAGACCACGGTGTGCGGGATGCCGATCTGCCCTTCCAGGTGGGTGTCGCTGTTGCCCATCGCCGGCCGCCACGAGCCCGTGTGGATGTCCGCCGCGAGGCTCCGCCCCCACTCGGCCAGGGCCGCCTCGTTGTCAGCGTTCCAGGGCCGGTCCGAAGTCCACAGTCCGTTCCACACCTCCACCACGTCGAAGCCCCGGAAGGGGAACATGAAGTCGCCCGACGGGTAGGGCGCATGCGGGTGCGCGGCAACGCACAGGCCCCCTGCTCGGTGGACCTGGTCCAGGAACTTGTCAACCAGTCCGTCCCTGGCCTGGTAGTTCCAGTCGACGACCTCGCCGGGATTGATGCCCAGCGCGAGCCAGTGCCCGGTCTTCGTGGTCACTTCTTCACCGAGAAGGATCAAGAAGTCATCGGCTGCCAGATGTCCCCATGCACCAGGGGCCGCGGCTGAGTTGTGCTCCGTCGTCGCGATGAAGTCGAGCCTGGCGGTGCGCGCCCGAACGGCCAACTCCTCGGGGGTGAGTTCCCCGTCCGAGTGGACGGAGTGGACATGGCAGTCCCCGCGGTACCAGGCCGCCCCGCGTCCAACCGCCCGCGCCGACGGGAAGCTCAAACTCGACAAGGTTCTCCCCTCAAAGTCCTGTCGAGCCAACGCGCGGGCAGGGCAACCCGTTCCATCGCCCGCTGAGCAGCATCTCAGTCGAGACGTCAGACCAAGATCCCATTCTGAAACGATCAGTAAGGATGCCGAGGCTCCGTCGGCCGACCCCACGGCAAAATCACGCTCTACGGCTGGAGTACTACGAAGACAGGAGAGGACAGGAGAGGACAGGACCGGACCCGACTGCGACCCGTTCGTCGACGAGGCCGGCGATGTCTGCTCCATGGTCGATCCGCCCGCTTGACCGGCCTGTTCGCCAACGAGTTTCTAGCAGTTCCCCACTCCGTGGTCGCGTGAGTGATCCCGGGTCTCGGAACTCACCGGCATCGCCACGGGGGGATGCCGCATGTTCCGCACTGTGGCTGCCCCCACCTGCGAAGAGGTGGCCAGCCCGAGTGACCTCGTGGTGGCGTCTGCCTAGAGTCGTGGCCCATGTCACCCTCCTTCATCACCTCGACGGTGGGCAGACGCACTGGCGTGGCGGCCCTGTTGGCGGCCCTCCTCGTGCCCGTCGCTCCGGCTGCCGCACAGCCGTCCGCTGCCCGGCAGCACGCCGGCTGCGGACCGCACGGCGACCTGCGTCAGGCACTGCGTACGCTCACCGATCGCGACCGGATCACCGGTGCCGCGGTCCTGATCACCGACGCCACCGCAGGCGCGCACTGCGGGAGTTGGGCCGAGGCGGCCGGAACGGCCGACCGGAGCACGGGCCGTCCCATGAACGCGAGCGACCGCTTGCGTGCGGGCAGCATCACGAAGACGTTCACCGCGACCGTGGTGCTCCAACTCGTCGCCGAGCACCGGATCGCGCTCGATGCTCCCGTCGACCGCTACCTTCCCGGTCTGATCCGGCACAACGGCTACGACGGCCGCCGGATCACCGTAGGGCAGCTGCTGCGGCACACCAGCGGGTTGCCCGACTACCTCGACGCCCCCGAGTGGGAGAACCCCGATCGCGTCCGGTACCGCCACTTCGAGCCGCGCGAGCTCGTCGCCCGCGCCCTGGATCTGCCGCGCCCGAGTGGTTCCTGGCACTACGCCACCACCAACTACCTCCTCGCGGGCCTGTTCATCCACAAGGTCACCGGCCACTCCCCGGAGGAGGAGATCACCCGCCGTGTGATCCGGCCCCTCGGGCTGCGCGACACGTACTGGCCCGGGGATGAGATCCGCATCCGCGGACCGCACTCGCGCAGTTACTTCACCGCCGAGGACGGCCGTCTCACCGACGGCACGGCCTGGAACACGACCTTCGGCGGGGTCGGCGGCGCGCTGGTCTCCACACCCGCCGACCTGACGCGGTTCATCACCGCGCTGCTCGGCGGCCGTCTGCTGCCTTCAGGCCAACTCGCCGAGATGCGGCGGACGGTGGCCGCCGACCCCGACCGGCTCTGGCCCGGTGCCCGCTACGGGCTCGGCCTGATTTCGTCCCCGCTGCGCTGCGGCGGCCTGTGGTGGGGTCATGCGGGGACCGTGCCGGGCGGCCATCGGGCGCTGAGTGCTGTGGGCCCCGGCGGGCGGAGCGTCGCCGTAGCGCTCAACGAGGTTCCGGCCACGCTGGAGGCCGAAGAGGACTTCCTCGACGTCGTCCAGACCGCCTTCTGCGAAGACCGGCCTTCAAAAGCGATGAAAACGACAGAAGGGAACCATCAGTGATCCGCACCGTCCACTCGCCGCGGGACGCTTCGAGGACGGCGAGAAAGGCCGTGCTGGGCCTGGCCGCCGCCGCTCTCGCTCTCACCGCGCTGCCCGCCACGGCCCTCCCGGCCCAGGCGGCCTCCGACCCCCTTACTTCCTACCACCACCAGCGCCTCGACTGGAAGAGCTGCGTGCTCGGCCCGAACGACGCGACCGGCAAGGAGCTTGAGCAGGCGGGTGCCCAATGCGCCGACGTGAGCGTGCCGTTGGACTACAGCGACCCCGACGGCCGTACGATCACCGTCGCGATCTCCCGGGTCCGCGCCACCGACACCGCCCACCGCGTCGGCCCGCTGCTGCTCAACGGCGGCGGCCCCGGCGGGCAGACACTCGGTGACCCGCCGTGGGTCCGTGAGTCGATGAAGGACGTCGCCGCACGCTACGACGTGGTGGGGGTGGATCCCCGCTTCGTCGGCCGGAGCACCCCGCTGGACTGCCACTGGCCGACCGGCTCCGCGTTTCGGAGCGCGGGCGTCGACCGAGCCGGGTTCGACCGCATGGCTGCCTTCTCCCAGGATCTCGCCCAGCGCTGCCGTCAGCACGCCGGTGACGTGCTGCCGTACGTCACCACCCGGAACACCGCGCGCGACCTGGACGTCATCCGCGCCGCGCTCGGTGAGCGGCGGATCTCCTACCTGGGGTACTCGTACGGCAGTTACCTGGGCGAGGTCTACACCACGATGTTCCCCGGCCGCACCGACCGGGTCGTCCTGGACGGTGTCATCGACCCGGACCGGTACGGTCCCCGGCTGCTGCGGGGCAGCGAGAAGGCCAACCGTCACGCGCTGAAGGACTGGGCCTCGTGGGCCGCCGCCCGTGACGCGGCCTACGGCCTGGGCCGCACCCGCGGGGCGGTGCTGGCGACCGTGGACCGCGTCCAGGACGCCGCCCGTACACCCCTGCGGCTGGGAGAGCACCGGGTGGACGAGCACATCGTTCCCCTCATCGTGTTCAACGGCCTCTCACAGGACAACGACACCGCCTACGGGGACTTCGCGCAGGGGGTCCAGGACCTGCTGCGCGCGGCGCAGGGGCAGCACGTCACCCCCTCCCCCTGGCTCGCCGAGGTCCTTGACTTCGAGCTGACCGGCACCGACTCCCACTACGGCAGCGTGCAGAGCGCGATCCTGTGCGGCGACGTCGCCGCCCCGGGAGATGTGGAGGTCTACTGGCGCGATGTCCAGCGGGCACGTGTGCGCGACGGGTTGTTCGGCCCCGTCACGTACAACCTCAACCCGTGCGCTTTCTGGGACGCGCCTCGCGAACGCCCGACCACCATCAGGGACAACCTCCCTGCGCTGCTCGTCAACGCCACAGGTGACCCGCGCACCACCTACGACGGCGCCACAGCGGTGCGCCGGATGTGGCCCTCCTCCCGCCTGGTCACGCTGCGCGGCGCCGACCAGCACGCGGTGTACGGCGTCTACGGCTCCTCGTGCGTGGACGCCACGGTCAACTCCTACCTCGCCACCGGCCGTCTGCCGGCCACGGACGTCACCTGCGACGCGCGACCGGCGAGCACCCGGTGAGCACCTGTCTACAGGTGCGCGCTGACCGATGATGTGACCTCACGGCCGGGGACGTCCGCCTGTGCGCGGGCGGGGAGAGGAGTCCGTACGCCCACAGCGGTTGACGCTCTCCGGCGGAGACGGCGGGTCGGTCGGGTGGGACCCGGGGCTGAGCACACGGCCCCGGGTCCCTGCCGCTACCTCAGACGCCCGGCCTGCAAGGGCACACCTCGTGTGCCGGCCCCGACGGCCTCACGCCGGCTCGGTCATCGGGGTGGAATCACCCAGCCCGGTGACCAGGTTCCGGTCGCGTCGTGGCCGGCCGTTGTGGCGGCGAGGTGGGCGCGGAGGGTGGCCAGCGCTGGGTGGGGGTTGTCGCGGTGCCACAGGAGCGAGTGCGGGTAGACGGGTGTCGGATCGGTCACCGGGATGCGGCGCAGGCCGTGGCCGGCGGGCCAGATCAGACGTGTCTGCCCGCCCATGAAAGTGGCCAGGGCCGGGGTGTCGGCGATGGTGTCCAGGAGTGCGTCGGAGCCGAAGTTGGGGCCGGTCGCCTCGATGGTGAGGCCGAACTCGGCGACGAGGTCGTCGTAGTAGGCGGCCCACTCGGTACCGGGGACGATGCCGGGCATCCAGATCCGGTGTCCGGCGAGTTGGGCGACGGTCACCGACCGGGCGCCGGCCAGCGCGTGGGCGGGGCCGGTGAGGAGTTGGAGCGGCTCGTCGAGCACCCGGACGGACATGATGTCCTCGGGAAGGGGCCGGCCGGGTGCGGCGACGGCGCGGAAGGAGGCATCGATCGCGCCGGAGCGGATGGCGGCGAGGGCCGTCTCGATCTCGAAGAGCATCACGACGTCGAGGTCGATCTCTGGGTAGGCGCGGTGGAAGCCGCGCATCAGGCCCGCCTGTGCGCCGCGTGAAGCGATCACGTCGACGCGCAGCGGACGGCGGCCGGGGCGGACGGACGCGACCGCGCGCTCGGCGACGCGCAGCAGTTCACGCGCGTGGAGCAGGAACGCCTGTCCGTCGATGGTGAGTTCCGCACCGCGGGGGGCGCGAGTGAACAGGCGCACGCCGAGGCTGCGCTCCAGCGCGGCGATGCGCTTGGAGACAGCCTGCTGGGTGATCGACAGGTCGGCGGCGGCTTTCTGGAACTGGCCCGCTTCCGCCACGGCGACGAACGTACGTACTGCTTCGAGATCCACGCCGATCCACCTTAGTGAACAACAGATGGTTGTGGGCAACGGGGAGGGCGGTTGTTTGACCTGCCGTTGTGCTGCTCGCTTAGCTCTCACAGGTCAACGTCGGTTTGTTCGGGTGGGAGCGCTGCGCATGGTGGGCAGGAGACCGTTGGGCCGTGGGTTCGGCTGGCTGTGGACGGCCTATGCGGTGAGTGCCTATGGGTCCGGGCTGGGGTTCGGTGCCTTGCCGCTGATCGCCGTGCTGGCGTTGCACGCCAGTCCCGCCCAGGTGTCCGCGCTGTCCGCGGTGGGGCCCGCGGTCGGTGCGCTGATCGCCCTGCCACTCGCCCCCTGGCTGGAGTTTAGGCGCAAGCGCCCGGTCATGATCGCGATGGACCTGACCCGCTTCGCGGTCATCGCGACGATCCCACTCGCCTACGCCCTCGGGCGGCTCAGTTTCGTCCAGCTGCTCGTGAGCTCGGCCGTGGTCGCCGCCGCGAAGATCGCGTTCAACGCGGCCAGCGGCGCCTACCTCAAGGCCCTGGTCCGGTCGGAGGACCTGCTCGTGGCCAACGCGCGATTCGAGTCAACGAACTGGAGCTCCATCGCGGTCGGACCACCGCTTGGCGGGGCCGCGATCGGTCTGTTCGGGCCGGTCATCACCGTGGTGGCCGATGCCCTCAGCTACCTCCTCTCCGCGCTGTGCATCACCGCCATCCGCGGCCGAGAAGAAGCACCGCGCACAGAAGGCAAAAGCCCGGCCCGGGCGGGCGCGCTGCTGGACGGCTGGCGCCACATCATGGGCCATCCCGGCTTGCGCGCGCTCTACCTCAACCAGCTGCTTGTCGCCGGTCTGGTCATGGCCACCGAGCCACTGCTGGCCGTGCTCCTCCTTCGCCAACTCGGTTTCCCACCCTGGCAGTACGGCCTCGCCTTCGCCGCCCCCTGCCTCGGCGGACTCATCGGCTCCCGGCTGGCCGGCCGCGTCGTGGCCCGCTACGGCCGGCAATGGGTCTTCCGGACCGTCGGCACCCTGCGCGCGATCTGGCTGATCGGCCTGGCCTTCGTGCGTCCCGGCATCGTCGGCCTCGTCACCGTGATCGCCATCGAGCTGGCGATCATTGTCAACATGAGCCTGTACACCCCGGTGCTCGCCACCTACCGGCTCGAACACACCCCCATGCATCTCGTCACCCGAACCCTGTCGGCCTGGTCCATCGGCCAGCAGGCGGCCATCGCCCTCCTCACCGCGCTCGCCGGGCTGCTGGCCGACGTCACCAGCCCACGCACCGCACTCACGGTCGCGGGACTGCTCATCCTGACCACCCCGCTCCTGCTCCCCCGACACGACCAGACGTCGCAGCACGAGCCGGACCTGTCCCGCACCCGCTCATGAGACACCGCACCTCGCCACCGAAGCCCGCACGCCGCGCGCTCCAGCCGGTCTGGCGGTGCGTGTCCGCGTCGGCCAGGCCCATACCACCAGCAAGGAGAACACTCCTGTGAGCACTGCCCCCGCACTCGACCCCACGCACACCGCACTTCTCGTCATGGACTACCAGCCCGCGATCCTGGCCTCGCTGCCCGAAGGCGGGGACCGCGACGCTCTGCTCAGCCGCGTGGAAGGAGCCATCGCCGACGTTCGCGCCCACGGCGGCACCATCGCCTACGTACGCGTCGGCTTCACCGAGGCCGACTGGGACGCGATCCCGTCCGTCAACAAGTCCTTCGCCCCGCTGGCCCGACACCGCGTCCTGCACCACGAGGACCCTGGCACCGCCCTCCACGAGCGTCTGGCTCCCCGGGACGGCGACATCACCGTGCGCAAGGTCCGCTACGGAGGCATGTCCACCACCGACCTCGACCGGCAGCTGCGTCAGCGCGGCATCACCACGGTGGTCGTCTGCGGCATCAGTACCAGCGGCGTCGTCCTGTCCACCGTCATCGACGCGGCCGACCGCGACTACCAGCTCTACGTCCTGTCCGACGGCGTCGCCGACCCGGACACCGAAGTCCACGACGTTCTGCTCCACAAGGTCTTCCCCGCACGGGCCCACATCATCGACACCGCCGAACTGCACGCCCTGCTCCAGGCCGGCTGACTCCCACCGCAGGCCGATGCCCGCCCACGGCCGTCGCACTCGCCCGGTGGCGTACGTCGCCGTCCCACAGGGCCACCCGGCCCGTCTGGTCACCTGCCGCCAGGCCGTTGCCGTCGGGACCGAACGCAAGTGTGCTGATCTTGTCGCCCTGGGCGAGGCCATGTGCCTGCGGACGGCTGCCGAACACTCGGGCCACGCGATTGCCCCCGGCCACCAGCCCTTCCTTGGGAGAACGTCGTGGTCTGGCAGAAACGCGGACAGGAAGCGCCGCCGTACGTATCCGCCTCCGCACACCGCGGATACAGCAGCAAGGCGTTCAACCAGATCGAGCGCTCGGGCAACCGCGCCAAGATCGTCTATCACCTGGACGCTCAGGCGACGCACGCCTTCCGCTTCGCCAGGACCGGCGAACAGGCGGAGGCCGTCAAGGGCGTCTGGAACCAGCCTGCCCTCGTCGGTCCGGAGAAGCTCAAGTCGAGCAACCGCACGGACTACGGCGCGCTGTGGGACAGCAACTGGATCCCCGCGGGCCTGATGGACGGCGCCAACCTCCCCCTCCAGGACAAGGACACACACTTCCAGACCTCCCCGGACCGGACGTGGAAGAACGCGAACTCCAGCCTCGGAAACCCCATCCCCTCCTTCAAGCCGAACACCGGCATCTGACCCCGCCCCCGTGAACAGCGACCGCCGACGCACCCATCCCAGGTGTTGACGGCAGTCCCGCACCCGCCGCGCTCTCGCCCACGGCCCGCACCCGCACCCGCACCGGGGTGGAGCCTCACCGCCGGCCTCCCGGTCCCGGACCGAAGGGCCCACCTCGGCGTGCAGCACTGTCCCGAACTGCTGAGACAGGGGCACCGCGCAGCCGGGCGGTTCGCTGGACGGCTGACGAAGAACCACCGGCTCGTCTCCTCGGTCGCGCAGCGTCTTCCAGCCGGCGCGCGCTGCCGACTGCCGCATTCCGACACGGCCGGCGCGCGTGGCCACGCGATCAGGGCAGGCCGCGGAGCGGGCTCGTGCATCGCGAGACCACGCGGTGACTCAGCGCCACATGAGGCCACCGCGCGTTCTTGCACTGTTACTTCATCTCCGCTTGATCAGCGTTGTACGTGTGCTTGACGGCCATCACCCACAGTGGGATCACCCGCTTCACCTGGTGGAACAAGCCAGGCCACGGCCACTGGGCGAGCGCGTTTCACCACCCCAGGAAATGCCGGGCCGAGATCCGCACCTGACAGGAAGAGCAATGACTTTGAGCAGCACTGGGCAACAGCATCGCCGAGCCATACTCACCGGAGGGGCGGCGGCAACGGTGGCACTGATCGCCGGTTGTTCGTCGAAGTCGGAGAGTCCGGGCAAGCAGACGACCGCAGCCGCGGCGGCGGCTGGGAGCGCCTCGCCCACCGCGACCGCCCGGCCCGACTCGCCTCACTCGGCCTTCGCGCGACTGCTGGACGGCAACAAGCGCTGGGTTAAGGGCACCTTGCAGCACCCCGACCGGGACCCCGCGCGCCGCGAGTTCGTCGCCGAGGAGCAGGATCCTTACGGGGTCATCCTGTCCTGCATCGACTCCCGGGTCCCGCCGGAGCTCCTCTTCGACACCGGGCTCGGCGACCTGTTCGTCCTGCGCACCGGGGGCCAAGTGGTCGGACCGGTGGTCATCGGCTCCGTCGAGTACGGGCCCATGACCTCGGGGACCCCGCTGATCGTCGTCCTGGGACATCAGCGCTGCGGCGCCATCAAGGCGGCGTACGAAGCCATGCGCGACGGCAAGAAGCTGCCCGGCAACCTGCAGGCGATCTCCGACGCACTGAAGCCGGCGTACGAAGCGACCGTCAAGGCGAAGGCGGCCGACCCGGTCGACACGATGATCCGCGTCCACGTCAAGCAGACCGCTGCCGACCTGAGGTCCAACAGGGACCTCGCGCCGATGGTGAAGAAGGGCGACCTGGCCGTGGTCAGCGCCTACTACTCGCTCGACACCGGCCAGGTCGAGGTCCTCACCGGCGCTCCCTCCGCCTGAACAGGGGCAGTTCAACGATCGGATCAAGGAGATCGCGCGAATTCCGACTTCCGACGACGGATACCGCGTCCAAGGTCTGTTCCTCGTCGGCCACGAAGTCGATGGAGCGGGCGAATGGCGCCAGGTCCGTGATGGCCAGCTCTTCACCTCGCCGGCCGACCGCCACCGATTCCTCGACGGGTAGCCCACCCGTTCCGAGAGTTCCGATGCCCGACTCCACCCTGCCCATGACCGCCGGCCAAGGGCGATGAAGAGCAGGCTTCACCCATGTCGGGCCGGTGTACCGGATGGTGGCGGGCCGGTCGTCAGGCGGGGTTGGACGTGTTGGTGAGGACGTCCACCGCGTGGCGGCGGTGGGCGGCGAAGAGGGGGAGTGCGGCCTGGGGGTCGCGGGCGCGCAGGGCGGCGGCCAGTGCGTGGTGTTCCTGGGGGATGCAGCCGAGGTAGCCCTGGGTGCTGAGGCCGATGCGGGTCAGCAGGAACAGGTGGACCTGGCAGCGGATGGTCTCCCAGGCCGCGGCGAGGCGCTGGTGGCCGGTGGCGGCGAACACGGCGTCGTGGAAGGCGATGTCCAGGCGGACCATGGCGTGCGGGTCTGTCGTGCGGTCCATCAGGCCGGCCGCCTTCTCGATGGCGGCGAGGTCCTCCTCGGAGGCGTGCGCGATGACCTGCTGGACGGCCAGGTCTTCCAGCGCGCCGCGCAGGCTGTCGAGCTCGGCGACATCCTCGGCGGACAGCGTGGTGACCACGGTGCCGCGGTGCCAGGCGCAGTGCACGAGCCCCTCGCGCTCCAGTACCCGCAGAGCCTCCCGCACCGGCCCTCTGCTGACCTGCAGTGCGCCGGAGAGTTCGACCTCTCGCAGGGGTGCCCCGGGGGCGTATGCACCGCTGAAGATCGCCTCCCGGATCCGGTCGGCGACCTCGTCGGCCAGTCCGCGGCGGCGGGCGGGGGCCACCGTGCGGTCTCCTGCGGGTTGACTCGTCTCCATGTCTCGATGTTAACATTCCATCGTTGTCGTAATGTCAACATTGAGACAAGTGGAGTGGTCGGTCGTCCGGCCAGGAGAGAGGCGATGTCCATGAAGGTGTTCCAGATCGGTGCCGCCGGAGGTGTCGGCAGGAGGCTCGCCGGCCTGCTGTCCGAGCGCGGTGACGAGGTGAGCGGCATGCACCGCAGCCCGGCCCAGGCCGACACGATCCGCGCGATCGGTGCGACTCCGGTGACCGGCGACCTGATCACCGACTCTGTCGACGAGCTCGCGGGCAAGCTCGCCGGGCACGACGCAGTGGTGTTCTCGGCCGGCGCCCACGGAACCGGCATGGACAAGACCACACTCATCGACGGCAAAGGCCTGGAGAAGGCAGCCGCTGCGGCCGAGGCCGCCGGAGTCGCGCGCTTCGTCCTCGTCTCCGTGTTCCCCGACGCCCTGCGCGGCGGCGAGCACAGTGAGGGCTTTGAGCACTACGTCAAGGTCAAGAAGAGTGCCGACGTCCATCTCACCCGCACCGGCCTGAACTGGCTGATCGTCCGCCCCGGCACGCTGCTGGACGGACCGGGTACCGGGCAGGTCACCGCCGGGCCCGCCGTCGAGTACGGCGACGTACACCGCGACGATGTCGCCGCGTTCATCGACGCCGCCCTGCACGAGCCGCGTCTGAGCCGCGTCATCGTCGAGCTGACCTCCGGCGACACCCCCGTCGCAGACGCGGTCGCCCGCCTCACCACCTGAGCCCGGAGCTCCTGCCCGCCCCCGCATCCCCACCAGAGAAGGATCACCACCTTGACTGCGATCGATTCCTACAGTCACGGCGTCTCGGGCGAGCGCGAGTTCGGCTTCGCCCAGGCCATCAAGGTCGACCACACGATCTACGTCTCGGGCCAGCTCTCCCACGACGACGAGGGCAACTTCCTGTACCCGGGTGACTTCGGCGCCCAGAGCGAGCAGGTCTTCGCCAACTTCGAGAAGGTCCTCGCCCACTTCGGCGCCACCCGCAACCAGGTCGTCTCCGAGACCCAGTACATCGTCGACCTGCCGAAGTACAACAACGCGATGGCGGCCGCCAATCTGGCCTACTTCGGCGACCACCGCCCCACCAGCAGCACCATCGGCGTCGCGTCGCTGTTCTTCCCCGGTCAGCTCATCGAGACCAACTTCGTCATCGACACCCGGCTGCCCGCCTGATGGCACAGGCGTACTGGAGTTCGGTCTTCACCAGCTCCGCGGACGAGACATGGGCAGCCGTCCGGCGATTCAACGGCCTGCCCGACTGGCACCCGGCCATCCGGGCGAGCGAGATCGTCAAGGGCGGGGGCGGGCTCACCCCGGTGCGGTCCGCCTCCTCACCGGGGTGGACGGCAGCATCTACAGGGAACGGCTCGTGGCGCTGGACGACGCCGACCGGAAACTGAGCTACGAGATCGTCGAGGCACCGCTGCCGGTCCGCGGCTACCGCTCGACGCTGCACGTCCAGCCCGTCGAGGGCACCGCCGCCCAGGACGCCACCACGCTCCTCGAAGCGGCCTACGCCCCCGCCCTCGCAGGCCTCCACAGCATCGTCGCCTGATACCGGAGGCAGCCGCCCCGTCCGGTGTCATCGATCACCGACCACAAAAGAGGCACCCTCCGCATGACTTCCCTTTTCACCCCCCTCACCCTGCGTTCCCTTGAGATACCCAACCGGGTGTGGATGTCCCCGATGTGCATGTACTCCGCCGCTCCCGAGGGCCCGGACATCGGTGCACCGACCGACTTCCACCTCACCCACCTGGCCTCCCGCGCCGCCGGCGGCGCCCGTCTGGTCATGGCCGAGGCCACCGGCGTCCGGCCCGACGGGCGCATCAGCCCCTGGGACCTGGGCCTGTGGAACGACCGCCAGCAGGAGGCGTTCACCCGCATCACCGCAGCCATCAAGGGGCACGGCGCCATCCCGGCCATCCAGCTCGCGCACGCGGGTCGCAAGGCGTCGGTGGACAAGCCCTGGCTGTCCGACCGGTACCTTCCCGAGACCGAGGGCGGCTGGCAGCCCGTCGCTCCCAGCGCAATCCCGTACGACGGACTGGCAGTTCCGCACGAGCTGACCGTGGAGGAGATCCAGCAGCTCGTAGGCGACTTCGCGGACTCCGCGCGGCGCGCGCTGGCCGCCGGGTTCCAGGTCGTCGAGGTACACGGCGCCCATGGCTACCTGATCAACTCCTTCCTCTCCCCTGCGTCCAACCACCGCACCGACGCCTACGGCGGCAGCTTCGAGAACCGCCTCCGCTTCGCCCTGGAGGTCGTCGACGCCGTCCGCGCGGTGTGGCCCGAGGACCTGCCGGTGTTCTTCCGCACCTCGGCCACCGACTGGCTGACCGAGAACGCGGAAGACGAGCGTGAGGGCTGGACCGGGGAGGACACCGTCCGCCTCGCCAAGGAGTTGCAGGCCCACGGCGTCGACCTGCTGGACGTGTCCACCGGCGGCATGGTCCACGACGCGAAGATCGTCGCCGGACCGGACTACCAAGTGCCCTTCGCGGACCAGGCCCGCAACCAGGCCGGCATCCCCACCGCTGCCGTCGGCATCATCACCGAGCCGCGGCAAGCCGAGGACATCCTCACCAGCGGGCAGGCCGACGCCGTCTTCCTCGGCCGTGAACTCCTGCGCACCCCCTACTGGCCTCAGCATGCCGCGCTCGCGCTCGGCGCCGAGCCGACCTGGCCGGACCAGTACGCCTACGCCGTCAAGCGTCGCAAGCGCTGACACCCCCGCAGCCTCATCACTACCGTCCGTGCTGCCCCTACAAGGGCCTCAACTGCCGAGCCATCTCATCGGGAGGCCCCCATGAACCACCTTCAGGACAAGGTCGTCGTCATCACCGGCGCCTCCTCCGGTATCGGCGCGGTCAGTGCCAGGGCCCTCGCCGCCCGCGGCCAGGAAGCCCTCGACCAGTCGGCCGACGTCACCGTCAACGACCTGGTCATTTCCCCCACCCGCCCGAACTGGTAAGCGCCAGGCACTCCACGCCGCACGGAAGGAACCCCCGTCCCATGACCGGTCCCGTCTCCCTCATCCCTCGCTTCCACCTCGCCGTCCCGGTCGACGACCTGGCCGCCGCCCGACGCTTCTACGGCGAGACGCTCGGCCTGGAGCAGGGCCGTAGCGCCGACACCTGGGTGGACTGGAATCTGCACGGCCACCAGTTCGTCACCCACCTCGCCCCGGCCCGCACCGACCAGATACACAACCCGGTCGACGGCCACGACGTGCCCGTACCGCACTTCGGGCTGATCCTGAACATCGACGCCTTCCACCGGCTTGCCGACCGGCTGCGCGCCGCGGACACCGCCTTCGTCATCGAGCCCTACGTGCGCTTCGCTGGCGAACCCGGCGAGCAGTGGACGATGTTCCTCCTCGACCCGGCCGGCAACGCCCTGGAGTTCAAGGCGTTCGCCGACGACTCCCAAGTGTTCGCCACCTGATGGGACCTGCGGAGTCGGGGAATGCTCGGTTCCGTAGCCGCCAGCAGGCGAGCCCTATCGCCGCCGGAAGCACTGACTTCTGATGTCAGACCGTGCCCCTGCTGGTCGGCCGGGAGGCCCGACCGCTGATGGGGTGGCGTGCCCGCCCCACGGGGCGCGACAGACGACTTCACGCGTGCGGAATCGCACGCATGACGATGTCCATCTGCGCCGCCCCGCGGGCTCCCCGTGGCGGACCCGCACGGGCAAGGCAGCCATCCAGTACCGCACCGCCCGCTTCCGCCTCGTCTACCAATGCGCCAAGAAGCTCACTCGGAGTCGGCCGCGACAGCAGGCTCCGTCGAGATCGCGCAGCGAATGGGCGCCTCCGGGATTCGGTGCGCACGATCACGCTTCGTGCGGCGAGCTGGATCACGGCAGCGTGATGAGGGCGATGCTTTCCGCCTGCGCGAGGGCCAGCCGGGTGCCGTCGGGGTGGAGGGCGGCCACGGGAGAGGGCACGTGGGTGACGCCGAAGCATGTGGACTTGACCGATACGCCGACCTCGGGCCATTCCGCGACGAGGCGCCCGGTAGCCGTGTCGAGCAGGCGCGGGTGGCCCAGCAGAGAGATCACGTGCTCGCCACGGGGCAGCAGGAGGACACCCGGCTCGGCATCGGCGATCGGGCTGCGGTGGAGCCACCGTGCCTGGGACACCGACCACACACCGAGGTGGCGAGACGGAAGCGGGAACTCCGCTCCGCCACTCCCCCCTTCGTCCCCCGTCGCCAGCACCAGCCGATCGCCGTCCAGCCAGCAGCCCGCCGTCACCTCGCCGTTCATGACCGCCTCTGCCGGCAGCAGACCCTCGCCGTCCAAGGTGCCGGGGTCTGTCAGGGCGAGTGCCGTGTCGTAGACCATGGCGGTCCCGGCGGGATGCCAGAACCATCCGACCGAGAGCAGGTACCGGCCGCCTGGGCTCAAGCTGAGCCTGGAGTGGAAGACGTCCCGCGGCTCACGCCCGCCGGCGGTCAGCCGCTCGCCGCTCGCCGCGTCCTCGATCTCAAGCATGTTGTACTCGTCGGGGCAGTGCACGACGACCTCGCGCCCGTCGCTCAACGCGCCGAGCACGAGCGGGTAGTCGTAGTTCTCCGCCTGGTAGTCGCTGCGGATCAGCTCTCGCACGATCCGTTCCCGTTCGAGCAACACCCCCTCGGTGCCGCGCTCCTGGTACACCGCGGAGTACGGCCCTGAGGCCGAGGTGATCCCGGCGTCGAAGGGAAAGCTCCACGCGAGGTCCCTTTTCCGCTCCACCCCGTCGCGGCCCCAGCGCCGACCGCATCCGGAGACCAGTTCGTCGCCCTGCCATACCAGCGCGTTCGGCGCTGTCTTCACCGGTATCGACTCCACGGTCATTGGTGCCCCCCATTTCGAGAACCCTGGACAGACCCCTCGCCGGGAATCTACGGGACACCGGCCGGGACCACACGGATGGCTCACCGGACAGCTCAAAGGCCCGGCGCTGTCCGGCTTCTGTCCACTCTCGACGGGCACGAGCGGAACGAGCAGGCACACGACGGCGCTCCTGCTCTCACCGGTGGCCCTCCGGGTTGTTCGCCCCGGGGCACGACAATGCCGCGGTCGCGCCGCAGTTGCGTGCCGGCTTCCGGTCGGTGCAACGATGACGCCAGGCGTAAGAGCATGGCGGCCCCCCCCCCAACCGTGTGTGGAGACATCACGGTGGTCGTCCCGCTGGTGGTGGTCCTCACTATGGCCTTCGCCTCCGGCCGCCGGGCCGGCTCAATGCCCCGGTGCGCAAGGAGTACCCAGGGCCGGGGGGAGGTCTTCACTCGTCGCGCCGCAGTGCGTGGGCCTCGGCGAGCAGAAGGTAGCTGCCGGCGGTCCAGGTGTAGGCGCGGTCGCGCAGGCCGCTGCCGGTCAGGGCGTCGAAGTTCTCCGCGAAGCCGTGCGTCTCACACAGGGTGCGGAAGCGGGCGCTGATCTCGTCCGCCAGGCGCTGGTGGCCGGCGCGGCGCAGGCCGTCCTCGATCAGTACGGTGGCGGGCGCCCAGATCGGGCCGCGCCAGTAGCCGTCGGCGAGGTAGTGCGGTGAGGTGGGAAGCTCGGTGGCCAGTCCGTAGGGGGTCAGGTGGGTCTCGATCCGCTCGGCGAGCACCTTGCTGACGCTCTCGGGCAGGTGCTCGCCCAGGGCGATCGGCATCAGGTCGAGCAGGCTGGAACTGCTCCAGGTGTCGCCGCTGTCGACTCCGCGGGCCACGAACCGCTCCCCCGTCCACAGGTCGTCGAGCGTCGCCGTCTGGATCGCCTTGGCGGTGCGCGTCCAGTCGTGGGCGTCCTGGGTGCGTCCGAGTTCCTCGGCCAGGGCGGCGAGTTCGCGCAGTTGCAGGACGAGGAACGCGGCCAGGTCGGCGGTGACGACCACCCGCTCGGGGTCGAAGGTGGTGGCGTTGTCCCAGCCGCTGTCGTTGCCGTGCTGGTAGTGGGGCAGTACCGTGCCCGACGCGCGGCGGGCGGTGAGCCAGAAGACCGTCCAGCGCTCCAATCTCTGGTAGATCTCGGTGAGTTGGTTGTGGTCGAGGGGTTCGGACAGCCGTCTGCGCAGGTGGCCGAGTGCCCAGCCGTGGATGGGGGGCTTGACGAAGTTGTAGAGCACCTCGGAATGGGTGACCGAGTCGGGCAGTGCACCGCTCTCGTCCTGGTGGTCGAACGGCAGCGAGAACTGGTCCCATGCCAGGGCGGGCGCTCCGGGGGCCAGCGCGAGGGCGTTGAAGCAGTGGTCCCAGCTCCACACCTTGTCCATCCAGTGCTTGGACATCAGCACCGCGGGCCGGGCGACCAGTCCCGCCGGGGCGACGGTGGCCGACCACAGGACGTATGCGGCGAGTTCGGCGGCCGGGGTGCGGGAGGAGCGCCAAGGGGCCACCGCATCGACGAAGTCGGCGAAGTCACGCTCCGCGGCGGTCACGACGTCCTCGAACGTCGCCTGGGTGGTGTAGGGGCGGCGTGCGCTGTCGAGTTCCTCGACGGCGGCCTCCCAGATCCCGCCGGGCCCGGCGCTGATCGTGAGACCGCGGTCGGCACGGCCCAGTGTCTGGCTGCCGGAGCTCTCACCCGCGGTGCCCGACAGCACGGTGATCCGGTAGCGGCGTCCGGTCTCGTACGAGGTGAACACGTGTGACCCATCGACCGGGTCGCGAAAGAAGTACGTGCCCGTGAACGGCGTCAGAGTCCGCGCCGCGGCCAGGATGCGCAGGCCGCCTGATCCTTGGCCGTGGATGCGTACGGTGTGCGGTGACTCGTAGGCCAGGTCGATCCGACCGCCTTCATGGGTCCAGCTGAGGAGGCTCGGTGTCGCCGTGAACCGGGTCGCCGCGCGCTCCCCCGTTGCGGGATCGAGGGGTACCAGGCGCAGGGTGGCGTGCATGCCGTTCTGGTGCGAGACCAGGTGGAGGTCATCGGAGTACGTCTTCTCCGCCAGCACCGGGGAGATTCCGAACCAGGATCCGCGGGTGCTGAACGGAATGTCGTGGAGGGAGAAGGTGGGGCCGGGTCGGGGGGCGGTCATGCGGCGTTACTCGTTTCTTCAGCGGGGGTCGTCCACGGTCCGTCAGGAGGCGGCGGCGGATCAGTCCTTGACGGCGCCGGCCGTCACACCGGCGGCGACGTACCTCTGGGCCAGGACCAGGATGACCGCGGCGGGCAGCGAGGCCACGACGGCGGTGGCCATGATGGCGTTCCACTCCTGGTTGTTGTTGCCGATGTACTGGTAGATGCCGAGGGTGATCGGCTGGTGCGTGCCGCCGGCGGCGAGGGTGCTGGCGAAGACGAAGTCGGACCAGGACCACAGGAACGCGAACAGTGACACCGTGACGATCGCGTTGCGGCTCATCGGCAGCACGATCGACCAGAAGGTCCGCAGGGTCCCGGCGCCGTCGGTCTTCGCGGCCTGGAGCAGTTCGCCGGGGATTCCGGACATGAAGGCGGTGAAGATCAGTACGGCGAAGGGCACGGCCAGTGTCGAGTCGGCGACGATCAGACCGGGGACGGACTGGAGCAGGCCGAGGCTGAGGTAGATGGCGTAGAAGCCCATCGCCATGATGATGCCGGGGATCATCTGGGCGACCAGCAGCACGAACCCGAACACGCCGCCGCCGCGTGGGCGCAGTTTGGCCAGCGCGTAGCCGGCGGGCGCGGCCAGTGCCACGGTCAGCGCGACCGTGCCCAGGCCGATGACGAGGCTGGTGGTGAGGTAGGGCAGTTGCTGGTCGAACACGGCGCGGTAGCCGTCCAGGGTGCCGTGTACCGGGAACAGGTCGGGGGGTGACTTGCGCATGTCCTGGTCGCGGGTGAAGGAGACGTTGAGCATCCAGTAGACCGGGAAGAGCATGACCGCGGTCAGCAGGAGGCCCAGGCCGGTCCTCCACCCCGTACGCGTGAGGCGGTTCATGACGTCCTCTGCTTTCGCTCGACCCGCAGGTAGACCAGGCCGAAGACCAGGGCCGCGATGACGAGCAGGTTGCCGACGGCCGCTCCGGGGCCGAAGGCGGGCAGCAGGTTGCCGAAGCCGAGTTGGTAGGACCAGGTGGCGAAGGTGGTGGAGGAGTCCGCCGGACCGCCCTTGGTCATGATCCAGATGATGTCGAACACCTTGAGCGTGTAGACGAGCCCGAGGAGAAGGGTGATCGCGGACACCGGGCGCAGCAGCGGGAAGGTGATCCGCCAAAAGCGCTGCCAGGCGTTCGCCCCGTCGAGGGCGGCGGCCTCGTGGAGGCTGGTGGGGATGGACTGGAGGCCGCTGTAGAGCACGACCAGGTTGAAGGGGACGCCGATCCAGATGTTCGCGATGATCACGGACGGCAGTGACCAGTCCGGTGAGGTCAGCCAGTTGACCGGGCCGATGCCGACGATGCGCAGGGCGGTGTTCACGATGCCGGAGTCGCTGTTGAGCATCCACGACCAGGTGGAGGCCGACACGATGAGCGGCAGCAGCCACGGTATGAGGAACAGGGCCCGCAAGGTGGCGGAGAGCCGGAAGTGCTGGTTGAAGAAGACCGCGAGGGCCAGTCCGATGGCGTACTGGAAGGCCAGGCAGACGGCGGTGAACACCGCGGTGTGCAGGAGCGCGGGTGCGAAGGTCGGATCGTCGAAGACGGTGCGGTAGTTGGCGAGTCCGGTGAAGGGGGCGTCGCCCTGGACGAAGGAGCGGACGGTGTAGTTGCGCAGGCTCAGATCGAGGTTGCGGTAGAGCGGATAGGCGTAGAACAGGGCGAGGTAGAGGGTGACCGGGGTGAGGAAGGCCCAGGCGGCCCACTGCGGTGAGGCGGGGTGGTGCCGTGCCGCGGCGCGGTCCGGGGCCGGGGCGGTGGAGGCCGCCTCCTTCCCTTCGCGCGCCGGCGGCCGGTCGGGCACGTGTGTGGTGCGGTTCATCAACGGGCCTTCCGTGCCGGCTACTTGACGGCAGACTGGGCGGCCGTGAGCGCGTCCTTCGGTGACTGGGCCCCGCTCAGCGCGGACTGGACCGCTTTCCACAACTGCTCGGAGATCTTCGGGTACTTGGTGCCCAGGTCGTCACTGGTCCGCCCCTTGGCCGCCTTGACTGCCTGGACCCAGGGCGTCAACTCGGCGTTGGCCGCGACCTGTTCGTCCTGGATCTCGCCCGTGGGGGCGACATAGGAGAGCGTCGTGTCGGTGGCGAGGAGGTTTCTTCCGCTGGTCAGGCAGGAGATCAGTTTCTGGGAGGTGGTGTAGCGGCCGGTGTCGCCCTGGACGGGGACGGTGACGAACTCTCCGCCGGTCGGCGCCGACGCCGTGTCCCCTGCGGAGGCCGGGATGGGCAGGACTCCGTAGTCGAAGCCGGCCTTCTGCGCGTTGGCCAGTTGCCAGGTGCCGTTCTCGGCGAAGGCGTAGTCACCGCTCGCGAACTCCTGCCAGCTGGTGGTCTGGGTGTTGTTGATGACCGAGTTGGGGGCGTAGCCCTTGTCCAGCCAGCCCTTCCACAGCGACAGCGCCGCAACAGCCTGCGAGGAGTCGAGCGCGGTCAGTTTCGCTTCCGAGCCCCAGAACCAGGGCAGGAACTGGAAGCTGCCCTCCTCGGTGCCGATCGCCGAGAACGTGATGCCCTTCTTGCCGGCCTTCGTCGTCTTGTCCAGCGCTGCCGTCAGCGTCGGCCAGTCCTTGACGGAGGCGATGTCCACCCCGGCTTCCTTCAGCACCGCCTTGTTGTAGTAGAGGGCGAGGGTGTTGGCGCCGATCGGTGTGCCGTACGTCTTTCCGTCCGACTGGCCGGCCGCGAGGAGGTTGGGGTCCACCTTGGAGGTGTCCAGTTTGTTGTCGTCGGTGGTGGTGAGGACGCCCGCCTCGGCCAGGGTGGAGACGACGGGGTTGTCGACGATCAGCACGTCCGGCGAGTTGTCCTGCTGCGCCGCGAGCAGTGTCTTGTTCGTCAGGTCGCTGGTGTCGAAGGCCGTCCGCTTGACCTTCACACCCGCCTTGCTGCCGCACCCGTCCAGCAGCTTCGCCCAGGCCGACCCTTTGGCGAACTGCGGATACGGGTCCCAGACGGTGTAGGTACCGCTGCCCGGCGTCTCGGCAGAGGTGCCACCCGAGCCGGAGGAGCATGCGGTGGTGCCGGTGGCGACGGCGGCGAGGGTCAGGGCCGCGGCGGTGAGACGCCGCGTGGTGGGTCTGTTCATGGCGGTTCCTCTGTGTTTTCGGGCAAGGGGGTGCCGTATGAGGGGCGGTCCCGCCTGCGGGGCCGGTGGAGAGGGAGAGGTGTGACTAGGAGTGGGGGCCGGCCGGTCCGGTGCTGGACCGCAGCGAGATCGGGGGCGCGAGCAGGTGATGGCGTGGGGTGGCCTCGGGGTGGTCGAGGCGCTCGATGAGCAGGTCGACGGCGAGCCGGCCCATCTCCGCCGCGGGTACGTCCGCCGCCGTGAGCTGCGGGGTGACTGTCTCCGCCCACCGGCCGGCGACGACTCCGGTGACCGAGAAGTCGCGCGGCACATGGCGGCCGGCTTGGGCCAGCCCGCGGTAGAGGCCGCCGAGCGCGGCCTCGTTCAGTGTGACCAGGGCCGTGGTGCCCGGGTCGTCGTGGAGTATCCGCTCAAGACATGCCTGGCCTGAGGGGGCGTCGTCGCCGCAGCAGTACGTCCTGGCGGTGAGTCCGCGCTCCGCCGCGGCCTTGGTGAATCCGTCCAGCCCTCGGTGGGCGGATTCGTACCCGGCTCGCATCAGCGGCTCGGGCCGGTTGACGAAGGCCAGCCGGCGGTGGCCCAGGTCGGCGAGGTGGTGGACGCAGGCCGCTGCCAGCGCGGTGTGGTCCAGGCCGACCCACCAGGTCCCTTCCGGGCGGGCGGTGCGGCCGATGGCCACCGAGGGGAAGTCCAGTGCGGCAAGGTGATCGGCCCGGTCGTCCTGCAGCCTGATCTCCATGAGGATCGCTCCGTCGACCCGGCGCTCACCCAGCAGTCGCTGGAAGGAACGGTCGCTGTCCACGCCGCTCGGTGAGAGCAGGACGTCGTAGTCGTAGGCCGCGGCGGCCTCCGTGACGCTGCCGATGAAGTCGAGCTGCATGCCGGTGTAGTGGTTGCCGGCGGGCGGGAAGACCAGGCCGATGGTGCTGGTCCGGCCGTTGGCCAGGGCGCGTGCACTGGCGTTGGGCCGGTAGCCCAGTTCATCGATGACCTGCTGGATCTTCCGGCGGGTCTCGTCCGACACCGGGCGCTTGCCGCTCAGCGCGACGGACACGGTGCTCCGCGAGACACCGGCCCGCCGTGCGATCTCGCCGATGTTCACGGGGCTCCTTCGTCGAACCGGTTCGTTGGCGGGCCGGCTGTCGAACCGGTTCGCGTGAAGTGAAGTTAGGAGCGTTCGCGATCGGGTGTCAACGCCTGGAACCGAACTTTTCCCCCGAGCCGGAAGACCGGTCCACGGTATTGCCGCCCTCTTTTGCTCGGTGCTAGCTTCCCCGAACCGGTTCGACAGAGCACCGAGCCACTCTGACGCGTCCCCCGCGAGCCCTTCACCGCCCATAGGCACCCAGAGCCCTGCACGAATCGAACCGGTTCGACGTATTTCCCTGCCTCTCCGCCACCCCGCACGGACACCATGGAGACCCCAGTGAGACGAAGAAGAAGGACGGCAGCCGGCACCATCACGACGGCCCTGCTCGCTGCCCTGCTCGCCCTGCCCGTCGCCGGCACGGCCCGCGCGGCGGAACCAGAACAGCTCACCATCGACCTCGCCACCGACACCGGTGCCTTCCACGGCGGTGCCTCCGGCTCGCTGTACGGCGTGTACGGCGACGGGGCGCCCAGCCACAACATCCTCGAAGGCATGCACGTCCGCACGGTCTCCACGAAGGCGCAGGACGGCCCTCAGCACCCGGGGGCGGACGCCCTGGAGATCCTGCCCTCGTTCGTGGACTCCGGCGGCAAAGACGTCTACATCTACATGACCGACATCTACCGCGGCTTCCCCTACCAGTGGCCGGGAGCGGACGGCCCAGCGCGGCTCGCCGACTTCGAGAAGAAGATAAAGAAGCAGGTCCAGCAGGTCCTGACCATGGACGACGCGTACCAGGACAACGTGGTCTACGTGCCCTTCAACGAGCCCGAAGGGAACATGTTCGGCACCGGGGAGTGGAGCTACAACAGGGTCTCGTGGCTGAACGATCCGCAGCACTACTTCGCGGCCTGGAAAGAGGTCTACCACCTCATCAAGGGCCTCGACCCGCACGCCCGTATCGCCGGCCCCAACACCAGCGTCCTCTACGACCAGGTCAAGGGCTTCCTGGAGTACGCCAAGGCCAATGACGTCGTCCCGGACGTGATGACCTGGCACGAACTGTCCTCACCCGCCGCGGTCCGCACGAACGTGGCCAAGTACCGGCAGATGGAGAAGGACGTCGGCATCAGCCCGCTGCCGATCAACGTCAACGAGTACGGCCACAACTACCACCTCTCCGTGCCCGGTCAGGTCGTCCAGTGGGTCTCCGCCATCGAGGAGTCCAAGATCGACGCCGACCTGGCGTACTGGAACATCGACGGCAACCTCAACGACTCTGCGGTCGAGGCCAACAAGGGCAACGGCCAGTGGTGGCTGTTCAACGCCTATGGCCAGATGTCCGGCCACACCGTCGAGGTGAGCGCTCCGCACCCCAACCAGCAGTACACCCTCCAGGGCGTCGCCACCCTCGACCAGAGCAAGAAGCAGTCCCGAGCACTGTTCGGCGGCAAGAACGGGGACGCGGACGTCGTCTTCAAGAACATCGATCGCCACCTGTTCGGCACGACCGTGCACGCCAGCGTCCAGGAGATCCCCTGGACCGGACAGGTCGGCGACTCGGCCCAGCCTCTGCGGCTGGCGGACCGGGAACTCGCCGTCGGCGCGGACGGCACCATCACCCTGCCGATGACGGGCATGAACGAGATGTCGGCCTACCAGGTCATCCTCTCCCCCGGCGGCAACGGCGGCTCACCGGCCAAGCCCTCGGTCGGCTGGCGCCAGACGTACGAGGCCGAGAACGCGACCTACTCCGGCGGCGGTTACTCCAAGAACGGCCCTGAGGGCTCGCCCTCCGATGTCGGCAAGTTCGCGACCTCGGGCACCTACAACGTCGGCGGACTGCGCACCGGCTCCGACGGAGTGCTCGCCTTCGACGTGGACGTACCGCAGGACGGTACATACGACCTGAGTGTCTTCGCCAACTCCTACAACCTCTATGACCTGGTGAAGGAGCAAGGGCCCACCAATGTCTTCCTGCGCGTCGACGGCAAGCGCCCACAGGAGTTGCGGCTGCCGCTCGGATACAAATGGGTGGTCTGGGGCCACACCGACACCACGGTGAAGCTCACCGCCGGCACACACCGCATCACGCTCGCCGCCAAGGACGCGGACCTCGGTCTCACCCGGGGCGACGCCATCATCGACAAGATCGACCTGTCGTTGCGCGACAAGCACGTGACCGCGCCCGCGATCTACGAGGCCGAGTACGCCACCCTCGCCGGAACCCAGCCCCGCTACACCCGCTCCGGTGCCTCCGGTCCCGGCACCGTCCCCCTCGGTAAGAAGGACTCCGCCACCTTCTGGGTGCACGCGTCCGCCGACGGTGAGGCGACCGTGTCCGTCGACCACTTCGGCGGCGGCCGGGCGAACCTGTCCCTCAACGGCGAGCAGCTCGACGTGCCCAGGATCGGTGGCGCCAGGAAGGGCACGGACCGGGTCCGTGTCTTCCTCTCCGGCGGCATCAACAAGATCACCGTCACCGGCGCCTCACCCGGCCTCGTCCTGGACCGGTTGAGAGTCGCCCCCTCCAGCGGCAGCCTGACAACCAAGACCTACCAGGCCGAGGACGGCACCCTGACAGGTGCCGCCAAGGTGACCGACGCCTACACCTTCGCCACCGGCGGAAAGTCGGTCACCGACATCGGCGACGGCCCGGCCAACGCACTCGCCCTCGACGTCGTCGCCGGGCGGTCCGGCCGGCACGCACTGACCATCCGCTACTCCAACGGCGAACAGGCACCCGCCACCCACTACAACCCCGACCCCATCGCCCGCCACGCCGACCTCTCGGTCAACGGCGGGCCGGCGCGCAGGGTGCTGTTCCCGACGACGTTCCACTTCAACAACTTCTGGGAGCTGACCGTCCCGGTCACGCTGAAGAAGGGCAAGAACCGGCTCACCTTCACGTCCCAGGAGCTGCCCGACTTCAACGGCGACACCTACAACCAGTTCGACCAACGATCCCCATACACACCGGTCATCGACCGGATCGCCGTCACACCGCTCGCAGCGCGATAGCCCGACGGACGGCCCGGGCCCCAGACACCCCGGGCCGTCCTTCCGACACGGACGAGATCGCCCCGCCGCAGGTGGAGACATCGAGGCGAATGTGGGGGCGCATCGAGGCGGTGGTGCCCGACGAGATCGACACGTCCCTGCCGGTGGGCTCGTGGCGGCGCCTCGCGCTGAGTGCGCCGCACTGGGAACCGGACACGGTGGACGGGAAGGCGTACGTGTTCTGCGTACTGGAATACCTCCACCGGATGCTGCGCCGACGGGAGGCGTCACCTCCCTCACCGGCGGCGAGGCCCGGCTCAGGGATCTGCACGTCACGATCGCCTCGCTGCTGGTCGCGCACAGTCGCAACGTCGGTTACAAACCGAGGGCCTGGTAGACGGCGGTGGTATGGCACGCGGCCCGCTGCGAGCCGGGAATGTCGGCCCCCATGTCGTGCGTGGCCAGTGAGGTCCTGCCTGTTGAGTCAGGAGGTCCACTGCTCGCAGTACTCGATGTGGACCTCGCGGGCGTCGCCGAGAATGCCGTCGTTGGAGTGGAGCTCCGTGCAGAAGTACGGGTAACTCGGATGCACGGGGACATAGCCAGGACCGTTTCGGGCGACATCGAAGAAATGCCGGGCGGTTTCCCTGAAGACCTTCGCGCTGCCCGTCATGAACAGGGTCTCGGCGTGCAGATGCTGGTGGAACAGGTCTCGGTTCTCGCGGTAGTGGCGGGCCTCGGGGTCCACGACGCCTGCGTCGGTGCGGCCTGCGCCGGGCAGCGTCACGGTCTGCGGACGCCCCGGGCCCAGGCGCCCGCGTACGTCCTTCCAGCGCGACGGCGAGAACTGCAGCGAGTGGTGCAGCAACACGAGGTCAAGCTGACGAGTGCCGTCTTCGGGCAGGTCGCGGGCAGGGGCCGGGTTGCCTCGCATGGGCAGGTGGACCAGAGCGTTCCGTGAGGAGGCAGCGAGCTCCCACAGCCCACCGATGCGCTGAGCCGCGTCCTGATCGAGGTAGGCGTTCAGGTGCCGGTCGTGGTCGACGAGCACGGCGCGGGCCAGAGGGCGGGCCGGCCGGATCACTTTGAACTCCGTGGATCCCAGACGTGCTTGGTGGATGGTGATCGGCAGCTTCACTTGTTCTCCGGGACACGAGGACGGACATCGGGGGCGCAGGCCGCCGGCTCTGAACACGAGAACGGGCAGCAGAAGTACTACTTCGGGAGGCGGTCCCAAGGGCCGCCGCATTCGCCTTGTTCACAAGCTGCGGCAGCACCCTTCACCAGGTACTCAGTGGCGGTACGCGGCTGTCGCGAGCTCGATGAACGATCGGATCAACGGGTTGGTGTCACCCGCATTCCACGCCCCCACCACACGGCTGGGCGCCATGTCGATCAGCGGCACCACGGCCAGCTCTGCGGACAGATCGTGCCCGAGCGGGGCCAGGCCGACCGTGCCGTTCCACAGCACGGCCTGCAGACATTCCTGGACGACGCGCACAATGGGGCCCTCGCGCGGCTCGCCGCCGTTCCAGTACGACTGCCAGACCGGGTCGGTTCCCTGCGGGAACTGGAACCAGTGGCGCTCACCCAGGTCGGCCAGGCACAGCCGGTCGCGGCAGGCCAGCGGATCATCGGCGCGCAGGACCACGCCCACCGGATCGGAACGCAGCTCACGTACCGTCAGGGCGGTCTCGTCGAACGGCGCCCGCGTCAGGGCGACGTCGACCAGTCCGGCGCGCAGCCCGCACGTCGGATCGGTCAGGTCGGTGTCGCGGATGCGGATGTCGACACCGGGGTGGCTTCGACGATAAGCGGCGGCCAGCCTGGTCACTCCCGGGTCAGTACTGTCGCCCAGGATGCCGACGGTGATGGTCGCGGCGCCGGCCGCCGCGCTCACGCGTGCGCGGACGCGGTCGGCCTGGTCGAGCAGGGCCCGCGCCTCATCGAGCAGCACTACGCCCACCGGGGTGAGCGTGACACCGGCGGACGAGCGGGCGAACAGCAGGGCACCGATCTCGGTCTCCAGCTGTTGGATCGCCCGGCTCAGCGGCGGCTGACTCATGTGCAGTCGCGTGGCGGCCCTCCCGAAGTGGAGTTCCTCGGCGACGGCCACGAAGTAGCGCAAGGTACGTAGCTCCACGCTGCAACGATACCCAAGCGGTATCGGCGTTACGGAAGGGGTCTTGGACACCCGCAGCGCTCGGGCGGTGGACTTGGAGCATGGCCGAAGAAGCGAAGACCAGTGCGCCCCAGGGTGATCCAGCCATATCGGTGATCGGTCCCGACGACGGCGAGATGATCCTCTTGGGCCCCACGCGCAGGCGCGCCCTCGAAGACGGCAGCCATAGAGGGCACCGCCTCGCCATCACCGAGCCCGTCCTCGCCCCGCGCACCCCCCACCGCAGCACCGCCATGCACGGCACGACGAGGGCTTCTCCATCGTCTGCGGCACGGTGCGCTTCACCGTCGGGGACAAGGGCTACGACGCCACCACGGGCACGATCGTGATGGTCCCGCCCGGCCGTCCCCCACCTGACCGGCGCAGCCGGGTCGCTCCCACCTCTCACCCTCCGGCTCGCTCAGACGACAACTCTGGCCTTCTCCAGGGGTTGCCCTGGCAATCGACGGGTCACCTGCGACCGGTGACCACGAACGGGACTCATGAACATCGCGTACTGGATCGTCGCCGGACCGCTCGCCCTCTTCTACCTCTACGCAGGCGCGCTAAAGATTTTCCGTAGCCGAGATCAACTCCGCCCGATGATGGCCTGGGTCGATCGCATACCCCTGCCCGCCGTCAGGGCGCTGGGGACGGTCGAAGTACTCGGCGCGACCGGGCTGATCCTGCCGCCCCTGACCGGCATCGCGGCGTGGCTGGCACTGGCCGCGACCATCGGGTTCGTGCTCCTGCAGATCGGTGCTATCGCCGTCCACCTGACCGGCGAGGACCGCCGGATCACACTCAACGTCGGGCTCATCGCCACTACGGCCGTGGCCATCTGGCCGGCCACCGCCTGGCTGTGATCGAGCACGGTTCTCGACCGATGGACGCGGCTACGGGCCGGCCGCGCCCCACAGCCGCTGTCATCAGACGGGCAGTGCGGAGATCCTCGGTAGCACCTTTTCAGCGACGTCGAGCAGAACGCTGTCGTCCGGGAGGGCTCCGGACGTGCTCCACACGGTGATGTCGCAGTAGCCGCCCCGGTCATCACGGTCCAGGGCCACGGTCAACGTCCTGGCCAGAGGGCCTTGCTCCACTGGTCCGCCGGATCCGCCGCTCCCGAAATCGATCTCGATCTTCATGGTGTGATCCGAGGAGAAGACCGCGGGCCGGCCGAGAACCCTGAGCGTCTTGATGTCCGTCTCATTCCCGAACTCCATCAGCTTGACGTACTGGTCGGTCGACAGCTCGTTGTAAGTGGCCGAGACATTCACGGTGTACGTGTCGAAGGCGATCTGCGCCTCCGGCTGGGCGACCTTCCCATCGGTCAGAGGAGCGGTGCCGCTGGTGCCGGAAGCAGTGGTCGCCGCCTCTCCAGGTGTTCCCAGGAGGTCGGCCAGGTCGGGCCGGTTGAGCGCCTTGCACAGCTCTTCACCGGTCACCGGATGGGGCGTCTGCTTGTAGGCCTTCGGCAGTTTCTCGTGCGACCCGTCCGCACACGAGGCGGGCTGCTGCAAGGCGGTGTTCTCGGTCGGCATCAGGCGGGGGGCCGCCCACAGCGCGACGGCGATTGCCCCGAACACCGCCAGCGCCGCCACGGCCTGGCCCCATACGTTGGGCTCCTTCTCCGGGGCAGCCGGGCCGGGACGGGGCCCCGTTCCTGCCTGAGCCTGCGCCTGCGCCTGGGGCTGGGGCTGGGGCTGGGGCTGGACGGCAGCATCGGCCCCCGGCCCGTCTGCGGAGGCTGCCGGACTCGGGTTCCGGCGTGCGCGCAGAGCCCGGACCACCGTGTAGACGCGCACGGCAGTGAACACGAGGAACACCACGCCGAGACCGGCCGCGACCCCATCGCGATCGTGGACGGCGAGATACATGATGCGTACGCCAAGAACGGAGCCGATCACGATCAGCAGGGGCTCGCGCACCCAGAACGGCAGAAGACGGAGGAGGAAACCGAGCATCGGATGATCACACCACACCCGTCATGGTGGAAGACACGGTTCCGCGTACGTGCAGGGCCTGTCGAAGCAGGAGGCGCGAAGCCGACGACCCCAAGGTCCTGTTCTGGACAACAGCGGTGGCAGGCGCTCGTGGCCAGTTCGACGGGACACCATCTTTCAACTCCGTTGGGTGTCCCCGCCGTTGATGAGTTGGGATCCTTGACCTCCGGCCGGGTGGAGGAGGGCACGTGAGTGTCGAGGAGTCGTGGGGCAACATCGAGCGCTGGATAGCCCGGCATGCGCCGGAGGAAGACCCATTGCCGGCTCCGTGTACGCGCGCAGACCTGGATGCCTTGTACGAGTCTCTCGGAGGACAGCTGCCGGATGATGTCGAACGCTCACTGCTACGTCACAACGGGTCAGGCCTGACCGTGATCCTCCCGCCCGGGTTCACGCTCCTGGGCGTCGAGGACATCCTCAGGGAGCGTGCGGCCTGGTTGAAGTACGCGGCGCCTGATGACTCAAACCTGGCAGAAGGAGACAAGCCCTTCCTCGTGCCGTTCGCGATGTTGAGCGTCATCCAGCTCCTGGTCGACATCAGGACAGGCCGTATCGGCGAGTGGGACATCCAGCAGGGCTTCGCCTGGGAACGTGATCCACGCTGGTGCTCCTTCACCAGTGCCCTGGACATCGTCGGGAACCTGCTGGCCTCGCCGCCTCCTTGGATCGCGATACTGCCGGGCGATGAGGAGTGGGAAGTAACCGACAGGGACCCGGATTTTCCCGGGACGCTCGTATGGACCGAAGACCCCGTCGACTGACCTCTGCGGCAGTTCTCGATCAACGCCCTGCGGGGAATGCCGCGCGTCGGCCGAATCCGACCATGACGAGCGCCATGAGCGTGAGAGCGATCATCCCGGCCGGAAGAACCGGTGCGCCCACGCCATCGACGACCACAGCCCCCGCAGCACCACCCGCGAAGATCGCCATGTTGAAGGATGTCGTCAGCATCGCGTTCGCCGCATCGGCGTTCTCGCCCGCGGCCTCCCCCAGGGCCGTCTGCAGCTGCGTCGCCGAGCCGCCGAACGCGAGGCCCCACAGGACGATCGCGAACAGCACGAGCGCTGTGGACTGCTGTGCGGCGGCAAGGAACCCGCCGGCGACGATGAACAGGATCACACTCGCCAGGGTGAGCCTGCGAAGTGCGCGGTCGATGAACACGCCGGTGATCCAGATACCTCCGAGCGCGGCGATGCCGAAGACGAGAAGCGTGACGTCGGGCCGCAGGGTGAGACGCATCTGCCGCAGATAGGAAGCGATGTAGGTGTAGAGCAGGTTGTGCGCGAGCATCCAGACGAATACGACGGCGAGGATGGTCGCCACGCCGGGAATGCCCAGCACTCGGCTGAGCGGAGCGCGTGTCTGCGCCGACTGTCCCGGGGCGTCGGGCACGAGGAACTTCGCGACGACCATGACGATGACGCTGAGCAGTGACATCGCGGCGAAGGACCAGCGCCAGCCGACCGTCGAGCCCAGCCAGGCGCCAAGTGGTGTTCCGACGCCGAGTGCGACCGGGGTTCCGGTCATGGCGATGGCAAGGGCACGCCCGGCGTGCTCAGGTGCGACGATACGCCGGGCGTATCCGGCGAGCATGCCCCACAGCAGCCCGGAGAAGGCTCCCGCGACGAACCGGGCGACAAGAGCGAGGGTGAACGAAGGCGATACCGCGGTGACGGCGTTCGCGACAAGGAACCCGAGCAGGCCCGCAAGGAGGAGCGGCTTGCGCCGTGTCCCGCGCGTCAGCGTGATCGCGGGTATCGCCGCGAGGACCGTTCCGATCGCGTAGGCGCTCACGAGCTGGCCGGCGCCGCCTTCGGAGACATCGAGTCCCGCCGCGAGCTGCGGGAGCAGCCCCGCCGGCAGCGTCTCGGTCATGATCACGATGAATCCGGTACACGCCATCACCACCAGTGCCGCAACGGGAAACGCCTCGTGCGCTCGCTCGCGGACCGGCGTGGGGCACGTTGTGGTCATCGGTCGGACTCCTCCACTAGTTATGGATTGACTGATCCGATATTGATAGACGCGCTTACAGGTGTCAAACTGGATCAGTCAGTCCGCAATGGAGGAGGTTCGCCGTGTCCCCTGTCGGCCGTCCCCGCATCTTCGACATGGAGGCCGTCCTGGAGGCCGCGATGCTGCTGTTCTGGGAACAGGGCTACGAAGCGACTTCGCTGGCCCAGCTCCGCGAGACCACAGGACTGTCCTCCGCGAGCCTCTACGGCGCCTTCGGCTCGAAGGAGGGACTGTTCGAGAAGGCCGTTGAGCACTACATCGCCGGACCGGGCAGCGTCACCGATGTCGTGGCCGACGAGGCGGAAAGCCCCCGCGAGGCCATCGCCCGGCTCCTCCACGGGTCGATCACCATGCAGACCGACACATCCCACCCTCGCGGATGCCTCGTCGCCCTCTCGGGGACGGTCCGGGCACCGGGAACAGGCGAGGACGGAGCGCGAAAGGTCGTAGCGGCGCGCCGCGCAGCGGACCGAGCACGCATCAGGGCGTGCGTCGCACGCGGCATCGCCTCAGGAGAACTCGCCGAAGACACCGACGTGGACGGCCTCACATCAATGATCCACGGCTTCCTGCTCGGTATTTCGACGCAGGTATGTGACGGCACATCAGCACGGCACCTGCACGCCGCGGCCGACGCCGTGCTCGCGAACTGGGACACACAGGGACGCTGACGCTCCCGCGCACCACACGTCGACATCGGTCCACGCACAGCCCCCGGAAAAACCACGACTTCAGGCGACATGCATCGCGTGCACAGCCGACGGCGCACCTGGCCGCCCAGGCCTGCTGACTGCCGGGCAACCCGTCGATTACACGGCCAACGATGCGAGCCGAGCCACGAGACAACGCAAGGCCCCCGACTGCCGAAAGAAGCCCGGTCAGCCGAGCCGGCGCATGTGGCCGAACCCGCCTGCACACCCCGTACGTCGGAGAACGGCGCTGAGCGGGGCCTCGGCGTCAGGGCAAGCGCGCACTGCCCCGGTGGAGGACGGAACCTGCTTGGGAGGGCAGGACAACGCCCCCGCGGGGCCGACACGCCCTCCCCCTCACCGCCGGCCCGCGGCACATCGAGGACGGCCGCATCACCCGCGTCCGGGTCGCCGTCGACCTCCGCAGGCTCCCTGCCATCGGCGGCCTCGGTTTCACCGGCCCGGACGACAATATGGACAACCCGGTGGCCATCACCGGTTACAAGGCCACCCGCACCGAGCCGCTCACGCCGGCGGAGAGACAGATCGACAAGCTGATCGCGTCTGTCCGCGCAGCCTGCGAACACGCCTTCGCTCACCTGAAGAACTGGCGCATCCCCGCCCAGCTGCGTCTGTCGCCCCTCTACGCGACCACGCTGCTGCGAGCGTTGCTCCCTGCTGACCCGCACCGAAATCGCACCTCGTGGAGCGGGGCCACCGCTCTGTCCGGCGACTTCGCCGGCACGAGCCACATCGACACGTTCGTCGTGCGATACAGCGGCATGTACCACGCGTTCACCAAGAACGGGACAACCAAGTACATCGGGCACGCGACAGCCACGACAGTGGGCGGGCCGTACAAGTTCGTCGGAACCGGGAACTGGTCCGGCTGGGGCGCCCTGCCCGAGGACCCGGCCGTAGTGCACCTCGACGACGGAACCTGGCGCATCTACATGGATGGCTAGTGTGCTGTGACCGCATAGACACCTCAGGCGCCTAACTCGTCAAGCCGAGCTGGTGTGGTGCCTGGGGAATCGAACACTGATGGCTCGCTTCTTGGCTTGCGTGCGGATCTCCGGTCGCGCAAGAGTACGGTTGACGCGGGGCTCATGGCGGTGGGACGGGGGACGGACAGGTGTGCGGGATGGATGTGGCCGCCAGGGATGCGGCGATCGCTCGGTTTCTCCACGAGTACCCGCAGGCAGCTGATGCCGACCGTAGGCATCCTGCCCTCCACGGGTGTGAGGAGGTCCGCTGGTCCGAGTTTCCCGGATGTCCCGCCGCGATCCCGGTGTTGCTGCATGCCCTTGTCGATCAGGCCGCCGCGTCCGAGGCCCAGCGAGTGCTCACCAACACTATGTTCAACAACATCGCCGAGATGAACGCGGCCATGCCGGAAGTACTGCCCTTTCTGCTTCGTCTCGCAGGCGACCCGCAGGTTCCTGAGCGATCCGGACTGCTGGATCGTCTGATCGCGGTCGCTGAGTTCTCCGAGCCGATCGAGGCCGGCAACGAGGCCATGGTGCTGTGGTTCGGCAGCGACAGCGATCACCCTGAGCGTGAGCAGTGCAGGGCTGTGTTCGCGGAACACGCGAGTGTGGTGGCGATGCTGCCGGAGGGCCTGATCACCGTTGCTGGTCAGGCGAAGCTTCGGCAGGCCGCCGGACTCGTATGAGGATTCCGCGTTCAGGCCACCTGCGCGACCGCAGAGGCTGGGGCGGGAAAGGCCACAGCCTCGTCGAAGCGGCGGCCGTGCTGGAGGCAGTGGTAGAGCTGGCCGATCATGCGGTTGAAGAGGTTGCGCTGGGCGGCCGCGTGCCAGTCCCCGTGGTCGTCGCGGCGGCGCCGGTAGTGGGCCTTGGCGCCGGGTGAGGCGGTGATGGCGGAGAAGGCCCAGAGGTAGCCGGCATGGTTCAGGCGGTCGTTCTTCACCCACCGTCGAGTGACGTTCGACTTCTTGCCGGAGGCCCGGGTGATGGGTGAGGCGCCCGCGTAGGTCTTCAACCCGCGGGCGTCCGCGAAGCGTTGGCGGTCGTCTCCGATCTCGGCCAGCACCCGGGCGCCGAGCTGGACGCCGAGGCCGGGGAAGCTGAGGATGATCTCAGCGTCCGGGTGCTGAGGGAAAGCTTCCTCCACCGCCTCGGCCAGATTGTCGGCTGCGGTGCAGGCGGCCTCCAGTTGGACCAGGAGCGCGAGCATCTGTTTGCCGAGCGCGTCCTCCACCGTCGATGGCTGGTGGGCCCAGCCGGCACGGAAGATCTCTCGGAGCCGTTCGGCCTCGGCTTCGATGCCGCGTTGGCGGCCGGCGTGCTTGAGTGCGGCCTGCAGCTGCGTGCGTGTCAGCCGCGAGGCACGCGTCGGTGTCGGAGCCGCCTTGAGGAGTTCATGCGCCTCCCGGCGGCACAGACCGTTCTTCCAGGGCTCGAAGGCGGCCAGCGCGGACGGGTAGTACTCGCGCAGCAGGGAGCGGAGCTGGTTGGAGACCTGCTGCCGGTTCCACGTGGTGTCCTGCTGAGTCCTGGCGAGCACGGTGAGGGCGCGGGCCAAGTCGCTGTCCTGAGGAAGCGGCCGGTGGGCGTGCATGTCGGTGCGCAGGATGTTGGCCAGGACCAGGGCGTCTCCGGGGTCGGACTTCTTGCGGGAGACGCTGTGCCGGTCGCGGTAGCGGGCGGCGGCCATCGGGTTGATGGCGAAGACCTGCCGCTTTCCGGTCCGCAGCACGGCGACGAGCAGGCCGCGGGAGGTCTCGATCGCGACCGGGATCGGGTTTTCCTCGGTGCCGCCGAATTCGGCGAGCAGGTCCAGCAAGATCTTGTAGCCGGCCGTGTCGTCGGTGATGTGTCGCTTGGCCAGTAATTGGCCGCTGTCGTCGACCAGAGCGACGTCGTGCGTGCGTTCCGCCCAGTCGATGCCGCAGTAGATCAAGTCTTTCCCCTCCGCAGTGTTGTTCCTGCTGGTCACGAGCTCATGCGGGCCACGCAGCGACCTAATCCCAGGACTCAGCCCTGTGGCTGGTCCGCCACCTCAGTAGCTGTTCGCGGCACCAGCTCGTCCCACGGGCCTCGGTCTCTGCGGGAGCTCGGACGGCTCGGGCTTCACGAGAGGTCACCGTGGAGCGGGCTCGCACCACCAACACCAACGAGTGATCTTCCGGTGGGTGTTGACGCCCGGCGGCGCTGGACGGCGCCGATCTTTCGGGAGGCTTCGCGTGCCGGGAGGGACGTCAAACGTCCGTCCAGCGCCAGCGGGCATCAACACCTCTGGGTGAAATCCAGTGGTGACCGCCACGGAGACGCCGGACGCCGCCGCTCTATGACTAGGCCTGAGTCTGGCCGGCGTGCTAAAGGGCATACGCCCGGCGCCCACGCAGCGGTCACCACGAATAGGGGGACCGCCCGCCGCTCTATGCGGAGGTCTCAGCTGACCCGGTTCGCCGGAGGCGTCACGGCCCTCTACTCGAACATCCAAAAGCTTGCGCTTCATCAGGACGCCCCTGACTACGGATTAGGTTCGCCGGGTCGGCCAGGCTGCAGGTGCGCGACGAGGCGTTCGCCCCCAGCGGGGCGGGCGTTGGCGTTGCGTCGACGCCGGTATCAGTGGGTGAACTGCCTCAGCGGATTGTCTCGTCGGGGAGGGTCTCGGGAAGAGGTCCAGCAGGGTCGGCTGTTGATGTCGGCGTCGTCAAGTGGTGAGTTCATCGTGGCGTTTCTTCGTGGATACCCCCGGCTTCAGCCGGGGGAGGAAGTCAAGGTGGTGATGGACCGGCGGTGGGTCAGCTTCATGTACAGCATCCCCAACTTCATTCCGGAACGACCGAGCACCATTCGCCGCGCGCTTGCGCTGGTCGAACCTTTCGCCTTCGAGCGCATCTACGGGGCGTTCTGGGGGCGTGTGGTCAGCGCCGACGGGGCGGCCGCGGTCCCACGTTCCGCGGAACGGTACCTGCGCTTCGTGATGGAAGGCGGCTCGTAGCGGAGCCGGGCCGGAAGGGTGCGTAGTCAGGGGGCGGCGCCGATCGCCCGCAGGCGTCTTCGTGGCTTCGTAGGTGACGGTCGACGCCACTTGCAGGTCAGTTCTGACTTCACCCGGTGCCTGGGGGACCCGGTTTTATAGGTGCGAAATGACTCCACCTGGCGGGCCCGCTGCGACGGATTGAGCCCGACCGGGGGCTCACTCGTGCGGAAGTCGACGCCGCTGGTGGCCAAGGACGCAGTGGGCAGGGATGAGCGTGAGCCAGAACCACATGGCTGCTTCGGTGTTGACGAAAGCCAAGGGAACGGAGAGGCCAAAGACCAGAACGCTGGAACCGAGTTGGGCGGTGAAGCGGCGGCGGGCCACAGCGGCGGATGATGCGGGTGAGGGGTGCACTTGGTGTTGCGTGAGCAGCAGCAGGATTGCGTGCACCGCATGGATCGCCGCCATGGCACCTGCGTAGAGGGCGACGGCTTCGGGCTGAGAGGCGTACTCGGCCAGGAGTCCAGTGGGGAAGGGCAGCAGCGCGACCAGGCCGAGACCGAGGAGGATCAGGCGGGTAACCACGGCCGTCTCGATGGGCAGAGCGGTGAGGATGCGGCGGTGGTCACGCCAGAATCCGGCGATGAGGGTGAAGCTGAGTGCGAAGGCGCCGAGGCTGGGCAGCGCATCGCTCAGGGCCTTGTGGAATGCGTCATCGTCCACATGCGCCGGGACCGCCACGTTGATGACGAGCAGTGTCATCGCGATGGCGTATATGCCGTCGGACAGAGCGATCAGGCGTGCCGCGCCCGGGGCGTTCTCGTGTGTGTGCGTTTCCGGAACAGGCTCCGTCATGTCGACGACAGTAGGGCGTTTCGCCCTGGCTGTAACGCATCGACCAGAGCTTGGGCGGCTTCTCCTGTGGATGGTCTGCTTGCGCGGCGCCGGCCACACCGGCTCCAGCGCCATCGCCACCCGTCCGCCCGCCCACCCGTACTTGGCCGACAACGCCCTGCTTGGTGAACGCCGGTCCGAGAATGCGCGCTCTACTGGAGTGTCGCCCCGCGGGTGGCTGCGGAGGCCTGGCAGGCGGTATGCGACGGCGTACCTGCCGGCACTGATCCGAACGTCGCTACGGCGTTCCCGGGGATCCGGGTGTGCGGCGCCGACTTCGTCAGGGGCGCACAGGCGGCATGGATGTGCTCAGTGGTCGCCTGTGTGCGGGCGTACGGGGCGTGGTAGTGGCTGACGCCAGTCGCCCAGCCTCGCGAGGAGGAACTGCCGGGTGAGAGAACGGATGTCGTCCCACGCCCGATCTGTGGCCAGGGCGTGGTTCCAGAGGCCGGCGCGGCTGGTGGCATCGATCTCGCCGAGGCGACTGTCGATGGCCCGGATATCGGGCAGATCCGTGAGCTCGAACGTTCCGCGCTCGGCGAGTCCTTCGCAGATGTGGCAGAGGAGCCGCATCTCTTCAATGACGTCCTTCGTCTCCAGCTCACGCTCGCCCAGCCAGGCAAGTTGGTCCTGGGGGTCGGACGCGAGGAGGGCGGTGAAGCGCAGCGTCAAGGTACGCAGGTGTGCGTCGCCGAGTTGGTTCATGCGTGCAGGATCGCATCTGGTGTCGGGGCTGCCCGAACGTCCGGGTCGGGACCGAGGGAGCCGTTGGCCGCGGAAGGTGCGCTCCGGCGGGGTGCCTCCCGTTTCGGCCGCCGTACCCGGGGAGACCGATGAGACCGCGACCGATCTTGTGCAGCTGAGCCGATCTGCCCACCCCCGCCAAGGACATCGACCAGGCACGGCCGACCTCGTCTCGGTCGGCGCCGTCCCACTGGCCAACTGGCTCCACCACACGCCCTGTTGCACCAGTCAGCGTCAACAAAACCGGCGTTGCACCGCACGAAGAGCCCCTTCGACCGACCTCGCACCGCACTCGCACCCGAGAAACAGGGACGCGAAGGTCGGGGACTTTCCGAACTGGTCCACCTGCGCGCGCCCGCCCTCGTGGGCCCCTCCCAGTCCCCCGTGATGTGCGGGCACCAGGATGCTCGCCGCGAGGGCCTCCGCCCGGCCGGCGCACCACCATCGGCTACTCCCTCAGGGCCATCCCCGCGTTCCTGCAGCCCGGCCGGTCCGGGAACTGTCCGGAGGACAGTGGATGCCCGGGCGCGCGAAGAAGTCGCCCTGCTGGTCTATGCCTTCGATCGCGGTGCGTACACCCGGCGGCGACAGCCCCTCCGATCTCGCGAGGGTCGGCAGCGTCGTGGTCGAGGGTGCTTACCGGTGTGCCAGCCCGTGGCGGTCGGCCCAGGCGTCGATCGACGCGGCCAGTTCCTCGGGGCGGTCCTCCGGGGAGTGGTGGCCGGCCGGGCCGTGGTGGGAGACCTCCAGGCCCGCGATGTTGTTCTCGCACCAGGTCACGGCACCTTGGTCGGTCATCGCGCCCGGTCCCGGCTCGAACGCGACGAGCAGTTTGGGGACTTCGGGGCTGGAGGCCAGCCAGGCGTCGTAGTGCTCGACGCGGGCCACGACGTCGGCGGGTTCGTCGTCCAGCGGCATCATGCGCGTCCACGCCAGCACCGGGCGGCGGCTCCGCGGGGTCGGGAAGGGGCGGCGGTAGGCCTCCAGGTCGGCTGGGTCGAGTGGGGTGGCGAGCGTGTCCGGGAGTCCTTCGATGAACAGTGACTTCTCCAGGATCAACTCCTCGCCCACCCCGGGGGTGCGCAGGAGGGTGAACAACTCCCGCCCTGCCGCCGGGAACTCGTCGCCGACCAGCGGCTTGATGATCGCCTCGGTGAAGGCGAGACCTCGGACGCGGCCCGGGAGACGTGCGGCTCGGTCGAAGGCGAGCGCGCCGCCCCAGTCGTGGCCGACGAGGACGGCTTCGGCAAGGCCCAGGGCGTCGAACCAGGCGTCGAGGTAGCGGGCGTGGTCGTCGAAGGAGTAGGCGAGGTCGGGTTTGCCGGAGTCGCCCATGCCGATGAGGTCGGGGGCCAGCAGGCGGCGGCCGGGTGCGGCCACTCCCGGCAGGACGTTCCGCCACAGGTGGGAGGAGGTGGGGTTGCCGTGGAGGAAGACGAACGGCAGCCCGTCGGGATCGCCGGACTCGCGGTAGTGGAGGGTGGAGTCGAGGACGGAGAGGGTGGGCATCGCGTTGTCACTTCGCTTTCAGGAGAGGGATTGAGAGGTTCAGGCTCAGGACGCGGTCGACGGCGATCTCGATGACGACCAGGTCCAGCGGGGCGGGCGGGGCCGCGCGGTAGCGGTCGGTGTAGCGGCGGACCGCCTCGGCAAGGCGTGCGGGATCGTCGGTGACGGTGGCCCGGCCTTCGAGGGTGACCCAGCGGATGCCGTCCGCCTGGCAGAGCGCGATGCGGGCCGCCGGGCCGGCAGCCGCCACGTTCCGGGCCTTGCGGGCTCCCGCCCTGGTGGTCACCCGGACCAGGCCGGTGGCCGCGTCGAAGGTGAAGCGGACCGGGGTGACGTGCGGGGTGCCGTCGGGGCGGAGGGTGGTGAAGGTGGCCGTGAGGGGGCGAGTGAGGAAGGTCCGTGTGGCGGACGGGAGTTCGACGGTCGCCCGGCTCACTTCTTCTTCACGCCCTCTTGCCAGATCAGCTTGGCGATGTTCGGCTTCGCAGCCGTGGTGATGACGCCCATGGCCATCCGGACGTAGCGCCGTTCCTCCAGCTCGCGCAGCATGCTCGCGGCGAGGTCGGCACGGGCGGTGAAGACGCCGTCGGCGCTGGTCTCGGCGGTGTGGTAGTCCGTGACGGCGGGGTGTTCGAAGAGGCCCGAAGGCCGGACGAGGGTCCAGTCGAGGTCCGTCTGGCGGATCACGGCCTCCATGCGGCGCATGTCCTCGTGAAGGGTGCGGCCCAGGCGTCGGTTCACCAGGGGGTCGAGCACGTGGTTGAAGAAGTGCGCGCCGGTGGGGCGCCAGTTCGGGTCGGCGATGCTGGAGCTGATGGCGAGCAGCCGCTTGACGCCGTGGCGTGTCATGGCCGCGGTGATGGCCGTGGCGCTCGCCGAGTACGTACTGATGGTCTCCTTGCTGAAGCGTGCGCCCAGCGCGGACAGGACGGCGTCCGTCCCGGCGATCGCGGCGTCCACAGCCGTCGGATCGGTGGCGTCGGCGACGGCAACGGCGAGACCGGGCCGCTCGGTGAGGAGGGAGCCGGGGCGGCGCGTCACGGCGACGACCTCGTGGCCGGCGGCGAGTGCCTGGTCGGTCAGGTGGCGGCCGGTCGGTCCGTTGGCGCCGAAGACTGCGATACGCATGATGTCGGGTCATCCCCTCGTGTGGTTTCCGGAACGCCCTTGACTGTGCCGATCACGAAACGCAGGCTCAACGCTGATGAATAACGCCGCCCCTGCCCCCGCCCGCACCCGAGGCCGCCCCCGTGGCAACCCGCCGACCCGCGAGTCGATCGTCACGGCGGCCCGCGCGCTCTTCCTGGAGCACGGTTACCGGCGCACCACGGTGCGTGCGGTGGCCTCGGCGGCCGGGGTCGACCCGGCGCTGATCGCCTACCACTTCGGCTCGAAGAAGGGCCTGTTCGCGGACGTGATGCAGTTCCAGTGCGCCAATGCGCTCGCGGTGGACGAGGTCCTCGGCGGCGACCCGGCGACCCTCCCCGACCGCCTGATCGACGCGGTGACGGGGCTGTGGGAGGACGCCGACTTCCTCCAGCTCACCGCCCAGGGCGACGAGGCCGCCGAGGTGATCCGCGAGTACCTGGAACGCGAGTTGCTGGCCCGGCTTGTTGAATTTCTCGGCGGCCGGGACGCGACCGCCCGCGCCACGGCCGTGGTGACGATCCTCGGCGGCGTCATCTACACCCGCTACCTCAACCCCCTTCCCACGCCCGCCGCCCTCACCCCGTCCGAGACCCGGCACGTCCTCACGCCGGCGCTGCGCGCGGCCCTGCCCAAGGCTGCGCCCGGCTCCCAGCACCGGAGCAGGCCGTCGAGGGTCGCCGACGTCCGGTTGATGTGCCCTCGTCGACGGGATGGATCGACGGAGGGGGCGGGGCTGTGCGAGTCGGAGGCCTGCGCGTCACGATCGTGTTCCTGCCGGGTTCGCCTGCCAGGTGGAGCCGGATCGGCAGGTTGGCCACGACATCACACGGGCCCCACCACTGGGCGACGCCGTTCACGGGTGGACCGCGGGCAACCCTGACGGGTGTCAGGACAAGGCGGACCTCTCCCGGCGGTACTTTCCCAGGCATCGGACATCGCTCCTCGACGCCGGGAGAAATCCAGATGCGAACTCGTATGCTTGGCCGCTGTTTGACGGCCCTTCTCTCCACTGGACTGGTCATCGCCAGTGCCGGAGTAGGGCAAGCGGCGGACACGGGCAGCAGCGTGAAGTCTGCCGCTGTGACGAAGGCTTCCGCAGGGTCGGTTAACGCCGCCGCGTACCCCAAGGTGTACCTCAACACCGTCGTCAATCAGTGGACCCACTGGACCCCCGACTACTACGACTCCACTCACGCAGGATGGCTCTATGCGGGGTCGAACTACTTCTACTGCATCCAGGAGGGCGTCTCCTACACCGGCAACGGGCGCAGGAGCAGCTACTGGCTTCTGACGGACGACGACAGCGGCAACCGCAACGTCTACGTCAGTGAGGTCTACCTCGACCAATGGGGTTGGGACAATGTCTACGACCTGCTGGACTACTGCTGAGGGCACCGACCGACCGGTGGACAGAGGCGAGTCGTTGCGGATCGCATGCGGCACCTGGCCGGCGCCGGTGATCAACTCGTCCAGGTTCTAGCCTCGGTCTTTCGTGGTGGGCCGCCGACGGGGTCGGGGGTCCGCTTCGTTGTCGGTGGCCGGGGCGGGCCGGCCGAGAGACCGGCGCCGGGTTCCACCGCTCCGGGCGGGGTCCTCTTCCTGTCGGGACAGGCGAGTCCGCTGTCCGCCAGTCTCCAAGGTGTCCGCATCGCTCGGCACGGCGCGGGCCGGTCTGTCCCCCGCCGCCGGGCATACGGCCCGCACGGGTGTCACGTCGCGACGCGACCACCTGCCGTGAACAGGCTGCCCGGGTCGAAGCCGCCCTCACCGGCAGCATCATCTCCGTCCCGCCGGATTGGCAGAGACGGGATGGATTCTCCAACACACCCTCCACCGCGCCCCGACGGGTACCCGGCGCGTCCTGCTCCTGACACTGGTGAGCCGCACCCACGGGGGAAGCCCGTCAGTGAATCGATACGGGGCGGACCGGCCGGCAGCCGGTCACCCGGCCTGCGAACCCTCGAAGGCCAAGCTCAGGCGGCTGTCCAGGATTCGAGGTGCTGAGCGACGTCCCGCAGGTCTGCTTCCTGGGTGCGCACTGCTCCGGCGAGCTCGAAGAGGTCTTCGTCCTTGGCCTGGACCGGCTGGCCGGAGACGCTCATGTACTGGTGGGTGCAGCCCCAACCGATGACGAGGTTGTAGTCGGCGAAGGGGCGCAGCAGCAGGGCGGTGTGCAGGAAGGTGGCCGCGCGGGCCGACACCTGCTCGTAGTAGAGGACGCCGCGTTCGCGTTCGAATTTGTGGCGGTCGGCCATGAGGCCGAGGGCGCCCCAGTCGGCGATGGGGATGTTGAGCGGGGCGAGCGCGGACTGGATCTGCAGGACCCAGCCGGCGTCGACACGGATGATGGGGCTCATCGCAGGCCGGCGGGGAAACGGTCGGTGACGCCGGGCAGGATGCGTTCGGCTTCGGCGGCGGCGCCTCCGACGAAGGCGAGCCGGTCGGCTTCCTGGACGGTGACGTCGTGCACGTGCTGCTTGAGGCTCTTGCCGGCGAGGGTGGCCCGCTCGCGCAGTCGCGCCATCTCCTCCGGGCTGAATTCCACGTTGAGTGCGGGCATGTTCCCAAGGTACCTGCAGTGGTACCGGTTTGGGTACCTCGGGGTGCGGGCGCCATCCGGCAGCACCTGGCGGGCCGCTCGGTGCCCACGCAGGGCGAACCCCGCGGACCGGCTGCCGGACGAGCTACGGAGGACGGCGCCGCGCCGTCTGCGCAGTCAGCGGCCCTGGGCCCAGATGCGACCCGTGCCGCCCACACGCGGGGGCGGCTGTGAGGCCGAAGGGGAACCGATCATGACGACTCCGGCGACGGCGACGACCGGACCGGCGACGCCGCCTTGATCGCCTACGGCCTGGACGATCCGCACGCGGTCGCCGGGCGCCGCGCCGCCTGGTGGGTCGTGGCCGCCCCGCCCGCTGCACCACGTCACGGCTGGGGCGGTTCGGGATCGGCCCGTTTCAGAGTCGTGAGCAGCGGGGGCTCCCCCTCCCTCACCTGCACAGCCGCACGACCCGCCACGAGCTATACACGCGACGTATACATGCGGCGTATACATGCGGCGTATACATGCGGCGTATACGCGATGTGTATAGTGTGCTCATGTCCATTGGTCACACCCTTTTGGGGCTCCTGGAGTCCGGCCCGCGACACGGTTACGACCTCAAGCGGGCCTTCGACGAGACGTTCGGTCACGACCGGCCGCTGCACTACGGCCAGGTCTACTCGACGATGTCCCGGCTGCTGAAGCACGGTCTCGTCGAGGTCGACGGGATCGAGGCCGGCGGCGGCCCGGAACGCAAGCGCTACGCGATCACCGACGCCGGCATCACCGACGTAGAGCAGTGGCTCGCGACCCCGCAGAAGCCGGAGGAGTACCTCCAGTCGGCCCTCTACACCAAAGTCGTCCTCGCACTGCTCACCCACCGGAACGCCACCGACATCCTGGACACCCAGCGCTCCGAGCACCTGCGCAGCATGCGCATCCTGACCGACCGTAAGCGCAAGGGCGATCTGACGGACCAGTTGATCTGCGACCACGCCCTCTTCCACCTGGAGGCGGACCTGCGCTGGCTGGAGCTGACCGCCGCCCGACTCGACAAACTCCGTGAGGCCGTAGCCCGATGACACCTTCTCCCTCTGGTTCCCTGCTCACCGCACAGAACCTGCGCAAGACCTACGGGCACACCCACGCCCTCGACGGTGCCGAGTTCTCCATCCACCCGGGCGAGATCGTCGCCATCATGGGCCCCTCCGGCTCCGGCAAGTCGACGCTGCTGCACTGCCTGGCGGGCATCCTGCCGCCGGACTCCGGATCGATCACCTACAACGGGCGCGAGGTGACGACGATGAGCGACGCCCAGCGCAGCGCACTGCGCCGCTCCGAGTTCGGCTTCGTGTTCCAGTTCGGCCAGCTCGTGCCGGAACTGACCTGCGTGGAGAACGTCGCCCTGCCGCTCAGACTCAACGGCACCTCCCGCAAGGAAGCCGAGCGGGCAGCGCTCGGCTGGATGGAACGCCTGGAGGTCGACGACCTGAAGGGCAAGCGGCCCGGCGAGGTCTCCGGCGGCCAGGGCCAGCGCGTCGCCGTGGCCCGCGCGCTGGTCACCAGCCCCCGGGTACTGTTCGCCGACGAACCGACCGGCGCGCTCGACTCCTACAACGGCGAACGCGTGATGGAACTGCTCACCGGCGCGGTCCGCTCCACCAACGCCGCCGTCGTTCTCGTCACCCACGAGACACGCGTGGCCGCCTACTCCGACCGCGAGATCGTCGTTCGCGACGGCAAGTCCCGCGACATGGAGCGCGCCATATGAGTCCGCATCAGTGGTCCAGGGACCTGGCCATGGGAGCCCGCTTCGCTGTCACCGGCGGACGCGAGGGCTGGATCCGCATGACGCTGACCGCGGTCGGCGTCGGCCTCGGCGTGGCCCTGCTCCTGTTGTGCACCGCGATGCCCAACGTGATCGCCTCCCGCAACAAGGTGGAGGACGCCCGCTACGCCAACGTGTACGCCCAGACGGACCCGCCCAAGGCCGACAACACCCTCCTGATCGCCGACGCCGACACCACCTGGCACGACGACGACATCCGCGGCCGGTTCGTCGAACCCGAGGGCAGACGGGCGCCGCTGCCTCCGGGGGTCGACCGCTTCCCGGGCAAGGGCGAGATGGTGGTCTCCCCCGCGCTCAAGGACCTGCTGAACTCGGACGACGCGAAACTGCTGCGGGAGCGCCTGCCGTACAAGATCACCGGCACGATCGGCGAGAGCGGGCTGATCGGCTCGCACGAACTGGCTTACTACGCGGGCGCCTCGGGATTGAAGCTCTCGGTGACCTCCCTGGCGACACGGCTGACCGAGTACGGCAAACCGAACACGCCGACCGACAAGACCGACCCGGTGCTCCTGCTCATGGTCCTGGTCGTGATCGTGGTGCTGCTGACACCGGTCGCCGTGTTCATCGCCGCCGCCGTCCGCTTCGGCGGCGAACGCCGCGACCGCCGCCTCGCCGCGCTGCGCCTGGTCGGCTCCGACCGTGCGATGACCCGGCGGATCGCGGCGGGCGAGGCGCTGGCCGGAGCCCTGCTCGGCCTGGCCGTCGGCACCGTCTTCTTCCTGCTCGGCCGCCAGAAGCTGGGCACCGGCGAGTTGCTGGGCATGAGCGTCTGGCCCAGCTATCTCGACCCCTCTCCCGCGCTCGCCGCGCTGGTCGCGATGGCGGTGCCGGTCGCCGCGGTGCTGGTCACGCTGCTCGCGATGCGCGGCGTGGTCGTCGAACCCCTCGGTGTCGTGCGCGCGGCCAAGCAGCGCCGCCGTCGGCTGTGGTGGCGGCTGCTGCCGCCTCTGGCCGGCCTCGCGATGCTCTACCCGATGATCGGTCAAGGCAGCAAGAACGGAAACTTCAACCAGTACCTCGTCATCGGCGGCGTCCTGATGCTGCTGATCGGCATCACCGCCCTGCTGCCCTGGGTCGTGGAGGCGATCGTCGTCCGGCTCGGCAAGGGCCCGCTGTCCTGGCAGCTGGCCGCACGACGGCTGCAGCTGAGCAGCGGCACCGCGGCCCGTATGGTCAACGGCATCGCCGTGGCGGTGGCCGGGGCCATCGCGCTGCAGATGCTCTTCACGGGAACGCAGAGCCAGTACACCAAGAACACCGGCGAGGACCCCGGCCGGGTTCAGATGCAGGTCAACTTCAGCGGCCCCAAGCCGCCTTCCGGCATCGAGCGCGCATTCACCGACGCCGAGGGTGTCCGGGCCGCGGTGGTCCTGGCCCGCGCCGAGTACGGGGACTCACGTCGGAACCCGGAAAGCAACAGCAGCCTGACCGTGGGCAGTTGCGCCGCCCTGCGCGAACTCGCCACATTGCCCTCCTGCAAGGACGGTGACGTGTTCATCAAGCGAACGCGGAGCGGCTACTCGGACCCCAGCAACGCAGCCGAGATCGCCCTGGCGAAGCCCGGTCGGCAGCTCTACATCGACCCGTCGTACGACGGCGAGGACCGCAGCCTCGAGGTGCCCTGGACCGTTCCGGCGAACCTTCGGCAGGTGGACGCGCGCAAGGACTCGCTGCAGGACTACACCAGTCTGCTGGTCACCCCCGCCGCCCTGCCCCACAAGGCCGCGCCCGCGGTCTCCTTGGACGGTGTCTACCTGCGGCTGGACCCCTCGGTGCCGGACTCGCGGGAGTACGTACGCAACGTCGCCGCCCGTATCGACCCCCTGGCGCAGGTCTTCGGCTGGTCGGCGACCCAGGAGAACGCCAAGTACACCTCCATCCGCACCGGCCTGTTCGTCGGCTCCGCCTTCGTGCTGGCACTGATCGGGGCGAGTCTGCTGGTCTCCCAGCTGGAGCAGCTGCGCGAACGCAGGAAGCTGCTCTCCGCGCTGGTCGCCGTCGGCACCCGGCGCCGCACGCTGAGCCTGTCGGTGCTGTGGCAGACGGCCCTCCCGGTCGGACTCGGCCTCGTACTGGCCACGGCGGTGGGTGTCGTCCTCGGCACGGTGCTCCTGCAGATGACCCGGATACCGGTGGCCATGGACTGGGCAAGCGTGCTCACCATGACCGGCGTGGGCGCCGCCGTGGTCGCCATGGTCACGCTGCTCAGCCTGCCGCCACTGCTGCGCATGATGCGCCCAGCGGGCCTGCGCACGGAATAGCCCATCGCACATCCCATGGGGTGGGCTCCTCCTGGTGGGAGGAGCCCACCCCCGCATGCAGGCAACCCCGCCCGGTGTCGACGCCGTCGCCGTCGCTGTCGGGGCGCCCTCGGCACACAGTAGGGCCCTCCCTTCGAGGCTGGGAAACACCGTCATCGGGTGACCGCCTGGACCAGGAGCGTGCCGATATGCCCAGGCTGCGGCGCGTCGAGGATCTGCGCGTTGGCCGTAGCGAAGCCGGCTCGGGTGAGCATGCGCTCCCACACGGCCGGACGGTAGCTGTAGCGGTAGGTGAACATGGCTTTGCCCGCAAAGCCGCCTTTGTACATGCCCTGCGGCCCGTAAGCGCCGGGGATGGCAGGAGGCTGCGAGAAGACGAAGACGCCCCCCGGCTTGAGCCGCTGGCGGACAAGAGGGAAGAGGCGGCTCGGGTCGGTGAACCAGACGGCTCCGAAGATCGAGTAGATCGCGTCGTACACCTCCTCGTGCCCGCTCAGATACTCCAGGACCTCTGAACACACGAACTCCACGCCGGTGCCGGCCCACTTCGCGGTGGTCCTCCTGACCATGACGGAAGACAGGTCAACGCCCCGAGCGGCGACGCCGCTCTGAGCGAGGTAGGCGAGGGCGCGGCCGGTGCCACAGCCGATCTCCAAGACGGAGCCAGGGTCGCGGAGTAGTTCTGGGCCGGGTCCGTGACCGGCGTACTGGGTCCAGCAGAAGGTCGGCTCCGCGTCGTCCTTGAAGGCGGACACAGCGAAGGTGTCCCACAGCTCGGTCTCGGCGGCGATGTCGTGTTGTGCGGGCAAGGCGATTCCTCTTCGAAAGGGCTGGCCCCTGTCCTTCGAGGGACCGAGGACAGCGGCCAGGGTAGGACCGCTCAGTGGCTGTCGGGGACCTTGTTGTCGCACGGCGAGCAGTCCGTGCCGTCGATCGCCCACAGCTCCTCGTCGACGCCGAAGCCGATGGACTTCAGGAAGTCCGCCGTTCGTATGCACAGGCCGTCGCGGCGACGCTCGATGAACGGAGCGTGGTGCTTGTAACGGCCCTCGTTGTACACGTCACAGAGGGCCCACCACACCGGCGTGTCGAGGATGAGCTGGTGAACGCCGATGTCGACGAGTTTGCCGACGCCCAGGTGGACCTCGGGGTGCTCCATGCAGCCGATGGTGTACATCACGGCGTTGCCGAGGATGCGTTCGGCCATGTCGCGGACCATCGTGTGGTCACGCAGCAGCAGGGCGACCTCGCGGTCCCACAGGCTCATGCCGCCGTCCAGGATGTTGACGGTCAGGTGCCTGATGTGCGGCTCAACGCCGTTGAGCAGCTCCTTCGGATCCCTGGTGCGGGTGCTGGAAGGGCTGTCGAGCATGACGGTCATGAACATTCCCCTTCTGGGAGGTGTCGTGCCGTGCTGGTAACCCGCCCCCGCTCAAGCTGTGCAGGGTGAGGTAGCTGGGGCGAGGGCTGGAGACCCGCCCCGCCAGAGCTCTGTGGTCCTTCGACGGGACGGGGCTCGGGGGTGGGCTGATGTCGAGGCACCATGTCAGCGAGCACCTGGAGGAGCTGCCCCGGTCGTACCGGCGGACTCGGGCCCCTTGCGGTGATAGGCGTGGGCAGCCGCAGCGGCGGACGAGCCAGATGCCGTGGGAGTGGGCGTGGGGCAGCGGAAGTCCTCGGTCCGGCGGCACTCGCCGTGAGGCTCCGTGTAGTCGGACTGGGCGGGAAGCGCGCACTCGGCCGACGGAGGCAAGAGCTCGGTGGCGGGCGCGGTCATCCGAGGTGCTCCGCCCGGTTCACCTCGGTCACGCGGGCGCGCAGCACTTCGGTGTCCGTGGCCTGCCGGATGGCGTCGGGGTCCGCGTCCCACTCGCGTCCGCCGCCGGGGGGTCGGAGCTGGATGTAGGGGCCAGCGTGCCCCATCACGTAGCCGATCTTGTCCGTCTTCGTGTCGACGACCAGGGTGCCGTCCCCTTCCCTCGTTGCCATTAATCACGGCCCCCTCGCCGAAGTGCTTCTGCCAGTCGTTCGGCTACGTCGGCGCGGACGCGCCCCAGCTCGACGAGTTTCAGATTGGGGTTCGCGAAGTCGACGCCGAGGGAGGGGAAGACCATCCCGACCTCAAAGAGCGCCGCCCTCAAAAACTCCACCGCCGCGTGCGGGTCGACGTCCCGCAGTTCTGTCGTAGGCATGAACAGGACGCTAGGGGCATGGAGTTGATGGCCACCATGGAAGTTGCGTGAAGTTGCTTGACTACCCGGCGAGGTTGCGCAATGTTGCTGATGCAGGTCGACGGGACCCCCGCCAGAAGACGCCGGCCTCCGGGAAGCTTGGGAGATCAGTCCCCCACTGGAAGGACGTGATCATGGCCCGACGACTGCGTTTCAACGGCACGGGCAGCGGTGTCAACGGCTGCCCATCCATCCTTGACTTCCTCCCCTTCCTGAAGGAGGGGGATTCCTACGGCTCGCGCTGTAGGGGTTTCTGCTTCATCGCCGACTGCCCGCCCGGAATGCTCCGTTGAGGTCTTACGCCAGCTCCACAGACAGACACCGTCAGCCCGACGGCCAGAATGTTGCGTGCCGCATTCACATCACGGTCATGCACAGCACCGCACTCACACGTCCAGGT
>NZ_JBVIOL010000026.1:0-83435 GCF_055578825.1 Streptomyces sp. NPDC032822 | reverse complement strand
GTAGAAAATGTTCTTGGGCGCCGGGGGGTGGCGGGGGGAGAAGGGAGGAAAACGGGGGGGGGGGGGGGGGGGGGGGTGGTTGGGGGGGAGGGGGGGGGGGGGGGGGGGGGGGGGGGTTGTGGGGGGGGGGGGGGGGGGGGGGGGGGGGGGGGGGGTGGGGGGGGGGGGGCCCCCCCCCCCCCCCCCCCCGATCGGCAACGCTTCGTCAGCCCCTGGTCATCAGATCAGGGAGACCGCGCAGCACAGGGCCCCGGAACCGGCGCAGGGGTTCCGGGGCCCGGTCAGAGGGGTCGGCCGTGGGCCGCCCGCCGCTGCCGTCAGATGCGGCGCAGCACTGCCACCACCTTGCCCAGGATGGTCGCGTCGTCGCCGGGGATCGGCTCGTACGCGGAGTTGTGCGGGAGCAGCCAGACATGGCCGTCCTCACGCTTGAAGCGCTTGACGGTCGCCTCTCCGTCGAGCATCGCGGCGACGATGTCGCCGTTCTCGGCGACCGGCTGACGGCGGACCGTGACCCAGTCGCCGTCGCAGATCGCGGCCTCGATCATGGAGTCGCCGACAACCTTGAGGACGAACAGCTCACCGTCGCCGACCAGCTGGCGGGGGAGGGGGAACACGTCCTCGACCGACTCCTCGGCAAGGATCGGGCCACCCGCGGCGATACGGCCGACCAGCGGGACGTATGACGCGGCGGGCTTGCCGGCGGTGTCCGTGGCCTGTGCCGAGGACGACTGGTCGGAACCACGCACCTCGTACGCCCGCGGGCGGTGCGGATCGCGACGCAGGAAGCCCTTGCGCTCCAGGGCCATCAGCTGGTGTGCGACGGACGAGGTGCTGGACAGGCCGACGGCCTGACCGATCTCCCGCATCGACGGCGGGTAGCCGCGCCGCTGTACGGAGTCCCTGATGACCTCGATCACCCGGCGCTGCCGGTCCGTGAGCCCCGAGCTGTCGGCCCGGATGCCTGGAGGTCGGCCCGGTAGGGAACGCTTGTGCCCCTCGGGATTCATGGCTTCGTTCATCGCATGCACCGGCTCGAGTCGGCCCTGGGAGCGGTCCTGGGCAGTGATGGTGGCACTGTCTGCGGTGGTGGTCACGTCGGCCCCTCTCGATGGTCTCCCTGCTGGACAACGGTAGTTGCTTTCGAAAGGTTGCGCCAAACACACGTTCGAGTGAAAAAACGCGAATAACCTGACTCGATCATGTGCTTGCGTGTATGGCTGACGCGGCGCCTGGCAGACGAAGGCGCCCGTTGTTGTGCTGTTCACCGCCGGGGTGGCGACCTCGTGGGTGCCGACTCAGTCTGCCATCAGCCTTCCCGTCGACCGGGAACCGGCCCTCATCTGTGCGGGAACCCCACGCGCCCTCCCTGTGGCGCCCACGGTATCTCCGCATGTGTCGCAGGGGTACGGGCGTGCGCCCGTGTGTCGGTGGGGCGGTACGGGCGGGCGGCACATGCCAATACGCGCGCGACACGCGAGTACGGCGTGTTTGTATGGGCCAATCCCCACATCTAGTGGTTGGATTGCAACAGCAGCCCAGAAGTTGTGGTCCCCCGGGTCTTCGAGCCCTCGGCGATCGCCTATGCTGGGGGCTGCTTCAAGGGGCCCAAGAGGTCTCCTGAGGCTATTGAGTCTGCTGTGAGGAGGGTTGGACTTCATGCACTGCCCCTTCTGCAGGCACCCCGACAGCCGCGTCGTCGACAGTCGTACGACCGACGACGGCACGTCGATCCGTAGGCGCCGCCAGTGTCCGGACTGCTCCCGTCGTTTCACGACCGTGGAGACGTGCTCGCTCATGGTGGTCAAGCGGTCCGGAGTCACCGAGCCTTTCAGTCGTACCAAGGTCATCAACGGTGTGCGCAAGGCATGCCAGGGACGACCTGTCACCGAGGACGCGCTCGCTCAGCTCGGCCAACGGGTCGAGGAAGCGGTGCGGGCCACCGGAAGCGCCGAGTTGACCACCCACGACGTGGGGCTGGCCATACTCGGCCCGTTGCAGGAACTCGATCTCGTCGCCTATCTGCGATTCGCCTCCGTCTACCGGGCCTTCGACTCGCTGGAGGACTTCGAGGCCGCGATCGTGCAACTCAGGAACGAGACGGGACCCCCCGCCGCGGACGACGAGGACCGCGAAGGTGCTGTCGCGGGGAGCCAGGAAGAAGACAGCGGGTCCGGAGGGACTGTTCAGGTCCCCGAACCCGCTCACGCCGCCGACTGACAGACGGGCCGGAACCGGGCGGAGACCCCGGGGCCGGTCGGCCAGTGGCGGACAAAGACTTGTTGTGGGCGACAAGAGGGCTGCCCGCAACACCACACACAACACCGTGTCACGGGAACATCGTGGCATTTCAGGGCGTTTTTGCCTGTACAGGGAGGCGGCATGACAGAGACGGCGAGCAGTCCGGCGCGAGGTTCCCGACCCAAGGGAACCAAGGCGACCAAGGGCCTGCGTATCGAGCGCATCCACACCACCCCCGGCGTGCACCCGTACGACGAGGTGGCGTGGGAGCGTCGTGACGTCGTCATGACCAATTGGCGCGACGGCTCGGTCAATTTCGAGCAGCGTGGCGTCGAGTTCCCCGACTTCTGGTCGGTGAACGCGGTCAACATCGTCACCAGCAAGTACTTCCGCGGTGCCGTGGGCACCCCGCAGCGCGAGGTGAGCCTCAAGCAGCTCATCGACCGCATCGTGAAGACGTACCGGAAGGCCGGTGAGGACAACAAGTACTTCGCCTCGCCCGCCGACGCGGAGATCTTCGAGCACGAGCTGGCGTACGCCCTCCTGCACCAGATCTTCAGCTTCAACAGCCCGGTCTGGTTCAACGTCGGTACGCCCCAGCCCCAGCAGGTGTCCGCCTGCTTCATCCTGGCCGTCGACGACTCCATGGAGTCGATCCTCGACTGGTACAAGGAAGAGGGCATGATCTTCAAGGGCGGCTCCGGCGCCGGCCTGAACCTCTCCCGGATCCGTTCCTCCAAGGAACTGCTCTCCTCGGGCGGCAACGCCTCGGGTCCCGTCTCCTTCATGCGCGGTGCCGACGCCTCCGCAGGAACGATCAAGTCGGGTGGCGCCACGCGCCGCGCCGCCAAGATGGTCATCCTGGACGTCGACCACCCCGACATCGAGGACTTCATCGAGACCAAGGTCAAGGAAGAGGAGAAGATCCGCGCCCTGCGTGACGCGGGCTTCGACATGGACCTGGGCGGGGACGACATCACGTCGGTCCAGTACCAGAACGCCAACAACTCGGTCCGCGTGAACGAGACGTTCATGAAGGCCGTCGAGGTGGGCGGCAAGTTCGGTCTGACGTCCCGTATGACCGGCGAGGTCATCGAGGAGGTCGACGCCAAGGCGCTCTTCCGCAAGATGGCCGAGGCCGCCTGGGCCTGCGCCGACCCGGGCATCCAGTACGACGACACCATCAACCGCTGGCACACGTGCCCGGAGTCCGGCCGCATCAACGGCTCGAACCCGTGCAGCGAGTACATGCACCTGGACAACACGTCCTGCAACCTCGCCTCGCTGAACCTGATGAAGTTCCTCAAGGACGACGGCAAGGGCCACCAGTCCTTCGAGATCGAGCGCTTCGCCCAGGTCGTCGAGCTGGTCATCACCGCGATGGACATCTCGATCTGCTTCGCGGACTTCCCGACCCAGAAGATCGGTGAGAACACCCGCGCGTTCCGCCAGCTCGGCATCGGCTACGCCAACCTCGGCGCCCTGTTGATGGCGACCGGCCACGCGTACGACTCCGACGGCGGCCGTGCCCTCGCCGGCGCCATCACCTCCCTGATGACCGGCACGTCGTACAAGCGCTCCGCCGAACTCGCCGCCGTGGTCGGCCCGTACGACGGCTACGCCCGCAACGCACAGCCGCACCTGCGTGTCATGCAGCAGCACTCCGACGAGAACACCAAGGCCGTCCGCGTGGACGACCTGGACTCGCCGATCTGGGCCGCTGCCACGGAGGCCTGGCAGGATGTTCTGCGCCTCGGTGAGAAGAACGGTTTCCGTAACGCCCAGGCGTCGGTCATCGCCCCGACCGGCACCATCGGTCTCGCGATGTCCTGCGACACCACCGGCCTTGAGCCCGACCTCGCCCTGGTCAAGTTCAAGAAGCTGGTCGGCGGCGGCTCGATGCAGATCGTCAACGGCACCGTTCCGCAGGCTCTGCGCCGCCTGGGCTACCAGGAGGAGCAGATCGAGGCGATCGTCGCCCACATCGCCGACAACGGCGTCGTCGTCGACGCCCCGGGCCTCAAGCACGAGCACTACAGCGTGTTCGACTGCGCCATGGGCGAGCGTTCCATCTCCGCGATGGGCCACGTCCGCATGATGGCCGCGATCCAGCCCTGGATCTCCGGTGCGCTCTCCAAGACGGTCAACCTGCCGGAGACGGCGACCGTCGAGGACGTTGAAGAGGTCTACTTCGAGGCGTGGAAGATGGGCGTCAAGGCGCTCGCCATCTACCGCGACAACTGCAAGGTCGGCCAGCCGCTCTCCGCCAAGACCAAGGAGAAGCCCGCGACCGACGCCGTCACGGAGAAGGCCGAGGCCACCATCCGTGAGACGGTCGAGAAGATCGTCGAGTACCGCCCGGTCCGCAAGCGCCTCCCCAAGGGCCGTCCCGGGATCACGACGTCCTTCACGGTCGGCGGCGCCGAGGGCTACATGACGGCCAACTCCTACCCGGACGACGGTCTGGGCGAGGTCTTCCTGAAGATGTCGAAGCAGGGTTCGACCCTCGCGGGCATGATGGACGCCTTCTCGATCGCCGTCTCCGTGGGCCTTCAGTACGGGGTGCCGCTGGAGACGTACGTCTCCAAGTTCACCAACATGCGCTTCGAGCCGGCCGGTATGACGGACGACCCGGACGTGCGGATGGCGCAGTCGATCGTCGACTACATCTTCCGCCGCCTGGCGCTCGACTTCCTGCCCTTCGAGACGCGCTCCGCGCTCGGCATCCACTCCGCCGAGGAGCGTCAGCGCCACCTGGAGACCGGTTCGTACGAGCAGTCCATCGACGACGAGGTGGACGTCGAGGGGCTGGCCCAGTCGGCGCCGCGCGCCCAGGAACTGAAGGCCGTCGCCCCGCCGGTGGCCGAGGTCGAGGCGGCCAAGCCCGCCCCGCAGCAGGCCCACACCAGCGCCGAGCTGGTGGAGATGCAGCTGGGCATCCAGGCGGACGCCCCGCTGTGCTTCTCCTGCGGTACGAAGATGCAGCGGGCCGGTTCCTGCTACATCTGCGAGGGCTGCGGCTCGACCAGCGGCTGCAGCTGATGATCGGCACCCTCTGGGTGTGAACCACTGCCAGGGCGGTGGCACCGGATTCTCGGTGCCACCGCCTTTGGCATGGCTGAAGCACCAGGAGATACCCGCGCGGTCCGACGCCCCCTCGCGGACGTCCTGAGACTGTCACTGGTCGCGACGGTCACCCGTTCGTGGGTGAGGGTCAGGTCCGGCGTGCCCGGCCCATGGTCGCCGTGAACGTCGCCGGGTCGTCCTCGAAGCCGAGAATGCCGGGGTGGAAGGCCCAGGTGCCGGACTCCTCGCGCACGAACTCCGCGACTGTCGCCGCAGTCGCCCCGAGCAGGTCGCCGAAATTGTCCTCGGCCAGGTCGGTGTAGCCCTCACGGATACGCAGCGCGGGGCTGATCACGCTGACGAAGGTCCGGTGCTCGGAGCGCTGTTGGATGACGACACCGACCACCACGCGCGCGTAGCGGGCGTCGAGCCGTTCGAGTTCGGCCGTCATGACCTCGTCCCAGCCGAAGCCCTTGCCGTCCTTGCTGTCGCGGTTGAGGTAGATGGTGCCGTCCGGGGAGCGGCTGTCGAAGTGCACCACATAGGCGGGGTCCCCGTACGGATCGCTCGCCAGATAGGTGGCGGCGACGACGTCCAGATCGGTGGGCGGCTGTCCCGCCGGACTCGGGTCCCACTTCAGAGCGATCTCGACCTTGCGGACGCCCTTCTTGAGGCCGTTCACCAGACTTCCCCTTCCCCCGGAGGCGCCGCCCGAACTGCCGGGCGGACATGGCAGGTTGTCCATCCTGTCATGCATGCGTGTGCGCTTGGGAGCAAGCTGTCCGCCCGAGGGTGACCGACGCCACGCTCCGTGGCCTTACGATGGCGCGGTGCTGGTCAAGTGGATTCGCTGCACCGTGGTGGACCGCCGCGGTTTCGAGCGGGGGCAGCGAAAGTGGGCGGGGCTTCTGGGGGAGCCGGGGTTTCGGGGACAGGGCGGTGGCTGGAGCCGGGGGCGGCAGGGCGTGGCGCACACCTTCGCGTTCTGGGAGAGCCGTGCCTTCTACGACTCCTTCATGGCCCGATCCCACGACCGGCTGGCGGCAGCCCAGTCAGGCACCTTCAAGGACAGCCAGGCCAAGTTGTTCGATCACCGTTTCGACGTGAAGACCGGCTTCGAACCGCGGTTCTCCGACGCGGACCTGGTACGGGTCGCCCACTGCCGCGTCCACGAGGAGCGCGCCGAGCACTTCACGCTGATGCAGGAGAAGGTCTGGAACCCCGCGATGGCCGGTTCGCCCGGCATGATCCGCGGACTGTTCGGCGAGGCACCGGGCAGCGAGTTCCTGGTGCTGTCGATGTGGTTGTCGGCCGCTGAACACGGCAAATACCGCGCCGAGCGCGTGGAGCGCCTCGCGCTGCGCGCCCAGACGGAGGCGGACGTCGCGGCCCTCGCGGGGGACATCGTGGAGCTCGAACCGAGCTGGACGGTCTGACGTCCGGGTCTGTCACCCGTGGGTCCTCCGTGCCCCTTGGTGCGGAAAGTGTGTGACCTACGCCGTATGGAGGCCGTACGAGTGCTCGATCCGGCCTCACCCGATCTAGGGTCTTGGCATGGCACGACCACGGCGCATCGTCCTTGTCCGGCACGGCGAATCAACCGGCAATGTTGATGACACCGTGTACGAGCGTGAACCCGACCACGCCCTCGCCCTGACCGACCAGGGCTGGCAACAGGCAGAGGAGACGGGAAAGCGGCTGCGCGAGGTCTTCGGCCGCGAGCCCGTCAGCGTGTATGTCTCGCCGTACCGCCGCACGCACGAGACCCTGCGCGCCTTCCACCTGGACCCCGACCTCATACGCGTACGCGAGGAGCCCCGGCTGCGTGAGCAGGACTGGGGAAACTGGCAGGACCGCGACGACGTCCGGCTCCAGAAGGCCTACCGGGACGCGTACGGGCACTTCTTCTACCGCTTCGCCCAGGGCGAGTCCGGTGCCGATGTGTACGACCGGGTGGGCGGCTTCCTGGAGAGCCTGTACCGAAGCTTCGAGGCCCCCGACCACCCGTCGAACGTGCTGATCGTCACCCATGGTCTCGCCATGCGGTTGTTCTGCATGCGCTGGTTCCACTGGACGGTCGCGGAGTTCGAGTCGCTGGCGAATCCGGGGAACGCGGAGATGCGGATGCTCGTTCTCGGGGACGACGGCAAGTATGCGCTCGACCGGCCCTTCGCACAGTGGCGGGATCCGGAGCCGTACGGGATCACTGGATAGAGTGGCAGGGCGATGACCGTTGACTTCTCTCCCGACGGGCGCCTGGACCGCGCCCTGGCCAGCCTGCGCGGACTGGCTGTGGGGGACGCGCTGGGCTCGCAGTTCTTCGTGCCGGTGAACCACCCGTTGCTCAAGCAGCGCGAACTGCCTCCCGGCCCTTGGCAGTGGACGGACGACACGGAGATGGCCTGCTCCGTGGTCGCGGTCCTGGCCGCTCACCGCCGTGTCGACCAGGACGCCCTGGCCCGCTCCTTCGCCGAGCACCACGACTTCGACCGCGGGTACGGCCCCGCGGTCAACCGCCTGCTCCGCCAGGTCAGGGAAGGCGGTGACTGGCGCGAGCTCGCCGCCGAACTGTTCAACGGGCAGGGGTCCTGGGGCAACGGCGCCGCCATGCGGATCGCCCCGCTGGGCGCCTGGTACGCGGATGATCCGGAGCAGGCGACGCACCAGGCGGAGATCTCCGCGTACCCCACGCACCAGCACCGTGAGGCCGTGGTCGGCGCCATGGCCGTCGCGGCGGCGGCAGCGCTGGCTGCCGCTCCCGGTGGCCCGCCCAGCCCCGGCGCACTCCTCGACGGCGTGGTCGCACTCATTCCGAAGAGTGCCGTCGGCGCGGGCCTGCGGCGAGCCCGGGACATGCTCGACTACGCCGATGCCGGCACCGTCGCCGCGGTGCTGGGCTGCGGGCGCCGTACGACGGCCCATGACACCGTGCCCTTCGCCCTCTGGTCGGCCGCCAGGTCCCTGGGGGACTACGAGCAGGCGTTCTGGACGACCGCGCAGGTCGGCGGAGACGTGGACACGACCTGCGCCATCGTGGGCGGAGTGGTCGCCTCCGGCAAGGCCGGTACACCGGCCGCGTGGGTGGAGCAGACGGAGACCTTCCCGGCCTGGGTGCCGCGCTCTCTCTGACCCGGCCCACTGGTCTGGCTGTCCCGAACTCGCGACCGGTCACCGGGTGAGGTTGACGAGTTGGGCTTTTGGAGACTCTCCGTGCACGTTGGGAACTCTGCGTGACGGTTCGGGCGTTCTTGTGACATCCGCTGTGTGGGGCGTGGGTTCGCACAGGAGGGTGACATGAGAAGGGGCCGGGGGGCGGAAATGCACTTCGTACAGGACTCGGGGGCGCTGTTGGCGGCCGTGTCCATGGCTGTACGGGCCGTTCACGGCGGAACGCGTGGTGTGCCGACCGGGGCGGGTGGCGTGCGGATGGCCGGACCGCGGTCCTGGTCGTCGGTCTCCAGGCGCGGGTCCGGCCATCCGCAGTTCCGTGCGGGGTCGGACGGGTCAGCCGATACCTGGGCCCGCCGTGCCGGCGAGCGCATCCAGGTCGCTCTTGCGGACCTTGATCACAAACCAGGCGGTGGCCAGGGCCAGTACGGCCATGGACACGGCCGCGATGAAGCCCGTGGAGATGCCATGGGCGAGTACCTCGTGCCCCCATGGCCCGGGCAGTTGGTGGGTCCGACTGAATTCCGCCTTCTGTTCCGCGGAGCCCTCGGCGAGGAACTTCGGCAGCTGCTTCTCCGCCTCGTCCTTGCTGGCGGTACCGAACACCGTGGTCAGGATGGACAGGCCCAGCGAACCACCCACCTGCTGAGTGGTGTTGAGCAGCCCGGATGCCGCACCGGCCTCATGCTGGGCGACACCGGAGACCGCGGTGAGCGTCAGGGTGACGAAGTTCAGACCCATACCGAAGCCGAACACCAGCATCGGCCCGAGCACCCCGCCGACGTAAGAGCTGTCGGAACTGATGAGGGCCTGCCAGCCCAGCCCGAGGGCCGCGAGTGCCGAGCCCGCGATCATGAAGGGCTTGGGCCCGAGCACGGGCAGGAACCGCTGGGACAGGCCCGCTCCCAGTCCGATCACGACCGTGACCGGCAGGAACGCGAGCCCCGCCTTGATCGGGCTGTACCCCAGCACGTTCTGTACGAAGAGCACGATGTAGAAGAACATGCCGAACATGGCCGCGGCGAGGCTCAGCATGATCACGTAGGTGCCCGAGCGGTTGCGGTCGGCGAACATCCGGAGTGGCGTGATCGGCTCTTTGGCCCTGGATTCGATGAAGGCGAAGGCCAGCAGCAGTATTAGCGCGGCAGCGAAGGAGCCGATGGTCAGGCCGTCCCGCCATCCCTCGTCGGCCGCGCAGATGAATCCGTAGACCAGCAGGGCCATGCCCGCCGTCGAGGTGACCGCGCCCGCGATGTCGAAGCGTCCGGTGTGCCGCTCGGACTCGCTGATGTACAGCGGCGTGAGTACGGCGATCAGTACGCCGATGGGGACGTTCACGAAGAGCACCCAACGCCAGTCGAGCCACTCGGTGAGCATGCCGCCCGCGAGCAGACCGATGGCGCCGCCGCCCGCGGAGACCGCGGCGAAGACGCCGAAGGCCCGGTTCCGTTCCGGCCCTTCGGGGAACGTCGTGGTGATGAGCGCCAGCGACGTGGGCGACGCGATCGCGCCGCCCACCCCTTGCAGGACACGTGCGGCCAGCAGCTGCCACGGCTCCTGCGCGAGACCGCCGAGCAGCGAGGCGAACGTGAACAGCAGGATCCCGGTCATGAAGACCCGGCGGCGGCCGAGGATGTCGCCCGCGCGACCGCCGAGGAGCAGCAGGCCACCGAAGGTGAGCGTGTAGGCACTGACGACCCACGTGAGGTCGGTCGTACTGAACTTGAGCGCGTCTTGAATGTGCGGGAGCGCGATGTTCACAATCGTCGCGTCGAGTACCACCATGAGTTGGCAGGCCGCGATGACGGTGAGCGCGATACCGGGATGCCCCTCCCGGCGGGCCGCACCCGGTTTCTGGTCCTGAATCAACTGAGAGGTTGTCACTATGGGTCCCCCACAAGTGCTCTAGTGAACGATCGCGTTCACTGCCGCGTCAACGGTAGTGAGTCCCAAGTAGTGAACGCAAGCGTTCACTCAGCTTATTGTTCGTGTGGTACATCCCCCGTCGGTGCCGCACGGCGCTTCCCTGTCTACGGAATCCCCGCTTCCCCTGCCTGTTGGAGACGCTCAGATGGTTACCTCGCGCTGGACGGCCGCCCCCGCTCAGACGGCTGTCCTTCGTCGGCGCGGCGCCGTACTGGAACGCGCGATCCTGGATGCCGCTCTGGATCAGCTCAGTACCGTCGGCTGGAAAGGCCTCACGATGGAGGGCGTCGCCGCCGGCGCCCAGACCGGGAAGGCCGCGGTCTATCGCCGCTGGCCGTCCAAGGAGGATCTCGTCGCGGACGCGCTCCGGGCCGGACTGCCGTCGTTCGAGGAGGCGCCCGATCTCGGCAGTGTGCGCGAAGATCTGCTCACGCTGTGCCGACGAGCACGTGACGCGATGTTCTCGCGCCCTGGCTTTGCCCTCCGTGCGGTGATTCACGAATGTGACCCGGCGCAGGCGGAGCGTTTTCACGGCGTGATCTTCGGGGGAGTCGTGGAGCCGACACTCAGGCTGCTGCGCGAGATCATCACCCGTGGAATAGAGCGGGACGAGGTGCGGGCTGACGCGGCGAACGGCTACGTCTTCGACGCGATACCGGCCATGATGATGTACCGATCCAAGATGTGCGCGAGCGAATGGAGCGATCGGGATCTCGAAGAGATGATCGACCAGTTGATGCTGCCGCTGCTGCGGCCGACCGGCGGATGACCGGGGTCCGTACGCCGGTCGATCTGGAGTCGCTGACGTTGGTCAAGCCGTTCGGGGAAACCGGGGTGTCGGAGGATGATCCGGGCGGCGTACGCTAAGGGCGCCATGCCGTACGAACCGCCTACACACACTGTCGAGCGCTCCCTCCGCGCCACGACCGGAGCGAAGATCATTGCCGGTGTCGACGAGGTGGGGCGCGGCGCGTGGGCCGGCCCCGTCACCGTCTGCGCGGCGGTCACCGGACTGCGTCGACCCCCCGAAGGTCTCACCGACTCCAAGCTGCTCAGCGTCAAGAGGCGTACGGAGCTTGCCCAGGAGTTGCTGAAGTGGGTCACGTCGCACGCCCTGGGGCACTCCTCTCCGGAGGAGATCGACCAGATGGGCATGACGGCCGCCCTGCGGCTCGCGGCGGTGCGCGCGCTGGACGCCCTTCCGGTCCGTCCCGACGCGGTGATCCTCGACGGGAATCACGACTACCTCGGCACGCCCTGGAAGGTCCGCACCGTGATCAAGGGCGACCAGTCGTGCGTGGCCGTCGCGGCGGCGTCGGTGATCGCCAAGGTTCAGCGCGACAAAATGATGGCCGAACTGGGTCTCGACCATGCAGACTTCGGTTTTGCGGCCAACGCGGGCTATCCGTCGCCCGTGCACAAGGCCGCACTGGCGGCACGGGGCCCCACCCCGTACCACCGCTTGTCGTGGGCGTATCTTGATGCGCTGCCCCAGTGGCGGCACCTCAAGAAGGCCCGCAGCTGGGCGGAGGGAAGCGTTCCGGAGATCAAGGGGCAACTTGGCTTCGATTTCTGACGGTTCCGCTCGCACTGATGTGCCACCCGCTGGCGCGAGTCGCACCAACGTTTGATAGATATCAGCTCATGCCTCTCCTTCCCGAGGAGCCTCAGATTCACGAGAGTGCCCAGGGTCCCCGCGCTACTCCGGCCAGTGGCCGTACCGCGCCGACCCCCCGTCCTGTACCCGGCCCCCGTCCCGCGGCTCATCCGCGCCCCGGTCGCCCTGGCCCGCTGAGGCCCGCGCCGCCGGTGCAACGTACGCCGCACGACGTGGCCGTGGCCAAGCCCGTACCGTCGGGCCCTGTCGCCGTGGCTCCGGCCGCGGTGACCCCGCAGATCCAGCTGATCCCGGCTTCCGCCGAGGGTGCGCTCGATGCTGCCGAAGAAGCCGTCGACCTGTTGCTGGATTCGGGTCGTGCCCCCGGTGACGTGCTGGTGATCACCACCGGCGAGAAGCACCCGTGGGCCGTCCACGAGCTGTCCTTCGGAGAAGCCTCCTACTGGGCGCAGCACGACGCTGCCGACGACGTCTTCTACACCGACGTCGCCGTGGCTTCGCGCGCCGTATCGCGTCCCGTGGTCGTGGTCGCCGTCAACGGCGGTCCCGAGTCGGTGGCCGGCGACGCCCTGCCGCTTGCCCGGGCTCGGGCCGGTGCCCTGCTGATCGTCTGCGGCGACCCGCAGCAGATCAACTCGGCACTGGGCACCGGCGCCTGAGCGCAGTCGGCTGAGCCGGTTCGCCCGGGGTCTCAGGGGTGGAAAGGTGCCGCGCGAGCGGCACCTGCACAGCGGCTGCCTCGTCGTGCCCGGCACCCGTAAGGCGGCGCTGTGTCCTGTTGTCGGGGCGCGCTGGGCTGTGCGGTGAACTCCGAGTGCCGTGCCGTGTAGGTCCGTCGCGCGGCGGGGCGCGCTTCGTCGTACCGTCACCCGAAGCTGTCGCGCGGGCTCGGAGGAGCGCGGGGTGTACCCACGGGGCCGTGCGGGTGCGCGGGCGCCACGAGTGCGTGACGCGGTCCGCACAGCCCCGGCCCGCGTCTAGCGGGCCGCCGCGCGCCGCAGGACCTCCGCCGAGACGGCGCCGCCCGTGCGCGGCAGCGGGGGCGGCGCCTCGGACGTGGCGAAGGGCTCGGGCGCGGAATCCGCGTTCGGGCGGCGTCCACCGCGGCCCTCGCCGAGCACCTGCCATCCGTCACGGGTCAGCGTGATGTACGCCCCGCAGCGCAGCCCGTGCAGCGTGCAGGCGTCCCGCAGCCCCCACATCCAGGCGCCGTCCTCCTCTGTCCAGCGGGCGTCGCCCTCACGGCAGTAGAGCAGCACGGCGGTGCGCACCGGTGTCCGGCGTCGCAGGTCGTGCGGGATCACCCGGCGCAGCTGGGACAGCAGGACGTTGCGGGACATCCAGCCGTCGGCAGGCGCCGGGCGACGGGTGAAGGAGGCGCTCGCCCGTAGCCGTTCGTCGGGATCGAGGACCGCCACGATCGCGGTGGCCGGCTTGGGGAGATGACGCGTGTGCAACCCGCTGACGACCTCGCGAGGATTGCGCAGCAGGGGGATTCCCGCGGCGGCCCACTCGGAGGGTTCGAGCGTACGGGCCAGAGGATTGGCGGAAGCGGCGGACAGGTTGGCGGACGGCGACGTCGACGCCGCGGAGGACGGAGCGAATCCGAAGGTCACGGTCCTCCCTTCGGCTACGCGCCCACACTGCGGGCGGGGTCGGATTCGTGGGAGCGCACACCGCGGCAGAGCCCTGGCTGATCACGGACGAGCCATGCGGGGGGCGGACCTCAATTCTTCCTGTCGAACTTGGTTGCGGCAACGAGCAATTGGGCTCGGCGACCCTTTTCTGAGGGTTAGCGTCTTATATCCCTACCCGGTGTTCCGCGAGACGACGCACGGGACGTTCGAGCAGGACACGTTCGTGCGCCGTCGCGGGGTGTCCGACGCCTCGGGCGCTCCGCCGCCCACCGCCAGGACCAGTGGTAACACCACTCGCGCACCGGACCGTAGGAGGAGACGGGTGGCGACCGCAAGGGTTCCGGTCGGAGGCGCGCCGTCCGTCCCGGCCACCGGTCGGCCCCGGGAGCCCGCGGACCGTGTGGCGTACTTGTCCGTGGCCGGGGTGCCGCTTGTGAGCCGGTTGTCACGCGGGGTGAAGTCGCCGATTGTCAGTGCCATCGGGTTGCATGGGGGCATGGACAACCTGGAGCTCCGTACTGAAGCCGATGTCATCCTCGCCGAGCTCGTCGGTGCCCCGGGGGGTTCGGCGCGGCTGCGCGAGGACCAGTGGCAGGCGGTGGCGGCTCTGGTGGAGGAGCGCAGGCGTGCACTGGTGGTGCAGCGCACCGGCTGGGGCAAGTCGGCGGTGTACTTCGTCGCCACCGCGCTGCTGCGCCGACGTGGCTCCGGCCCCACGGTGATCGTTTCGCCGCTGCTGGCACTGATGCGCAACCAGGTCGAGGCGGCGGCGCGGGCCGGTATCCGGGCGCGGACCATCAACTCGGCCAACCCGGAGGAGTGGGACGCCATCTACGAGGAGGTCGAGCGCGGGGAGACCGACGTGCTCCTCGTGAGTCCGGAACGTCTCAACTCGGTGGACTTCCGCGATCAGATGCTGCCCAAGCTCGCGGCGACGACCGGCCTGCTGGTGGTCGACGAGGCGCACTGCATCTCCGACTGGGGACACGACTTCCGCCCCGACTACCGCCGGCTGCGGGCCATGCTCGCCGAGCTCGCCCCCGGCGTTCCGGTGCTGGCCACCACCGCTACCGCCAACGCGCGGGTCACCGCGGATGTGGCCGAACAGTTGGGTACCGGCGCCGGCGAGGCACTGGTGCTGCGCGGCCCGCTGGAGCGGGAGAGCCTGCGGCTGGGTGTCGTCCGGCTGCCGGACGCCGCGCACCGACTGGCCTGGCTCGCCGAGCACCTGGAGGAGTTGCAGGGCTCCGGGATCATCTACGCCCTGACCGTCGCCGCAGCCGAGGAGGCCACCGCCTTCCTGCGGCAGCGAGGCTTCCCGGTGGCCTCCTACACGGGGCGCACGGAGAACGCCGACCGACTGCAGGCCGAGGTCGACCTTCAGGAGAACCGGGTGAAGGCCCTGGTCGCGACGTCCGCGCTGGGCATGGGCTTCGACAAGCCGGACCTGGGATTCGTGGTTCATCTCGGCTCGCCGTCCTCGCCGATCGCCTACTACCAGCAGGTGGGGCGCGCCGGTCGAGGCGTGGAGCACGCCGATGTGCTGCTGCTGCCGGGCAAGGAGGACGAAGCCATCTGGCGCTACTTCGCCGACACGGCCTTCCCGCCCGAGGCGCAGGTCCGCCAGACCCTCTCGGCCCTCACCGACGCGGGACGGCCGCTGTCCGTACCGGCCCTGGAGGCGGCGGTCGACCTTCGGCGCAGTCGGCTGGAGACCATGCTCAAGGTGCTGGATGTCGACGGCGCGGTGAAGCGGGTGAAGGGCGGCTGGACGGCCACCGGAGCCGAGTGGGTGTACGAGACGGAGCGGTACGCGTGGGTGGCGCGGCAGCGGGCGACCGAGCAGCAGGCCATGCGGGACTACGTGAGTACGTCCCAGTGCCGGATGGAGTTCCTGCGCCAGCAGTTGGACGACGAAGGGGCGATCCCTTGCGGCCGTTGCGACAACTGTGCGGGGGCCTGGGCGGATTCCACCGTCTCCTCGGAGACGTTGACCGGGGCGGCGAAGGAACTGGACCGCCCAGGGGTGGAGGTGGAGCCGCGCCGGATGTGGCCGACAGGGATGCCCGCCCTGGGCATCGACCTCAAGGGCCGTATCCCGGCGAAGGAGCAGTGTTCCACCGGGCGTGCCCTGGGCCGGCTCTCGGACATCGGCTGGGGCAACCGGCTGCGCCCGCTGCTCGCCGAGAACGCTCCCGACGGACCGGTTCCCGACGACGTCCTGCGGGCAGCCGTGGCGGTGCTGGCCGATTGGGCGCGCTCTCCGGGTGGCTGGGCGTCGAGTGTCCCGGATGCCTCCGCCCGGCCGGTGGGGATCGTCGCTGTGCCGTCGCTGGCCCGCCCGCAACTGGTCGGTTCCCTCGCTCAGGGGATCGCGGACATCGGCCGCCTTCCCTTCCTGGGGACCCTGACGTACACCGGGCCGAGCGGCGCACACGCGGCCCGTCGCAGCAACTCCGCACAGCGCCTCAGGACGTTGTCCGGCACTTTCGGTGTCTCCGACGAGTTGGCCGGCGCCTTGGCCCAGTCGCCCGGCCCTGTCCTGCTCGTGGACGACTACACGGACTCCGGCTGGACCCTCGCCGTCGCTGCCCGACTGCTCCGCCAGGCAGGCGGTGCAGGGGTTCTTCCGTTGGTCCTTGCCGCGGCGGGCTGAGGTTGCCCGTCGTCGACGGGCTGGTGGTTCTGGCCGGTCACGACCGCCGGCCACGGCTGCCGGTCCCATGCGAGCCGAGATTGGTGTGTCCCCGACCGGAGTTATCCACAGGGCCCAACGGGATCTGGCGATCTGCGAGATCGTCTGCGCATGACGAATCACAGCGAAACGGCAGGATCCTCCGAGAACGGCGACATCGGCGGACGAGACGGACATGAGGGGCCAGGAGCCTCGGGCGCGGACGGCGGGAAGCCCACGGCAGGGGTCGGCGAACACGTCGAGTGCGTGACGTACGACGCCCGCGGAGGCGACCACCAGGTCACCCTGCGTACCCCGGCCGAACTGGCCGACGCGTTGCCGTACCTGCTCGGGTACCGCCCCGAGGACAGCATCGTCCTGGTCGCCCTGCACGACCGAGGAGGTCGCGGCCGGTTCGGCGGCCGTGCGCGGCTCGGCATCCCGTCCAACGAGGACGACTGGGAGGCCGCGGCCCGGCAGTTGGCCCACGGCCTCATCACGGGCAGCGAGCGCAGGGGCGCCAAGCCGGAGCAGATGGTGGCCTACCTCTGCCAGGAACCCGCCAAGGGGGAGAAGGGGCGGCAGGTCATGAACCGGTTGGCCCGGCTGGCCGGGTTGCTGCGCACGGAGTGCGGGCGCCTCGACGTGCCCGTCATCGAGGCACTGTGCATCTCCGACGGCCGTTTCTGGTCCTACTGCTGTCCGAGCGAGGGATGTTGTCCTCCCGACGGGAAGTCGATGGGCCTGCCCGGCACCTCGGTGCTGGCCGCCGCAGCGACCTACGCCGGGCTTCAAGTACGCGGCACACTCCGCGAGCTGCGGGCTCGGCTGCTGCCCTGGGAGACCGCCTCCGCACTGGAGCAGGAGGCGGTCCTGGACACCACGAGCATGGCGCTGGTCCCCAGGATGCTCGACGAGGCAGGCAGGGCGGACGTGGCCGAGGAGACCGTGGCGCTCGCCGAGCGGGTGATGACCCGGTTCGCTGAAGCAGCGCCCCTCTCCGGTGCGCTGCTGGCGGACCTGCGTGACGACGAACTGCTCGGGCACGAGGAAGCGGCCACGCTGATCCTCGGCCTGCAGGACCGTGTGACCCGTGACCGTGCGGCCGAGTGGGTGGAGGTACACGAGGCCGGTCCGGCACTGCGTCTCTGGCGAGCCCTGGCCCGCCGTTGCGTCGGGTCGTACGGCGAGCACGCCGCCGCCCCGCTCACTCTCGCCGGCTGGGTCGCCTGGTCGGAAGGCGATGACATCGAGGCCCGAGAAGCCATGGCCATGGCGTTGGGTGCCGATCGTGAGTACCTCTTCGCCCGCCTCCTGCACCAGGCGTGCAACGAAGGGCTGGACCCGGAGTCCATCCGGCGCTGTCTGCGCGCGGAACGTGAGGCACGCAGGGTGCGTGCCCGCTCGGCAGCCGCAGGAGAGGGCGGTGAACGGGAGGGCTGTGAGGGGGCGGTCCTGTCGGCGGCCCCGCAGGAAGTCGTGATGCCCGCGCAGAGGGCCGTCACCGGTATCACCGGAGCCCCGACGCTGCGGGACATGACCGGTCTCGGCGAAGCTCCCGTGCCGCAGAACGGGCCGGGGGTCGGCGAAGAGAGTACGGCGGCGGCGCCCGCGCCGACGTCGCGTCGACGACGGCGGACCCGGCCCGGCGGTGGCGTCGAACGCCGTCACCATTCCGCGGGCGTCGAGGGACGGCTGCCGGGGACGGAGGGATCCTCAGACCGCACACGACCCGCCGACGCGGACGAGTCCCATGCCCGCACCCGATCGACGCGGGCGGACGAGTCCCACGTCGCCCGCACACGACCGACAGGTGCTCCACGGCCCGGTGCTCCGGGAGCGGGGGCCACGCGTCCACGACCGTCGGAGAAGGAGAACCTGCGCCCACGCGCCGCGGGCCGGAGCGGCACACACCGGCGCGGTGCCTGCCCCGGAGCGCGGCCGGGAGAAGACGCCCAGGGGGAGGGATGAAGGACTGCCGGGACAAGGGCAGTGTGCTCAGTGGCCTCGCCGGCGGGCTGCGCACAGGCGGAGCGTGGGTGCGGAACGGGGGTGCGCGCATCTGGCAAGCCTTCTGCCGCCGAGCGAGGGGCAAGCCACGCGGGGACGGGGTCGGCCGGGCCGGGGCGGAGCGAGGGCCGTCGAGGGACGCGGGGGCAGGCGGGCCGATGCCCGGTCGGTGCGGGACTCGCCGAGTTCGCCCCCGCCGCCATTCGGTAGGCATCTGTCGCAGCGGGCGTGACCCCGAAGAGGTCCGCCCCGTTCACCTGAGTGGCGGAATCCCTGGACGGGTGCCGCCCCGCCCTTGTCCCCCAGGAGCCCTCCACCCGGCGCCGAACACGACCCAGGCGCACAGAGCGCAGAGGAAGCAGCCCCTTGCATCAGCCGACTCCGCCCTCCGCCGCCGACGACAGCTCGCCCTTCGACGGTCCCGCCGCGTCCTGGCCGAAGCAGGGCGTGCCCTCCCCGTCCCCCGAGGAGCGGGAGCACCTCCCACCGGATACGGACGATCGGCTTCCTCCACGGGAAGGGCCAGGGCGCCTGTCCGTACCCACCGGGCGGGACACGGGGCAGGACCAGGAAACGACCCCATGGGCGGACACCGGGCGACGCCCTGTGCCGTCGCCCGTCGTTCGCCCGCATCGCTCGACCCCACCCACTGCACAGCCCCACCTGCCACCGACCACGACCCAGGCCACGCGTGCGAGCGCGACCTCGACTTCGGCCTCCGCCTCGTCCCCGCCCCCACCCTCGCGTCGTTCCGTGGAACTGCCCCCGGCGCACGCCACCCTCGTCTGCGTCGCGCTCCCAGGACTCGCCATCTCCTCGGAGCAGGGGCAGTTGACCGGTCACGGCCTGGAGGGTTTCTACCGCGCGGGCCGGCGCGTGCTGTCCCGCTGCCAGGTTCGCGTCGCCGGTCGCGAACCGATCGCCGTACAGGCCCGGACGACGGCGGCGGACCAGGCCCGGTTCGTGGGCACACTGCGGGCCTCACCCGGCGCCGGTCCGGACCCGGACGTCGTGGTCGAACGCACCCGCCACGCGGACGGCACGGAACGCATCACGCTCCACAGCGCGGCCCTCCACCCGCTCCGCCTGCCGGTGGAGGTGGCCCTCGGCACCGACCTGGCGGACCTGGGCGCTATCGCTTCGGGACGAGCGGGGCCCGAACTTCCCGCCAGCGTCCATGACTCCGGCCTGCGCTGGTCCGGCGCCGACGGGAGCGTATCGGTCACGGCCGATCCGCCGCCCGCCGATGCCCTGGCCTCCGCGGGACTGCTGCGCTGGGAGTTCCACCTTCCCCCGGGCGGCACGGCGAGCGTGGAACTGCGGGTGCGCTCGGACGGCACGGGACCTGTCAGGCCCGCAGGGCGTGCGGCGACGAGTCCTCTGGCCACCGCCCGTGCGACAGGTGACCACTCCGGAGTCCAGGCGCTGCTGCACACCGGCATCGAGGATCTCCGGGCGCTGCTGCTGCGCGACCCGACTCACCCCACCGACACGCACCTGGCGGCAGGAGCCCCCTGGCGCTGCGGGATGGCACCGGCCGAGGCGCTGGCCGCAGCCAGGATGGCGCTGCCGCTCGGCACCAGGCTCGCGGCCGGCACCCTGCGCACCCTGGCGCGCAGCCAACTCCCGGGCGTCGGACCGCAGTCCGGCATGATTCCCGGGCCGAGACGGGATGCGGGAGCGTATCTGCCGCCCGGTTGTACGGCCACGGAGGCCACCCTGCTCTTCCCCACGCTCCTCGCGGAGGCCAGGAGGTGGGGACTTCCGCAGCCCGAGGTGGAGGAGTTGCTCCCGGCGGCCGAGCGCTGCCTGGCCTGGCTGCGGACGACCGTGGGCGACGGGACGTATCTGCCCGACCCACAGCCCGGGGGACCCGTCCGCTGCGAGACACAGGCCCATGCCCACCGCGCGGCCCAGCTCGGCGCCGAGTTGCTCGACGCGTTCGACAGGCCGGGAGGCTCCGAGCTGCGCCGGTGGGCCCGGGAGCTGCGCACCGCCTTCCGCGAGGACTTCTGGATCGAGGACCGCGGCGGCGGTCGGCCGGCGACGGCCCGCGCCCCGGACGGACGTCTGGTCCCGCAGCTCGGTGCCACAGCCGTCCACCTGCTCGACACCGGACTGCTGGGCGGTGGCGAGAGGGCACCCGGGCTCCTCGACAGGGTCCAGACCGGGCAGCTCGCCAGGCTCTTCGGCAGCCCGGCCATGGACTCCGGCTGGGGCTTGCGGGGCCTGGGAGTGAAGGAGGCCGGATACAACCCCTTCGGCCATCGCACGGGTGCCGTACGGGTCCACGAGACGGCGGTCGCCGTCGCGGGTCTGGCCGCCGCCGGCTACGAGAAGGAGGCCGGTTCGCTGCTGCGGGGCTTACTGGCGGCAGCGGAGAGTTTCGGCTTCCGTCTCCCCGAGATGTACGCGGGGGAGCAGCGTACGGAGGGAGGGGCGCCGCTTCCCCATCCGGCGGCCTGCCGTCCCTCGGCGACGGCAGCGGCTTCCGGCATCCTGCTGCTGACGACCCTCGCGGGGATCCGCCCCGACGCCCCCGCCGGGACCGTGACGCTGCGCCCGATGCGCGGCGCGCCCCTCGGGGAGCTCAGCCTGACCGGGCTGCGGGTCGCCGGCGCGCCCTTCTCCCTGCGGGTCAGCCGGCTGGGCCTGGCCATGGTCGAGGAGGCGGCCGACGGCCTCCAACTGGGAGCGTGACCTCGTACGACACCGGCGCGGACGGTCGGCGGCGATCCGTGAGGCCGCGGCCGGACCGCCGCGGACCTGCCGTCGAGGCGGCCGACGAAGGGACTGTTTATCGTCAGGCAGACGACTATGATCGCCGCATGCCCTACGACCCGTCAGCCTTCCCGCCCTTCGCCGTCACCGTGGACCTGGTCGTGCTGACCGTGCGCCGTCACGCCCTGTGTGCGCTGGCGGTGCGCAGGGGGGAGGCGCCGTTTCAGGGGCGCTGGGCGCTTCCCGGTGGCTTCGTACGGGCCGACGAGGATCTGGCACAGGCCGCGGCACGTGAGTTGGCCGAGGAGACGGGACTGCACGCGCACGATCCCGCCGTCCCGGTGCAGGACAACGGCGCCCATCTGGAACAGCTCGCGACCTACGGCGACCCCAAGCGCGATCCCCGGATGCGTGTGGTCAGCGTCGCCCATCTCGCCCTCGCCCCCGATCTGCCCGCTCCCCGCGCCGGTGGCGACGCCAGCAACGCGCGCTGGGCGCCCGTCGAGGAACTCCTGCAGCAGAGTGGTTACGGCCGTGACGGCGAACCGGTCGCACCGCTCGCCTTCGACCACACCCAGATCCTGTCGGACGGCGTGGAGCGCGCCCGCTCGAAGATCGAGTACTCGTCGCTGGCCACCGCGTTCTGCCCGCCCGAGTTCACCGTCGGCGAGCTGCGCCGGGTCTACGAGGCGGTCTGGGGCGTCGCGCTCGACCCACGCAACTTCCACCGCAAGGTGACGGGCACACCCGGCTTCCTCGTCCCCACCGGCGGGACGACCACCCGGCAGGGCGGCCGTCCCGCCCAGCTCTTCCGTGCCGGCGGCGCCACCCTGCTCAACCCGCCGATGCTGCGCCCCGAGGTCTGACACCGAGGAACGGCGGCCCGACAGCCGGCAGGTACGAGACCGAACCGCGAACCGGCCCCGTCTCGAACCATGAAGCGGTACCCACCCCGAGCCGCGAACCCGGTCCCTGTTCCGAACGGCGAACAGGGATCCGGACGGGATCGTCGAAGGACCGTCGGCCCACGGCGGAGCTGGCCTTGCGGTACCCGGGAAAACGGACATAGCGCGCTATCTTGCTACGGGTGATCCAGGCCTTCGGACTGACCAGCAACTCCCGCAAGGATCTTCCGCCCGCAGTCGACGACGTCTCCTTCGAGGCGCGCGCAGGCCGTGTCACCGTGCTCCTCGGAGCGGCGGGCGCAGGCAAGACGACGGCACTCAGGCTGATGCTCGAACTCCAACAGGGCCGTGGCATCACCTATTTCAGAGGCCGCCCCCTGCACCGCGTCGCCCACCCCTCGCGTGAGGTCGGCGTGCTCCTCGGGGACGTGCCGGGCCACCCCGCCCGCACCGTACGCGGCCACCTGCGCATGCTGTGCGCCGCAGCGGGCGTCCCGGTCCGGCGGGCCGACGAGGTCCTTGAGGTGGTCGGCCTCGTCAGCCTGCGCGACGAGCGGCTGGGCACCCTCGCGCGCGGCATGGACCGCCGCCTCGGCCTGGCCTGCGCCCTGCTGCCGGACCCGCACACCCTCCTGCTCGACGACCCCGCCGACGGCCTCTCCACCCGTGAGGGCCAGTGGCTGTACGGCATGCTCCGGGCGCACGCCACCCAGGGCGGCACGGTCCTGTTCACCACGGCCGACCCCAAGGAGGCGGCGCGCGCCGCCGACCGCGTGGTCACGCTCGACAAGGGCAGGCTCGTCGCCGACCAGGAGGCGGCGGAGTTCGCCCGCACCCGGCTGCGCCCCCGGGTCGCCGTGCGCAGCCCTCACGTCGCACGCCTCGCGGCCCTGCTGACCAAGGAGGCCCGCACCGCCCGGCGCTCCGTCGAAGTCGTACGGGAGGGCGGCAACCGTCTTTCGGTCTACGGCAGTACGTGTGCCGACGTGGGCGACGCCGCCTTCCGGCACGGCGTCCTCGTCCACCAACTCGCCGACGAGATCGGAGACATGGGCCCGGGCGCCGTACCGGCCCCCTCGGGGGACCTGCCGGAACCCGCCGGGACACGATCCGACGGCGCGGAGCGGGAATCCGGCGCCTCGCAGGCGTCCGATCCATCGGATACGCGCGCCGGTGCGAGTGCCGTGGAACGTCGCCTTCCAGGAGCGGTGGCAGCCGCTCGCTCCGCCGAAACCGTCAAGACCATCGACTCCCCGTCCCCCCTTCCGCCTCCCATCTCCGTCCGTGCCGCGCCGAGCCCCCTGCGGCCGCTGCGCTACGAGCTGCGCCGCGCGGCCGGAGTCGGGACCGGGTTCCTCACCGGCGCCGCCGTCCTCGTCACCTCGGCCCTCACCGCCGTACTCCTGGCGCGTGTCGGGCACACCCCGCAGCCGCGTCTGCTGGCCGCCTGGCCGCGGGAACTCCCGCTGCCGCCCGCGGCACTCGGCGCCGGGCTGCTCGGGGCGCTCGCCTTCGGCGACGAGTTCCGCCACCCCGCCCTGGCGGCGGACCGCGGCACCGTGCCCCGGCGGCTGGGGCTGCTCGCCGCGAAACTCGTGGTCGCCGCCGCCACCGCGCTGCTGCTGGCCTTCCTCACCGTGGGCTGCGATGCCGAAGTGCTCTATCTCGTCTACGGACGGGAGCTCACGGAAGTTCCGGCGGACTGGTTGTCGCTGGGTGCCCAGTGGATGGGGCTGGTGGTCGGGTGCGCGTGGGCCGGTGTGCTGGCCGCGGGAATCTTCCGGTCCACCACGGCCGGGCTCGCCGCGGTGGTCGCCGTACCGGTTCTCGTCGTACCTCTTGTGCACAAGGCCCTGGAGGGGGCGTCCGTGAGGGCAGCCGCCGGATTTCCCGCGCGGGCGCGGGAGGTGTTCCTCCTGCAGTGGCCCTTCGGCGGAGAGCGCTACCTGTCGGCGGCGGCGCGTGTGCTCGTCCAACCTGTGGGCGGCGCGCTGACGTTGTCGCTGACCGCCCTGCTGTGTGCATATCTGCTCACGTCCCTGCGGAGCAGGGTCCGATGACGACCGTCCGCGGCCCCAACGCTTCCACCCTGCGCACAACTCCCCGGGGAAAGCCCATTTCTTTCCGATAAGGCGTCAATTGCGACGGGGTGAGCGATCACCCTTTCGTGTGCTTTTCACCAAAGACCTCAAGGGAGTTGGAGACGGCGCCGACAAAGGATCCGTGAGTACCCTTGCGCACACCATGATGACCGCCGCCCGCTCCGCAGACTCCGGTCTCGCCGGCCCGGGCGAACTCGACCGCTACCCCTACGCCGAGGCCCCGGCCGCCGACCGTCTCGGTGCCCCTTCCTGGGACGGCGCGGACCACGATCTGGGTCGCGTGGGCCGACGCAGCACCGGCAGCCGCGGGCGCGGGCTGCACGGCCAACTCGTCCAGCAGCTCGGCCAGATGATCGTCTCCGGGGACCTGGGCGCCGACCGTCCGCTGGTGCCCGAGGAGATCGGCCAGCGATTCGAGGTGTCCCGCACCGTCGTCCGCGAGTCGCTCCGTGTTCTGGAGGCCAAGGGCCTGGTCAGCGCCCGCCCGAACGTGGGCACGCGCGTGCGCCCCGTCAGTGACTGGAACCTCCTCGACCCGGACATCATCGAATGGCGGGCCTACGGGCCGCAGCGCGACGACCAGCGCCGCGAGCTGGGCGAGCTGCGCTGGACGATCGAGCCGCTCGCCGCCCGCCTCGCCGCCGGGCACGGGCGTGAGGACCTCCAGCAGCGGCTGGCCGACATGGTCGAGATCATGGGCCACGCCATGGGGCAGGGCGACGCGCTGACCTTCTCCCGCGCCGACGCGGAGTTCCACTCCCTGCTCATCCAGCTCGCGGGCAACCGCATGCTGGAGCACCTTTCCGGGATCGTGTCGGCCGCTCTCCAGGTCTCCGGCAGCCCGGTCACCGGCTGTGACCGCCCGACCGAGACCTCGCTGGCCCATCACGGCCGGATCGTCGACGCCCTTGCCGCCGGCGACCGTACGGGGGCCGAGACGGCCATGCGCCAGCTTCTGACGGTCCACCCCGAGGTGGAGCGCGTGGTGCCCGCGCCGCGCGAGCACTGACCGTGCACCGAGGGCGGCACGGCCGGGGGTGCCTCCCCCCTCCGGTGGCATCGCCCGGCCGTCGAACCGCCTCCCGCCGGACCCCGCAGGATCCTCAGGGAATCCTGCGGGGTCCGGCGGTGTGATGTGGTGTAAGTCCGCCGGAGCGCCCAGGTGAAGGCGGAGGATGCCCTTCTATGGCGTCATCTGACCGTTTTTGCGCGCTTACGGGGTGTGACTCGGGCCACGCAGATTGGGCGTAACGCTCGCGGGAGCAGCGCGATGACCTAAGAGGTGACAGCCGCGGAGGGAATACGGACGCCGTTCAAGGCGCTGTGCATCTCCCCGGCCCCCGCCCGCGCCGTCGGCCCATCCCCAAGGCCGGTGGTCGGCTCCTGTCCGTCATGGACGGGGCCGGAAGCCGTTTTCCAACGTTCCGAGAGGTTGTTCGTGTCGGCCAGCACATCCCGTACGCTCCCGCCGGAGATCGCCGAGTCCGTCTCTGTCATGGCGCTCATCGAGCGGGGAAAGGCTGAGGGGCAGATCGCCGGCGATGACGTGCGTCGGGCCTTCGAAGCTGACCAGATTCCGGCCACTCAGTGGAAGAACGTACTGCGCAGCCTCAACCAGATCCTCGAGGAAGAGGGTGTGACGCTGATGGTCAGTGCCGCGGAGCCCAAGCGCACCCGAAAGAGCGTCGCAGCGAAGAGTCCGGCCAAGCGCACCGCCACCAAGACGGTCGCGGCGAAGACGGTGACCGCCAAGAAGGCCACCGCCACCGCCACGCCGGCGGCGCCCGCCGCCGAGTCCGCCGTCGAGGACGAGACGCCCGCGAAGAAGGCCGCTGCCAAGAAGACGACGACCGCCAAGAAGGCGGCCGTGAAGAAGACCGTCGCCAAGAAGGCGACGGCCAAGAAGACGACCGCCGGCAAGGACGACGCCGAGGCCGCCGAGGACGAGGTCCTCGAAGACGCGAAGCCCGGCGAAGAGGAAGAGGAGGGGGCTGAGAACAAGGGCTTCGTCCTCTCCGACGACGACGAGGACGACGCGCCCGCCCAGCAGGTCGCCGTCGCCGGTGCCACCGCCGACCCGGTCAAGGACTACCTCAAGCAGATCGGCAAGGTCCCGCTGCTCAACGCCGAGCAGGAGGTCGAACTCGCCAAGCGCATCGAGGCCGGTCTGTTCGCCGAGGACAAGCTGGCCAACGCCGACAAGCTCGCTCCGAAGCTCAAGCGCGAGCTGGAGATCATCGCCGAGGACGGTCGCCGCGCCAAGAACCACCTCCTGGAGGCCAACCTCCGTCTGGTGGTCTCCCTGGCCAAGCGTTACACCGGCCGCGGCATGCTCTTCCTGGACCTCATCCAGGAGGGCAACCTCGGTCTGATCCGCGCGGTCGAGAAGTTCGACTACACCAAGGGCTACAAGTTCTCCACGTACGCCACCTGGTGGATCCGTCAGGCGATCACCCGCGCGATGGCCGACCAGGCCCGCACCATCCGTATCCCGGTGCACATGGTCGAGGTCATCAACAAGCTCGCGCGCGTGCAGCGGCAGATGCTCCAGGACCTGGGCCGTGAGCCCACCCCGGAGGAACTGGCCAAGGAACTCGACATGACCCCGGAGAAGGTCATCGAGGTCCAGAAGTACGGCCGCGAGCCCATCTCGCTGCACACCCCGCTGGGCGAGGACGGCGACAGTGAGTTCGGCGACCTCATCGAGGACTCCGAGGCCGTCGTTCCGGCCGATGCGGTCAGCTTCACGCTTCTGCAGGAGCAGCTGCACTCCGTCCTGGACACCCTGTCCGAGCGCGAGGCGGGCGTCGTCTCCATGCGTTTCGGTCTCACCGACGGTCAGCCGAAGACCCTCGACGAGATCGGCAAGGTGTACGGCGTCACGCGTGAGCGCATCCGCCAGATCGAGTCCAAGACCATGTCGAAGCTGCGTCACCCGTCGCGTTCGCAGGTGCTGCGCGACTACCTCGACTAGGTCGCGGTCGTACGACGTCGAAGGCCCGGGTCCCTGAGAGGGAACCGGGCCTTCGTGCTGCGGACCGCCCTCCTCTGCATGACTCTGGGTGTCTGATCAACCCCCTGGAGTGAGGAGCAGGCATGCGGAGTCGCATGGCCCGGGCGTTGGCCCGGCCGCTGGTTCTGGTGGCCGCGGCGGCAGCCATACCGCTGGTGTCGGCCGTCCCCGTGGCCGCCGACAGCATCGTCGTCGGCGGATTCCCGATCGACGTGTCGGAGAGTCCATGGACGGTGGCGCTGTCCAGTCGTGACCGGTTCGGGGGTACGCGGGCGGGGCAGTTCTGCGGTGGTGTGGCGGTCGGCCGCACCACCGTCCTGACCGCCGCCCACTGTCTGGGGGCGGACGTCCTCGGCTCCCCGCCGGGCCGCGTGCGCGACCTCAAGGTGATCGCGGGCCGTACGGACCTCCTCTCGGACCGGGGGCAGGAGGTCCCCGTGCGGGGCACCTGGGTGAATCCGGGCTACGACGGGGCGAGCAACGCGGGGGACTTCGCCGTGCTCACTCTCGCCGAGCCGTTGCCGCAGGCATCGGTCGTGAGCATGGCGGCGACCGGTGATCCGTCGTACCGGCCGGGGACGAGTGCCTTGGTGTCCGGCTGGGGTGACGTCACGGGGGCCGGGGACTACGCCCGCAATCTACGGGCGGCGCGCGTGCACGTGCTGGCCGACGCTCTGTGCGAGGAGGCCTATCCGGGAAGTGCCGACGGTACGTACCTCGCCGCCGGCATGGTGTGCGCCGGGGAGGCGGAGGGGGGCCGTGACGCCTGCCAGGGGGACAGCGGAGGGCCGCTGGTCGCCGGGGGGAAGCTGATCGGGCTCGTGTCCTGGGGGAGCGGCTGCGGTCGTGCCGGAAGTCCCGGCGTCTACACGCGCCTGTCCGACGTCATGCGGACGCTGGACTGGGGTCGCGGGGCCAGAGCGCCTCGTGCGGGCGTCTGACGGGGGCCTGAGGGCCCTAGTGGGGCATGAGCAAGGGCGGCTACCCCTGGGAGGGGCGGCCGCCCTTGGCCGGTCTGTGCCGGTGCTGGCTCGTCGTGGACGCGAGTATCAGCGCTCTTCTTCGGAGGCGGATGCGGGAGCGGCCGTGAGCCGCTCCGACTCGTCCTGTATTTCAGCGGCGATCTTCTTGAGTTCCGGCTCGAACTTGCGACCGTGGTGGGCGCAGAAGAGCAGTTCTCCGCCGCTGAGCAGGACGACGCGTACGTACGCCTGGGCGCCGCAGCGGTCGCAGCGGTCAGCGGCCGTCAGCGGGCTCGCGGGGGTCAGAACAGTAGTCACGTCGCCTCTTCTCTAGCTCGACGAGCTGTCGTACCAGGGTCAACATCCAACCAGCCCGAAAACGTTCCCGCTCGGGGCTTTTCCTCGAAAAATCTCTCCGGGGTGGCTGTGTGCTGCCGGTTGGCGGCGAATGTGCCGTATTGCGTGGCTTCGTTGCTTACGGGTTCGCTCTGTCGGTCGGGGGGTCGATCCTCCCGGCTGGGTTGCCGGTTGTTGATGAGGACGTGCCCGGAGCCTAAATGGTTCATGCCCCGAAGGGAACGTGATATGTACTTCACTCAATCGAGGGATCGAACGTGTATACGACCGTGGACTAGTGTGAGTTCAGACGAGGGTGGCGTTACATCGGCTCTACCAGGCCTCGGTACCCTCTGAGCGGCAACCCAAGCCGCGCCCTTACCCAGAAGGGCCCCACCTGAAATTCAGCGAGGAGCGAACCGCGTGACCGCCGAGACGTCCGTGCCGTCCACAGCTCTGCTGGCAGGAGCAGACCGGGACGGTTCCAACTACACCGCGCGGCACCTGCTCGTCCTCGAAGGACTTGAGGCCGTGCGCAAGCGCCCGGGCATGTACATCGGCTCGACCGACAGTCGTGGCCTGATGCACTGCCTGTGGGAAATCATCGACAACTCCGTCGACGAAGCCCTCGGGGGCTACTGCGACCACATCGAGGTGATCCTCCACGACGACGGATCGGTGGAGGTCCGCGACAACGGCCGTGGCATCCCCGTCGACGTGGAGCCCAAGACAGGCCTCTCCGGTGTCGAGGTCGTCATGACCAAACTGCACGCCGGCGGCAAGTTCGGCGGCGGCTCCTACGCCGCGTCCGGCGGTCTGCACGGCGTCGGTGCCTCCGTGGTGAACGCCCTGTCCGCCCGGCTGGACGTCGAGGTGGACCGCAGTGGTCACACCCACGCCATCAGCTTCCGGCGCGGTGTCCCGGGGTCCTTCGCGGCCGTGGGCCCCGACGCCAAGTTCGAGCCCGGTGGCCTGCGCAAGGCCAAGAAGATCCCCAGGACCCGCACCGGCACGCGCGTGCGCTACTGGGCCGACCGTCAGATCTTCCTCAAGGACGCCAAGCTCTCCCTGGAGAACCTGCACCAGCGCGCTCGCCAGACCGCCTTCCTGGTTCCCGGCCTGACCCTCGTCGTCCGCGACGAGTACGGCCTCGGCGAGGGCGGCAGCAAGGGTGAGGAGTCCTTCCGCTTCGACGGTGGCATCAGCGAGTTCTGCGAGTACCTGGCCACCGACAAGCCGGTCTGCGACGTCCTCCGCTTCTCCGGCCAGGGCAGCTTCAAGGAGACCGTTCCCGTCCTGGACGACCACGGCCAGATGACGCCCACCGAGGTCACCCGTGAGCTCGGCGTGGACGTCGCGATGCGCTGGGGGACCGGCTACGACACGACCCTCAGGTCGTTCGTCAACATCATCGCCACTCCCAAGGGAGGCACCCACGTCGCGGGCTACGAGCAGGCCGTGGCCAAGACGATGAACGAGGTGCTCCGCACCAAGAAGATGCTGCGCGTCGCCGAGGACGACATCGTCAAGGACGACGCCCTGGAGGGCCTCACCGCGGTCGTCACGGTCCGTCTGGCCGAGCCGCAGTTCGAGGGGCAGACCAAGGAGGTCCTCGGGACCTCCGCGGCCCGACGCATCGTGAACACCGTGATCTCCAAGGAGCTCAAGGCGTTCCTCACGTCCACGAAGCGGGACGACGCGGCCCAGGCCCGCGTCGTCATGGAAAAGGCCGTCGCCGCCGCCCGTACTCGGATCGCCGCACGTCAGCACAAGGACGCACAGCGCCGGAAGACGGCGCTGGAGTCCTCGTCGCTGCCCGCCAAGCTCGCCGACTGCCGCAGCGACGACGTCGAGCGCAGCGAGCTGTTCATCGTCGAGGGGGACTCCGCGCTCGGTACCGCCAAGCTCGCCCGGAACTCCGAGTTCCAGGCGCTGCTGCCGATCCGCGGCAAGATCCTCAACGTCCAGAAGTCGTCCGTGACGGACATGCTCAAGAACGCCGAGTGCGGCGCGATCATCCAGGTCATAGGAGCGGGCTCGGGCCGCACGTTCGACATCGACGCGGCCCGCTACGGCAAGATCATCATGATGACCGACGCCGATGTGGACGGCTCCCACATCCGGACCCTGCTGCTGACGCTGTTCCACCGCTACATGCGCCCCATGGTGGAGGCGGGGCGGGTGTTCGCCGCGGTGCCGCCACTGCACCGCGTCGAGCTGGTCCAGCCGAAAAAGGGCCAGGACAAGTACGTCTACACGTACTCGGACCGAGAGCTGCGCGACAAGCTCCTGGAGTTCCAGAGCAAGGGGGTCCGGTACAAGGACTCGATCCAGCGCTACAAGGGTCTCGGTGAGATGGACGCCGACCAGCTGGCCGAGACCACCATGGACCCGCGCCACCGCACCCTGCGCCGGATCAACCTCTCCGACCTGGACGCCGCCGAGGGGGTCTTCGACCTCCTGATGGGCAACGACGTGGCACCGCGCAAGGAGTTCATCTCCAGCTCGGCCGCGACGCTGGACCGGTCGCGCATCGACGCGTAGCCGCTGCGCCGGGCTCGGGCCGGTGAGACGGACCGGGCCCGGTGCGGGTGGGTGTGACGCGGCCGGGCTGTGGTGCCCGGCACCGGCCGGGTGGGGTGGTGGGGGACGGGAGACCGGCGGGGGTGCGTCGCGGCGGGCTGTCCGGGCCCTTCCGGCGGGTGACGCTCCGCGCGGCCCTGGACGGGCCCGGGCCGGCTGGTGCGCCCAACTGGCGCGACGGGCGTGGCTCGCGCCCGTCGGGGCGCAGCGTCCCCGGAGGTGCGCAGGCTCGGGCCGGGCAGGGCAGGACGAAGTAGGTCAGGCAGGCGCGGCACACGGACGCTGGTTGCGCGGCGTACGGCGTACGGCCGGTGTCTCCACCCGTGGGTGGAAGGCGGCGGTCGCCGCGGGTCCACCCATGATCCACCCCGGCTCCGATCCGTCGACCTGCCCGTTTGCGTAGCGTCGAAGGCGTCGGCAGCGCTCGCTGCCGGTCTCGCCCTTTCTCGCTACGGAGGCTGCGATGTCCGGGCTCGTGGACGCGTTGATGATCGTGGCCGTCGTCGTCCTGGTGGTCGTCCGCCAGTTCCGCGCCAGTCGGATCGACACCGAGAGGCGCTGGTGGCTGCTGCCCGTGATCCTGGCCGTCGTGGCACTCCGCGAGCCGCAGGTGGTGGACGCCCATCACCACACGGCATCGGTCGCACTGCTCGCCGTCGAGCTGGTCACCGGCCTCGCCGTCGGAGCCGGCTGGGCCTGGACCACCCGCATATGGGTGGAGCCGGGCGGAGAGGTGTGGAGCAGGAGCACCAAGGCGAGCGGGGCGGTCTGGGCCGTCGGCATCGGATTGCGGGCCGGCCTGTTCGCGCTCGGCGCGGTGCTCGGTATCCACCAGGGTTCCTCCGCCCTGCTGCTCGCCCTGGCGGCGACCCTCCTGGTCCGCTCCGGGATCCTCGCCTGGCGGGCCCAGTCCCTGCGCCCGGTTGCCGTGCCCGGTACGGCGTACGGTGACGGCATGTCCGCGCCCGCGTGGAAGGAGCGTGTGTGACGGAGAACGTCTGGACACGCTGGCCTTCCAGGGAAGCACTCGTCCACGGGGACATCTCGTCTCCCCGGCGTCTGCTCGGGTGGATCGTGCGGGCCCTGGTGCTCGGCATGCTCCTGTGGGGCGTCTTCAGCAGTCAGGTGCGCGGCTGGGGGGTGCCGGCCGCGGCGGCGGCCGTGCTGCTGGCCGCGTTCGCCGCCTGGGCCCTCTACCGCACCACCCTCGCCCACCGGCTCTGGCCGTCCCTGGCCCTGACCACGGTGCTGCTGGGGATCGCGATGGTTGCCCAGACAGCCGACGTCAGGGTGCCCGCGCTGGTGCTGTGGTGCGGGTGCGCCATCACGGCCCTGGAGCGGCTGCCCCTCGCGGCCGCCCTGCCGGTGACCGCGGTGGCTCTCACGTCGTACGCCCTGGTCAATGACGACCCCTGGCTGACCACCGCGGTGACGACGGTGGGGCTGGCCCTCGCCGGATACGTCCTGCGGCTGGACGCCGAGGCCCGGGGCGGTGCGCAGCGGCTGCTCGCGCAGGAGCGGGCGGCACGGGCGGCGGAGGCGGAGTCGGCGGCACTCGCGGAGCGGGCCCGGATCGCGCGGGAGATCCACGACGTGCTGGCCCACAGTCTGTCGGCGCAGCTCGTGCACCTGGAAGCGGCCAGGCTGCTGATCGAGGGCGGGGCCGACCGGGAGCAGATCCTCGAACGGGTGGTCGCGGCACGGGGAATGGCCCGCGACGGCCTGGCCGAGACCCGGCAGTCGCTGTCGGCGCTGCGTGGCGAGCTGACCCCGCTGGAGGACTACCTGGCCCAGGCCGTCGACACGGCCGGTGCCGAGGCCGTCATTTCGGGTGAGCGCAGGCCTCTGCCGGCCGAGGCGTCGCAGGCCGTGCGCAGGGTCACGCAGGAGGCCCTGACCAACGTCCGCAAGCACGCGCCGGGGGCGAAGGTACAGGTGCGCCTGGAGTACGGCGACCACCAAGTCAGGCTGGTCGTGCGGGACTCCGGCGGTTCACCGGGCGAACTCACGGGCACCGGCGCCGGGTACGGTCTGCTGGGCATGCGGGAGCGTGCCGAGCTGCTGGGCGGCTCGCTGGAGGCCGGGCCGGACGAGGAGGGGTTCGTGGTGACCTTGCAGGTGCCCGTATGACGCAGGGCGTGGCGGAGAAGGCCGCGCGGGTGGTGGTCGTCGACGACCAGACCGTGGTCCGTGAGGGCATCGTGATGTTGCTGGGGCTGCTGCCCGGGATCGAGGTCGTCGGAGCGGCGGGGGACGGGGAGGAGGCGGTGAGGCTGGTGGCCGAACTCGCCCCGGACGTGGTGCTGATGGACCTTCGGATGCCCCGCTGCGACGGGGTGGAGGCGACCCGTCGTATCCGGGCGGAACACCCCGGGACGCAGGTCGTGGTGCTGACGACGTTCGCGGACGACGAGTCGCTGTTCCCGGCGCTGCGTGCGGGGGCGCGCGGCTATCTGACCAAGGACGCGGGGGGTGACGAGATCGTGCGGGCCGTGCGGAGCGTGCTGTCCGGTGACGCGGGGCTGTCGCCGAGCATTCAACGGAGGCTGCTGGAGCGGCTGTCGGAACCCGAGCCGCTGTCGGCGGCGCCGGTCGAGCCGCCGGACGGACTGACCGGGCGGGAGACCGAGGTGCTGGTGCTGATCGCCGAGGGACTCGGCAACCAGGAGATCGCCCGCCGGTTGCAGGTCTCCACGGCGACGGTGAAGACGCACATCAACAACCTCTTCGCCAAGACAGGACTCAAGGATCGCGCGCAGGCGGTGCGTTACGCGTATGGGAAGGGGCTTGTACGCCCACCGACGGGGTGAGTCACCTGATGGGGTGAAGAGCGGGGGGAAGAAGAGTCGGGGATCTTCCCGTTCTGTCCATCCTTGGGCATGCAGTCAAGCAACGGTCGCCCGCGCGGAGGCGAGGGTGGTGCCGAGAGTTCGGTCGACAACCACGACGGTCATGCCCCGACGCCCTCCGAGGAGTGCGGACAGGTGCGGTACGACGACCCCTGGTACGACGCACTGGCCTCCGGCTGGGGTGAGTCGGGCGGCGCCGACGCGTCCGGGCCCTTGGTGCTGCCGGCGCCTCGGGAGCGCGAGGCCCCCGCCGTCGCCGCGGCCGAGGTGTACCTGGAGGTGCAGCGCAGCGCGGCGTTCCAGGAGGTGCGCGGCCGGTACCGAAGGTTCGTGGTGCCGGCGGTCGTCGTGTTCTTCGCCTGGTACGTCGCCTACGTCGTGACCGCGACGACGGCCCCCGGCCTGATGGCACGCCCCGTGGCGGGCGCCGTGAACGTGGCGATGGTGGCGGGACTGGGGCAGTTCCTCACGACCTTCCTGTTCACCTGGGCCTACGCGCGGCACGCGCGGCTGCGCCGGGACCGGGCCGCGCTCGAACTGCGCTGGGACACCCAGGAACTGACGCGTGGTGTCCGGGGCGGTGTGCTGTGACGGGGAACCACCAGACACTGGCGTTGCTGCTGTTCAGTGTGTTCGTCGCCGTCACACTGGGGATCACCACATGGGTGAGCCGTCACCGGCACGGCTCGGCGGAGGAGTTCTACGCGGGCGGGCGGCTCTTCTCGCCCATGGAGAATGGTTTTGCCATCGCGGGTGACTACATGTCGGCCGCGTCCTTCCTCGGCATCTCCGGGCTCATCGCCCTCTACGGCTACGACGGGCTGCTGTATTCGGTGGGGTTCCTGGTGGCCTGGCTGGTGGTGCTGTTCCTCGTCGCCGAACTGGTGCGCAACTGCGGGCGGTTCACCCTGGCCGACGTGGTGGCGTCCCGGATGAACGAGCGGCCGGTGCGGATCGCGGCGGGAACTTCCTCGGTCACCGTGTCCGTTCTGTATCTGGTGGCGCAGATGGTGGGGGCGGGCAGCCTGGTCGCGTTGCTGCTCGGCGGCACCGGAGCGGCGGCACAGACCTGGACGGTCATCGGGGTCGGCGCGCTCATGGTGATCTATGTGTCGTTCGGAGGGATGCGCGCCACCACCTGGATCCAGATCGTGAAGGCGGTCCTGCTGCTCGGCGGCACCGTCGCGCTGACCGTGCTCGTCCTGGTGCGGTTCCACGGCGACTTCAACCGCCTGCTGCTCACGGCGGCGGAGCGCAGCGGTCACGGCACGTCGTTCCTGGCGCCCGGCCTCAGGTACGGCGGGGACTGGACCGCGCGCCTCGACTTCATCAGCCTGGGACTCGCGCTGGTGCTGGGCACGGCCGGGCTGCCGCACATCCTGTCCCGTTTCTACACCGTGCCCACCGCGCGGGCCGCCCGGCGCTCGGTCGTGTGGTCGATCGGGCTGATCGGCGGCTTCTACCTGATGACGATCGTCCTCGGGTTCGGTGCCGCGGCGATCGTGGGGCCGGATGCGGTACGGGGATCGAACGCCGCCGGGAACACGGCGGTCCCGCTGCTGGCACTCGACCTGGGCGGTGGTGCGCACTCCACGGGTGGAACGGTTCTCTTCGCGATCGTCGCCGCCATCGCCTTCGCGACGATCCTCGCCGTGGTCGCCGGCATCACCCTCGCCTCCTCCGCGTCCGTCGCCCACGACCTGTACGCCTCACTGCGGCGCCGGGGTGCCAAGCCGCGCAGCGAAGTGGCCGTGGCCCGCACCGCGGCCGTCGGCATCGGCGTGGTCGCCATCGCCCTCGGTCTGCTGGCACGCGACCTGAACGTGGCGTTTCTCGTGGGACTCGCCTTCGCCGTGGCCGCGTCCGCCAATCTGCCGGTGCTGCTCTACTCCCTGTTCTGGAGCGGCTTCACCACCCGCGGCGCCGTGTGGGCGGTCTACGGCGGGCTGATCCCGGCCATCGTGCTCGTGCTGCTGTCGCCGGTGGTGTCGGGCAGCCCCGAATCACTGTTCCCGGGCGTCGACTTCCAGTACTTCCCGCTGCAGAACCCCGGCCTGGTCTCGATCCCGCTGGGCTTCGTCGCGGGCTGGCTCGGCACGGTCACCTCGGCGGAACTTCCCGACGAGGCCAAACACGCGGAGACCGAGGTGCGGTCGCTGACGGGAGCCGGAGCCGTGTAGGCAGGACGCGCCGTCATCGTCGTCGTACGGGATGACATTCCGGTGGCTCGCGTCCGTATGTAACGGCGGGCACGGTTCCTTCCCCCGCCCCCACCCGGCCGTGCCCTCAGGCGCGGGTCGCCCACACGTAACGGTGTTCCGGGCGGCCCGCGTCGCCGTACTTGAGGGTGAGTCTGGCGCGTCCCGTGCGCTCCAGGAGCTTCAGGTAGCGCTGGGCGGTCTGGCGGCTCACCCCCGTGCGTTCGGCGATCTCCTGGGCCGACAGGGGGCCTTCGGCGTTCATGAGGGAGCGGCGAATGAGTTCCGCCGTGGTGGGGGAGTGACCCTTGGGGAGTTCGGGTTCCGACGTTGTGGACAGGGCGCCGAAGATGCGGTCCACCTCGGCCTGTTCCGCCTCGCCGCCGCCGTCGAGGGTGCTGCGCAGTTGTGCGTACGCCTCCAGTTTGGCGCGCAGGCCCGCGAAGGCGAACGGTTTGACCAGGTACTGCAGCGCACCCTGCCGCATAGCGGCCTGCACGGTCGACACGTCCCGCGCCGCCGTCACCATGATCACGTCGGTCTGGTGGCCGCGGCGGCGCATCTCCTGGACGACCGCGAGGCCGGTCCCGTCGGGCAGGTAGTGGTCCATCAGCACCAGGTCCACGTGGGGCAGCGCCTCCAACTGGTCCAGCGCCTGAGCCGCGTTGTGCGCCTCGCCGGCCACGTGGAAGCCCGGCACCTTCGCCACGTAGGCGGCGTTGACCTGCGCGACCCGGAGGTCGTCGTCCACGACCAGGACCTCGATCATCGGGTCTCCTCCTTGCCGGCCGACGGCTGGGTCCGCGGCGCGGTGAGGGCCGGTTCCGGCTCGGCCAGGGCCTCGGGCAGGACGACTGTGAACTCCGCGCCCCCGCCGCCCGCCTCGCCGACCGTGGCGCTGCCACCCTGACGCTCGGCGAGCCTGCGCACAAGGGAGAGTCCGATGCCGCGGTTCCGGTGGGCCGGCGGCGTCTTCGTGGACCAGCCCTCGGTGAAGACCAGCTCACGGTGGGCCACCGGAATTCCGGGGCCGGTGTCCCGCACCAGGAGGATCGCGGTACGCCCCTCGGCGCGCAGTTCGACCTCCACGCGCGCGTGCGGTGTTCCCGCGGCGGCGTCCAGGGCGTTGTCCACCAGGTTGCCGAGGATCGTGACGAGCCCGCCGGGGTCGATCAGCCGGTCCGGCAGCCGGGTCCGGTCCGACACCCCCAGGGCGACCGCGCGCTCCGCCGCGACGGTGGCCTTGCCGACCAGCAGGGCGGCGAGCAGGGGGTCCTGGATCCTCTCGGTGACCTGCTCGGCGGTGACACGGTGATCGCCGACGACCTCTCCGATGAAGTCGACGGCGTCGTCGTACATCTCCAGTTCGAGCAGCCCGAGAAGCGTGTGCATGCGGTTGGCGTGCTCATGGTCCTGGGCGCGCAGGGCGTCGATCAGGCCGCGGGTGGAGTCGAGTTCACGGCCGAGCTGCTCCAGTTCGGTGCGGTCGCGCAGGGTGGCCACGGCACCGCCGTCGTCGGTGGGCATGCGGTTGGTGACCAGGACGCGCTGGCCGCGCACGGTGAGCAGGTCGGTGCCGGTCACCCGGCCCGCGAGGACATCGGCGGTACGGCCCTCGCCGAGCGCTTCGTCGGGGGAGCGGCCGACGGCCTCGTCCCCGATGTCCAGCAGGCGCTGTGCCTCGTCGTTGAGCAGCCGGACCCGGCCGGCGCGGTCCAGGGCGACGACGCCCTCCCGGATGCCGTGCAGCATGGCCTCGCGCTCCGCGAGCAGCCCCGAGATGTCCGAGAAGGCCAGGTCCCGTGTCTGCCGGTGGACCCTGCGCGAGATGAGCCAGGCGGCCAGGGCGCCCACGGCCAGGGCGCCGCCGGCGTACGCGAACAGTCCCGGGATCGCGTGGATCAGCCGCGCCCGCACACTGTCGTACGCGATGCCGACCGAGACCGCGCCGACGATGTGTCCGTCACTGTCGCGCAGCGGCACCTTGCCACGGGCGGAACGGCCCAGGGTGCCGCTGTCGATCTCCATGACCTCCCGGCCGGCGAGCGCCGCGCCCGGATCGGTCGAGACGGTCCTTCCGACCTGGTCGGAGGTGGGGTGCGACCAGCGCACGCCCCGCCAGTCCATCACCACGACGTACTCGGCGCTGGTGGTCTCGCGGATCCGTTCCGCGGCCTTCTGGACGGGTCCGTCGGCCGTCGGAGGAGTGTTCTTGACCTCTTCGGCGATCCGTGGCTCGGCGGCGGTGGTCTGCGCGATCGCCAGCGCCCGGCGCATCGCCTGGTCGTCCAGCTGATCGCTCAGCGGGGCGAGGAAGAGTCCGGTCGCGAGGACCGCGACTCCCGCGGCGATCGCCAGCTGCATCAGCAGCACCTGCGAGAACACGCGCTTCGGCAGGCCGAGGCGCAGGCGGCGGGCGGGGGGAGTGCGGCTCATACCCATGACGGTACGTGGGTGGGTCCGGGGTGCCGCAGCGAGTGTGGCGTGGATTACTTGATCAATAGGTGCGACGGGGTGGACGGGGGACGGGGGTGTCTGTCGTACGGCCGGTCTCCGCCGCACGCCCTGTAGGCGCGCGGTCTGGGTGCGGTCGGCGCCGCCCGCGAGGTCCGGGTCCTCAGCTCGCGAGCGCCGACACCGGCGCCGACTCGCGCACCGCCACCACGTCCATCCGCGCGGGGGAGCCGAGCGCCGAGGCACCGCAGCTCTCCGCGCGGGGCGGCAGGGACGAGCCCTGGGCCACGACGACGCGCCAGTGGCGTCCGTCGGCGTGGGCGACCGTCACCTCCCAGCGCGGGGCGGCACCCTCCGTGCGGACGACGGCCAGGGCGTCCGCCGCGTACTCGCCCACGGCCGTGCGCACGGCCAGCTCGGCCGCCTGGCCGGGCCGCTCCCAGGCGGAGTTCCCACGGCACCCCTCCACCACGATCCGGCCCTCCTGGACGCTGTGCAGGACCTGCTTGACGGCATGGGCCTCGGCCCGGCCGTAGGCGTATCCGTACGGCAGCACGAGCAACGTCGGCGAGAAGCGATGTCCACCCAGATGGGTGACCTCCCAGGCTCCCTCGACGCCGGACGCGGCCAGCTCGGCGGCGAGCGGGCGGCCCAGCAGGGCGCAGCAGCGGTCGCGCTTGCCGTTGGTGCAGACGAGCGCGAGCGGTTCGCCCAGGTGGGGCCGCCCGTCGAGCGCCGTGTCGAAGCTGCCGTGGTCGCCCCGGCCGAGCGCGGCGAAGTCGAGGTCGAGCAGTCGGCGCGGATCGCAGGTGGTGGCGGTGCGCAGCCACGCGTTCCCGGGCAGGGTGTGGGCGGCGTACACATGACGTGTCGTGGGCGTGCGGCTGTCCGCGTGCCGCCCGGGGCGGCGGATCAGTGCCACCCGTACGTCCGTGCCCTCCGCGGCCGCCTCCAGGGCGCGTCCCAGTGCGGGGTCCAGGTGACTCGAAGTGAGCGCCTGGGCACCCCAGGGGCCGGGCTGTTCCAGCAGTAGCCAGGTCCTCGCGGTGGCCGCGGTCCCGGAAATGGGCTCGTCGAGCTCCCGGGAGACGGTTGAGCACGTACTCACAGAGGTGAGCCTAACCTGACTCGGGGCAGGGCGACTTCCGGCCGGGCCGTGTCCTACTCCGGGAGGAGCTGCGGCGGCCTAGGGCCGACGTAGTGGCCGCTGGGGCGCATGCGCAGGGGGCGCTCCCCGTACTCCTCCAGGGCGTGCGCGATCCAGCCCGCCGTACGGGCCACCGCGAAGATCGTCTCGCCTGCCGTGGAGGGCATGCCGCAGGAGGCGGTGAGGACGGCGAGGGCCAGGTCGACGTTGGCGTGGAGCGGGGCGTGGCGGGCGGTGGTGGCCACGACGTCCTGGGCCGCGGCGAGGGTGGGGCCGGCGTCGGGGAGCTGCTCCAGGAGGCGGAACAGGGCACGCGCGCGTGGGTCCTCGCCGGGGTAGAGGCGGTGTCCGAGTCCGGGGATGCGGCGGCCGGACCGTAGTTCGTCCGCGATCACGGGGGCCGCGCTGCCGTGGTCGAGCACGTCGAGGAGCAGCTTGTGGGCGAGCCCGCTGGCCGCGCCGTGCAGGGGACCCTCGATGACGCCGAGCCCGGCGGAGACGGCCGCGTAGGGGTGCGCGCGGGCCGAGGCGGCGACCCGTACGGCGAGGGTCGAGGCGGCGAGGTCGTGGTCGACGAGCAGGGCGAGTGCGGTGTCCAGCACCCGTAGGGAGGGCTCGTCGGTGGGCCGGCCGGTGAGGCGGGTCCACAGGCGCCGGGCGAGCGGGCCGCCGTCGGCGACATCGTGACGGACCGGCGGGAGGGCCCCCACCAGGGTGGGGATGAGGACGCGCGCGGTGCCGAGCACGGCCTCCTCGGAGAGGTCGAAGCGGAGCGGATCCGAGGCCGCGGCGGCGACCGCCGCGACCCGCAACCGGTCGGTGGGAGAGGCGTGTTCGGGCAGCGCGTCCACCGCGCGGCGGGCCACGGCGACGGCGGCCTCCGGTGCCGTGAAGGAGACTCCGGGACGCATCCGCCCGGTCCACAGCCACTCGGCGACCTCCTCGTAGGAGTACCGGGCGGCCAGTTCGGTCGCGTCGACGCCCCGGAAGTAGTACCGGTCCGTGTCGATCAACGTGATGCGCGTCCGCACCGACAGCTCGCCCCCGGAGCCCGGACTCCCGCCGCTGTCACGCCTGTTGCGCCGGGCGAGTGCCTCCACCTCCTTGGCGTCGAAGGTGCTGCCCCGGCCGCCGGGGATGCGACGGCTGGTGAGCTGACCGCGGCTCACATAGGCGTACACCGTCTCCGGCTTCACGCCCAGCAGCTCGGCGGCCTCCTTGGTACTCAGCCGCTGTCCGGCGGGGCCGGGGAGGGGTTCTTGATCGCGCATAGGACGTCACCGTATCCGCAGCTCGGTTCATTGGGCGGGCATTGATTCACTCAGATTGATTCAATCAATATTGACAGAGAATCAGTCAATCATGGACAGTCGAATCAAGTCGAGGGAGGAATCATGTCCGTCAACAGGTCCGCAGGCACACTGGTCGACGTACCGCGAGGACTCGCCGGTGTCGTGGTCACCGACACCGAGATCGGGGACGTGCGGGGGCGCGAGGGCTTCTATCACTACCGCCAGTACTCGGCCGTCGAACTCGCGCAGACCCGCAGCTTCGAGGACGTCTGGCATCTCCTCGTCCACGGCGAGTTGCCCACCGCCGAACGTGCCGCCGCCTTCGCCGCGGAGACCGCCGGGCTGCGGCGCCTGCCCGACGGGGTGCGGGCCGCGCTGCCCGCCATCGCCGCGGCCGGCGCGGGCTCCGGGCCGCTCGCCGCGATGCGCAGCGCGTTGTCGCTGCTCGGCGCGGCCAAGGGCTTCCGGCCGGTGTACGACCTCGACGCGGACCGGCGCCGCGAGGACGCCGTCGTCGCGGCGGCAGCCGTACCGACACTGCTCACCGCACTGCACCGGCTGGGCGCGGGGCTCGAACCGGTGGAGCCGCGCGAGGACCTGTCGTACGCGGCGAACTACCTCTACATGCTGACGGGTTCGGAACCGGAGCCGGAGCGGGCACGAGCGGTCGAGCAGTACGTGATCTCAACCATTGATCACGGATTCAACGCATCAACCTTCACGGCACGGGTGATCGCATCGACCGGTGCCGACGTGGCGGCGTGTCTCGTGGGGGCGGTGGGGGCGCTGTCCGGGCCGCTGCACGGGGGCGCGCCCAGCCGTGCGCTGGACACCCTGGACGCGATCGGCACGCCCGACCGCATCGACCCCTGGATTCGCGAGCGGGTCCTCGCGGGAGACCGCATCATGGGCTTCGGCCACGCGATCTACCGCACGGAGGACCCCCGTTCCCGGATGCTCCGCGAGATCGCCCAGCGGTTCGGCGGACCGCGTGTCGACTTCGCCGTCGAGGTCGAGCGTCAGGTCGAGCGGATCCTCGCCGAGCTGAAGCCGGGACGGGAGCTCCACACCAACGTCGAGTTCTACGCCGGTGTGGTCATGGAACTGTGCGGCCTGCCACGCGAGATGTTCACGCCGACGTTCGCGGCCGGGCGCGTGGTCGGCTGGAGCGCCAACATCCTGGAACAGGCGGCGGACTCGAAGATCATCAGGCCGGTGGCGCGGTATGTGGGGCCGGGGGCGCCGGTGGCGGTGCCGGAGGCGGTGTGAGTGCGGGACATGGTGTCACTGGGCGGGAGGCGCCGCACTCGGGTCACTCTCGACCAGGACCTGCTCGAACAGTCGGAACACTCGCCCTTCTGCACTGTCCGGAGGCAGGTCAATCTTGCTCGGCCGGGTGGCGTTCCAATAGCGCTGGAACGCCGGGCTGCGTAGCAGGCTGTTCGCATAGACAAGCAGATCCGCCTCGGACACTGTGCCCCAGCTGTACAGCAGGACGTAGTGGCTGAAGGTGAGATTGGCGAACAAGTCCTGGCGCAGTGTTGTCGGGGATGCGGTCGGGAGGTCGTTCCACACTTCGGCCAGTGAAGGGTCGGTCATCGCCATCTGGGTCATCTGTAGGTGAAGCCCACGCAGGTCTGCTTCCGCCGATCTGCGGAGTTCCTGGCGTGACGCCATCAACTCCTCACGCTGCAGCATGAGTTCCTCGCGCTGAAGGCGTAGTTCGCGTTGCTGAAGCAGCAATGTGGCGACGAGCAGCACTAGGGCAAGCCCGGAGAACAGGGTGCTGACCCCGCTGAAGTACTCGCCGACGGATCCACGCTCTGCGGCGGACTCCCTGCCTCCCTCAATCCACTCGACGCCATCGATGAGCCAGCCGGCGACGGCTATCGAAGCGGCGCCGACGACCGCGGTGCCGAGCGCCGCAGCGACTGACAGTCTGGCCACCGAGCGTCGAGCGGAGACAGGCGGCATCGCGCACTCCTGGGAGTAGTCGGATGTTCGGGTGGCAAGTTGAGCGGGCTCGGTATCGAGTGCGACACCGAGCCCACGTGGTGCCTAGTCGTGAGGGGCTTGCGTGGTTAGTGATTACCGGCTACGCGTCGGGAATGTCACCCTTGGCCTTGATCAGCGTTTCGCGCGTGATGACGACAATGCGCTCATAGTCGGCGCGAGCGGCGTCGGCGGGTAGTTGCGTGTCCAGTGAGTCAGTTACGTCTGTTCCGATAATGGCAAAATTCCCGTTCGCCAATTCGAAAATATCCGGGCAAGTCGCACTGGACGTGCTGCCTCGCTCTCGTGGAGGTACGCCGAGACGGCGAATGATCTGACCCACTGTTGATTTCCTTTGGTCTTAAGGCGCAGCGCCTGCGCACTTCTGCCGCGGGGTGTGACGGCATCCCTGTGGGGCAAGCCTTGACCACCGGACGGCGTGAGTGACGGTTCTTTGCGGTGGTCGACTGTTTGCGCGGTCGCACAGTGGTCAACCCCCTGACACCTGGAAGAACGCACCGGTTCTTGATCCGTAACGCCTGCAGGCGTGATCCCTGCTCCTGGGTGATGAGAAGGGTGGGAGTTTACGTCATGCGTCGGGCGGCTCCCCGACCACCCACCACTCCTCGGTGTCCGCTTCCTCCATTTGACGCAGGAGCTCGTCGACCAACTGTCCGAGTTCTGCCTCGTCTGTGTCAGAGATGCTTGCGCGCTGTTGCCGGGTCGCGTACCAGTACTCCCTGACAATCGGGCTTTGGAAAATGCCCCGGGCATGCTTGAAGAACTCTTCGCGACTGAGATTGCCGATGCGGTAGTAGAAGAGCAAGTTCGTGTACAAGGCATTGGCGAAGATGTATTGGCGCCGTTGCTTGGGCGATACCTGTGACTCGTAGAGATCAAGGACTTCAGCGAGTTCCGAATCGTCCATCGCCTTGCTCAGCAGTTCCCAGTGCAGGTGTTGCTGGTTGGCCAGGTTGGTGTGGCGTTGGCTGTGGGCCACCTGTTCCTCCAGGTGGTCGAGGCGTTCGCGCAGCGCGCGGAGCGTGCGGTGTTGTGCGGCCAAGGTCGCGAGAGCTCCCGCGCACAGACCGAGACCGGCTGCCAGGGGGGTGGCGTGCCCCTGTGTCCCAGGCGTCCGTTGTGTTCCACGCTTCCGTGTGGCCATGTCAATCCCCGAATCAGGCGGCCGTCCGCCGGTCGTCGGGTGCGGGTCGACGGGAGGGGACCGGCGAGCGGAGGGCGGCGCTTGCCGTCTCCCAGAATGCCGAGCGGCTCTGATCGGCGGGGGAGGCGGAGAGGAGGCGCACGGAAGGAAGCGAGGGTCGCACAATCCAGCGCCTTCCCCAACGTCTGCCCCGCAAGTGCTGCTAACAATCGTTCACTTCGCGGTGATTCTTCCGGCTCGTATCCTGGTTCGGCATTCAATCCTCGTACGTGCGCCGGGCCGCGAGCCGGTGCACGCGTCGGTGTGAAAGAGGTCGCCCGTTGAGCCAGCCGAGCCCGTCGCCGCTCCCGCAGCCGTGCCCGCAGCCGAGCGCAGGCCCACGTCCGAGTCCTGGCCCGGAGGCGAGTCCGGGACCGCGTCCGCACCTGGGCCCGGGGACGAGACCTGACTCTGAGACGAGCTTCGGCCCGGGGACGAGTCCGGGCTTTGAGGTGAGCCACGGCCCGGGGACGAGCCCGGGCTTTGAGACGGGCCCCGGCCCTGAGGTGAGCGTCGGCCCTGAGGTGAGTCCCGAGACGGGCCCCGGCCCTGAGGTGACACCTGAGACGGGTTCCGGCCCTGGGTCGGGACCCGGCCCGCGCCCCGGGCTCGGTCGGCAACCGGGTCTCTCCCCGGCGGCAGTTCCCCACCCGGCGGGTCCCGGTGCGCCGCAGATCCCCGTCGTCGTGCTCGCCGGATTCCTCGGCTCCGGCAAGACGACCCTGCTCAACCACCTCCTCCACCGCAGCGGAGGCAGCCGTATCGGTGCCGTCGTCAACGACTTCGGGGCCATCGAGATCGACGCGATGGCGGTCGCCGGCGCCCTCGGTGACTCCACCGTCTCCCTCGGGAACGGGTGCCTGTGCTGTGCCGTCGACGCCAGTGAGCTGGACGACTACCTTGAGCGGCTCGCACGCCCCGCGCTCGGTATCGACGTCATCGTGATCGAGGCGAGCGGGCTCGCCGAGCCCGAAGAGCTCGTGCGCATGGTGCTCGCCAGCGAGCATCCCGGGATCGTCTACGGCGGGCTGGTCGAGGTCGTCGACGCCGCCGAGTTCGACGACACGCGCGCGCGGCATCCCGAGATCGACCGGCATCTCGGCCTCGCCGACCTCGTCGTCGTCAACAAGCTCGACCGGGCCGCCGACGGGGAGCGGGTCCTCGGCCTGGTCCGGTCCCTCGTGGACCGCGCCGCCGTGGTCCCGGCGCGCTACGGCCGCATCGACCCCGAGTTCCTCTTCGACTGCCGGCCCAGCGAGGAGCGCATCGGGCAGTTGTCCTTCGACGACCTGCACGAGCACACCGGACAGGATCGGGCCGGGCCCGATCACACCGGGGCCGACCATTCCGGCCATCTGCACGACGGCTACGACAGCCTGTCCTTCGTCTCCGAAGTGCCTCTCGACCCGCGTCTGTTGATGCGGTTCCTCGACAGCAGGCCGGAGGGGCTGTACCGGATCAAGGGGTACGTCGACTTCGGGCCGAACGACTCCGGGAACCGTTACGGCGTGCACGCCGTCGGACGGTTCCTGCGCTTCTACCCGGAACCCTGGACGTCCGGCGACGCCCGCCTCACGCAGTTGGTGCTCATCGGCTCCGGCATCGACGTGCCCGCCCTCGGCAAGGAACTGGAGGCGTGCAAGAGCGACGCCCCACACGCCGACGAGCGCGGCATGTGGGGCGTTCTCCGCTACGTGCGGGAGCCGGAGGGCGAACCCCTGGAGGAGGCTCCCGCGGAGGACCTGGGGGACCGGGGGGACCCGGGGGACTTGGAGGACGTGGGGGAGGCCTAGACCGGTCCCGCCACCACTGCCACCGTCTTCGGCAGCGAGACTCCCGAACCGTCGCGGCGCGGGTCCATCTCCGGGAGGTCGGCCGGTGTCCCGTTCTTCTGGGCCGCCTTGGCCGGGACGGGGCCCGCCCAGGCCACGGAGAGGCAGTCCTCGCCCTTCAGGAAGCGCTGGCAGCGGACGCCGCCGGTGGCCCGGCCCTTGCGTGGGTACTGGTCGAACGGGGTCAGCTTGGCCGTCGTCTGGACGGAGTCGTCGAGGGTTCCGCGTGAGCCCGCGACCGTGAACACCACCGCGTCCGCGGCGGGATCGACGGCCGTGAAGGAGATCACCTTGGCACCCTCGGTGAGCTTGATGCCCGTCATGCCGCCGGCCGGGCGGCCCTGGGGTCGGACCTGGGAGGCCTGGTAGCGCAGCAGTTGCGCGTCGTCCGTGATGAAGATCAGGTCCTCCTCGCCGGTGCGCAGTTCCATCGCGCCGACGATCCGGTCGCCCTCCTTGAGGGTGATGACCTCCAGCTCCTCCTTGTTGGTCGGATAGTCGGGGACCACGCGCTTGACGACGCCCTGGGCGGTGCCGATCGCGAGGCCGGGGGAGGACTCGTCGAGGGTGATCAGGCAGATGACCGTCTCGTCGCCCTCCAGGGAGACGAACTCCGCCAGCGGGGCGCCGCCCGAGACGTTCGGCGCCGAGGCGGTGTCGGGGAGTTGTGGCAGGTCCACCACGTTCACCCGGAGCAGGCGTCCGGAAGATGTCACCACGCCGACCTCGCCGCGCGCGGTGGCCTGCACCGCCGAAATGATCACGTCGTGCTTGGTGCGCCGGGCGTCGGTGTCCTCCGGGAACGGCTCGCCGTTCGCCGTGCGGGCCAGCAGACCGGTGGAGGACAGGAGGACGCGGCACGGGTCGTCGGCCACCTGGAGCGGCACGGTGGCCGCCGGGGCGCCCGCCGACTCCAGCAGGACCGTGCGCCGTTCGGTGCCGAACTTCTTGGCCACCGCGGCCAGTTCGGTGGAGACCAGCTTGCGCAGCTCGGCGTCCGAGTCGAGGATCCGGGTCAGCTCCGCGATCTCCGCGTTCAGCCGCTCCTTCTCCGACTCCAGCTCGATGCGGTCGAACCTGGTCAGGCGGCGCAGCGGCGTGTCCAGGATGTACTGGGTCTGGATCTCGCTCAGCGAGAAGCGCTCGATGAGGCGCTGCTTGGCCTCGGCGGAGTTGTCGCTGGAGCGGATGACACGGATGACCTCGTCGATGTCCACCAGGGCGGTGAGCAGGCCCTCGACCAGGTGCAGACGGTCCCGCTTCTTGGTGCGGCGGAACTCGCTGCGGCGGCGCACGACCTCGAAGCGGTGGTCGAGGTAGACCTCCAGGAGCTCCTTGAGGCCGAGGGTGAGGGGCTGGCCGTCCACCAACGCCACGTTGTTGACGCCGAAGGACTCCTCCATGGGCGTCAGCTTGTAGAGCTGCTCCAGGACGGCCTCCGGCACGAAGCCGTTCTTGATCTCGATGACCAGACGCAGGCCGTGCGCCCGGTCGGTGAGGTCCTTGACGTCCGCGATGCCCTGGAGCTTCTTCGAGCCGACCAGGTCCTTGATCTTGGCGATGACCTTCTCGGGGCCGACCGTGAAGGGGAGTTCGGTGACGATCAGGCCCTTGCGGCGCGCTGTCACGTTGTCCACGGAGACCGTGGCGCGGATCTTGAAGGTGCCGCGGCCCGTCTCGTAGGCGTCGCGGATACCGGCGAGACCGACGATCCGGCCGCCGGTGGGCAGGTCGGGGCCCGGGACGAAGCGCATCAGGGCTTCGAGGTCCGCGTTCGGATGACGGATCAGGTGGCGGGCGGCCGCGATGACCTCGGCCAGGTTGTGCGGCGCCATGTTGGTGGCCATGCCGACCGCGATGCCCGACGCGCCGTTGACCAGGAGGTTGGGGAAGGCGGCCGGCAGTGCCACCGGCTCCTGCTCCTGGCCGTCGTAGTTGGGGGAGAAGTCGACGGTGTCCTCGTCGATCGACTCGGTCATCAGGCTCGTCGCCTCGGCCTGGCGGCACTCGGTGTACCGCATGGCGGCCGGCGGGTCGTCGTTGCCGAGCGAGCCGAAGTTGCCGTGACCGTCGACCAGCGGGACGCGCATCGAGAAGGGCTGGGCCATACGCACCAGGGCGTCGTAGATCGACGCGTCGCCGTGCGGGTGCAGCTTGCCCATGACCTCGCCGACGACACGGGCGCACTTCACGTAGCCGCGGTCGGGGCGCAGCCCCATCTCGTTCATCTGGTAGACGATGCGGCGGTGCACCGGCTTGAGGCCGTCACGGGCGTCCGGCAGGGCGCGGGAGTAGATGACCGAGTACGCGTACTCGAGGAAGGAGCCCTGCATCTCGTCGACGACGTCGATGTCGAGGATCTTCTCCTCGTACGAGTCGTCGGGCGGGGTCTTCGTGCTGCGGCGGGCCATCGCTGCCGGCTCCTCCTGTTTCTGGTCGTTCGCCTTACGGGGCGCTCGGGTCGGTGCCGAGGAGTGCCCGATCGTGCTCAGCCCCGGGGGGCTCCGCGCGCTCGACCTCCGGACACCGACGCGTCCCTTCGGCTCACTCTTGCTGAAGCGTGAACGGGATCTGACGCAGACCATTGTGGACCGCGGGACTGACAGTGCGGGCCAGGGCCCGTTGTCGGCCGCCAGGGCCCGGTGCGGGCGGTCGTCCGACGGCGGTTGCCCGCAGGCTACGCGATCTCGCTCACGGCGTACGTCGTCCGGGAACTTCGCCGACCGTCCGCACGCTTGCATACAGTGGCAGGACCGGCAGGAAAACCGCGGTTTCAGCGACCGCGACCGCGATCGAAGGGACGTACATGCCCATGGGTCACACGGCCACAGCGCAGGCAGGCTCCGGCGGACTGACAGCGACCGAGCACCGTCTGGCCAACGGCCTGCGCGTGGTGCTCTCCGAGGACCATCTGACCCCGGTCGCCGCGGTGTGTCTCTGGTACGACGTCGGCTCGCGCCACGAAGTCAAGGGTCGTACCGGCCTTGCTCACCTTTTCGAGCACCTCATGTTCCAGGGCTCCGGCCAGGTCAAGGGCAACGGCCACTTCGAACTGGTCCAGGGCGCGGGCGGCTCGCTCAACGGCACCACCAGCTTCGAGCGGACCAACTACTTCGAGACCATGCCGACCCATCAGCTGGAGCTCGCCCTCTGGCTGGAGGCCGACCGCATGGGCTCGTTGCTGGCCGCCCTGGACGACGAGTCGATGGAGAACCAGCGGGACGTCGTCAAGAACGAGCGCAGGCAGCGCTACGACAACGTCCCCTACGGCACGGCGTTCGAGAGGCTCACCGCCCTCGCCTACCCGGAGGGCCACCCCTACCACCACACCCCGATCGGCTCGATGGCCGACCTGGACGCGGCCACCCTGGAGGACGCCCGCGCGTTCTTCCGCACGTACTACGCGCCGGGCAACGCCGTGCTGTCGGTGGTCGGCGACATCGACCCGGAGCAGACGCTCGCCTGGATCGAGAAGTACTTCGGGTCCATCGCCGCGCACGACGGCAAGCCCGCGCCCCGCGACGGCGCGCTGCCCGACGTCATGGGCGGCGAACTGCGCGAGATCATCGAGGAAGAGGTCCCCGCGCGCGCGTTGATGGCCGCCTACCGGCTCCCGGAGGACGGCACGCGCGCGTGCGACGCGGCGGACCTGGCGCTCACCGTCCTCGGTGGCGGCGAGTCGTCCCGCATCTACAACCGGCTCGTGCGGCGCGACCGTACGGCGGTGGCGGCCGGCTTCGGCCTGCTGCGGCTGGCCGGTGCGCCCTCCCTGGGCTGGCTGGACGTGAAGACCTCCGGTGACGTCGAGGTGCCGGTCATCGAGGCCGCCATCGACGAGGAGCTCGCCCGGTTCGCCGAGGAGGGCCCCTCCGCCGAGGAAATGGAGCGCGCCCAGGCCCAGTTGGAGCGCGAGTGGCTGGACCGGCTCGGCACGGTCGCGGGCCGCGCCGACGAACTGTGCCGCTACGCCGTGCTGTTCGGCGACCCGCAGCTCGCCCTGACCGCCGTACAGCGCGTGCTGGACGTGACGGCCCAGGAGGTCCAGGACGTGGCGAAGGCCCGCCTGCGCCCCGACAACCGCGCGGTGCTCGTCTACGAGCCGACCGCTCCCGAAACCCCCGCCGACCAGGACGAGAACGAGGAGGCGGCCCGGTGACCGAGCTCGCCACGATGGAATTCCACCCCCAGCCGCAGGCCGGCGAGGCCAGGCCCTGGGCCTTCCCGGCGCCCGAGCGCGGCACGCTCGACAACGGCCTGACGGTCCTGCGCTGCCACCGCCCCGGCCAGCAGGTCGTCGCCGTGGAGGTGCTCCTGGACGCGCCTCTGGAGGCCGAGCCGACCGACCTGGACGGCGTCGGCACGATCATGGCGCGGGCCTTCTCCGAGGGCACCGACAAGCACTCCGCCGAGGACTTCGCCGCCGAGCTGGAGCGCTGCGGCGCCACCCTCGACGCGCACGCCGACCACCCCGGCGTACGGCTCTCCCTCGAAGTCCCGGCCTCGCGCCTGGCCAAGGCGCTCGGTCTGCTGGCCGACGCCCTGAGGGCACCCGCGTTCGCGGACAGCGAGGTCGAGCGGCTGGTCCGCAACCGCCTGGACGAGATCCCGCACGAGCTGGCCAACCCGTCCCGGCGGGCCGCCAAGGAGCTCTCCAAGGAACTGTTCCCGGTGACCTCGCGCATGTCGAGGCCGCGCCAGGGCACCGAGGAGACGGTCGAGAACATCGACTCCGCGGCCGTACGCGCCTTCTACGAGAAGCATGTGCGCCCCGCCACCGCCACCGTGGTGGTCGTCGGCGACCTCACCGACATCGACCTGGACGCGCTGCTCGGCGACACCCTCGGCGCCTGGACCGGCTCCTGGGCCGAGCCCCGCCCCGTGCCTCCGGTGACCGCCGACGACACCGGGCGGGTCGTGATCGTGGACCGCCCCGGAGCCGTCCAGACACAGCTGCTGATCGGCCGTATCGGCCCCGACCGGCACGACCGCGTGTGGCCCGCGCAGGTGCTCGGCACGTACTGCCTGGGCGGCACCCTCACCTCCCGCCTGGACCGGGTCCTGCGCGAGGAGAAGGGCTACACCTACGGCGTCCGGGCGTTCGGGCAGGTCATGCGCTCCGCCGCGCCTTCTCCCGGAGGGCCCACCGGTGCCGCGATGCTCGCCATCAGCGGCTCCATCGACACGCCGAACACGGGACCCGCTCTGCAGGACCTGTGGACGGTGCTCCGCACGCTCGCCGAAGGGGGCCTCACCGACGCCGAGCGCGATGTCGCCGTGCAGAACCTCGTCGGGGTGGCACCGCTGAAGTACGAGACCGCGGCGGCCGTCGCGGGCACGCTGGCCGACCAGGTCGAGCAGCACCTGCCGGACGACTTCCAGGCCACGCTGTACCAGCAGCTCGCGGCGACCGGCACCGTCGAGGCCACCGCGGCGGCCGTGAGCGCCTTCCCGGTGGACCGCCTGGTGACCGTGCTGGTGGGTGACGCGGCGCAGATCAAGGAGCCCGTCGAGGCCCTCGGCATCGGCGAAGTCACCGTCGTGACCGCCGAATAGCGGCACGCGCGCGGGGGGCCCTGGTGACCAAAGAGTCACCAGGGCCCCTTTATGCCCGAATTGGGGGAGAGGCTGCCTGTCTGCCCTGTGGTATGCGCTACAAAAGACATGATCCGTTTGGGGATTGAAAGTTGTCACGTTTAGCGTCATCCGGGCTGTCCGTCAGACACCGCGCCGCACCCGTGGCACCGGACAGTCATCGCCGAGTCCCCGCATGGCGCGAGCCAGGGGAGCCGGGGACCCACACCACAAGTCCCTGGGGTGAATCGGACGCCCGCGCGCACCGCGAGGGGGTCCGTAGGAGACCTTCCTGCTCCGAACCCGTCAGCTAACCCGGTAGGCGAGAAGGAAGGAAAGGACCAGCCACTACATGGCGTTCACCTGCGCCACCGGGAAGCACCGTCGTCCCGGCCGGATCAAGCGCTCCACCGCCCGCGCCGCGGGCGTCGCGGCCCTCACCACCACCGGCGTCATCGGCACGCTGGCCGCCCCGGCACTCGCCGCCGAGCCCGCCGTCGAACAGACCGGTCTCATACCCGTCCTCACCGTCGGCGACACGGTCGCCGACCAGATCGACGCCCAGGCCGCCGCGCAGAAGCAGGCCGCCGAGGTGGCCGAAGCGAAGCGGAAGGCCGAGGAGGCCGCACGCGAGAAGGCGGCCGCCGAGGCCAAGAAGGAGCGCGAGGCCAAGGAGCGCGCCGCCCGTGAGGCCGAGCGCAAGCGCCTCAACTCCTATGTCTCGCCGATCTCCGGCTCCTACGTCTCGACCGGCTACAAGACCGGTGGCGCCGTCTGGTCCTCCGGCAGCCACACCGGCGTCGACTTCCACGCCTCCAGCGGCACCTCGGTCCACGCGGTCGGCTCCGGCACGGTCGTCGAGGCCGGCTGGGGCGGGTCGTACGGCAACAACGTCGTGATCAAGATGAACGACGGCACCTACACCCAGTACGGCCACCTGTCGTCCCTCGGTGTCTCCGTCGGCCAGTCGGTCACCCCGGGGCAGCAGATCGGCCTCTCCGGAGCCACCGGCAACGTCACCGGGCCGCACCTGCACTTCGAGGCCCGCACGACCGCGGACTACGGCTCGGACATCGACCCCGTCTCCTACCTCCGCTCGCACGGTGTGAACGTCTGACGACTCACGGCCCGCATCCCGAAGCCCCGGCTCCCCGAGCCGGGGCTTTCGGCGTTTCAGGAGGGTGTCTGTCCAAAAAATATCCATGGATTCCGGTCCGCCATCGGAAATTCCCGCTGATTGCAATAGAGTCACCGAACACACGTCAATCGTCGACGTTTCACGGGGATTAAAGCGGAGGTCGGTCATGCGTATTCCGGCGCACTCGGTATGCACGGCGATCCGGGACGACATCGTCGCGGGTGTCTACGAGCGCGGCAGCCGGCTCACCGAGGAACTGCTCGCGCGCCGCTACGGCGTCTCGCGCGTCCCCGTCCGGGAGGCCCTGCGCACGCTGGAGGCGGAGGGCTTCGTGGTGACCCGGCGGCACGCGGGCGCGTGCGTCGCGGAACCCACCGAGCAGGAGGGTGCCGACCTGCTGGAGATGCGGATGCTCCTGGAGCCGCTCGGCGCCTCCCGGGCCGCCCAGCGGCGCACCGAGGCCCATCTCAAGGTGCTGCGCGGCCTGGTCCGGCTGGGCCAGGAGCGGGCCAGGCGGGGCAACAGCGAGGATCTGCGCTCCTTGGGGGGCTGGTTCCACGAGACGCTGGCGCAGTCCTCCGGCAGTGCCGCGATGACCGCGATGCTGACCCAGCTGCGCCACAAGATCGCCTGGATGTACACGGTGGACGCGCCGTCCAACCCCGTGGAGTCCTGGGCGGAGCACGGCGCGATCGTGGACGCGGTGGCGCGTGGCGACAGCGAACGCGCGCGAGCGCTCACGGCGCTGCACACGGAGCGCGCGACGGCGGTCCACCGGCTGCGGTTCGCCGGCGGCGGGGAACGGCCGGAGCGTGTGAGGAACTCGCAACATCCCGTAAACATGACGAGCCTGCGGCATTAACACGGGCGCCGTATACAAAGAGGGGTTAATTCGCGGGGGATTATTTCTGCTGCCCGTCGGACGGAAATGCGAAGGGCTCGCCCGGATCATTCGGACGAGCCCTTCAATGCAATCGGAAATCGGATGCTCAGACGGTTTCGGGAAGCTCCTCAAGGCCTTCCGAGACCAGCTTCGCCAGACGGTCGAGGGCCGCGTCGGCACCCTCGGCGTAGGAGGCGAGGACGATCTCCTCGCCGCCCTGGGCGCCCAGACCGAGGACGGCCAGCATGGAGGCCGCGTTGACGGGGTTGCCGTCGGCCTTGGAGATCGTCACCGGGATACCTGCGGCCGTGGTGGCCCGGACGAAGATGGAAGCGGGGCGGGCGTGGAGGCCCTCGGCCCAGCCGACGTTGACGCGGCGCTCAGCCATGTGATGCTGCCCTTCGGTGTATCAGGTTGTCTAGACCAGTTTCCCACATCGTGAAGCATGCCCGGGCGGTCCTTCGTCCCGCCCCGGTGTGTCGCCGGACCGCGGCCTCGGTCCGGCTTGTCGTCCCCCACAGACTGCCTCGCGCCGTTGTCGTACGCGAGCCGTACTCTGGGCCCCATGCAGACCTCGTCGGACCGGCACGAGTACCCCGCCCACTGGGAAGCCGACGTGGTGCTGCGCGACGGCGGTACCGCGCGCGTCCGGCCCATCACCGTCGATGACGCCGATCGCCTCGTCAGCTTCTACGAGCAGGTGTCGGACGAGTCGAAGTACTACCGCTTCTTCGCGCCCTACCCTCGTCTGTCCGCAAAGGACGTCCACCGCTTCACGCACCACGACTTCGTGGACAGGGTGGGACTCGCGGCCACCATCGGCGGCGAGTTCATCGCCACCGTACGCTACGACCGCATCGGCGCCGACGGCATGCCCGCCTCCGCCCCGGCCGACGAGGCCGAGGTCGCCTTCCTCGTCCAGGACGCCCACCAGGGGCGCGGTGTCGCCTCCGCCCTCCTCGAACACATCGGGGCCGTCGCCCGCGAGCGGGGCATCCGGCGCTTCGCCGCGGAGGTGCTCCCCGCCAACAGCAAGATGATCAAGGTGTTCACGGACGCCGGCTACACCCAGAAGCGCAGCTTCGAAGACGGCGTCGTCCGCCTGGAGTTCGACCTGGAGCCGACGGACCGCTCGCTCGCCGTGCAGTACGCGCGCGAACAGCGCGCCGAGGGGCGGTCCGTGCAGCGGCTGCTCGTCCCCGGGTCCGTCGTGGTGGTCGGGGCCGGCCGCACGCCGGGCGGGGTGGGCCGCAGCGTCCTCGACAACATCAGGGCCGCCGGGTTCACCGGCCGGCTGCACGCCGTGAACAAGGCCTTCGCCGAGGAGCAGAAGGACCTCGACGGCGTTCCCGCGTACCGCTCGGTGCGGGACATCGAGGGGACCGTCGACCTCGCGGTCGTCGCCGTACCCGCCGACCTCGTCCCCGAAGTCGTCGCCGACTGCGGTGCGCACGGCGTGCAGGGCCTGGTCGTGCTCTCCGCCGGTTACGCCGAGAGCGGCCCCGAGGGGCGCGAGCGGCAGCGTGAACTGGTCCGGCACGCGCGCGCGTACGGCATGCGGATCATCGGGCCGAACGCGTTCGGGATCATCAACACCTCCCCGCAGGTCCGGCTGAACGCCTCACTCGCGCCGCAGACCCCCCGCCCGGGCCGGATCGGCCTGTTCGCCCAGTCCGGCGCGATCGGCATCGCCCTGCTCTCCCGGCTGCACCGACGCGGCGGCGGGGTCACGGGTTTCACCGGTGTGTCCACGTTCGTGTCGTCCGGCAACCGGGCGGACGTGTCCGGGAACGACGTCCTCCAGTACTGGTACGACGACCCCGACACCGATGTCGCGCTGATGTACCTGGAGTCCATCGGCAACCCCCGCAAGTTCACCCGCCTCGCCCGGCGCACCGCGGCGGCGAAACCGCTGGTCGTGGTGCAGGGCGCACGGCACGGCGGCGCCGCACCGCAGGGCCACGCCGTACGGGCGACGCGGCTGCCGCACACCACGGTCTCCGCGCTGCTGCGCCAGGCCGGGGTGATCCGGGTCGACACGATCACCGAGCTGGTCGACGTCGGCCTGCTGCTCGCCCGCCAGCCGCTCCCTCCCGGGCCCCGGGTGGCGATCCTCGGGAACTCGGAGTCGCTGGGGCTGCTGACCTACGACGCGTGCCTGGCCGAGGGGCTCAGGCCGTTGCCGCCGGCGGACCTGACCACGGCGGCGTCGTCGGCGGACTTCCACCGGGCGCTGTCCACGGCACTGGCCGACGACGCCTGTGACGCCGTCGTGGTCACCGCCATCCCGGCCGTGGGCGAGGGCTCTCCCGGCGACGCGGCCCTGGCCGAGGCCCTCCGGTCGGCGGCGGAGCGGGTACCGGGCAAGCCGGTCCTGGTGGTGCACGTGGAGCTGGGCGGGCTGGCGGAGGCGTTGTCGGCCGCCGCCAGCACGGCCCCGCAGGCGACCTCGACGGCGCCCGAGGTCGCCCGCGACCACCCGTTCCGCGCGCTGGACAGGCTGTCCGTGAAGCGGACGGAGGAACCGCCCGCCCCCGAGAACTGCTCCCGCCTCATCCCCGCCTACCCGGCCGCCGAACGAGCCGTCCGCGCCCTCGGCGAAGCCGTCAAGTACGCCCAGTGGCGACGGGACACCGCCGAGCCCGGCAAGGTCCCCGAGTACGAGGACATCGACGAGAAGGGGGCCGCCGAACTGATCGGCGGGCTGCTCGCGCGCGGGCAGGGGCTCACTCTGGGCGGCGAGGAGACCGGCGAACTGCTCGCGAAGTACGGCGTGCACGTCCACCGCGCGCTGCCCGCACCCACCCCCGAAAGCGCCGTCGCCGCGGCCGGCACCCTCGGCTACCCGGTCGCCCTCAAGGCCACCGCCCCGCATCTGCGACACCGCGCCGACCTGGGCGGCGTCCGCTTGGACCTCGCGGACGAAGAGCAACTGAGCCGCGCGTACACCGAGTTGACCGAGCTGTTCGGGACGCCGGAGGAGCTGCGGCCGGTGGTGCAGCGGATGGCGCCGCGCGGCGTCGACACCGTTGTCAGGGCGGTCATCGACCCGGCGGCGGGCGCCGTGCTGTCCTTCGGGCTCGCCGGAGCGGCCTCGCAACTGCTCGGCGACATGGCGCACCGGCTGGTGCCGGTCACCGACCGGGAGGCGGCCTCGCTGATCCGGTCGATCCGGACGGCACCCCTGCTGTTCGGCTGGCGCGGCTCGACCCCGGTCGACACCCCGGCCCTGGAGGAGCTGCTGCTCCGGGTGTCGCGGCTGGTCGACGACCATCCCGAGGTCGTCGCGGTCACTCTGGAGCCGGTGGTGATCGCCCCGCAGGGCCTGAGCGTCCTGGGCGCCTCCGTCCGGCTCGCGCCCCCGCCGGCCCGCGACGACCTCGGCCCGAGGACGCTTCCCACGTACTGAGGCGTACAGCAAGGCGCACCGATGCGTGCCCCCGATACGTGCACCGAGGCGGACCGGCACGCGGGGAGACCGACGGAGATCGCGCGGAGACGGACGGAGACAGACGAAGACCGGCGCGGACCGCACGCGTACCCACGGAGACCGCACGGAGACGGACGGAGACCGCCGTGAGCGTGTCTCGCAGTCGGTCGGTCACCGTAAGATGGACGTCATGGCCAAGACCAGTACGACGACCCAGGGGCTGCGAGCGGCGATCGAACGCAGCGGTTACTACCCGGCCCTCGTGGCCGAGGCGGTGGAGGCCGCCGTGGGCGGCGACACCATCCGGTCGTACCTGGTCCACCAGGAGACGACGTTCGACCAGAACGAGGTCCGGCGGCATGTGACCGTCCTCGTCCTCACCGGCAACCGCTTCATCGTCAGCCACACCGACGAGCAGGCCGAGGACACCACCTCCCCGACGCCCTACGCCACCACCTCCACCGAGTCCGTCAAGCTCAGCCGGGTCTCCTCGGTCGTGGTGAGCCGCGTCGTCGCCAACCCGGAACAGTACGTTCCGGGCAGCCTGCCCCGTGAGGTCGTCCTGACCATCGGCTGGGGTGCCGTCTCCCGCCTCGACCTGGAGCCCGCCGCCTGCGGCGACCCCAACTGCGAGGCCGACCACGGCTACACCGGCAGCTCGACGGCGGACGACCTGAGCCTGCGCGTGAGCGAGGCCGGTGACGGCCCCGAGACGGTGCGCCAGGCGCTCGTCTTCGCCCAGGCCATCTCCGAGGCGACCGCGGACGTCACCCACTGATGGCACAGCCCGCCTCCGACTGGGACCACCACCCGCAGCCGCTCGCCCCCGACTCCGCGCCGATCCCCGAGTACGGCAGCGGCTCCCTCGCCGATCTGCTGCCCACACTCGCCGCGGGCATGGCCGTACCCGGCACCACCGCCACCATCCCCGAGCTCACCCCGGCCGACCGGAACTGCGTGTTCCTGATCGACGGGCTCGGCTGGGAGCAGCTGAAGGCGCACCCGGCCGAGGCCCCCTTCCTGACCTCGCTCCTCGGCACCTCGCGCGGTGGTACCGGCCGGCCCCTCACCACCGGCTTCCCGGCGACCACCGCCACCTCCCTCGCCTCGGTCGGCACCGGCCGCCCGCCGGGCGAGCACGGACTGCCCGGCTACACCGTGCGCAATCCGGACACCGGCGCGCTGATGAACCAACTGCGCTGGCAGCCCTGGACCGCCCCACAGGTCTGGCAGCCGTACCCCACCGTCTTCGAGCTGGCCCACGCGGCGGGGGTGCACGCCGCCCAGGTGTCCTCCCCGACCTTCCAGAACACCCCGCTCACCAAGGTCGCGCTCAGCGGCGGATCGTTCCACGGGCGGCTGTCCGGCGAGGACCGCATGGACCTCGCCGCGGAGCAGCTGGCCGCCGCCGACCGCGCCCTGGTCTACACGTACTACGCCGAACTCGACGGCGCGGGTCACCGCTACGGCGTCGACTCGGACTCCTGGCGCGGCCAGTTGATGTACGTCGACCGGCTGGTCCAGCGGCTCGCCGAGCAACTGCCGCCGCGCACCGCGCTCTACGTCACCGCCGACCACGGCATGATCGACGTCCCCTTCGACGAGCAGCACCGCATCGACTTCGACGAGGACTGGGAGCTGCGCGCCGGGGTCGCCCTGCTGGGCGGCGAGGGCCGCGCCCGCCACGTCTACGCGGTGCCGGGCGCCGAGAGCGACGTCCTGACCTGCTGGCGCGAGGTCCTCGGCGAGCAGTTCTGGGTGGCTTCGCGGGACGAGGCCATCGCGGCGGGCTGGTTCGGCCCGCCCGACCGGATCGACGAGCGGGTGTACGGCCGTCTCGGCGACGTGGTCGCGGCGGCCCGCGACGACGTGCTGATCATCGCCTCGGAGCGGGAACCCAAGGAGTCGGCCATGGTCGGCAACCACGGTTCGATGACCCCTGCCGAGCAACTGGTCCCCCTGCTCGAAGTACGCTCCTGACGCCCGCGGGCAACGCTCACCGCCCGCTGCTCCTCCTTGCACACAGACCGAAAGGTGCTCGACTCACCATGCCCGAGCTGGTGTTCTTCTCCGGAACGATGGACTGCGGGAAGTCCACGCTGGCTCTCCAGATCGAGCACAACCGCTCGGCACGCGGCCTCCAGGGCGTGATCTTCACCCGGGACGACCGCGCGGGCGAGGGGAAGCTCTCGTCGCGGCTCGGCCTGGTGACGGAGGCGGTCGAGGCCGGGCCGGACATGGACCTGCTCGGCTATGTCGTGGCCGAGATCGAACAGGGCCGCAGGGTCGACTACCTGATCGTGGACGAGGCGCAGTTCCTCTCCTCCGAACAGATCGACCAACTCGCCGGCGTGGTGGACGACCTGGGCCTGGACGTCTACGCCTTCGGCATCACCACCGACTTCCGCACCAAGCTGTTCCCCGGCTCGCAGCGCCTGATCGAGCTGGCGGACCGCATAGAGGCACTCCAGGTCGAGGCGATGTGCTGGTGCGGGGCGCGCGCCACGCACAACGCGCGCACCCTGGGCGGCGAGATGGTCGTCGAGGGCGAGCAGGTCGTCGTCGGAGACGTGAACCGCCCGTCGGCGGAGGTCGGTTACGAGGTGCTGTGCCGCCGCCACCACCGCCGCCACATGACGAGCTCCGCGGCGGCCCTCACCCGGTAGGGCCTGTCCGGCCGCCAACGCCGACCGTCCCGGGCCGCGCAGAACACGGTGGGGGCGATACCGGTCGACCGGAATCGGTGTGACCCTCCTCGAAGCAGCGGGGCGAGGCCCAGCGGACGCACCCGGGGCAGCCGGGCGGTGCGGGCGCCGAACCCGGAGCCGTCACCGACCACCGCCTCGGTCTCGGCGGAGGTGCCGCCCTCCTGCGCGCCACCGGGTGCCAGGTCACCTACGCCGAGTACAACGGCGGCCACGACCACGCGTGTTGGCACCTGGCCCCGGCCGATGGGTTGGTGCGGTTGCCGGGACCTCGCTGATCCAGGGCACGCGTCATGCGTCGACGTGCTGGATGAGTGAGAACCGTGCCCCTTCCGGATCCGCCACCGTCGCCACCCTCCCGTGCACGCCGTCATGAGGGGGCGTGAGGACATGTCCGCCGAGGTCGGTGACGAGGGAGGCCGCAGTGTCCGTGTCGGCGACCTCGAAGTACGTCATCCAGTGCGGCCCCCGGTCCCGGGGCAGGTCGTTGCCGACGCCGTGGATACCGGCGACGGGACGGCCGTCGACCTGGAGCGTGACGTAGTCGCGGTCGGCGGAGACCACCGGCTGCTCCTCGAAGCCGAACACCGTCTCGTAGAACTTGGCGACGCCGGCGGACTCGAAGGTCAGCAGCTCGTGCCAGGCAGGGGTGCCCGGCACCCCGGCGATGTTCGTGCCGAGGTGGCCCGCCGCCTGCCAGACGCCGAAGACCGCGCCCGCCGGGTCGGAGCCGACCACCAGCCGCCCGGCCTCTCCCGCGTCCAGCGGTCCCACCCCGACCGTGCCACCGCACAGTCGTACCGTCTCGGCCGTCAGGTCCACGTCGTCCGAGGCGAGGTAGGGCGTCCAGGCGAGGGGCAGGTGACGGTCGGGCGGCAGCTGCCCGATGCCGGCCACCTCGTGGCCGTCGAGCAGGGCCCGGACGTAGGGGCCCAGTTGCTGTGGTCCCGGCTGGAACTCCCAGCCGAACAGTGAACCGTAGAACTCCTGGGTCGCCGTCACCCCGTGCACCATCAGACTCACCCAGCAGGGTGTGCCGGGTGTGTGCCGGGCGTCTGTCTCGCCGTGCGGGCCGGCCGACCCCCTTGGCTCGGTCATCGTCACTCTCTCCTCGGCCCCTCGCGGTGCCGTGTCGCTTCCGCTCTGACGGATACCCCGTGCCGATGCTCGCACCCGCCGTGCTGCCACGCTCCCCGGGCACGCCGCCGCGCACCAGGCCCGTGCCCGTGCCCGGAGGGTGCCCGTCGCGCGGCTGTGCGTCCGTTGCGGTGGACTGACCGACGGATGGCGATCGGCTGTACAGCATGTGCCCGATCCCGTACGCCTCGTGATCGGGCCCGCCCGGCCGAGCAGAGTAGCCGGACCCGGGCGATGCGGCCACCCCGTGCGCAAGGATGGTGGCCATGAACGCCATCATCACCGTATCCGAACTGGCGAGCGATCTGGCGGCGGGCCGCGCGCCGGTCCTGCTCGACGTCCGCTGGCAGCTGAGCCTGGCCAGGGCGACCGGCGAGCCGCCGTTCGACGGCCGCGCCGAGTACGCGGCGGGACACCTCCCCGGCGCCGTCTACGTGGACCTGGACAGGGAACTCGCCGCCCCTCCCGGCACCGGTGGCCGGCATCCGCTGCCCGATCTCGCGGTGTTCGGCGAGGCCATGCGCCGGGCGGGTGTCTCGTCCGGGACGCCGGTGGTCGTGTACGACGGCGGACAGGGCTGGGCGGCGGCCCGGGCCTGGTGGCTGCTGCGCTGGACGGGTCACCCGGACGTGCGGGTCCTCGACGGCGGGTTGCCGGCGTGGGAGGGCGCTCTGTCGTCGGCCACGCCGGAGCCGGCCGCCGGGGACTTCCGGCCGGAGCCGGGTGCGACCGGCCTGCTCGACGCGGACGGCGCGGCGGCACTCGCGCGCTCCGGCGTGCTGTTGGACGCGCGGGCGGGGGAGCGCTACCGGGGTGACGTGGAGCCGATCGACCGGGTCGGCGGGCACATCCCGGGCGCCGTCTCCGCTCCCACCACGGACAACGTGAGCGCCGACGGACGCTTCCGGCCCGCCGCGGAGCTGGCCGACCGCTTCAAGGCCCTCGGTGCCGCCGACGGCTCGGCGGTCGGTGTCTACTGCGGCTCCGGAGTCTCCGGAGCCCACCAGGTGCTGGCACTGGAGGTGGCGGGCATCCCGGCGTCGCTGTACGCCGGTTCCTGGTCCCAGTGGTCGTCGGACCCCTCGCGCCCGGTCGCCGTGGGCCCCGACCCCCAGTAGCCGCACGAGGAGAGGGCCCGCCTCCACCAGCGCGGGCCCTCACGATCTCGTACGGCGGTCCGGGTGTTCCCGGTATCGCGTACGGCCGACTACTCCTGCTTCTTGCGTCTCGTCCCGAACACGATCTCGTCCCAGCTCGGGACCGCCGCCCGGCGCCCGGGGCGGACCCCGTCCGCCTCGGCCTGGCGGTCGGTGGAGCCGACCAGACGGTCACGGTGACTGCCGACGGAGCGCGGCATGAGGACGTCCGCGTAGGCGGAACCGGCCGAGGCCGCGGGGGCCGGGGGTTCCTCGCTCTCGGGCTCCGAGGCGGGTTCCTCCGCCTCGGGGTCCTCCAGCGGGCGCTCCGGGACCACCAGGTCGCCCCGGAAGCTCGGCACCGCCTCCAACAGGCTGGTCAGCGAGTCCCGTTCACTCGCGCTGGCCGTCGTACTCGTGCTCTCGTCGCCCGGATCGGGCGGCGCGGGCAGGCTCGGCCGCTCCCCGCCGAGGGGACGGTCGAGGGCACGGTCCAGCGGACGGTCGCGGGGCAGCCGTGCGATACGCGGTACGAAGGGAAAGCTGGGCTCGGGGGGTGCGGCCGAGAGGTCGTCGGACTCGCCGATCAGCGAGCGCGCCTCCTCGTCGACGGCCTGGACGAGCCGCCGGGGCGGGTCGTACGTCCAGCTCGCCGAGTGCGGTTCGCCCGCGACCAGGTAGACCAGCAGGACTTCCCAGGTGCCGTCGTCGCGGCGCCACGAGTCCCACTGGACGGATTCCTTCTCGGCACCGCGCAGGGTCAGTCGCTCCTGGACGGCCTCGCCCAGTTGCGGACCCGCGTTCTCGCCGGGGCGGCGCACCGGGGTCTTCCGGGCCCGCTCGGCCATGAACGCGCGCTCGGCCAGTACCGGACCCTCGAACCGCCGGACGCGGTCGACGGGGATGCCGGCCATCTGTGCGACTTCTTCCGCCGTCGCGCCGGCGCGTATACGTGCCTGAATGTCACGGGGGCGGAGATGGCTCTCCACCTCGATCTCGATCTGGCCGAGGCGCGGACGGTCGCCGCGTACCGCGGCGCGCAGACGCTCGTCAATCGGAAGCGTGTACTCCGTGCTGTCCGCAGCCTTCAGCACCAGCCGTGTGCCGTCATTCGAGACGGCCACGACACGCAGTTCGGGCATGGGGACCTCCCGGGTGGTGCCTGCCGACGTCACGTGCGTCGCTGCTTCCGCTAGTCGAGTGTGGCCTGCCCGGGTGCAGCCTGCCACAACCTTGCCGAGTTGCCCGGCGTGTCGGGCACGGGCCCTGAGCCGCCGTTATGGCACGGTTACCTATTCGCAACGCTAAGTGACCAACTCCGTCACCCTGTGCAACTAGCCCCCTCCTGGCGGTCCTTGAAGGCCACGGACGCCCTGGCGGGAGACCTGACCCAGGGCTCGCAACAGTACTCCATTCGGGCCACGTGCGTGGATTGGCGCGCCGCCCAACTTCTGGTGACAGGTGGGATTTGGCCCCGGTGGCGGGCTCTTCCCGATCTTGGACGTGGCGTACTTCACGAAATCACCGGAAACGGAACCGGAGTCGGTCACGTCCCCAACACCCGCCGCAGGTAGTCGTTCTGGAACCGGCGATCGGGATCGAGGCGATCCCGCAGCGCGGTGAACTCGCCGAAGCGGGGATAGACCCCGCCGAAGTACTCGGCGTCCCGCGTGTGCACCTTGCCCCAGTGCGGCCGGCCCTCGTGCGCGGTGAGGATCCGCTCGGCGGCGGTGAAGTACGCCTGATAGGGCGTCCCCTTGACCATGTGGACGGCGATGTACGCGCTGTCGCGGCCCGAGGCGGTCGACAGCGTGATGTCGTCGGCCGGCGCGGTGCGCACCTCGACCGGGAAGCTGATCCGCAGGCCGGAGCGGTCCACCATCGTCTTCAGCTCGCGCAGCGCCGCGGTCGCTGCCGCACGCGGAACGGCGTACTCCATCTCCACGAAACGCACCCGGCGCGGGGAGGTGAAGACCTTGTAGGGGATGTCGGTGTAGGTCCGCGCGGACAGGGCCTTGCTGGAGAGCCGCGCGATCGACGGGATCGTGGCGGGCGCCGCGCGGCCGACCCACTGGGCCGCCTGGAAGACGCCGTTGGAGAGGAACTCGTCCTCGAACCAGCCCGCGACCTGGCCCACCGGCTGCTCCGGGCCCGCGCTGCGGTTGTTGCGCTTGGTGTTGGTGCTGCCGGTGTGCGGGAACCAGTAGAACTCGAAGTGCTCGTTCTCGGCCCACAGTTCGTCGAACTCGGAGACGACCCGGTCGAAGGGCATCGGCTCCTCGCGGGCCGTGAGCAGGAAGATCGGCTCCACGGCGAAGGTGATCGCGGTGACGATGCCGAGCGCGCCCAGCCCTATCCGGGCCGCCGCGAAGACCTCGGGATTCTCCTTCTCGGAGCAGCTGAGGACCGAGCCGTCCGCGACGACCAGCTCAAGTGCCCTGATCTGGGCGGCGATCGAGGCGGACTCGCGGCCGGTGCCGTGGGTGCCGGTGCTGGTGGCCCCGGAGACCGTCTGCTCCATGATGTCGCCCATGTTGGTGAGCGACAGACCCTCGCGCGCCAGGGCCATGTTGAGTCTCTTGAGCGGGGTGCCGGCCTCGACCGTGACGGTCATGGTGTCCCGGTCGATGGTGCGGATACCGGTCAACAGTTGAGGGCGGATCAGCACACCGTCGGTGGCGGCGATCGACGTGAAGGAGTGTCCGGTACCGACGGCCTTCACCTTCAGGCCGTCCTCGGCCGCCCTGCGCACCGCCTCGGACAACTCCTCGACGGAGGCGGGTGAGACCTCCCGCGCGGGGCGGGCGGCGACGTTGCCGCCCCAGTTACGCCACGTGCCGTTCTTCGCGCTCGCTGTGCTGCTCAACGGTGCCTCCCCGACGCGGAACCGGCCTGCTGAGCCGGCGGTACCCGAGGAAACCGACCGCGACCGCGACGGCTCCGGACACCGCCGGAACCCCGTACCCGGCCCGCGCACCGGCGGCGTCGATCACCCAGCCGGCCACCGAGGAGCCGAGCGCGACCCCGACCGCGAGCCCGGTGCTCACCCAGGTCATGCCCTCGGTCAGTTGCGCGCGTGGTACGTGCTGCTCGATGAGGGACATCGTCGTGATCATCGTGGGAGCGATGGACAAACCCGCAACGAACAGCGCCACGGCCAGAAACGGCAAGTTTCCGACCAGTAGGAGGGGGATCATACTCACGGCCATCGCGCATATGCCCAGCAGCCAGCGAGGTTCGGGCGCCCCCTTGAAGCGCAGCAGTCCGAACACGAGCCCCGCGGCACAGGAGCCCGCCGCGTACAGCGCGAGGACGATGCTCGCCGCGCCCTTGTGACCCTGCTCGTCGGCGAAGGCCACGGTGACCACGTCGACCGCGCCGAAGATCGCGCCGGTCGCCACGAAGGTGGCCACCAGGACCTGGAGGCCGGGGGCCCGCATCGCCGTACCGCCGCCCTGCTGTGAACGGGGGTGCGGAACCGGCTCGGTGGCGCGCTGCGCGGTCAGCCAGAAGACGCCGACCGCCAGGAAACAGGCGGCGAGCAGCGGCCCGGCCTCCGGGAACCAGGCCGTGGACAGCCCGATGGAGATGATCGGCCCGAAGATGAAGCAGACCTCGTCGATCACCGACTCGAAGGAGTACGCGGTGTGCAGCTGCGGGGTGTCCCGGTAGACCGCCGCCCACCGCGCGCGGATCATCGCGCCGATGCTCGGCACACAGCCGATGCCCGCGCTGAACAGGTACAGCGTCCAGTCCGGCCACTCGTAGTGCGCGGCGAACAGCAGCCCGGCCGCCGCCACCAGCGAGATCAGCGTCGCCGGGCGCAGCACCCGCCGCTGCCCGTGCTGGTCCACCAGCCGGGAGACCTGCGGGCCCGCCACCGCGGCGGCGAGCGCCATGGTCGCCGCCAGCGCGCCGGCCAGCCCGTAGCGCCCGGTGAGCTGGGAGACCATGGTGACCACGCCGATGCCCATCATCGACAACGGCATACGGCCGAGGAAGCCCGCGGCCGAGAACCCCTTGGAGCCGGGGGCGGCGAACAGAGCGCGATAAGGGCTGGGCACGGGGGTCTCCGGTCGGACAGGGGAAGACTGCTCAGTAAGGCGCGAAGGCGGCTGATACAGCTTACGAGTTAGGCGACCCTAACGCACCCGGCGCACCCGGACGGAAAAACCGGCAGGTCACCCACCGTTTCCCGGCTGTCAGAGGCGAGTGGCAGGATCGACTCATGCGAGACGCGCTCGAAGCCACCCCCTACGACGCCCTGCTCCTGCTCTCGTTCGGAGGCCCGGAAGGGCCCGACGACGTCGTCCCGTTCCTGGAGAACGTGACGCGGGGGCGCGGTATCCCCAAGGAACGCCTCAAGGAAGTCGGCCGGCACTACTTCCTGTTCGGCGGGGTCAGCCCGATCAACGACCAGAACCGCGCCCTCCTGGACGCCCTGCGCAAGGACTTCGCGGACCACGGCCTGGACCTGCCGGTCTACTGGGGCAACCGCAACTGGGCGCCCTACCTGACCGACACCCTGCGCGAGATGGTCACCGACGGCCGCCGCCGCGTCCTGGTCCTCGCCACCAGCGCCTACGCCTCCTACTCGGGCTGCCGCCAGTACCGCGAGAACCTCGCCGACTCGCTGGCCGCCCTCAAGGCCGAGGGCCTGGAGCCGCCGAAGGTCGACAAGCTGCGGCACTACTTCAACCACCCGGGCTTCCTGGAGCCGATGATCGACGGTGTGATCGACTCCCTGGCCGACCTCCCCGAGGCCGTCCGGGACGGCGCCCACCTCGCCTTCTCCACCCACTCGATCCCGATCGCGTCCGCGGACACCTCCGGCCCGGTCGAGGAGCAGGGCGACGGCGGCGCGTACGTCGGACAGCACCTGGACGTCGCGCGGCTGATCGCCGACGCCGTCCGGGAGCGCACCGGCGTCGACCACCCCTGGCAGCTCGTCTACCAGTCCCGCTCCGGCGCCCCGCACATCCCGTGGCTGGAGCCCGACATCTGCGACCACCTGGAGGAGCGGCACGCGGCCGGGGCCCCGGCGGTCGTCATGGCCCCGATCGGCTTCGTCTCCGACCACATGGAGGTCCTGTACGACCTCGACACGGAGGCGAAGGCGAAGGGCGAGGAACTGGGCCTGCCGGTGCGCCGCTCGGCCACCGTCGGCGCCGACCCGAGATTCGCCGCCGCGATCCGCGACCTCGTCCTGGAGCGGTCCGCCGTCGAACGCGGGCAGGAGGTCACGCCGTGCGCCCTGGGCGCGCTCGGCGCCGGCCACGACCTCTGCCCGATCGGCTGCTGCCCGGCCCGTGCCCCCCGCCCCGCCGCCGCGGGCGCCGACAGCCCCTACGCGTGAGGAGCCCCGTGACCGACCCCCTGCACGCGGAACTGCTGGAGCTGGCCCAGGAGGCCGCCCGCCGCGCCGGTGCGCTGCTGCGGGACGGCCGCCCGGCCGACCTGGCGGTCGCCGCCACCAAGTCCAGCCCCATCGACGTGGTGACCGAGATGGACATCGCGGCGGAGAAACTGATCACCGACCTGATCGCCGAGCACCGCCCGGACGACGGCTTCCTCGGTGAGGAGGGCGCCTCCACCGAGGGCACGAGCGGCATCCGCTGGGTGATCGACCCGCTCGACGGCACGGTCAACTACCTGTATGGCCTGCCCACTTGGGCCGTCTCCATCGCCGCCGAGCAGGACGGCGAGACGGTGGTCGGCGTCGTGGCGGCCCCGGCGCGCGGCGAGACGTACCACGCGGTACGCGGCGGCGGCGCCCGGGCGACCGGCGCCTGGGCCGGCGAGCGCGAGCTGGCCTGCCGCCCCGCGCCGCCCCTGGACCAGGCCCTGGTCTCGACGGGCTTCAACTACGTCACCGACGTCCGCGTCCACCAGGCCGAGGTCGCCCGCAAACTCATCCCGCTGCTGCGCGACATCCGGCGCAGCGGCTCGGCCGCCGTCGACCTGTGCGACGTCGCCGCCGGCCGCCTCGACGGCTATTACGAACGTGGCCTGCACCCCTGGGACCTCGCCGCGGGCGACCTGATCGCCCGGGAGGCGGGCGCCCTGACCGGTGGGCGCCCCGGAGAGCGCCCCGCACACGCCCTGACGGTCGCCGCCACCCCGGGCGTCTTCGAGCCCCTCCAGCGCCTCCTGGAGGACTTCGGGGCCTGGCACGACTGAGCCCGGCGACCGGGCCGCGCACGGTGCGCGGGCCCGTGCCCGGACAACGCCGCGGGCCCCGGCGCTGGATTCGCCGGGGCCCGCGGTGTTGTGCGAGACAAGCTGATCAGACGCGTGACGCGCCGACCTCCACACCGTGTTCGGCGGCGAGGCGGCGCAGGTCGTCGAGTTCGGCCTGTTCCACCTCGGCGAGGAAGTCGTCGCCCTCGTCGCGAGCCCGCGTCAGGTCGGTCTCGGTCGCACTTATGCGCTGCAGAAGTCCTGTGGTGAATGCGTCCATGCTGCGCCCCCTCGTCCTGGGTCGTGGGTCGATGGCACGGGGGTGTGCCGTTCAGAAGGGGCGATCACGTCTCCAACAGGTGCCCAGCGCTGCCCGGTGCTGGGCGGCGACGGTGCCGGACACCCACGCCCACTCTGCGGGAAGCGGATCGCTGTGCCACATGGTGGTGCGACACATGCAGAGCGTGATCGCGGGGTGTAAAGCCGTCCTCCCCCCGCTCCCTTCGACAGAAACCTCAACCCGACGAGAAAAACTTCCCTTCCCCGGCCTCATACCTGTCCTTCAGCCGGTGCTCACCCGTCTTACAGCCGACTTATGGCCGAAAAGGGCAGGATGGAGGCCAACACACTCACCAAGCCCCCTGCCCACGTGCCCTCAGAAGCGCTACGCGGGTGGACACAGGAAGGACAAGCGACGTGCGCGTACTCGTCGTCGAGGACGAGCAGCTGCTCGCCGATGCGGTGGCCACCGGACTGCGCCGGGAGGCCATGGCCGTCGACGTCGTGTACGACGGTGCGGCCGCCCTGGAGCGCATCGGCGTCAACGACTACGACGTGGTCGTCCTCGACCGTGACCTCCCCCTCGTCCACGGCGACGACGTCTGCCGCAAGATCGTCGAGCTCGGCATGCCCACCCGGGTGCTGATGCTCACGGCCTCCGGCGACGTCAGCGACCGCGTCGAGGGACTGGAGATCGGCGCCGACGACTATCTCCCCAAGCCCTTCGCGTTCAGCGAGCTGACGGCACGCGTGCGTGCCCTCGGCCGGCGCACCAGCGTGCCCCTGCCGCCCGTGCTGGAGCGCGCGGGGATCAAGCTCGACCCGAACCGCCGCGAGGTGTTCCGCGACGGCAAGGAAGTCCAGCTGGCCCCCAAGGAGTTCGCCGTCCTGGAGGTGCTGATGCGCAGCGAAGGCGCGGTCGTCTCGGCCGAGCAGCTCCTGGAGAAGGCGTGGGACGAGAACACCGACCCGTTCACCAACGTCGTGCGGGTGACCGTCATGACCCTGCGCCGCAAGCTCGGTGAGCCGCCCGTCATCGTGACCGTCCCCGGCTCCGGTTACCGGATCTGACCGGCCGTGGCATCGACCCCGGCGCCTCCCCAGGCGCCCCCGAAGCCCACCTGGGACCCCCGGAGGCCGGAGGCGCCCCCGTGGCTGCGCCCGACCATCCGCATACGGCTCACGCTGCTGTACGGCGGCATGTTCCTGATCGCCGGCATCCTGCTCCTGTCGATCATCTACCTGCTGGCCGCGCAGGCCCTGAACACCGGCAACCAGCCATTGTTCAAGATCGTCGGCAACACCGCGGTGAAGGTCACCAGCGACAACTGTCCGGCGGTCAACAACGCGGCCAACATCCCGGTGGACACGTTCAACCAACTGATCAGCGCGTGCGTCGACCACCAGCGCCAGGTCGCCCTGGACAACCTGCTCAGCCGCTCGCTGCTGGCCCTGCTCGGCCTCGCGGTGATCGCCTTCGCCTTCGGCTACGCCATGGCGGGCCGTGTCCTGTCGCCGCTCGGCCGGATCACCCGGACCGCGCGCGCGGTGGCGGGCTCGGACCTGTCCCGCCGTATCGAGCTGGACGGCCCGGACGACGAGCTGAAGGAACTGGCGGACACCTTCGACGACATGCTGGAGCGGCTGCAGCGGGCCTTCACCGCCCAGCAGCGCTTCGTCGGCAACGCCTCGCACGAACTGCGGACGCCACTGGCGATCAACCGCACGCTCCTTGAGGTCCACCTCTCCGATCCGGGCGCGCCGATGGAGCTGCAGCAGCTCGGCAAGACGCTGCTGGCCACCAACGAGCGCAGCGAGCAGCTCGTGGAGGGGCTGCTGCTGCTCGCCCGCAGCGACAACCAGATCGTCGAGCGCAAGCCGGTCGACCTCGCCGAGGTCGCCGAGCAGGCCGTGGACCAGGTGAACGGCGAGGCGGAGGCCAAGGGTGTGGTGATCCGCGGCGAGCAGAAGCCCGCGGTGGTCCAGGGCAACGGCGTGCTGCTGGAGCGGATCGCGCTGAACCTCGTGCAGAACGCCGTGCGGTACAACGTGCCCGACGGCGGCTGGGTCGAGGTGACGACGGAGGTCCAGCACGGTCAGGCGGTGCTCGTGGTGTCCAACACGGGCCCGGTGGTGCCGGCGTACGAGATCGACAACCTCTTCGAGCCGTTCCGGCGGCTGCGCACGGAACGTACGGGCAGCGACAAGGGCGTCGGACTCGGCCTGTCCATCGTCCGGTCCGTGGCCCGGGCGCACGGCGGTCATATCTCGGCACAGCCCCGTGAAGGGGGTGGGCTCGTGATGCGGGTAACCCTTCCCGTCTGAGATCATGGCCCCCGCACATGATCCGGCACACGAGGATGTTCGCTTTGCGCGGAATTTTAGAGGCGTCTTTCGAGCATCTCCGTGTGTGATCGATCACAAGGGCGAATTTCCGGCCATCTACTCTCCGTGATCATGCACCCTGTCGGAAAGCCGGGATAATCCGGGTTTTCGAGGGTCCTGATCACGGGAAGTACACGGTGAGACGCCTTTGAAGTGCGGGATTCGGACCGTGTACGGTCCCGATCGCCATCCAACCCGATCACTCAAGAGGAGTCCGGTTGGGTGTCGATTGAGTAACAGACCTTGATGTGAGGCAAAATCTCCGCCTCGGGTCGGGCACAAGTCCGGCCTCTCACGCGTTACGTGCGCTGGAGACACCGAAGACACCCAGAGGGGGAGAGCGACATGGCAACCGACTACGACACCCCACGCAAGACCGACGACGACGTCGACTCGGACAGCCTTGAAGAACTGAAGGCCCGCCGGAACGACAAGTCGACCTCCGCAGTGGATGTCGACGAATTCGAAGCCGCCGAAGGCCTCGAACTGCCCGGCGCCGACCTCTCGAACGAGGAGCTGGCCGTCCGGGTGCTGCCCAAGCAGCAGGACGAGTTCACCTGCATGAGCTGCTTCCTGGTGCACCACCGCAGCCAGCTGGCCCGCGAGAAGAACGGTCAGCCGATCTGCCGCGACTGCGACTGAGGGCGGGTCGGCCGTGACTGGCTCGACCCCTCCCCGGAAGCGCCGCTTCCACCTGGGAGCGGACCAAGGGCCGCCCGAAGGGCGGCTCGGCGCGCGTGACGACGAGCGGGGCTCATCCGATCAGGGATCGGCCTCGCTCGAACCGGCGGCCGGCCGGACTGACCTACCGGCGCCGTCGGACACCTCGCCGCCCGTCAGCAAGGGACGGGTGGCGGTGATCCGGGACAAGGCCCGGGAAGGGGTCCGCAAGGGCGGCAGCCGGGCCAGGGCGGGCCTGGCGTACCTCACCGACCGGATCATCGACAGCGCGCCGCGGATCCCCGTACGGGACCTCGCGACGCTCCGCAGGCAGTTCCCCGGGCTGGGGCCCGAGGAGCTCGCCGACAAGCTCGTGGCGGGCGCCTCCGGTGCCACCGCCACGGTCGGAGCGGGCATCGGAGCGGCTGCCATGCTGCCCGTGCCGCCCGCCATGCCGACCGAACTGGCCGCCGAGATCACCGGGGTCGCCGCGATCGAGCTGAAGCTGATCGCCGAACTCCACGAGGTCTACGGCGCGCGGCCGCCGGGCGGCCTCAAGCAGCGCAGCACCGCGTATCTCGACTCCTGGTCGGGGGAGCGCGGTATCGACGTGACCAGGCCGACCACGGTCGGTTCGGCGGTCAACAGCCGTATGAAGCAACAGCTGCGGCAGCAGATCATGAAGCGCATGGTGCGCGACCTGCCGAACCTGATGCCCTTCATGGTCGGCGCGGCGGTAGGGGCGGTCATGAACCGCCGGGACACGAGGAAACTCGCGGAACGGATCCGGCAGGACCTGCGGAAGACCCAGGTGCCCTGGGAAGCACTTCCCGAACTGCCGCCTCTGGAGGGTCCCGAAAATCCGCTCACATTGGGGGATGTTCCGAAGGAACTCGGTCGCGGCCGTAAGGAAATCGGGCCCTGACGAAGTTTTTGCGTGGCGGTGAAAAAGATTTTGGACCGCCTCGGCAAAGCCCCGCCGCGGGGCTCCGGGTGAAGCCCCGCCCGAGTGTTCTACGCCGGATGTCAGGCGGCCGCGCGCGCCGACCTCAGCGCCTCGGCGAGCCGTTCCGGCTCCCGCGTCGACAGATACAGGTACGGCGTCGGGTCCGCCGGGTCCGTGACGTCCACCTTCAGGGCGGTCGGGATGTACGCCCGCAGCAGCAGGAACGCGCGGGTGTCGGCCTTGTAGGTGCGCCAGGCGCGCGTCTCCTCGGGGTCCAGGATCTCCGCCTCGCCCAGGGCCGACACCGGGATCTTCGCCTCGCCCGCGATCAGGAAACCGCCCACGACACGGATCCGCTGCGAGCCGTACGAACTGGCCACGACCGCCGCCACCGCCGTCCCGCCGACCAGGCCGCCGAGCAGCGGCAGCGTGCCGAAGGGCAGCAGGATCAGCGCCATCGAGACCCCGACCAGGAAAGAGATCAGCCACCAGGACCGGGGGGCGGTGAGACGTTCTTCGTACGGGGTGGCGGAGAGCTGCATGAAGCCAAGCTTGGCACGGTGTCCAGTTCAGGCCGACGCGCGGGTAAGGTCTGCGGCTGTGAGTCGTACTTCCGCCGCTGTCGAGCCACCCGCCGACGCCGTGAAACCGGTGCGTCATCCTGACGCCCCCGCGCCCGGTGTGCTCCTCGGCGCGCACTACGGCCAGTGCTTCGGCTGTGGCGACGGACAGCCCCACGGACTGCACCTCCAGGCGCGGGCCGGCGAGGGCGTCACCGTCACCGCCGAGTTCACCGTGCAACCCGCCCACCAGGGCGCCCCGGGCCTCGCGCACGGCGGTGTGCTCGCCTCCGCGCTCGACGAGACGCTCGGCTCGCTGAACTGGCTGCTGCGGACGATCGCGGTGACCGGACGGCTGGAGACGGACTTCGTACGGCCCGTGCCGGTCGGTACGACGCTGTACCTGGAGGCCGAGGTGACGGCGGTGGCGGGGCGGAAGATCTTCTCGACCGCCACCGGACGCGTCGGCGGCCCCGACGGGCCGGTCGCCGTCCGTGCCGACGCGCTCTTCGTCGAGGTGAAGGTCGACCACTTCATCGAGAACGGCCGCCAGGAGGAGCTCCGGGCGGCCATGGACGACCCGGACCAGGTCCGGCGTGCCCGTGCCTTTGAGGTGAACCCGTGAGCCGTGACCCCCTGAACGTGCTGATCCGGCGCGTCGACCCCGACGTGCCGCTTCCGGCGTACGCACTTCCCGGTGACGCGGGAGCCGATCTCCGCACCACCGAGAGCCGTGAACTGAAGCCGGGCGAACGGGCCGTACTGCCCACGGGGGTGTCTGTGGCGCTCCCGGAGGGGTACGCGGCCTTCGTGCACCCACGCTCCGGCCTCGCCGCCCGTTGCGGTGTGGCTCTCGTGAATGCCCCGGGGACGGTTGATGCCGGGTACCGTGGGGAGATCAAGGTGATCGTGGTGAATCTCGACCCGCACGAGCCCGTGCGGTTCGAGCGCTTCGACCGGATTGCCCAACTCGTCGTCCAGCAGGTCGAGAGGGTCCGCTTCCAGGAGGTCGCGGAGCTTCCCGGATCGGCTCGGGCCGAGGGGGGCTTCGGGTCCACCGGCGGTCATGCGGCGGTGGGCGACCCCGGCAGTACGAACAGCGCAAGCGGTCAGGCCGCCGACGGCGGCACAACGGGTGGGAATCGATACGCATCGGTCGTATCCGACCGGGAAGGACAGTGACGTGTTCGGACGTCGCAAGAAGAAGGGTGCCGCCGAGGACGCGGCCGGCGAGCCCGAGCAGGTCGTCGACGGCGTCGACACTGAGGCGGACGACAAGGCCGAGGACGAGGGCGGGCGCCCGCGGGTGAGGCTGGAGCCGGAGCCGCGGCCCGACGGGCCCTGGGACGACTCCGAGGTGCGTGACCCGGCCGAGGGCCGGGTGGACCTGGGCGGTCTGTTCGTACCGGGTGTCGACGGCATGGAGCTGCGGGTCGAGGTCGCGGGCGACGCGATCGTCGCGGCGACCGTGGTGCTGCGGGACAGCGCCGTCCAGTTGCAGGCCTTCGCCGCCCCCAAGCGCGAGGGCATCTGGGGCGAGGTCCGCGAGGAGATCGGCACGGGCATCACCCAGCAGGGCGGCATCGTCGACGAGGTCGAGGGTCCGCTGGGCTGGGAGCTGCGCGCCCAGGTGCCGGTGCAACTCCCGGACGGCACGGGTGGCTTCCAGGTGGTCCGGTTCGTCGGTGTGGACGGCCCCCGTTGGTTCCTGCGCGGTGTCATCTCGGGCCAGGGCGCGGTACAGCCGCAGGCCGCGGGCCTGCTGGAGCAGATCTTCCGGGACACGGTCGTGGTCCGCGGCGAGGGCCCGATGGCGCCTCGCGACCCGATCGTCCTGAAGCTGCCGAACGACGCGCAGATGGTCCCCGAGGGCGTCCAGCAGGACGACGGCACCTCGCGCTTCTCCGGAGGCATGGGCCAGTTGCAGCGCGGACCGGAGATCACCGAGGTCCGCTAGAAGCTCGGATACGCACGACGAGGGCCGCACCCCGCACGGGGTGCGGCCCTCGTCGTGCGTGGATCCGTGCGCGGACCCTTGACGCGCGATTGGTCTGTACCTACGGTCTCGGCTCAACGCCTAAGTTCATAAGGGCGCCCGTCGTTCATGTATGAGAACTTGTAGGAGAACGGAGTCGCCATGCGTCGCACCCCCCTCCTCGCGATCGTCGCCGCCCTCGCCCTGGGCGGCGTCCTCGCGCAGCCGACCGCACCACGCGCCGAGGCCGCCCCCGCGACCTTCGCTCACCCCGGAGTCACCGTCTCCAAGGGGCAGTTGGACTTCGCCCGCACCAAGGTCACGGCCGGCGCCCAGCCCTGGAAGGGCGCCTTCGACCGGATGCTGGCGAGCAAGTACGCCGATCTGGGGCGCACGCCCAGGCCGCGCGCGACGGTGGAGTGCGGCTCGTACTCCGACCCCGACCTCGGCTGCACCGACGAGCGCGAGGACGCCATCGCCGCGTACACCCAGGCACTCGCCTGGTACGTGACCCGCGACGAGCGGTACGCCCGGAAGGCCATCGAGCTGATGGACGCCTGGTCCGCCGTGATCAAGGACCACACGAACAGCAACGCGCCCCTGCAGACCGGCTGGGCGGGATCCTCCTGGCCCCGGGCCGCCGAGATCGTCAAGTACACGTACACGGGGAGCTGGGCCAACTCCGGCCGTTTCGCGACCATGCTCCGGAACGTGTATCTGCCCGAGGTCGTCAACGGCTCCCACTCCAACGGCAACTGGGAGCTGTCGATGATGGAGGCCGCCGTCGGCATCTCCGTCTTCCTGGAGGACAGGACGTCGTACGACAAGGCCATGGCGAAGTTCCGCACCCGCACGGCCGCCTACGTCTACCTCGCCTCCGACGGCGAGCTGCCGAAGACCGTGCCGAGCCAGAACCTCGACACCCGGGACAAGATCGTCGGTTACTGGCAGGGGCAGTCGACCTTCGTCACCGGGCTCACCCAGGAGACCTGCCGCGACTTCACGCACACCGGCTACGGCATCTCCGCCATCGCGCACGTCGCCGAGACCAGCCGGATCCAGGGCCAGGACCTGTACGGCACCGACGTGGGCGAACGGCTGCGGCAGGCGCTCGGGTTCCAGGCCAGGTACGAACTGGGCGCGGCCGTACCGAGTTCGCTGTGCGGTGGTTCGCTGCACCTCGGGCTCGGGCCCGTCACGGAGGTCGGCCACAACGCCCTGCATCACAGGCTTGGCATGCCCATGACTAACACGCAGGCCCTGACCGAGCGCAACCGCCCGGCCGGCAGCAACAACCTCTTCGTGGCCTGGGAAACACTCACCCACGGGGACAACCCGAGCTGAACCGTTGAAGTGCCGGGCGCTCAGTGGCGATACTGGCGCCCGGTTCACGGGGGAGGACGCATGACTGAGGTGGTCACCGAGACCATGGTGCGTGTCGAGAACGTCCGCAGGTCCTACGGCGACTCGGCGGCCGTCGTCCACGCGCTGCGCGGCGTCACCTTCGAGGTGCCGCGCGGCGAACTCGTCGCCCTCAAAGGGCGTTCGGGATCGGGCAAGACCACGCTCCTCAACATCGTCGGCGGGCTCGACGTGCCGGACGAGGGGCGCGTCACGGTCGACGGGCTCGACCTCTCGGAGCTGGGCGAGGACGGCCTGCTCGCGCTGCGCCGGGACCGCGTCGGGTTCGTCTTCCAGTCCTTCGGGCTCATCCCGATCCTCACGGCCGCCGAGAACGTCGGCGTGCCGATGCGGCTGCGCCGCGCCGACCCGCGGGAGCGCGAGGAGCGCGTCGAGCTGCTGCTGTCCCTGGTCGGACTCGCCGACCACGCGGGACAGCGGCCCGGCGAGCTGTCCGGCGGCCAGCAGCAGCGGGTCGCCATCGCCCGCGCCCTCGCCAACAGCCCCTCGCTCCTGATCGCCGACGAGCCCACCGGCCAGCTGGACGCGGAGACCGGTCACGCCGTGATGGAGCTGCTGCGGGCCGTCGTCCGCAGCGAGCGGGTCACCGCACTGGTCGCCACCCACGACGCGAACCTGCTCGACCTGGCCGACCGGGTGCTGGAGCTGCGGGACGGGGAGATCGTCGAGGAGTGAGGCCCCGGCGGCTCCGGCGCGTCAGGGCCGGCGCTCCACCACGTCAGGGTTGCGTCAAAGACGGCCCTCGGGCCGCTCGCGGTCCCCTTTGTCGCGATTGCTGGCCGTAAGGTCGACGCTGCGCGGTCGGCAGCGGTGGGAAGACAATGAGGACATGGGACGCGGCAAGCTTCGGATCTATCTCGGTGCGGCACCGGGTGTCGGCAAGACATACGCGATGTTGTCGGAGGGACATCGTCGTGTGGAGCGGGGCACGGACTGTGTGGTGGCGTTCGTGGAGCACCACGGCCGTGCGCGGACCGAGGTGATGATGCACGGTCTGGAGCAGGTTCCGCGGCAGGAGGTGGAGTACCGCGGCGCCGTGTTCTCGGAGATGGACGTGGAAGCGGTGCTGGCACGGTGCCCGCGGGTCGCTCTGGTGGACGAGCTGGCGCACAGCAATGTTCCCGGCTCGCGTCATGCCAAGCGGTGGCAGGACGTGGAGGAGTTGCTGGCGGCGGGGATCGACGTGGTGTCGACGGTGAACATCCAGCATCTGGAGTCGCTGGGCGATGTCGTGGAGTCGATCACCGGGGTGCGGCAGCGGGAGACGGTGCCGGACGAGGTGGTGCGGCGGGCGGATCAGATCGAGCTGGTCGACATGTCGCCGCAGGCGTTGCGGCGGCGGATGGCGCACGGGAATGTCTACCGGCCGGACAAGGTGGACGCGGCACTGTCGAACTACTTCCGGCCCGGGAATCTGACGGCGCTGCGGGAGCTGGCGCTGCTGTGGGTGGCGGATCGGGTGGACGAGTACCTGCAGCAGTACCGCAGTGATCACCGGGTGTCGAGGATCTGGGGTTCGCGGGAGCGGATCGTGGTCGGGCTGACGGGGGGCCCGGAGGGGCGGACGTTGATCCGGCGGGCGGCGCGGCTCGCGGAGAAGGGGGCCGGCGGTGAGGTGCTGGCCGTGTACATAGCCGGTGGTGACGGGCTGACCTCGGTGTCTCCCGAGGAGCTGGCCGTGCAGCGGACCCTGGTCGAGGACCTGGGCGGCACGTTCCACCATGTGGTGGGTGAGGACATACCGGCCGCGCTGCTGGACTTCGCCCGCGGGGCCAACGCCACCCAGATCGTCCTCGGCTCCTCGCGCCGCAAGAGCTGGCAGTACGTCTTCGGCCCCGGCGTCGGCGCGACCGTGGCCCGCGAGTCCGGTCCCGACCTCGACGTGCACATCGTCACCCACGAAGAGGCCGCCAAGGGGCGCGGCCTGCCGGTGTCACGGGGGGCCAGACTCGGGCGGGCCCGGATCGTCTGGGGCTGGCTGGTCGGTGTGGCCGGCCCGGTGATCCTGGCGCTCCTGCTCAACACCGTCCACCTCGGCCTCGCCAACGACATGCTGCTGTTCCTGACGCTGACGGTGGCGGCGGCCCTGCTCGGCGGACTGCTGCCCGCGCTGGCCTCGGCGGCGGTCGGCTCCCTGTTGCTGAACTACTTCTACACACCGCCCCTGCACCACTGGACCATCGCCGATCCGAAGAACATCGTCGCCATCGCGATCTTCGTGGGGGTCGGTGTCTCGGTGTCGTCCGTGGTGGATCTGGCGGCCCGGCGCACCCATCAGGCGGCCAGACTGCGGGCCGAGTCGGAGATCCTGTCCTTCCTCGCGGGCAATGTGCTGCGTGGTGAGACGGGTCTGGAGGAGCTGCTGGAGCGGGTCCGTGAGACGTTCGGGATGGAGTCGGCGGCGCTGCTGGAGCGGGCGGGTGAGGTCGATCCGTGGACCTGTGCCGGCCGGGTCGGTCTCGGACGGCCGCTGGAGCGGCCGGAGGAGGCGGATGTCGAGGTGGCGGTGAGCGATCACATGGCGCTGGCGCTGACCGGGCGGGTGCTGCCCGCCGAGGACCGCCGGGTGCTGGCCGCGTTCGCCGCGCAGGCGGCCGTGGTCCTGGACCGGCGCAGGCTGGTGGAGGAGGCGGACCGGGCCCGTGCGCTCGCGGAGGGCAACCGCATCCGTACCGCGCTGCTGGCCGCGGTGAGTCATGACCTGCGTACTCCGCTGGCCGGGATCAAGGCGGCCGTGACCAGCCTGCGGTCCCAGGACGTGGCGTGGTCGCAGGAGGATCGGGCGGAGCTGTTGCAGGGGATCGAGGAGGGCGCCGACCGCCTCGACCACCTGGTGGGGAACCTGCTCGACATGTCCCGGCTGCGGACCGGCACGGTGACGGCGCTGATCCGGGAGATCGACCTCGACGAGGTGGTGCCGATGGCGCTCGGCGGGGTGCCCGGCGGCAGTGTCGTCCTGGATGTTCCCGAGACGCTGCCGATGGTCGCGGTGGACCCGGGGCTGCTGGAGCGGTCGGTGGCCAACCTGGTCGAGAACGCGGTGAAGTACAGCCCGGTCGGGCAGGCCGTCCTGGTGTCCGCCAGTGCCCTCGCCGACCGGGTCGAGGTGCGGGTGGTCGACCGCGGTCCGGGCGTTCCCGAGGAGGCCAGGGAACGTATCTTCGAGCCCTTCCAGCGCTACGGCGACGCCCCGCGCGGCGCCGGAGTCGGCCTGGGCCTCGCGGTGGCGCGCGGCTTCGCCGAGGCCATGGGCGGCACCCTGCACGCCGAGGACACCCCCGGCGGCGGCCTCACCATGGTGCTCACGCTCCGGGCGGCGGCAGGCCCGGGACCCGGGCAGCCGCCCCCCTCCGAGGACTCCCTCCACCCTGTACGACCCGAAAGGCAGGTCACATGACCCGGGTGCTGGTGATCGACGACGAGCCACAGATCGTGCGCGCCCTCGTGATCAACCTCAGGGCGCGCAAGTACGACGTCGACGCGGCGCACGACGGCGCCACCGCCCTCGAACTGGCCGCCACCCGCCACCCGGACGTGGTGGTCCTCGACCTGGGCCTGCCCGACATGGACGGCGTCGAGGTGATCAGGGGCCTGCGCGGCTGGACCCGGGTGCCCATCCTGGTGCTGTCCGCCCGCCACTCCTCCGACGAGAAGGTCGAGGCGCTGGACGCCGGCGCCGACGACTACGTCACCAAGCCCTTCGGCATGGACGAACTGCTGGCCCGGCTGCGCGCCGCCGTCCGCCGCGCCGAGCCGACCGGGGGAGAGGAGGACGAGGTGCTGGTGGAGACCGACGAGTTCACCGTCGACCTCGCCGCGAAGAAGGTCCGGCGGCACGGGAAGGACGTGCGGCTCACGCCCACGGAGTGGCACCTCCTGGAGGTGCTGGTGCGCAACACGGGGCGCCTGGTCAGCCAGCGGCAACTGCTCCAGGAGGTGTGGGGGCCGTCGTACGGGACGGAGACGAACTATCTGCGGGTCTACATGGCCCAGCTCAGGCGCAAACTGGAGGCGGATCCGTCGCATCCGAAGCACTTCGTGACGGAACCCGGCATGGGGTACCGGTTCGAGCGGTAGCGCCAGGGGTACGTAGCTGTCGGTGGGCCCCGGTACGCTTCAGATATGAGTGCTGTTCCTCGTTCCGAGAAGCCGGTGGGCCGGTTCCGGCGCATGCTCGACCGGCTCTCCTCGTCCCAGGAGGACCTGGAGTCCGAGGAGCTGCGGGAGGACACCGAGACCGCCGGCTGCACGCGCATCGGTGACTGCCAGGACCGTCAGGTCGTGACGGTTACTGGTACCTTGCGCACGGTCACCCTGCGCCCGCGCGCGGGAGTCCCGGCCCTGGAGGCCGAGCTGTTCGACGGCTCCGCCGCGCTGGACGTGGTGTGGCTCGGCAGGCGCTCCATCGTGGGCATAGAGCCGGGACGCAAACTGATCGCATCGGGCCGGATCTCGATGAGCCGGGGCCGCCGGGTGCTGTTCAATCCGAAATACGAACTGAGACCCCTCGGACGGGAGTAGCCGGTGACGTCGCTCGACAAGCCGACCCAAGACACCGAAGTCACCGAGCCGGATGCCCGGGCGGTGACCGAGGCCGCGCTGTTCGAAGCCTTCGGCGGCGTGCGGGGCATGGTCGAGACCGTTGTGCCAGGCCTGTTGTTCGTCACGATCTACACGATCAACAAGGACCTGCACCTGTCGGCGATCGCCGCCCTCGGGGTGTCCCTGCTGCTGGTCGTGGTCCGCCTGGTGACGCGGGACACCGTCAAGCACGCCTTCAGCGGGGTCTTCGGCGTCGCCTTCGGTGTCGTCTTCGCGATGATGACCGGCAACGCCAAGGACTTCTACCTCCCCGGCATGCTCTACACGCTGGGCCTGGGCCTCGCCTACATCATCACGACCCTCTGCGGGGTCCCGCTGATCGGTCTGATCCTCGGCCCGGTCTTCAAGGAGAACCTCTCCTGGCGCACCCGCAACCCGGGCCGCAAGAAGGCGTACGCCAAGGCCAGCTGGGCCTGGGGCCTGATCCTGCTCGCCAAGTGCGCGATCCTCTTCCCGCTGTACTGGTGGGCCGACACCGCCCAGCTCGGCTGGGTCCTGGTCGCCCTGAAGATCCCGCCCTTCCTGCTGGCCGTCTACCTGACCTGGGTCTTCCTCGCGAAGGCACCGGCCCCCATCGACGTCTTCGCCGAGATGGAGGCGGAGGAACGCGCCGAGAAGGAGCGGGAGGCGGCGCGCGCGGAGGAACGCGGTGAGCCGGCGGGATCCGTGGAGTCCGAGGATTCGACCGTGGGCCGTCACCGACGCGACGCGTAGCCGCCCCGTACGACGACCAGCCGTCCGTACGACGAAGTCGGCTGCACGAAGACCGGTCGGCTCTACGTAGACCAGGTCGGCTGCACGAAGACCGACTGCCGCCATGACGGCGAAGGGCGCCCCGAACAATCGGGGCGCCCTTCGCCGTCATAGCTCCCGGAGGGATCAGCTCGCCGTGTCCCGGCGTACCGACAGCAGGTCCTCCAGCTGCTCCTCGCGGGCCGGGGCGGCCACGAAGAGGAGCTCGTCTCCCGCCTCCAGCGAGTCCTCCTGGGAGGGCGTGAGCACGCGGGTGCCGCGGATGATCGTCACCAGGGACGTGTCCTGCGGCCATTCGACATCGCCGACCTGGGTGCCGGCGAGGGCCGACTCCTCCGGCAGGGTCAGCTCGACCAGGTTGGCGTCGCCGTGGCTGAAGCGGAGCAGCCGGACCAGATCACCGACACTCACCGCCTCCTCGACCAGGGCCGACATCAGGCGGGGAGTCGACACGGCGACGTCCACGCCCCAGGACTCGTTGAACAGCCACTCGTTCTTCGGGTTGTTCACCCGGGCGACGACCCGCGGAACGCCGTACTCCGTCTTCGCCAGCAGGGAGACGACCAGGTTGACCTTGTCGTCGCCGGTCGCGGCGATCGCGACGTTGCAGCGCTGGAGCGCGGCCTCGTCCAGGGACGTGATCTCGCAGGCGTCGGCGAGCAGCCACTCCGCCTGCGGGACGCGCTCGACCGAGATCGCGGTCGGCGCCTTGTCGATGAGAAGGACCTCGTGGCCGTTCTCCAGCAGTTCGCCCGCGATCGAGCGGCCGACCGCACCGGCACCGGCAATGGCGACCCTCATCAGTGACCGCCCTCCTCTTCGGGACCCTTGGCGAACGCCGCCTCGACCTTGTCGACCTCGTCGGTGCGCATCATCACGTGCACCAGGTCGCCTTCCTGCAACACCGTCTGCGAGGTGGGCAGGACCGCCTCGCCCAGCCGGGTCAGGAACGCCACCCGGACGCCCGTCTCCTCCTGGAGGCGGCTGATCTTGTGCCCCACCCACGACGTGGTGGTGTGCACCTCGGCCAGCTGGACGCCACCGGTGGGGTCGCGCCACAGGGGCTCGGCGCCCGAGGGCAGCAGCCGCCGCAGCATCTGGTCGGCGGTCCAGCGCACCGTGGCCACGGTGGGGATGCCCAGACGCTGGTAGACCTCGGCACGCCGGGGGTCGTAGATCCGGGCCGCGACGTTCTCGATGCCGAACATCTCGCGGGCCACCCGCGCGGCGATGATGTTCGAGTTGTCGCCGCTGGAGACCGCCGCGAACGCCCCGGCCTCCTCGATGCCCGCCTCACGCAGGGTGTCCTGGTCGAAACCGACACCGGTGACGCGACGGCCGCCGAACCCGGAGCCGAGCCGGCGGAAGGCGGTGGGGTCCTGGTCGATCACGGCGACCGTGTGCCCCTGCTGCTCCAGGGTCTGGGCGAGAGCCGAACCCACTCGCCCGCAGCCCATGATGACGATGTGCACTGAAGCCCTACCCCGCAGTCCTGGTCACCACGATGACCTGCGAAAACACCCTGATCACTCTTTTCTCTCAGCCTGCCGGGCAACGACCGGGCAACAGCCTCCGGCGTTGCCCGAAGACGAGCTTAAGCCGCAACTGAGTCCCTGCCCTCATCCGTGCAGGACGACGGTTTCGTCAGCGTGCGTTGAAGTACTTGGCTTCGGGGTGGTGGATGACGATGGCGTCGGTGGACTGTTCGGGGTGGAGTTGGAATTCCTCGGAGAGGTGGACGCC
>NZ_JBVIOL010000025.1:0-91174 GCF_055578825.1 Streptomyces sp. NPDC032822 | reverse complement strand
AGCTACCTCGCCGGCCTCCACCTCCGTGCCTCAATGATCTGGATCAACGACCTGCTGGAGGCAACTGGCTGATCACAACGTCACACAGGCCCTAGGGCGGTCATAACTTCGGCTGCGGAGGGATCCCCGGTAAGACCGGTGCACAGGACCGCGCAGGACTCGTTCTGGACCATCTTCCACATCGCGTCGGACAGAACGGTGGCTGGGACACGGATGGTCGGCGTCTCTTCAAGGGTGGAGTCCTCGTAGTAGATGCCCCTGAAGGTGCGGTCCCGGGTGACGAAGACTGCCTTCCATTTCTGGTGGGCCTCGGGGATGACGTCTCCCTGCCAGGGTGGCCACGTGAAGCGGCTTCGATCGACGTCGGTCTCGTCCTGGTGGGGGGAGGCCGGGGCGGTCACGGTGCTCAACACGATCACGATCACGTCGGTGCCCAGAGTGATTTCGTTGGTGAGTTCGGTCAGGCGGTTGACCTGTACCTGCGAGGTGGGGAGCGTGACGTAGGTGAGCCCGATGTTGAAAGCAGGCAGCCGGCCGGGTGAGTGGGGCGGTGTCGTCATGATGCCGGGGTGCTCCTGTGGTCTGCTGGTGCGCACGGCGGTTCAGGTTGTGCTGTGCCGGTGGCGTGAGGTCCAGCGCATGTCGAGGGCTTCCAGGGCGTCCAGTTGTTCCCGGGAGAGGGTTTGCGGGGCGCGCCGTTTTTCGGCGAGCCACCTCCCCAGGCCGAATTCGGGGCCGTCTTCGCAGATGTAGCCGTAGGGGACGTCCAGGTGATGGTGGCGGCGACGGTATGCGTAGGCGGCCTGCAGTCCTCGGGCGAAGGCCCGTTGGGAGGCGCCTCGGGGACGGCGCAGCAGGAGGGCCAGGGGGTGCTCGATGGGGAGGTCGCCCAGGAGGTGGTGCTGGTAGGTCTCGAGTCGGGCGAGGTTGTCGATCTGCTTGGCCAGCCAGTGGGTGAGCGGCGGTGCGGTGCCGGTGAGTTGGTGCGGGTCGGGGAAGATCAGGGTGTTGTCGCGCGCGGCTGCGTGGGCGCGGGCGTAGGTGCGTTTCCATTCGGCGTCGCCTTTGGCGTTCCACCAGGGGTAGATCTCGTTCAGGGCCCTTTGGTAGCAGTAGGGCAGGCGGCGGGTGGTGACCTCCTTTCGGCGGTCGGCGAGCCAACGACCCAGGTGGATGCCTTGGTGGTGTTCGGCCCACCGGGGTGCGAGGTGTCCGTGGCGGGTGACGTAGTCGCGGGCGATGAGGAGTTTGCGCTCGATGCTGTGCGGGGGGTGTTCCCAGATCATGTCGAGCGTGTCCAGTGCTGCGATGCGTTCGGGCAGGAGCAGGCCGTTCTTGCGCATGGAGCGCTGCACTCCGGTCCACCAGCCGAGGTGGAAACGGCCGTGGAGGTGGAGGCTGGGGACGTCGAGGTGGCCGTGTTGGGTGTGGAAGTTGGTGGCGACTTCGAAGGCGGCTTCCCATACGCGGTTGGGGGCCATGACGTCGTTCAGATCGAGGACGGGGATGATCTCGTCGGCGCGCTCCGGGGGCGGGGCAAGCTGGGGTCCGGCGGGGTCGGCCGGGTACCGGAAGTGGTCGACGAGGTGGAAGGTGTGCTCGTCGTAGACGTCGAGGTCGATGAGGACGCGGTAGATCAGGTGGAAGGCGGTCTTCTTGACAGCCTCTTCGAGGGTTTCGCCGGGGGCCATGTAGATGGGGATGACGATGGTGGAGATCTTGCCGTCGCCGGGGGTCTGGCGCAGGGCGCGTCCGATGGACTGGATGATGTCGATGGTGCTGGTCTTGGGGTGGGCGAAGAGCAGGGAGTCGATGGCGGGGATGTCGACGCCTTCGGAGCAGCAGCGGCAGTTGGTGAGGACGGCCCGGCGGGGCGGCTGCTGTGAGGTGGGGGTGTTGAGGGGGGTGTCGGCGAAGGCGGTGTAGTTCTTGTGGCGTTCGAAGGGGCTCTGCCGGGAGCTGACGGTGCCGACCTGCAGGGTGGTGCGGTAGGCCGGGGGCATGAGGGCTGCGGTCTGGTGGAGTGTTTCGGCGCAGACTTCCGCCGCGTCGATGCAGGGGTGGAAGGTCAGGGTGCGGCGCAGGTCGTAGCGGTTCTGGGCGACCAGCAGGGCGACTTGGGCGGCTGCGGCACGCAGTGCTTCGCCGCTCCAGGTGTTTGCGGGGAGCCGGTTCAGGAGGCCGCGCAGGTCTTCGTCTCTGATGACGACGCCGGCGATGCGGTAGTCGGCGAGGAGTCCCTCGTCGATCGCTTCTCTCAGGGAGATGCGGTAGACGACGGGCCCATAGATGCTCACGTCGTCCATGGAGGCGATGACGGTGTCGGCGCCGATGCCCTGGGCGCGGGCTTTCTTCTCGTCGAGGACGCGGGGCGTCGCGGTCATGTAGAGGCGGTGGCGGGTGGGCAGTTTGTCGTCGTGGTGGATGTGGGCCCATGGTTTGTCGTAGTCACCGGCGGTGCGGTGGGCTTCGTCGGCGACCACGACGTCCCAGCGGGGCAAGTGGAAGTCGCGGTGGGCTTCGACGACCTTGTCCAGGGAGTGGTAGGTGCAGAACACGTTGAGCGGTCCGTGGGTGTCGGCTGCCTGGCCGGCCAGTTCGTCGCCGGTATGGACCATGGTGAGGATGCCGGCCAGGTCCGGGTCCGCCGGGTGGCCTGGGGAACAGACGCCGAGGTAGCGGCCGGGGCGTCCTTCGCGGTGCCATACCTGTGCGGTCTGCTCGAGCAGTCGCAGTGAGGGCACGACGACCAGGCAGACGCCTTCGGGCGCGGTTTCCTGGACGGTGTGCAGGGCCACCAGGGTCTTTCCGGTGCCGGTGGCCATGTAGACGCTCACACGGCGGTAGCCCTCGATGAAGCTGCTCACGCAGGCGTCTGCGGCGCTTTGCTGACGTCCGCGCAGGCGGGTCTTGAGGCGAGCGGCGGAGGCCAAGGTGGTTGAGTCCGGGCGGAGGCGCGTCGTCGTGGCCATGGTCCTCCCCCGGTGACGGCGTGCGCGAGCACCTGGTTCACAGAGTGGAAGGGGTGTGCGGTGCCGTGACACGGCGTCCGGCCGGGTTCACCCGAACGAGTGCGGGCGCCCTTGACCGGCTGCTGCCGGGCCGGTCACGGTTGCCGTGACGGCAGTGTCGGCGGAGGGACGGCTGTGCTGGACGATCCCGGCCTGTACGGGCCTCGCAGGGCGCTGCCGCTGCGTGCGTGGCCGGTGCCGGGTGAGTCGACGGGGTCGTTCGTGAACCGGCTCGCGCACGCCAACGGCCTGAGCCTGGCTGATTTCCTCGACCGGGTCGGACAGGGCGAGGCGTCCACGGACCCTGGGCGGGTGGAGAAGTACCCGCAGTACACCGAGATGTACGTGAACGAGGCGGGGCTGCGCTACCTGTCTGTACTGGCCGGCTGGTCGCCCGGCCTTCTGCAGCAGGATCTGCCCAGTCTGGGCGCAGACCGGATGCCGGCAGGCCGGGAGGAGGAAGCAGCGGAGTGGAAGTGGCCCTGGGAACCGCTGGCGGGGCATCTCGTGCGGTTCTGCCCGCTGTGCGGTGATGACCTGGACGTCGGCGAGGCGGTGTGGCTGATGTCGCCGGACAACTGGCAGGTGTGCCTGCGGCACGGTTACTGGTCGGACGACTCCCGCGGCCGTGGTCCGGACTTCGTGCGGCTGGCCGAACTGCCCGAGACGATGGCGGCGCACCGCGTGCGGCAGCGGCTGACCGCGCGCTGGGGGCCGACAGGTGAGGAGTTGTTCGCCGATGCCTTCCAGGTCGCGGTGCACTGGTGGACGCGGATGCCGGACATCGTGTGCTGGGTGCAGCGGGCCTGGACGGCTGGGCTGGACGCGCGCGAGATGAGAGCAGCCCCGCTGGTGATCTACCCGGAGGCGGCGCAGCTCGCGGACACCATGCTGGACTTCGAACGGGCGGAGCAGCGGGATACGGCAGGCCGGACCCGATGGCTCGCGGGCGTGGAACAGTTGATGGTCCACTGGGGGGTGGACGTGGCTGAAGGGCGTCATCCGCTGCTGGTGTGGCTGGGGCGCCACCGTATGGAGGTGTCCGCTCCGTCCCGTCCGGCGGACCGGCGTCACCTCACACTGGCGCCGGGGCACCAGCGGATCGCGTCCCGGACCGGTTCGGTGAGTCAGCGCTCGTGTCTGACCTGGCAGTTGGGCATGACGGCTGCCGACATGTAGGCCGCATACGGGTGGAGGGCCCGGAACCGTACGGTTCCGGGCCCTCCACCTGCAGTAGCGGGGACAGGATTTGAACCTGCGACCTCTGGGTTATGAGCCCAGCGAGCTACCGAGCTGCTCCACCCCGCGTCGGTGAACGCCACCGTACGCCATGCCGGCAGACGCTGAGGACCACCGCCGTGCGGGCTCGGCTTCTACGCGGCGAAGCCGACGTTTTTGACGTACTCGTACTGGCCCCACTGGGAGCCGAGGTCGGGCAGGACATCGGCGGTCCAGGCGTCGTCCAGGCCTTGGTGGTCGCCGGCCGCCCAGGATCCGACGATCTTGTCCCAGCGGCGCACGTTCATCGACCGGTGTTCCACCACGCGCTGGAGTGGGCGCGCCACGCCGGACTGGTCGAGGGGGTGGATCTCCACGCGGGTGCCGCGGCCCTGACGGTTGAGGCGGGCGGTGAGGTGGCGGGCGACGTTGCGGCGCCGCACCGCCCTGTAGGCGGCTTCGATGCGTTCCAGGTTGGCCTTCGACGGGTGGCGGGTGCCCTGCTTCCATGCCCTCAGCGTCCGGTCGCTCACTGCCAGTCCGGCATCCTTGGCTGCCTGCCAGGCCCTGTCCGACGTGGTCAGGTAGTGCAGGCGCGCCATCAGGCCGCGCTCGGCGGTCACCGGGGTGGCGATGTGGCCGGCGAGCCGGTCGAGCTGGCGGGCGACGGCGTCGCTGCCCTTGATCCCGCTTGCGCCGAACTTCCCGAAGTCGATGTTCTTCTCCGGCATTTACTGCTCCTGCCCCATGCCGGCTTCGGTGCCGGTTCCGGCGGTGTACATGTCCTTGACCTTGACCTCGGTAACTCCGCGGCCTTCAGGGAAGACACGGCGCCAGTCTCCGATGACGTGGAGCTCGTCGGTGCCCATCGCCCGTACGACGGCCAGTCCCCCGTCGTGGGCCTTGAGCGCCTTCATCCAGAGGTTGGCGAAGGCCTGGGAGCGGATGATGTGCATCCAGTCCGGGCGGTGGAGCTCCCGGTTGTAGTTCGACTCCCCCATCGTGGACACGAACTTGGAGTACATCGCCTTCACGTACTCCAGCGTCAGCCCGTCGCTGTCTGCGATCGCGGTGTCGCGGGCGTCCTTGAGTGCGATCCGGAACTTCTCCAGGAGGTTCTCGGTGGCGCCCGAGGTGTAGGACTCGTGGATCTCGGGCGGCTCGCACAGGCCGTGCTTGGGGCCGGACAGGCGCAGCAGCAGGCGCAGGGTCGGTTCGGTGACCCACAGGGGTCCTGGTTCGTCGCGCTGGCCGATCGGGTTGGGCAGTACCGCGTCGTGCTCCCACTCGGGCGGGGTGATCAGGTGGACTCCGGCGCGGCGCCGGTCGTGCGCGAAGCCCGTGGAGTGTTCCAGCTGGCCGAGCGGCAGATGGGTCTTGAGTGCGCTCAAATAGGCGCCGTTGATGTCGAGCGCGGTGACCTCGTGCTTCCCGGGCGGCAGTTCGGGCCGCGTCCACTTGGGGCGGGCCTCCCAGATCTGGTCGGCGCCCTTGGAGGTCTGCTTCTTGAGAATGTCGGGGATCCAGGGGTGGGCGATCACGTCGTAGCGGGCACCCTTGCGGGTCTCGTCCAGCAGGCGCATCGCGTCCGGGATGGCCCGCTTCAGCAACGCGGTGCCCGCGGCTTCGACGTCGCCCTGGTGCTCGGCAAGCGCGGCGTGCACCGTTTCGCGGATCAAGTCGGCCGGCCCGGACGGCTCCTGGAACGCCCGCCCGCGCGGGGCCGCGCCTTTCCCGTCGGCCGGACGGGACGGGCGGGCCGCACGCGGCACTCGGGCCTGGGCAGAGGGTGCGGTGGGCGGGGGCTTCGGGGATTCAGCAGGGATCGCCTGGCAGTCGGAGGGGTCCAGGTGCTGCGCGAACCCCGCCACGCGTTGTGTGGCGGGACGGCCGCACAGTACGCACGGCTGCGGCACGGCGAGCAGCTCCACCTCGTCCCCGTCCTGGCCGAGTTGCGGCGAAGACGAAGAGGTGACGGCCGCCGCAGCAGTGCCCGACCCCACCGGCTGCTCGTCCGCCGGCATCCCTCCGGCCTCGGCCTCGGTGGCGAGCTTGGCGTTCAGACCGTCCAGCAGATACGCGTACTTGGTGCGGACCTCGCCGGCCGGGTCCCGGCCGCTCTCCCACCCGCCGAGGGTGGACGGGCTCACGCCGAGCGCGCGTGCCACCTGCGCCTTGGACAGCCGGGCTCGCTCCCTCAGTTCGCGGCGCACCTGGCAGGGCGGAAGTTCGGCCTCCGGGCCGACGGCATCCAGCAGCGAGTCGATCGCGTCGAAGTCGCTCACCGGCTTGCCCCTTTCGTCTCGGCCCGGAGGGGACGGCGCCGGTCGGCGAGCAGCGCCTCGCACGCTCTGGTCGGACCCGCCAGCAGGTCCAGCGCGCCGATGCCGTAGTGCTCGGCCAGGACATCGACGTCGCGCAGACTCCACGAAACGGCACCCGACTGTCGGCGCGACACCTGCGTCTGCGTCAGTCCCAGCGCCCCCGCCACCGACCGCTGCGACTCCCCCGTCACCTGCATCAGCGCGGCCACCGTCAGCCGCAACGACTCCTCCAACGCCAAGCCCATACCTCCCACCCTAACCGAAGTTATGCGTTTTCCGCATGAAAATCAGCTAATTGCTTTCAGAAATGTACAGAAGCTCTGTCCTGCCCATCCGTGAGCTGAGGAGCCCTCACCACGGCGGCTGCTCGCCCGGGCCGCAGGTCAGCGATTGGGCCAGTCTTGCCCACGCGGAATCCGGCGGGCCGCGCGCCGGGCGTCCCGCTTCGCCTGGCGTGCCTCTTCCACCGCACGATCGGACAGGCACCGCGGGCACACGAGGTCCAGGACACGGCGGCGCAGGGCCCGGCGCAGCCGGGGCCCGGGCGGTGGCGGCCAACCACGGCAGTGACGGTGCACCGTACGCGCGCGGATGCCCAAGAGCACAGCGACCACAGAGGCGTTGCCGGCATAGCCGGCCAGGAGGAAGGCCATCTGCGCCTGGCGGCCGGCCGGGAACCGGGCGGCGGACTCGGCCTGCTCTTCCGGGTCGAGGAAGGCGTCGTGGCGCTCGCAGTGCGGCGCCTTCTTGTTGTTCCGGGCGATGCCCGGCGAGCTGATGTTCATAACTTCAGGAGCCTGCCCGGGGCCGCCTGTGGACAGCGGGCGGCCTGGATGCCCGAGGAGCGCTGGAGCAACATGGGCGGGCCGACCCTGGAGGTGGCGGTGCGCTTCACCGCCACCGGCCGCGTCCGGTCCCGTGCGCACCGGGCAGGCCGTGCGCGCGACACGTCCGGGTCGCCGGGAGCGAGAGAGCAGCGTCGGCACGTCCCTCGCCCGCTTACAAGAACCCGTCACAGCTCTGCCGCCCACCCTCCGCGGGTTGCCGAAGACGGCTCAGCGTGTCGGCGGGTTTCCGTCGGGGTGCTCGTGGATCCAGGAGAGGCCACCGAGGTCGAGGAGCTGGCGGGTGCGGGTGACGGCGACGTAGGCGAGACGTGCTTCGCTGTCGCTGATCGGTCCGGGTACCGGGCGGCCGGTGTCGTCGTGCTTGTCGGTGTCCTTCGGAGGGGTGAAGTCGTCGGCGATCTTCACGCAGGGCCATTCACGGCCTTTGGCCTTGTGGGCCGTTGACACGGTCACCTCGGCCTGTTGCTCCGGCGTGAGGTGGGTGAGGGCGGCCAGGATGGCGTCGGCGCCGTGGGTGTCTACGAGGTCGACCAGCGGCTGCAGATCACGTCCGGCCGGGTCGTGGGCGGCGTAGTCCTGCAGTTCGCCCCAGGAAGGGAACAGCACCAGTTCGGGGTGGGAGGTGCGGCGTCCCTCCTTGAGGTCGCGGGCGGCCAGGGCCAGGGCGCGCAGGCTGTCCCCTCCCCCGGCCAGCCCCACGCGGTGTCCGGCGGCCAGCAGGTCCATGACGTGGGCCATGGCGCCGACGTTGGTGCGGCACAGCACGGCGTCGGGCCGGACGAGGTGCCCGAGTTCGGTGGGCACCGCGGGGGTGCCGGTCAGGCGGATCGGTGCCTGCGCGATGGCCAGCCAGCGGTTGGCCTCCTGGGCCAGGCGGGGGCCGAAGCGGAAGGACTGTGACAGGACGAGCTGGGTGCCGTCGAAGCCGGTCATGACGTCTTTGGCGCCGCGCCATTGGTAGATGGCCTGGGCGGAGTCGCCGACCATCACCAGCTGGGCGTGGCCGCGCTGGTCAAGGAAGATCTGCTCGACGACGGGGTTGGTGTCCTGGGCCTCGTCCAGCAACAGGAAGTCGGTGTCGATCTTCGGCTGGGTGAGGGCCCAGATCTTCAGGTAGTGGTCGTGGTCGAAGCGGACGGCGCCGTCGTCGGGGTGCTGCAGGTCGGCCCAGGCCCTGCGGGCGAACGGCACGATGTGGGCGGCGAGTTGGGTGTGCAGGTCCTTGTCTTCCAGACCGCGCAGGCGGGGGACGTGATGGCGGGTGATCGTCTCGTCGGCGGTGTGGCAGAAGCCGGCCACGGTGCGCAGCGTGGCGTTGGAGAGAACCTTTTGTGAGAGGTCGCGTTCGCCGATGCGGACCGGCTTGGTGATGCCGAGGGCCTGCCCGGTCTGCCAGGCCGGGCGGCGGGGGGCGTTGAGGCGGCGGGTGTAGCGGTGGCCGACGGCGGCGTAGGCGAGGGCGTGGGCGGTCTTGCACTGCACGGTTGCCGGGAAGCGGGTGCCTGCGTCCTGGGCGATGGCCCGGTTGAAGGCGAGGTAGCGGCCGCGGCGTTTCGTGGTGCGGGCGAGGAGGGCAAGGGTGGTGGTCTTGCCGGTGCCCGCGCCGGCTTGCAGGGCGAGGTGCCGGCCGGCGTGGAAGGCGTCGGCCGCGGCGACCTGTTCGTCGGTCGGGTTCATGCGGGGGCTGCTCCGGGGGTGCGGGTCAGGGCGTGGCCGACGGCTGCCAGAAGGTGTGCGGCCGTGGTGTGGGCGAGCAGGTGCTGTACGGCCCGGTCGAGCCGGTCGGTCTCGTCGCTGGCGTGCTGGGCCAGTGCGCGGTGCAGGGCCAGTTTCACGAAGAGTTCCGGGCTCTGCCCCGTTTCCTGGGCGGCGCGGCTGATCGTGGCGTGGACGGCGGGCGGGAAGGCGAGGTTGAGCAGGACCTGCCCGTCGGCGTCCGGATAGTGGGTGGTGATCACGTCCACGGGGAGCCGGGGGGTGAGGCGCTGGCGCAGCCGGTGTGCGGCGCGGCCGGGGGTTTTGGCGCGTACGAGGGTCATGAGGCGGGTGGTGTCGTGGTTGGCCGCGAGCGGCAGCATGCGGGCGGCGTCACGTAGTTCGGCCGGGGCCAGGGGGCGGGTCAGGAGGATTTCCAGGGCGTGGTGCGGCATCGTCATCTTTCTCCGCTGCCGTGCGCCGGCGGGTATGGCAGACCGGTGCGGAGGTGCTGCGCGTGCAGGAGGGGGTCGACGACCTCCCATCCGGCCAGGGCCAGGTCGGCGGCGTTGTGGGTGGTGGCGTGCGCGGGGCAGCGCTGGATACGCCAGCGCCGTTGTTCGGCGTGGGGCAGCCGGCTGAGGTCGTAGACAGCGATCGTCTGCTCGGGCGGGACGAGTTGGCCGCGTCGGGGGCCGACAGGCAGCAGTCTCCAGGATCCGGCCGGGCCGTCCGGGGCCAGGACGGGTCGGGGGCAGCGGTGGCGGTGGTTTGTCTGGGCTACGCAGCGGAGGGCCTCCACAGGACTGTCGGCGAGGTAGTGGCCCAGCAGCATCCGCACGACCGGGCGGTCGGGGCGGCCGGTGTCGGCGAGCGCCGGGCCGGCAGGGGGAACTGTGGGGGCGAAGGCACCGGTGTCGATCAGGCGGCGGGTTCGTACGGCGAGCTGGCGGCGCACCGACTCGAGAGGCGGGCTGATCCGGCAGGCGGGCGTGCGCTGCGGGCACAGCACGGCGTGCGGGATACGGCACCAGGCGCTGCCGTCGCCGTGCGGGTGGGCGATGCCGGAGCTCAGGTGCCAGTGGCAGAGGGAAGGGACGTGGGCGGTGGCCAGTTCGGCGGGATGCAGGGCGATGGGCCGCCCGTCGGCGCGCGGGTAGAGGTCGACGCGGTTGCCGCAGTGGCGGCAGCGGCCGCTCTGACCGGCGCGCAGCAGGCGGCTGGGGCTGGTGGCGGCCACCCGCAGGGGACGGCGCACCGGTGCGGTGCGGGGGCTGCCGTCCCAGTGGCAGCCGGGGGTGGAGTTGGGGCGCATGGCGAGGACCGTGCCAGGCGACACGCTCCGAGGGCGGGGCTGGCGGGCAGTCGGTCCCCCGGGTGGCCCAGCGCTATCGAACAGCTCCACGATTCGGCGAGTGTGCGTTCTATGCGTGCTCGCCGGTTCGGGTGATTTGCGCGGCGTGCCGGGCCTGGCGTGACCGGAGTCAGGCGCCCTTGGGCCCGGGTGGGGTGTGGTCGCCGCAGAGCGGGCCGAGGAGCTGCTCGATGGGGACGTCGAAGGCGTGCGCCAGGGCGTGCCAGGTGGTGACGGTGCCGGCGGCCCGGCCGTGTTCGAGGTCGATCAGCGTGCGCCGGGCCAGGCCACTGCGGTCGGCGAGTTCGTCGAAGGTCCACCCGCGCGTGTTCCTCAGCCGCGCCAGCGTCACACGCAGCGCGTCGCGGTCCGGGTCGGGCGGCAAGATCGTCACCCCACCATCCGACGGTGCAGAAACCTGCCCTGTCAGTGCGGGAATCTGCACTATCAGTGCAGGTGGGCGCGCCGGGCGCCCGCACTGCGCGAGTGCAGGGATCTGCACTACGGTGCGGGCGGCTCCCGCGTGCCCGTACCGGGAGACCGCCGCACGAGGCCAGCGCGGACCAGACCGGAAGGGACAACGAGCCGATGCGGCTTGCCAGCACACACGCCACGGTGCAGCGCATCTGGACAGTGCACCTGCGCCCGCAGACGGGCGGACCGGCCCTGACCTGTCCCCGCTGCACCCACAGCCCCGTTCTGCCGGCCGTCTCCGCCCGCTCGGCCGCCCTCACTCATCTGGCCCGCCACGCCCGCGCCGACGCGCTGCCCGGACACCTGCGCACCTGCCAGTGCCGGACGAGGGGCTGCCACTGGCACCCCCGCCACCGCGGCTGCGCGGGGCCCGTCCTGCTCGCCCTGACCTGCGACCGCAGCGGCCGCGCGTGGCGGCTGGCCGACGCCTGCGCCGCCTGCGCGGCGGCGATGAGCCACACCTCCGTCGTACCGCCCACCCTGCTCCACACCGGCCGCGCCCAGCCGACCGCCGGCACGTCGCGCTCTGCGCGCGACACGCCCGCGTTCGGCCCGGCAGAACAGCGGCGCGTACGCGAAATGCTCACCTACCTCGCCACGGCCCTGCCCCGCTTCTCCTCCCCCGCCGCCCGGCTGCTCGCCCTGCAGTGCGCGCTGCGCGCCGACCACCACGGACAGATCCGCCTGCCCCACGGCTTCCTGCGCGGCATGCGGCTCCACGGCCGCGCGGAGCTGTGGCTCGAACTGGAGCACCCCGGCTGGCTGCACCGCCCCAACCGCAGCCGCTCCCCCGTCCAGGCACAGCTGCTGGACGCCGCCGTCCTCCACCAGACTCCCGGACGCACCGCGCGCATCCGCGCCGCCCAATGGGCCCTGTGCCCCGCCCCGCTGGCACTCTCGCCCGCCCTGCCCTCCGCCCTGCGGTTGACCGCGCTTGTCCTGGCCGCCCACAGCAGTGCCAGGGCGGGCGGGGGCGAGCTCGATGCCCTCACCCGCCAGTGCGGGCAGCCGCCCCAGCAGTTGGAGGACCTCCTCGACCAGCTGGTCCGCGCCCGCCTCGTGACCGCCTGGCACCACCATCACGACAGCGACGAAGTCCGGTGGGAACTGCCCGCGGACTCCCCGCCCAACCGCGCCGCACCACAAAGATGAGACGGCCCTGTTCCCTCCGCCTCTCCGCCCGGGCTGCTCGGCGCGAGAGCTCCCCGCGCCGTCCGGCGCAGGGAATTCCCTGCTCCTCTCATCCGGACAGCCAATGAGGTTTTCTCAGTGGGCGTTCTGTGAGTCGTCGACAGCAGGTCCGCCAGTCAGCTGCGCTTGCGTACGCCCTTTCCCCCGTCTGGCCCCACGAGGCCGGGCATGCGTATGCCCGGCCGTGCCTCCTGCGTCTTTCCCCGCCTCACGGGGCGCGTGTTCGGCTCCAGAGCAGTGTTTTCACCGATGTCTAGGGCGGTTCTGAACCGTTCGGGGTGATGCGCAGTGCCCGGATGGTGGCGGCGATGTCCGCCTGTCCGTAGCGGTCGGTGAGTGCGGCGAGAGTGTCGAGCAGGTGGCGTTTGGCATCGTCGGACAGCTGGCCGGTGAAGGTGTGCAGCAGCCGGGCCAGTGGAGCCCATGTGCCGTTGGGCGCATAGGCGGCTGCCGTGGCGAACAGTTCCTCGAGGCGGGTGAGGGTGTTTTTGTCGATGGTGTGGGGTGCTGCGGCGAACCAATAGGCCAGGGCTAGGGAGGGGTCGCTCATCAGGGTGTCGCGCAGTATCTGGGCCTGGTCCAAGCGGCGGTCGTGTTCGGCGCGGCGCTGCTGCTGTTCGTGCGCGCGGCGCTCCTGGTCGACGGCAGCGCGCTGGGCTTCAGGCCCGGCGGTGAGGTGCGCTGTCGCCCACACGATTCTGACGGGGATGTGGGGCAGTTCGACGGGTCGGCCCAGGAGGGTGTTGATGCGGGCGGCGGCCGGTTCTGACTCTGTGGAGATGTAGCCGGCGGTGATGGCGCGGGCAAGGGTGAGGGCGTGGTCCGTGGCGGCCGCGTCGGGGCTGTGATGCGGGTGGGGTGAGGGGAGTTCCTCCCACATGCCGGTGAGCGTGAGGGTGAAGGCGTGGCCGGGCAGACAGCTGGGGGCGGGGCAGGTGACGTCGAGGGGGCCGGACCGGGGCGGGGGCCAGCGGCTGCGGTTACGACTGGGGCGGCGCATGGTGCGCGCGGGCGAGCGTGGTGGTGGGGTCTGCATCGCGTAGGGCGATGACGAGGGTGTCCCGCAGGCGGGTGCGTTCGGTGGGCTGCTGTCCGGCGCGGGCGGGTTCCCATCCGTTGGCCGCGTGGTTGAGGACGAGGAAGCGCGTGGCGAGGTAGGTGCGATCGGTTTCGGAGCGGAAGACCGCTTCGGTGAAGGCGTTCAGGACCGCGGGCTGTAGGGCGGGACGGGCGAGGGCGGCGTCCATCCAGATGTCGAATGCGTTTTGGAGGGTGGAGGCGATGGGCTCGTCCAGGGCGCAGCGCCAGCCTTCCATCAGCCAGGAGTCGATGTCGTGGCCGTCGGGGTCCAGCAGGAGAGGGACCGCATCTGCGCTGGTGCGTTCGGCAAGGTGGAGGAAGGCCCGGCGTGCGGCTTTGGTGTAGTGGTCCTGGGAGGAGATGAACCAGGAGGTGAGGGTGGTGCGGATCTTTTCCTGCAGACTCGGCTGGTCCCACAGGGTGGTCAGGGCGTGGCCGACGGCGTCGGTGACGGCGTCGTCGGTGGTGTTTGCGGCGAGTTCAGCAAGCCGTTTGAGGGCGATCTGGGGGTAAGCGGAGCCCAGTTCGGCAAGAGCGCCGGCGAGTGCCCGTTTGAGGACGGTGGGGGTGTGGCCCCGCTGGGTGAGGTCCGTAGCGTCGGGGTTCTTGGCCCAGGCGAGGTACTGGTCGCGGGCGCCTTTGCCAGCGGCGGGGTCCAGGGCAGCGGCGACGAGGAGCTCCCGGGCGTGGACGCGCATGCGTGGAGATCCGGCCCAGTGGGTGGCGATGGCACGCAGGATGCTGAAGTTTTGTTTGGCCAGGGTGTAGTGGGTGGCCCACTGGGTCACGCGCTCGGCCAGCGGGCTGCCCAGGTCGGCGGGCAGGGTGATGGTCTGCTCGGCGGTCCACTGTGTGAACGCAGCAGCGTGGTGGGGGCGGTCGACCCAGAAGTAGTCGACGACCGCCTCGGCGTAGCCGGGCTGCAGAAAGCGGATACGGTCGTCGGTCCCGAGCTCCGCGCCGACGGTGTGAGTGAGTTCGATAATGCCTGGGCCTTGTTGTCCGCGCGGGGGCGGGGATATGTCGTCCAGCGCCGTGCCGAGCGAGGTGTGGGCGTCGTAGACGGCTTCGGCGGGGGCGCCGTCGAGTGCGGCAGCGGCCAGCAGGTAGTTGCGGTGGACGCTGTTGGTGTTGCGGGTGTGCCATTCGCGCAGGACGCGGCGCCAGTTGTGGGCGGACTGGATGACGGGGTCGATGAGTTCGCTGACAGGTTTGGGTTCGGTGCTGGCGCTGTTGAAGCCGACGGCGGTACGGATGATGCCGGCCCAGTGGGCGGCGATGGCCGGTGTCGCGCCAGCCACGGCCTGGATGATCCGTTCCTCGGCCAGCCACTTGTCCAGCTCGTCGATGCCAGGCTGGGGATGGGTGAGGTGCGCGCGCAGGGCCTTCAGCCCCTCGGGCGGGTTAAGCAGGTAGCCCAGTTCGGTGGCCTCATCGGCCACCCGGCCCCAGGTGTCGGTGCGGGTGACGACAATGACAAATGAGCGGTGTGCGCGCAGATGTTCTTCGGCTTCTTTCAGGTGGAGTCCGAATCCGGTGTGCAGCGTCTCTTCTTTGTCCCTCAGGTCCAGGATCCAGCCGGTGTCTTCGTCTGTGAGGCCTTCGAGGTCCACCGTGTCGCCTGGTTCGCGGCGGACCTGACGGATGTCTGTGACGGGGAGGCGGGTGAGCACATGCAGGGCCGTGGTGTAGCGGCCGGTGCCGGCGGGGGCGTGCAGGACGGCGGCGTGGTGGGACTGCAGGGTGTCGGTGATGGCTTTGGTCAGTTCGTCGTCGGGGAGGTAGGGATCGAGGCGGCGTTTGATCCATTCGTCGGGCAGGGGTGTTCCCCTCAGCCGACGGATGTCGTTGACGTTCTGCACCCCGATGACCGTGCCGACGTTGTACGGGATGTTCTGCTGGACGCCCGGGCCGGGCGGCTGTTCACCCCTGGGGCCTGCTGTTGTGTCTGTCGGGCCGTTACTCGGGTCACGGCGCTGGGCGAGTGTGTCGAGGGGCGGTGGCTGCGCGTCAGCTGTGGGCGGTTGAAGGGGGCCGGGCGGGAGACGGTCCAACGATGTCGGCGTACTGGCTTCGTCGTCTTTAGCCGGTCCGCCGTGTTCGATCGCCGGGGCGGGGGGCGGGGCTTGATCGCGGGCCGACGGGGGTTCGAAGCCGGTGGTGAGATCGCGCAGCGGATCGTCTGCAGGCGCGGGCGGCGTCGGAGCGGTGTCGTGTCCGGGCGGCGGGGACAGGGTCAAGACGTAAGCCCTTCCAGGTCAAGAGAGAGGAACACCGCGGCGCGGCCGCGAGATGGTGGGCCTGCTTGCTACTACTGGGGGCCGATCCGCCGGGCTTTCATCCCGATCAACTTGGCGTCACGGCCCACCTTGCCGATGTCCTGGACCACACGGGTGTCTCCGGTGATCTCCTCGGCATCCATGCCCGTGAGCTTGCCGTCGAGGAAGTCGCTTTTCTGGTGTACGAACGGGCCCGAGTCCGGCCTGTTCTCCCCCCGGAAAGTCAGGTGCTGGCCGTAGATGTCCTCCAGGGCGGCCCTGAGCCGGGCCACGTTGCGCAGCAGTGCCGGTGACGGGTGGGCGGGGACGCCGCCGTGGGCGTAGTCGGCGACGGCGTCCCGCAGCGCTTCCAGCTGGTCTCGCTGCTCGCGCAGGCGTCCTGTGTCGGGCTGCAGCGGCAGTTGCAGCGTACCGACCAGGGCGTCGGGAGGAGTGACGTCGTTCTCGGGTTGTTCGCCGCGCTTGCTGAGCAAGTGCTCCACGCGCTGGAAGACGAAGGTCAGCGCGGCAGGCAGGGAGGCTGTCATCAGTGCGAGTTCAGTGGAATCCGGCATGCTTCACTCCCTCACATTGTTCGCCTGGAAAGACCGCCTGATTCTGTCCGATCCCGTACAGCGGAGCGTACCGGTTTCCAGAAGTTGGCAGGAATACTTCCCTCTGCCTGCCGTCTCCCTATCAGGCCGAAATACATTGCTCGCTAATTCGGCCATCTGTCCGGGCGATGCACGTTTTCCGGCTGCTTCCTGTCGGCTCCAGAGGGGGCGTGACCGTGACGCTGATAGGGGGCTTCGTCGGGGAAACGCTCCACGCGCACCTGCCGCCAGGCCACGTCGAACGATGTCTGGCCGCGGCTTGCGGCCAATCGCCGGAGGGCCCGCACCGACGTGACAGGATCGAGGATGAAACGCCACAGATGAAGTCGCATGGCCTCAGCGTCCCCACGTTGCGTAGCGGAGATTGCCCCTTCACCACAGTTCCGGGAAAGGAAGATGTGGTGAGTACTCTTTTACGCCAGCCGGTATAGCAGCAGGGGGTTAATGGGGTGACTGTTGTGTTTTTTTGTTGCGCACGGGATTTTTGCGGAACAGCTTTTTTCAGCCCTCTGTGCACGCACAACGGTTCGCGAGGGCTGGACTGGCTCCGGAAGCGGTGACAGGAGCAGCAGGGGTGGCGGTACATCAACACGTCGGCGAGCAGTTCACCCTCCAGCCGCTCGCCGCGGATGCCTCGTCGTCTCCTCTACCCCGACGTGATCGAAGTCGTTCAGCCTGCGGCCCCTTTTGCAAGGGGGCCGCAGATAGCTGCTGGGCGCCGGGATTCCGCCGCGGCGCATCCGCTACGAGGCAATCCGAAGTCGGCTGCGTGGTGGGCGAGTTTCGCAGCCGAGCCGACGCGCAGGACGCCGCTCGGGCAGCACTCTGTCGGCGACCTCGTGGCAGATGGTGAGGTGGGGGCCCTGGAAGCCTTCGCGGTGCCAGACCTACGCGGTCCGTCTGCCTCTCCCCCTTGTCTGCCCGGGGCCTCATGTTCCGTACGGGAAGGGGGTGGCCGGTTCCCCTTAATCGCAGGTTTGTTCACCCTTTCAGGCGTATCCGGCGGGCTGGGAGGTTGTCACGGCACAGCGCGGAGCAGCATGGGGGGATGCCTGGCTGTTGCGGCAGCGATCGTCGCCGGGAGAGACGCAGAGTGGGTGAACAGGTGGTGAGAGCTTGACTGTTCGGCCCCATCAGCCGCTGCCGTTACGGCGAGAGCCGACGGCGGGCGGTTTCGTCGGCCGGCTGGCGCATGGTCAGGGACGGGAGTCGGAGGAGCTGTCGGCCGGGCAGGTGTGCGGGGCCGTGCGGCGGCGCGGCAGGGGGTGGGCGGTGTGAGCGCGGCGAAGGTTCCCGGCGACCTGCTGGGCGGCGCGAGGCAGGGTGTCGTGGCTCTGTACCGCGAGCCGTACGGGCCAGTGCACTTGTGCAGCGCGGCGGAGCTTCGGGGGGTGGTGCTGGAGGAGTTCGGGCCGGTGAGCGAGCCGGTGCCCTATCGGGGCCGCAAGGGCATCATCACCTACTGGCCGGTGGCGACCCGGGAGCAGACCGTGGTGTGCAGCAGTCTGCGGCAGTGGCGGATGGCGGTGGAGCTGGACTTCGAGCCGGCCTGGGCGGCGTTCAGTGCCGGCCCGGTGGAACTGCGCTGGCGGGCGGGAGGCCGACTTCGCCGGTGGCGCCCGGATTTCCTCGCCCGCACGGCCGATGGCGTGCGTGAGGTACTGGTGCTGGTGCCACCCAGTCAGGAGAGCCTGCCTGCGGTGAGGCTTCAGGTGCTTGAGGAGGTGGCGCGGGCGGCCGGGTGGCGGGTGCGGCAGGTGCGTGAGCCGGCGGGAGTACGTGGGCGCAACCTGGCATGGCTGGCCGGCTACCGGTTCCCCGAAGGCGACGAGAACGGCCAGGGGCATGCACTGCTGGAGGCGTTCAGGCAGCCGGCAGGTCTGCGGGCGGGGGTCGCGGCGAGCGGGCTGGACGAGCTGACGGGGCTGGACCTCGCCTACCGGATGCTCTGGCAGCGGCGGCTGCTGTTCGACATCGCGCAGCCGCTGCTGCCCGATGCCGTGGCCTGGACGGCCTGAGGACCGGAAGGGGGCGGCGCATGGCGGGAACGGGTGAGGGCCGGCGTGCGGGGTCGCTGTGCATCGGGGCGCGGGTGCGCTGGCAGGCGCGCGAGTGGGAGGTGGTGGAGTGGCAGGGGTCGCAGGTCACCCTGGTACCGCGGGACGGTGCGGAGGCGCCCCGGGCGGTGTCCTACCGGTGGTTGGTGGGCGCGGAGGACTTCGCCGTCGTCAGCGGCAGTGGGGCACCGGTCGCCGGCGGGGCGGCCCTTGGCGGGTGGGGGCGGCAGGAGGGGCAGGAGGAGGAGGCCGCGCTGTGGCAGGCGCGGATGGTGGAGATCGACACCGGTCTGGCGCCGGGCCGCAGCGAGCATGAGCGGGGATTCGGGCCGGGAACGACGCTGGCCCAGCGGTGCGCCGCGATGTCGTCGCGGCTGGCCGCCGACGGCATCCGCTGCTCCGCCCACACCCTCGCCGACAAGCGGCGCAAATGGAAAGCGGCCGGGGAGAACCCGGTCGTCCTGCTGCCCACGGCGCGGGACAAACGGCCGGGGGGCTTCACCGACCCGCGGTGTCTGACCGCCATGCAGGAGGTGGTGGCCCAGCGCGCACACGCGTCGGACGTGACCATCGACCTGATCCGCGAGGAGGTCGAGGATCTCCTGCACGAGCGCTACGGAAAGGAACTCGGCGATCCGGCCGCCGTGGCGGCTCTGCTGCCCTCCCGTTCCACCTTCTACCTGCGGATGAAGGAGTCCGGCCTGGCCGACGTCCTGGACCAGCCGACACGGGCCCGGGCCGCCCTGGCATCCACCCCGCCCCTGCCCCACGGCGGGCGCGAGGCCGTGCTGCGGCCGGGACAGGTCACTCAGATCGACACCACGCCGCTGCGAATCCTGGCCCACGGCGACGACGGCCGGCCCACCGCCACGGAGATGAGCACGCTGATCGACGTGGCCAGTCACAGCATGTGCGCGCTGATGATCACGCCCAGCCGTCCCCGGGACGCCGAGAGCGGACAAGCCGGGCAGGCGACCCGGGCGATCGACCTGACCCTGATGCTGGCCCAGGCCTTCGCGCCCTGGCCTGTGATGCCCGGCTGGGACCCGCTGAGCGCGGCCGCCGCCTCCACCCTGCCGTTCGGGGCGCTGCGCGCGGCGGACGAACGGTTCACCGAGGCCACCGCCGCCCGCCCGGTCATCCGCCCCGAACTGATCATCTACGACCAGGGCAGCCCCTACGTGAGCGAGCACTTCACCGAGGTCTGCGACCGGCTGCGCATCGCCCGCCGCCCGGCGCGCAAGAGGACCGGGCCCGACAAGCCGCTCGTCGAGCACTCCTTCACCACCCTCGCGCACCGCTTCAGCCAGTACGTGCGGCACGGCTGGCAGGGCCGCAGCCACAAAAAGCGCGGCCGCGGCATCGAACGGATGTCGCTGTACACGATCGCCGAACTCCAGCAGATGGCCCAGGAATGGGTGGCCCTGGAGTACCAGCGGACCCCCGACGCGGGACTGCGCGATCCGTTCCGGCCCGGCGTCGTGCTGTCGCCCAACGACATGTACGCCGTCCAGGTGGCCCGCAGCGGCTACCGGCCCGTGCCGCTCTCCCCCGCCCAGAACCGCTTCTTCCTGCTGTCGCGCCAGGTCGTCCCCGGCAAGGGCGGCTTCATGATCAACTATCGGACCTATCAGCCCGTCGCGCAGGACGCCGCCCACTACCGGGAGATCCTCCTGCGCGGCGGCTCGAAGCTGCCCGGCGCAGAGAACAAGTGGGAATGCCGTTTCAACCCCTACCGTCCCGAGCGGGTGTGGCTGTACGACCACACGGCCGACACCTGGGTGACCTGCGACTTCCGGCTGCGGCACCTGCTCACCGACCCGTGGACCGCGGACATGTGGCAGGAGCACGCCGAGCAGCACCGCGCGGCCGGCGGCAGCGAACAGGACGAAGAGGCGATCGCCCTGTCCCTGGCACAGCGCGACCGGCGCCGCCGCAGCCGCAGGCCGCCACCCAAGCGCACCGGAGCCGAACCACCCTTCCAGGGGCTGGAGTTGGAGACCGAGCAGCCCTCCCAGGACCCCTACGCGGGCCTGGAGGAGTTCGACCTGTCGACGCTGCGTCCCTACCCGGCGTTGCCCATCTCCCCCCTGGCGCCCCCGCCCGCGCCCCTCTCCCCCGCGCTGCCTGCAGGCACGGGCGGCGCGGACCGGCCGTCGGACAGCGGGCAGGCCCCGCATCCGCTGGCAGCGCTCTTCCCCGACGACGGCGACGGCAGTCCTCCGGACGCCCCCACGGCCGGAACACCGGCAGCTGCCTACGAGGTCGTCGAGGCGGAACTCCTCGACGACCTCGATCCGGACGGTGATGACGGTGACGAGGACGACGTATGGGAGATGTAGACGACCGGGGCAGGGGCCGTAAATGACGCAGCCGCAGGCCGGCCCGGGCGCAGACACGTTTTCCGGTCCGGAGTCGGTCTGTCGGTCTGTCGGTGTAGGGCAGGGCCGTGACGAGAGAGAAGCGTGATGAAGGCATCCGTCGAACTGCGTGACAAACGTGAAGCCCGTCTGCGTCAGCAGCTGAAGGACACCCCGATGCGGCCTCTGCCGCTGTTCCAGCTCACCGGCTGGACCCACTTCGTCGACGAGAAAGTGGAGCCGCCCGTCCTGGCGGCGGGCAGCAGTCCCGCCACGGACAGGAAGAAGGACGAACAGGCCATCGCCTACCACCGGCATCTGCGGATGGTGCCCACCGACGCGACGACCTACATGCAGGAGACGGTCGTCGAGGCGATCCACCGCAACAGCGGAGGCCGTGACGGGCTCATGGACCAAGTCATCGACGGCCCCCCGGGCACCGGCAAGACCTGCCTGCTGCGGGCGATGGGACGCACCGCCCAGAAAGAGATCGAAGCCACCACGAACGGCCGGCAGAAGAACACGATCCCGGTGGTGCACATCACCACCCCCGCAGACCCGGAGCCGAGGGTGAACTGGCTCTGGGAGATCGGCTCCTACCTGGGTCTCAACCCCGAGCCGAAGAACCTCCAGGAAGTCCTGGACATGCGCAAGCACCAGGACGTGACCCTGCCGGTCAACTACGTCCTGGAGACGGCGCAGACCCGCCTGCTGCTCATCGACGACATCAACCGCGCCTCGCCGCAGCACCTGGCGAACGTGCTGCCCTACTTCGACTACCTGCGCGACAAGCTGGGCATCTCGCTCGTCTTCTGCGGCACCGGCGCCAGCTACCGCCTGCACCAGGCCCGCATTCTGGCCCAGGACCTCACCCGGGTCAGCGAGGAGAACAAGGTACGGCTCGAACAGGCGGGACAGCCAGCCGGACCCGTCTCACCCTCCCCCACCGCGCTGTTGCCGGTGACCTGGCTGCACCCCCTACCCCTGGGCACCAAGAAGGAGGAACAGGAGATGTTCCGGCGCGTACTGGCGAGCTTCGAGGCCGACCTGAGCCTGCACCGGCTCGAGGGAAACGCCCTCAGCAAACACGCCGCCGAACTGCACCAGCGCACCGGCGGCTACTTCAAAGCTCTCACCTACGTCGTCTCCACCGCCGCCGTCATCGCGATCCGCAGCGGCAGCGAGAACATCACCATGAAAGAAATCGACGCCGCGACAGCCCAGATCCGCTCCTGAAACGAGGGTTTGCGCCATCCGTTGTGAATGTGGCGGATATTGGTGATGTGGCAGCAGGCAGCGCCCGCGGCGGATAGGTTCGGCCCCTTGGAGGAGGGTGCGGGGGCGCCTGGCCGGTTCTGGGGGGAGCTTGTCTGCACAGGAGAGCGGCTTCGAGCAGGGGGATCTGTTCGATGGTGCTGCCGCTGGGGTTCGCAGTGACCCGTTGGACTTCGTGCGGCCGTTTGTTGCACCGGTGGCGTCGACGGTGGGTGCGGTCTCGGACGATCTTTTGTCGTTGCAGCTGGCCGAGGCGATTCACGATGCGTTTGGTGATCTTGCCTCCGATCGGGGGCTGACCCGGCAGGAGATTGCTGCAGCGTGTGCTCCGGTGGCCTCGGGCGAGGTCTTTGATGCCCGGTTCCGGGTCTTTGCGGAGCTGGGGATGCTGGAGCAGGCCCGCGGCAAGGCATACGAGGGGCGCTATGTCTTCAATCCGACCAGCGGTGCGGCCTTGTTGGTCTTCGAGCGGCTGGCGGAAGCCGGCGGCGTCGAGGAGATCATGACCCTGCTGGACCGTACGCAGGTCGGTCTGGCGCAGGGCTTGTTGAGTGAGGATCAGCTGGCCGGGCGGCTGCGGCGAGTGCGGCGTGATCTGTCCATCACCACCGCGCATCTGCTGCGGCTGGTGCGGTCCAAGCCTATCGAGGAGCTGGTGGGTGAGCGTCACCATCACCAGTCCAAGGCCGTGTTGCTGGACCACGCAAAGCAGTTGGTCAAAGCCGTCAGCAACCGCTTCCCGCGATTGAGAGCGTCGGGGACGCGATTGATCGATGAGGCGCTTCACTATTCGGCGGCCGTGGATGAGTTCTCCGACCGGCTGCTGCAACAGGTGCGTGCCCGGCGGGACTTCAGCATGCTGCTGCCGGAGCAGTACCTGTCGGCGGCCTTGGGCGCGCCGGTGGACGCGCTCGCGAAGGCGTTCGCTGCCACGGTGTTTGATCCCGCCAGCGTGGAGATCACCGCGGCGCAGGTGCTCGTGGCCGCCGGGGAGCGGCGGCCACCGGCCCCCCGGCGGCGGCCAGCGCGGCCGGCTCCGCTCCCCCCGGGTCCTGATCCGGTGGAAGCGGCGCGGGAGAAGGCGCTGCTATTGCGCCGGCGGCGCTCGGCGTCGATGGAGTCGTTGGCCAGGGGCGGGCAGGAGGCAGACCTGACCGGGACGCTGGGAGCACTGCCATGGCGTGCGGCGATCGCCACGGTGGTGGACTTGCTGCAGGCGTCTGCGGACCCGGCGACACCGTTCTTCGTGGAGATCGGCGAGGAGATCCTCGTCGATCCGGCCGAGGCGGTCACCTATGCCAGTCCGCTGTCCTTGTACCGGCTGCCGCAGGACGTGTCGGGTGCGGTGGGCGGGGACTCTTCGGCCGTGCAGGATGGGCCGGCATGAACGATGACGCCTATCTGCTGGCCCGGGCCCGGGCCAGACGGGTCGTGCCGCTGGCCGCGGGTGCGGCGGATGGGCTGTCGGTGCTGCGGCGGGCCGCCGACGATGTGCAGCGGCGCCTTGTCGAGGTGGAGTCGGCTGGTGGCCCAGGGGTCATGGTGCGTTGGGCGCCGGACGTGGAGCCGGTCAGTGGTGTGGTGGGCGATCCGCTGACGCATCGGGAGGCGACGCCGTCGCAACTGCTGACGCTGGGAGCGGCTGTGCGCCTGTGCTGGCCCGATCCGGAGCGGCCGCTGTACCCCGGGGGCGTGGTGGCCGAGGCGGAGGTGCTGGCGGCCTGTGCTCCGCCTGGGGATGGTCTGCTGCGGGAAGGCATGGCGCTCATCGCGCAGACCTCGGCGTATCGCAGCGCGCTGCGGGTCCTGCGCGCATGGGGCTACCTGGCCGCCGATGCCGGGGACGGCACTGTGCGGCTGGGGCCGATGGTGGCCGCGTGGAGCGAGCGGGATGTCGATGAGTTGCGGAACGGCTACTGCCTGCTGCCCTGCCAGGTGGAGGAGGGGTAGACGTGGAGGTGCGGTATCTGGAGGCGCTGCCGGAGCAGCGCCGTGCAGAGGTGCGGGCGGCTGTGTGCGCGGTGGAAACCGCGCGGTGGCCGGTGCCGTCGGCGCGTTTCCGAGCGTTGGCAGAGGTGCCGCTGCGCAGGGTGGTGGAGGAGGTATTGGCTGCCTCGGGCCGGGCGCTGCTCGGTGTGGGAGAGGGATTCCTGTCCGGCTATGACGACACGGTCAGGGTGCGGCTGGCCGATGAGGGTGTCGGTGTCCTGCCTGTTGAGGACCGTGCGGTGCTGACGCTGGTGTTGCTGTTCAGCGTCGCTGTCCCGCGCGCTGGTGGCAGTGTCCTGCCGCAGGCCTTGTGGACTCAGGGGGAGCCGGTGAGCCGGGAGCGGTTGAAGGAGTCCGCAGTACCCGACGGGGTCGTGGACGCCGCGCTGAGCCGTCTTGCCGCCGCCGACCTGGTGCGGTCCACCAGTTCGGGGATCGTGCTGGGCAGCCAGTTGCTGCGGTTGACGCCGGCAGCCCAAGCGGACCTGTTCGAACAGCTGGTGCTGCTGGCCGAGCCGAGGGGGGTCATGGCCGAGTCGATATGGCGGCGCCGGGCCCGCGCCGCCGGCCAGGAAAGGCAGGAGCCATGAACGACACATGGACTCAGGACAGGACCGAGGAGCCGGGCGAGGACGGGGAGGAGGGACTGCCCGAGCTCGTCGAGCACCGCGGCATCGTCGGCGGCCGTCATCTGGTGGCGGTCCAGACGTTCGACATCGCCCGGCTGACCACCCACGCGGTGCCGGTGGTGCCCGAGACGTTCGTCGCCGTGTCCGGGATGGGCCCCAAGGACGACTCCAACGGCTCGGGCAAGACCTCGTTCCTCATCGCGGTCTCGTTGCTGCTGGCCGATCCTCAGTGGCGGTTGGAGTCCAACCACGGGCTGTACGCCAGCGGGATCCTGTTCAAGCCCGATGCGGCCGGGGTGGATCGGGCCCAGCAGATGCCTGCTGCCTCGCACGGTTACGTGGTCGGCGTCTTCGCGCACGACAGGTCCGGCCCCTACCACGCGGACGGTGCGGTCACCGGCGACGAGCTCGGGGAGGGGGTGCTGACGGTGTGGGTGCGCATCGCCACGTCCGCCCCGTACGTCCAGGCCAACTGGGCTGAGGGCGTCCACGTGGCCGATGACGCGTCCGATGCCGAGCGTGCGGTGCAGGCGGATGCCCTGTGGCAGGAGTTGGGCAGTGCGAGCCGGCTGTCGGCACGTCGGATGGCCGATGCCCTCTACGGCAACGCACCGCGGTGCCTGACCTACCTCGACACGCCGCTGCGCCCGGCGGTGCCCTCGCTGCTCAGCCAGCAGATGACCGCGATGGAACCGCACGACATCGGGGAGGCTCTGATCGCACTATCCGGTATGTCCCATCTCCTGGAGCAGGAGGGTGCCCGCCGCGGCAAGGCCCTGGAACATGCCGCGCAGCTGGAGAAGGCGCGCGATGAGCACGCGCTGGCCCTGGCGGACGAGGAGACGGTGCTTGAGGGCGTGCGGGCACGTGTCGCTGCGCGCGGTGCGTTGGAGGAAGGACGCCATGCGTGGCGGCACTATGTGGCTGCCTGCTACCTGCAGGCAGCCACAGCCGACCGGAAGCTGGCGGCTGACTTGGAGGACAAAGAGCAGCGGGTGGCGCAGGCGCGGACGCTGGTCGCCGGCGCCGAGGAGAGGCTGCGCGAGCTGACGGCGGCAACCGGACTGGCCGCGGCTGCTAGCGCCGCCCGCCAGAAGTGGGTGGACGCCAGGCAAATCACCGAGGAGGCCGCCGCACAACGAACATCGGCGGCTACCCGGCGGGACATCGTCCGCCGGGACATGGCTCCCCTGCGGCCGAGCGCCAGCTTGTGGCAGGGAACTCCGGTTGCCGATGCCCGGGGCGCGCTGGAAGCCGCCCGGAACGCACTGTATGCGGCGCGGCAGGAGAAGGCCGGCGCAGACAGCGCCCTTTCACAGGCCCTGCGGCTGGAGGACGCGGCCCGTCAGGGACGCAGTGGGGTCGCGGGTCAGGCCCTGGAGATCCTCGACGGCCACGGCATCAGCGCCGCCGGATTGATGGACCAACTGCAACTGGAGGAGCTGGCCCGTGCGCAGTGGGAAGCGCGTCTGTGGCCCTGGCGCGACGCCGTGGTGGTGCCGTGCGGCGAAGCCGAATGCGCTCGGAAGTTTCTGCGTGGCCTGCCCGGTGCCCAGGTCATCGCCGCCGATCCCACCGACGGGACGGGAGGTGCCGGGGATGTCCTGCCCCAGGGGGTGCGCAGCGGCAGGGCGCTGGCAGGATTCCTCGGCATGTTGCAGGAGCGCATGACGGCTCTGGATGACCCGCCGGCGGCCTACGATGCCGGTCTTTCGTTGGCGGTCGTCGGCGGCTTCCAGGCTCCGATCGCCGGACGGGACGCTCGCGTGGCCCAGGCCGTCGCGCACCGGCGCCAGTGCGCGGACGACGTGTCTGCGGCAGTTGAGGGCCTGGGCACGGCTAAATCGGAGTTCGAGATCGCCGAGATCGAGCACAATGCGGCCGTGGCGGCACGGGATCTGGCCGCCCTGGAAGAGCGTGCCTCCACCTTGAAGGACGCAATCACCGAGGCCGACGGCAAAGTCACCGCTGCCCGGGACGCCGAAGAGGGACTGCACGACGTGTGGGAGCAGGCCCAGAGCGCAGTGGCGGCCCACGACCAGGCGGTGACGGCTGCGAAGCTCACCCGGGACGCGGCTTCCAAGGCATACAAGGAGCAGATCAAGGAGCACACGGCGCTGGTCAGGGCCCGTGCCGAGATCGCCTGCACGCAGTGGCAGCAGCTGTGGAGCGCCTCCGCCGAGGAGGCGGCTGAGCTCCTGGAGGCCACCGATCCCGGCACGCCGACGCCCCGGCCCGGCCGGCTGCGGCGAAAAGTCGAGGATCATCTGCGGGACGCGTACGAGCACTACGGTCTGCCGGCTGGCGCTGTGGCCGGTGTCGACGAGGACCTGCTGCTGGCGCAGCGCCTGCGGGCCGCCTTCGCGGAGGAGGAGGAGGCCGCGCTGCCGCGCACGGTTTTCGGCGAGGTGGCCGCGCCCTTGCAGATCCGGCTGGACGGCCACGCCGACAAAGACGCCGTCGAAGCCGCCCGGATCGCCTCCGGCCGCTCCTTACGCGAGCAGGCCCTGGCCAAGCTCACCACTGCCGCAGAGCGCAGCGAGCACACCCTCCAAGCGCTGCAGGACATGATCGAGCATCATGTCGAAGGTTTGTTTGCGCAGATCAGCGAAGCCTTCAACGTGTTGGACCGGCAGCGGGGCGGTGACGGTGCGCGCCTGGAATACCACAGTGTGCGGCCCGAGGGTGCCAGGCCCTGGCTGTGGCAGGTGACACCGCGCTGGAAACGCTCCCCCCGCGGCGCCTTCGTGCACTACCGGGAGAACGCCAACGGCGCCCAGGTGAAGGTGCATGCCATCCAGCTGGTCCTGGCCGCGGTGCTGGCCGATGCCGAGACCAGGGGCCGAGTGCTGATCCTGGACGAGCTCGGCAACAGCCTGGGCGAGGTCAACCGCAAGGACATGCTCGCCGCGTTGCGGGACGTGGCGCGTCTCCAGCACCTGACCATCCTGGGCACCTGCCAGGACAGTGTGCTGGTGGATGCCGCCGACGTCTGCGACGAGCTGCTGTGGTTCGTCCATGCCTCCTCCTCCGACGCCTACAACCAGCCCACCCGCGCGTGGGGACACGACGCCGACGGCCAGCGTGTGGAACTGACCGCCGACTGGATCAGTGCAGGACGCTCCGATGCCTGACATGCCTGAACCCAGCGCGCACCTCCCCCGTCCCGCCCTGCTGGTCGGCGAAGCCCACGGTCGGCGGGAAGTGCCGCTGCACGGACTTCCCACCGGGGTCATCGCCGTCACCGTGCCCCGCACCCGAAAAGACGGCGACGAGGTCCTCACCCGCGTGCCCGTGGACCGCAAACGGCGCGTCAACCCCACCTTCGTCGACCTCGTCGCCTCCGATCCGGTCCCCGCCTACGACCCGCCGGCCGACCTGGCCGACCGCGATCTGATCAAGGTCCTGACGACCCGGACCCGCAAGCGATGGGCCACCATCGAGGCCGACTTCGGCCAGGAGCAGGCGTGGCGCACGACCACGTCGCTGATCCGCTGCGGTGCCGTCGTCCTGCGCTGCAAGGTCGTCCAGGCCACCGGGTTCGCCCCCGACTCCTGGCAGCTGACCCCGTCCTGGGCATCGCTGAGGGAGGACAAGCTCGCCCAGCTGCGCGGCCACCCCGACCCCTTGCGGCTGCACACCGAGCTGCTGCAAGCGATGGCAGGCATCCCCCAACTGGCTGGCGAACACAACCTGCTGTCCGCCACCACCCCGGCCCGCACCCTGCAGGTTCCCGCGGGCAGCGCCACCGGAACCGGGGACTGGCGGGTGTATGAGGTGGCCGTCAGGTCCGCCGCGGTGTGGTGGGCCGCCCAATCCCGCCCGCAGCCGATGACCGCCAAGGTTCTGGCGGGCAAGAGCATGCGCGACACCAAGTACACGTGGACGCCGGCGCGTCGGCAGGCGTTCGCCAACCTCGTCGGCCGCCCCTTCGACCAGGCGGTGGAAGAGACCGACACGGAGCTGCGCATGCACGGGCCCCTGCGCTGGCGCGTCGATACCGTCATCGCCGACGCCGCAGCCTGCCTCCCCTGGCTGGGACTGCCCGCAGGCGGCCTGCGCAGCCTTGGACTGATCGACTGCTCGGCGGTGGGCGTCTTCCTGGTCGAGAACGAGGACGCCTTCGCACAGGTGTGCAAACTCCCCGATATCGCGGAGCAGTGGCTGTGCATATGGGGCGCCGGCTACGCCACGCACGGCCTGGCCGCGTTCCTCAAGGCGATGGCGCCGCTGCCGGTGGCCGCCTGGCAGGATCTGGACGCCCACGGCATCCAGATCATCGCCAACCTCACCGAGCGCATCGGCCGGCCCATCACCCCGGTGGGCATGGACGTCGACTTCTACAGGAGTGGTACGAAGTACCACCAGAAACCCGAGAAACGGGCGGGCAACCTCAAACTCGCCGAGCGGCTTGCCGTCAGCGGACCGCCCGCACTGCGCGCCCTGGCCGCCGAAATCGCCGCAAACGGCGGCGACGGCTGCGAACACGAAACCCTCTACCACGAGGTCCTGCCAGCTCTGGCGCGCACGCTGGACCAGATCACCGATGGACCCGCCCCGGCCGCCCGGCCGTCCAACGCCGACGGCGCCGTGTGATCGCCACTTGCTGATCGGAATGGTCGACAGCACCGCCATGGACGGGTTGGCCAGGCACTACGCGCAGTACTCGACCTCTAGAAGGTCGGCACGGCGGGCCAGCGGGTTGCCAGCAGGTCGGCTGGCGGTGGTGCGGGGGATTCGCTGAGGCCAGGGTGACGGGGAGGGCGCGTCTGGCGGGACTGTCTCCACGGGAGACCGACGGTGCTGACGAGATGTGGCGCTGCCCTGGCCGTGCGACGGTGTGATCGATGCTCCCGCGCAGTCCGCTTGCGAGTCCGGACCGGAGGAGTCGGGTAGGGAAGATCGTGTATGGAGCGTCAGCGCGCCTTCACGGCGGTGTGGTCGAGGACGGTCAGGTGCAGGGTGTGCAGGGGCCGGGTCCGAGTGGGGCGGATCACCTCGAACCAGTCGCTCACGTCTTCCAGCAGTCGGGGTAGGTAGCCGAAGTCGTGCCAGCCGAGTCCGATCCCCACTGTGGGCGTGGGAGCGCTGTGGTGGCTGTCGGTCAGGGGTTCACCGTGGAGCAGTACGTGGTCGAGGGGGTGTCCGGTGCTCTCCAGATGGGCGAGTGCCCCGGCGGCGGCGCGGCGCAGTGGGCTGGTCTCGGTCCAGCGGTGCAGTGCTTCGAGCGCTGCTGGATGCTGCGGTACCGCGTCGGGCAGGTCGAGGCGGTCGATGCGGACGGCTCCCTGGGAGACCAGGTCGACGAGTTCGATGCGGACTGGTCGTGGGATCCACCGGTCCAGCCCTTCGAATGCCTCGATCATGTGGTCGCGCGGGGCCCGGCCGGCGGTGGGGTCGGGGGTGAGTGCGGCCAGGCGGGCGCGGGCGGCGTCGACGGGTTCGGGGCGGGTCCACAGCACGGTCAGGGGGAAGCCGTCCTCCTCCAGGGTGCTGCGCTCGCGCAAGTGGAGCTGCAGGCCGCGGCTGCGGCCTTTCAAGGCGCGTTTCATCGACCCGGACGGATCACCGCCGTAGGACATGGCATGGACGAACTCGGACGTCAGCCGCTTGTCCGTGCGGTGCTCGACCACGACGTCGACGTCGTGCGGCTCCAGCGCGCCGCGGGCGTAAGAGCCGAACACCAGGACCTGATCGACCAGGCCCAGCGGCCATTCGCCTCCTTCCAGGCGGTCGAGCATCTCGGTCAGCAGCAACGTGGCACGAGCGCGCTTCACGGAAGAAACCTCCAGCGGGGTCCGGCCGGGGTGGTCATGACGGGCCTCCACGGTCACGATGGTCTGTCGGGGACATGAGGTGTACAGGGAGCTGCAGTTGAGTGGCCGTGATCCTGTGGTGGCGGCAGGCCCATGCCTGAACTGCCCAGCCGTCCCGGTGAGGGGCAAGGATGACGGCGATAAGGGTGTGGAACGCCAGTTCCGGGTCGCCCAGGAGCCGGCGGTAGGTGCTTGCATCGCGCGGGCTAGGGGTCGTTGTGGCGCTGGTGGGGTGGGTGTGCCATTCGCCGATCCAGATGCTGCCGTCGTCGGCGAACGCCTGGTCCGCGAATGCTTGAGCATGCGCCAGGTCGCGCAGGAAGGATGTCGGTGTCCGTACTGCGGCGGGGCCGGGGGTGCCTGCGTGACGGACGACGACGGTGTCGCGATCGTGACGGCCCAGAAGGATGCCTCCGGTTTCGGTGGCATGGTCGTTGGTGGCCAGCTCCGTCGTGATGGTGCGGACCGCTCGTGCAGTCAGGCGTACCCGGGTGACCGGCTGCTGGAGGGTCATGGTGTTTCGCACGTGGGGCAGCCCGGTTCGGGGGGTGTCGCGGGTAGCCAGCGCAGTTCGCCCGTGCGGTTCAGGTCGAAGGGCGGGGAGCAGTCGGGCTGGCGGCGCAGTGCCAAGAGCGCGTGTTCGCCGGGCAGCCGCTGGTCGGGGTGCCCGGCGCGTTCCAGGATGGTGGCGACGACTGTTTTGGCGGCGAAATGGGCGACCAGGTGCAGGTCGGGGCCGACTGCGGTCATCGGCCGGTGGCGTGTGCCGGTGCCGTAGCCGGCGTCCAGGGCGGGCTCGGGGTCCATGCCCCCGTTGTTGACCAGTGTCTGGCGGCGGCAGGTCAGGCAGCCGTGGCAGGGCCAGGGTCGGAGCCTGAGTACCTCGCCGATGGCGCCGTCCTGCAGGACGCATGCCAGGACGGCGGTGACGCCTGCACGGCGTGCGAGGTGGCCGGTGGTTCTGCGGGCCGCGACGCCGTCGGCGGTGCACACCACGATGTCGACGGCGGGGAGCAGTGCCCGTACGCGGTCTGCTTGGGTGATCACGTCCCAGGGCAGCGGTTGAACCTGGGTGTCCGGGCGCAGCCGGGTGAGTTCTTCGGCCAGGGCGGTGACTTTGTGGCGGCCGATGTAGCGGCCGGCGCTGGTGTGGCGCACCAGGTTGTGCCAGGACAGGCGGTCGGGGTCCATCAGGGTCAGCTGTCCGATGCCGTAGCCGGCCAGGGCGTGGGCGGTGGCGCTGCCGATGCTGCCGGCCCCGACCAGGAGAGCACGGGTTTTCTGCAGGTGTGCTGCCGGCCAGTGCGGCTCCAGCTGGGCGATGCCGGTGACGGCGGGCTGGATGAGGATGTCGAGCGGGAGGGCGCCTTCGGGGGTGACTTGCCAGGCGGCCAGGTCGGGCAGTGCGGCGTCGGGGAAGGCCTCTGCCAGGCCGGGTGCGTAGGTGATGGCGAGGTAGGGCGTTCCGAAGGTCTGGTAGCCGCCGCGTACGGCGTCCCGGAACGCTGTTCTGGGAATGACCGTGTCCTGGCGTGCGCGGCACTGCGCCCACGCCAGGTGCAGGGCGGGGTCGACCCGGTACCACAGGCTGATGGGAGCGGGGTCGCAGTTGGCAAGGAGCCGTTCGGCGGGCTCGGGGTCGACGGAGACCTTGGGGTTGTTGCCGTCCGACAGGGCGCACACCACGGCCAGTTCATCCGGGGCGCTGACCCGCAGGGTCAGGTGGCCCCATGTGCCGGCCTGGCGGATCGTGGCGGCGGCCAGGTGCGGGAAGAGGATCAGCACGGCGCCTCTGTCTTCGGGCCGGTGTCCGCTTGGCCGGCTGCTGGTGCGGTATCTGTTTGGCCGGCTGCGGGCGGCGGCTGGGAGAAGAAGTGATCGTGGCGGTTGTCGCTGACGATGCCGCAGCGGGACATCTCCTGGATGACGCCGTGTTTCATCAGCGCGTACTCCAGCCGCCATCCAGCCGCTTTGAGGAGCAGGTCGATGAGCGAGTCCCGTCCGGTCCACCAGGCGTGTTCCTGCAGCAGGCACAGGGTGCCGTCTCCGTTGACGTGCCAGCGGGTCTGGGTCCACTCCTGGGGCGGCGGCAGGGGGTCCAGGGGGAGCAGAGCGGGTTCCACCATGGGGTAGGCCTGGTTGTAGGCAACGGTCAGGCGCAGCCCCTCCTCCCCCACCCAGGCGCTGAGGTTCGGCGGTTGCGGGCGGTCGAACGGCCAGCGCGGCAGGACGCCGGTCCAGGTGCCGGCGCCGTCGCTGTTCCACACCAGGCCGCTGAACCGGGCGGTGATCTCGGACTGGTCCCGCTCAAGGCGCCGGGGTTCGGCTTTCCACCATGTGATCGGTTCACGGTCGGACCTGTCCATGGCTGTCATCCCTGGGGTGCGTCCTTGATCGGCCGGGGTGCGACCAGGGCGGGTGTGCCTGTGATCTTCGACGCGGGCTTGGCGGGTGCGGGGAAGCCGTCGCCGAAGATGTCCTGCCACAGTCGCAGCGCACCGTCGGTGTCCCCGGCAGCAGCAGCGGCGCAGGCCCGCTCGGCGAGGTCCGCGGCATCGGCGAACGCGTCGGAGAGTCCGTCGTAGTCCAGGTCGGGCTGCACTTCCCCGCACAGTCCCGCGGGATCCGAGACTCCTTCGTTGACCCTGACCGCGGCGGCGGTGAAGAACGCCTTCAGCCCTTCCGCGCGGCTGCCCTCTTTCGGCATGCACTCCAGCGCGAGGACCTCGACGACCAGGGACTTGATGCGGCCCTGGACCGGCGCACTGTGGCGCCAGTCCTTGAGTACCCGCACCAGCGGACGGAAGTGTTCCCACGCGCCCTGGTGCTCGGCGACCTTGCGGATCAGATACTCCGGATCCGCCGGGACCCAGCAGCGGTTGAGCTTCTCCGGGATCAGCAGGGTGCCGTCGCTCTGGCGCAGTGCCGGCATGACGTCGACCGTGAACGCCTCTTCCTCGTCCTTGTCGTCCAGGAAGCATTTGACCGCGTGGTTGCGCGGCACAGCCAGGCGGACCTCCTGGGCGACGGTGCCGTAGGTCTGGCCCAAAAGCCGGTGGATCTGATCGCCGGCGTGGTCCAGAGCCTCGCCCGCGCTGTCGCCCGGTGCGCCCCAGTCCGGGTGCGCGGTCACGTCGTAGACCACGACGATGTCCACATCGTGGATGGGCTTGAGCTGAGTGCTTCGGCTCAGGGAGCCCGATCCGAACGTCTCCAGGACGTCCTCCTCGCCGGACATAGCCTTCTTGAAGGTGTCCCGGCGTTCGCGCGCCAGCTTGACCTGGTCGATGTCGGCGTTGACCTCTGCCTGGAGCTCATCGAACGCGTCGTTGATCCCCATCACGTGCCTCCTCAGGCTCGCCGTTCAGCCCGAGTGCGCGCCGCCGTCGGCCGTCGGGAGACGGTCAGCGGGTCGAGTTGGAGGCACCGACAGCTGTTCCTTCCGACAAGCCTAGGACCCGCCACTGACAACGCCCCGGCGTCATCCGCCGCCGCCTGCGGGGCGGGGTGGTGCCGGAGCGGTCAGATGTGTGGTGGGTGCCGTGACGTCTGCTTCCTGAGGGTGAGGCGGGTGTGGTTCAGGCGTCCACGGTGAAGGCCGCCTCGTAGACGTCCTCCGTTGCCACGTGCTCGTACACCACAGTGGGGCGCAGCCGGTTCCAGCGGTGTCCGAGGAGGAGGGCGAGACCCATGGGGCAGGCCTGGAAAAGGTGGATCCGGGATGCACCGTGGCTGGCCGTACGGAGAGCGTCACGGATTCCGATGGCCAGGGCGTTGGCAGTGGCGGCGTCCGGGATCGAGTTGTCCTTCGCCCCCGCGGGCGGGCGCAGGACCAGGAGCCGCGATACCGGCAGCTGCCTGTCCTGCAGGAACTTTAGGACATCGGCGGTGGGGTCGGTGGCCACCGCGATAGCAACGGCCAGATCCTGGCCTGCGTCGATCGCGTGCGTCTCCCGGGCGGGAGCGAGCACAGTGTCGTAGGGCTCGGTGGAGGACCAGAGTTGGCCGCGCTGCAGTACGGCCAAGTCGGCTCCGGTGACCATGCGGAAGGCGGTACCGGTCAGGAAGGCGGGCGCAAGACGCAGGCTGCCGGTTACCGCCACAGCGGCTGTCCCCGGGGGAAGCCGGTGAGGCGCCGCCTCGATCTCCTCCTGAAGCTGTGCCCAGGTGGCGGGGGCCTTGGGCCGGCACTTGGAGTAAGCGGTGTCTCCCTCGAAGCGGTCGGCCCAGTCGATGGCGTAGTCGGCGTCGTCGGCCATCGGGTCGGGCTTGAGGGTGGCGATCGACACGACGGCGCGGTTGGGACCGGCCGTGAGCGCGAGCGTCTGGACGGCATCGGTGATCTGGGCCAGTGACAGCGTGCGCTGACCGTTGATCACCTGGCGGGCCACCCAGTCCGCGCCTGCTTGTACGGCAGCCGCGTCGGGGCGAAGGCCCGCAGCGAACATCAACAGTTGCAGGTGTTCGTGGAGGTGGGAGACGTCGCGGGCGATGTCGAAGCGCAGTACGCGCAGCAGGTCGAGAAGTTGTTCTTCGTCCGTCCCGGCGTTCGCCGCCCAGCGGCTGCGGGCCCGGCCTTTCGCGGACCGGGGTCCTTGCTGGCCGGCTTTGGGCATGAGGGTCTGGGTGCGTGGATCGCGCAGCGAGACGAGCGGGTCGGCGGGGTCGGGCGCCCGGTTGCTGATCAGTGCCAGGTCGACGGGCGCCCCGTCGGCGGTCAGACGCTGCCAGCTCTGGGTGATCTTCTTCAGGAGCGAGGTGCCGCCGGAGGTGCTGGGAGTGAACAGGTACGTCTCATTGACGGGGGTGGCGGCGTCGGCGGTGTACTTCACCTGGGCGTAGGTGTGCGGAGGGCTGGCCCGGTAGAGGACAACATCGTCCAGGTTGCCCGCCTGGTCGGCTTCGACACCGACGCCGACGACCGGGTTGGGTGTGCGGAGGGCAGCGTCCCGTAGTGCTGTGACGCAACCCTGCCAGGCCCACAGCCACTGGTATCTATCGCCGGCGATCCGCACACCGGTGGGGCCAGGGGCCGGAAGGTCAGGCATGAGGTCCGCTCCGTGGTCTCGGGGTTGAGCTGCAACTGTTCGCGGGCTTCGATGCCCCATTGCGCAGGGTGGCCGATCTCGGAGCCGTACGACGGGCGGCGGCCGGCCATCACGGGGTGTCGCGCTTGGCCACGGCCGCTGGCAGAGCGTACTGCTGGGCCGGGTCGTGGGAGAGTAGACCCGTGCCACGCTCACGGCTGCGGACGTTCTCATGGACCAGCTCCCCGAGAGCGAAGGGGCAGACACCTGGCTGGTGTACGGCGAGCAGAAGCAGCACATCCACCTCAGTCACACCACGCCTCGCAGACACGGTCCGCGCCCACGAGCCAGCAGCGGGCGCTGGTAGTGCCGGAGCCAGCCAGCACCCCGCTGCCCACCGACGCCGCTGTCACGCTCAAGCGTCATGAACCAAGTGTCGTCACCACCACTGACAAGCGGGCAGGATTTTCGGTCCGGCACCGATACGCTCCCGCAGCCAAGCTCGTAACCACCACGATCCGCCAGACCAACCCTGACCAGCGCATACCTACCCACCCAGGCCACGCAGCCATAAGGAAATCCTGAGCCGATCACTACATTCCGAAGTGATCACTAAACCTGCACCTCAGAGCCTGCCCGCATCCCAACTGCCCCAGGAAAACCCAGGTCAGAACCATGCCGTACCACGGCAAGAGATCCCGAAATGATCACTAGATACACACGTCAGCGCATCCATTCACCTAGTGATCGTTAGCAGATTTGTCATATGGGACGGCTCGCCTGGTCCGGCTGCTGCGGTGTTCCGGCCGGCGCCGGAACCGACGGGTGGTAGAACCGGGCATGACCTTCATAACGCCGGGCATGGCCGCTGCCGGCATCAAGGCCACGGGCAGCGTGGCCAGCGCTCTGATCGGACGGTACCGGCCCACAGGCGTGCCCCGGCTGGGCAGCAACGAGGACCGCGCGGAGGCGTATCGGCGGCTGCTGGACGCCTCCGCCCGCTCGTTCGGCTACGCCTACCAGTTCGCCCACCTCCGGCGTGAGGCCGGGCGGGCGGCGAACAAGGTGTTGCTGGGCCAGTTGCCCCAGGCGTGGGAACTCAGCAGCGAGCTCATCGGCGCGTTGCAGGGCGTGCGGCTGTGCGGCAGCGTGCACGTCATCGCCGCCGCGGAGACCCTTGTTGCCGCGACCGGCGACCTGGACTTGAACGAGAAGAGCGCCGACCGTTTTCAACAGCAGGCCGATGCTGTGGTGGCCGCCAGGGATGCGTTCCTGGACGTCTGCCGGGAAGACCTCGCCTACACCGCCCGCTGGTGGCAGGTGCGTCGGCGGATTAAGGAGCGCCGCTTCCTGCGTGAGCAGGCCGAGCGCTGAGGCCGGGCGCTCTCCGCTCGCGGCACTGCGCCATCGAGGTGAACGGGGCGTGCCCTGCGGCTATGTCTCATGCGCTCGGCTGTCCGCCGGGATAGCGATACGGGCATGGACCTCAATGACGTCATCGATCGCGCAGAGTTGCATGGGGAAGTAGCGCGCCGGTTCGGCAATCCGCCCGTCCCGGGGCGGCGTCGGCACATGGATGCCCGCCTGGCAGGCGCGTGGGCTCTGCTCGAGACCGCGATGAAGACGTATGACCCGGCCAACGCCCAAGGCCTGGTCCGGGCGGCGGCGGAGGCTCACCGGCGGTACACCGCACCAGTCGCCCTGATGACCGCTGGCTTCCTGCACTTCATCTTCCAGGAGCTCGATCCCCACAAGCGGTTGGACGCTGCCCTGCACCTTGCCCCGCAGGTGGAATGGGCCGGCCGTGTCGTGGAGTGCGTGCGGGCAGGACTGGGCGATAAGGATTTCTCACTGCTGATCGAGGGCATCAGCGACATCCTGACCGACCTGGCCGACGAGGCCGAACCGGTCAGCGTGAGGTGACTCCGGCGTTCTCCGCTCGCGTCGCTGCGTCCGGCACCGATGCCCGCCTGAGCCTGTACAGCGCTTCGACGGGCCCGTTCCACCACGGCCGGCTGCCGGACCGCCTGGCCCGCACCAAAGGGAACAGGGCCTACGGGACGAAATGACTCTCCCGCCCAGCGCGGCCAGCCAGCGCGACCTTCTTGCTATTGCAAGTAATATGCAACAAGCTTGACGGGTCCTTACTGCCTGCCTGTGACGTGGAGCCTTGCCATGCCCCGCCTAATACCGGATCCCGGACCGCAGCGCGTCCTTGCGGCCTCGAACTTCGTCTACACCGTGGGCAGCGGCCTCTATCTGACCGCCGGGGTGCTGTATTTCACCGAGGCGGTTCACCTTCCGGCAGACCAGGTGGGGCTCGGGCTCGGCATCGCCGGTCTTGCCGCCCTGGCCCTGGGCGTCGCGGTCGGTCATCTTGCGGACAGATACGGAGCACGTGGTATCTACGCGGCCACCCTTGTGGTCCAGGCGCTGGCCACAGCCGGCTTCGTGTTCGTGGACAGCTTCTGGCCGTTCGTGCTCGCGGTCGGCTCGGCCGCCGGGGCGAAGGCAGCCGGGGTGGCCGCCCGGTCCCCGCTCATCAGGCACTACGGAGGGGACCGCCCACAGGAGTTCCGTGCCTACCTCCGCGCGGTAACCAACGTCGGCATCTCTCTCGGCGCCCTGGGAGCGGGATGGGTTGTTCAAGTAGGCACCCTCACCGCCTACCAGCTCATGGCCATCGGCAACGCGATCGCCTTCGTGGTCTCCGCGGTGCTCCTGGCCTTCCTTCCACCGGTCGCACCCGTCCCTGCCGCCGGCGGACCACGCTGGATCGCCCTCCGTGACCGCCCTTACCTGCTACTCACCATCCTCGACGGCATCATGGCCATCCAGTTCAAGGTACTCACCGTGGCGATCCCGCTCTGGCTGGTCGGTGCTACGAGCGCCCCGCACTGGCTCATCTCGGGCACCATGCTCACTTGCACCGTCATCGTCATCGCATTCCAGGTGCGGGCCAGCCGCAGCGTCGATTCCCCCACGGCCGGCGGACATGCCTACCGTCGGGCAGGCGCAGCCTTTCTGGTCTCGTGCTCGATGATCTCGCTGTCCGCAGGGATAACGGCGTGGGCTGCAGCAACTCTGCTCATCATCGCGGTGGTGATCCACACCGTCGGCGAGCTGTGGCACTCGGCAGCTGGTTTCGAAGTGTCCTTCGCCCTCGCCCCACAGCACGCCACCGGCCAATACCTGGGCGTGTTCGGTCTGGGCGCCGGACTGGCCGAGGCCCTCGGGCCCGGTCTGCTCATCGCGCTCTGCATCACCTGGGGCCGCCCCGGATGGTATGTCGTGGGAACCATGTTCGCGCTGACGGGCCTGACAGCACCATTCGCTGTCCGCTGGGCACAACGCCACCAACACGATCAGACACAGCTTCAATCCACGGGAATGGCGCCAGCAGCCTGACCAGTCCGAAGGAACGGTCCAGCATCGCTACCCGCTGCCACCCCAGTGGGTCCAGATCAAACCGCCCTCCGGGGCCACCTCACGACGCCGGATCTTCACGAACTATCCGTGAACTGGGGCCAGTTGGAGTCGCCCTGATAGGGCCGCTGAACGCCGCCCTATCCAAACTCGGAGCTGGGCTGGCACCACTTCACCGGCCGCCACAACATCAAGAAGTGCTCCACCCTGTACGCGGCCCTGAACGGCCGTGTGGACAGGGACGACCACCACGGCCACCTGGAGTACGACGGCGTCGCGTTCGAGACGGGTGTGCCGAGGCCGCGGCAAGTGAGGTTCACCGTGGTCGTGCAGTACACGCGCAAGACCACGGACGGTCGCTACGATGCCGGTCGCGGTCAGAAGATCGGTGTCATCACGGCGTACTGCCACAACCAGCAGGGAAACAAGTGTCCGACATGGGCCAAGATGTGAACTCCGCTGAACCAGGCATCGAGGAGGCGGCCACCGGCCGTCTGCTCGATCTCGTCCGCTCCTTCGTCACCACGCATGTGTCGTGGAAGCCGCTGTTCATCGGAGCGGTCATCACGGGTGACGATCGGATGCGCCTCTATTTCCGTTCGCCTGAGCGGGACCGCACGTACGGGGTAGATGTACTGACCAGCCATGCCGGGCCCGGCCTGCTCGGCGCTCTGGTCTCCCCGGCATTCCTGGCGAACGAGCATCTGCATCAGCCCTCCGACGATCCGCACTGCGATGTGATCGTGGAACTCACTGACTACTGACGGGGCACTGACGCCGCCCCATGCGCCTGCTAGGTTCTGTCTGACAAATGATCTTGGGTGGGTTCGCGGAGCCAGAGGATGAGTGCCGCGAGGTGGATGCCAGCCTTGTAGCGGTCAGCGAGTTTGTCGAAGCGGGTGGCGATCGCGCGGAACTGCTTGAGGCGGTTGAAGCAGCGTTCGACGACGTTGCGGGCCTTGTAAAGGTGGTCGGGGTCGGTGAAGGCGGTGTTGGCCTGGCTGCTGCGCCGCAGTAGTGACCAGATGCCTTCGACGGGGTTGAGGTCGGGTGCGTAGGCCGACAGGAAGTAGCAGGTGATCCAGTCGTGGGTGTCAACGAACTCCCGCAACCGGCGGTCCTTGTGAACGTTGAGGTTGTCCCACACGAGCACAATGGGTGCGTCGAGTTGCTGGTGGGCGGCGATAAGCAGGTCGCGGTAGTCGGTCCAGGTGAAGCTGCGTCTGCCGCCCCGCTTGTGAACGACGTGCCGCCTGGGCCGGTAGATCAGCCGTGAGCGTTCGCCTCGCTTGTAGCAGGCCAGAGCAGCGATGGAGAAGCGGCGCTGGGATCGTCCCCGGACCCGGATGAGGGGTGTGTGTCCGCGCCTGGCCCAGGTGCGGCTGGTGGGCGGCGCCATCGAGAAGCCGGCTTCGTCTTCGAAGCACAGCCAGGTGTCGAGCGCCGCCACGGACCATCCACCTGCGGCCAGGTCCCCTTCACCCAGCCCGCCACGGCCTCCTCGTCGCACTCGACCGCTCGGCGGGCCGGGACCTGGTGGCTGAAACCATGCCGGTGCAGCATCTACGCGATCGCCGACAGCGTCATGCTCTTGTGGAACCTGCGCCCGATCAACGTCTTTATGCGCACCAGCGTCCATGTCTGGTCCGGCCATCCGTGCGCGACGGGACCCTTGGCGAGCTCCTGCTCGAGCACGGTGAACAGGGCCTCACTCAGCTTGGGCCGTGACACCGGCCCGGCAGACCGCAGTCCCTCGGTGCCGACGTCGTGCCAGGCCCGGCGCCAGCGCTGCACCGAGCGCACACTCACCCGTAAGTCCTTGGCGACCTCGGCGTTGGAGGCACCAGCAGCGAATCGCTCCGCGGCCTCCATCCGGATCCGCTCGCGAAACGCCTGCCGTTCAGGCGTCAGCCCACCACCCTGCGAATATCTCACACAACCGGCATACCGCGACGATGACGCATCGTCAGCCCTCAACGACATCACGCCGAAAAGGTCAGCAAAGGAGGCTCCAAGACCGGGCGAAGCCCCGTCGACCGGGGCAGGACGGGCAGTAAGCATCACCTGATCACCGACGCCACCGGCCTTCCGCTCGCCGCCACCCTGACTGGCGGCAACCGCAACGACGTCACTCAGCTGATCCCACTCCTCCAGGCCGTGCCGTCCGTGCGGAGCAAGCGTGGCCGGCCCCGGCGCCGCCCGGACGTACTACTGGCCGACCGCGGCTACGACCACGACAAGTACCGCCGTCTCGTCTGGGACCTCGGCGTGAAGCCGTTGATCGCACGACGCGGCACCGATCACGGCTCCGGCCTGGGCACCCAACGCTGGGTCGTGGAGCGCGCGTTCGCCCACCTGCACTGATTCCGCCGACTGCGGATCCGATGGAAGATACGCGACGACATCCACGAAGCCTTCCTCACCCTCGGATGCGCACTCATTTGCTGGCGGCGCCTGGCCGCAGTTCAGCGCCGCCACTCATAGGCACCCGGTGAAGACTCCAGCACTTGGCTCGGCCACTCCTGCAGCACCTGCCCGAGTAGCTTGCGCTGCTTGTCGATCCAGCCCTCTTCAAGACTCATGGGAAGGAACACGGAGACGCACGAACTGCCCAGATCTTCTACACGGACAGCGACAGTCTCATGCTCCTCGCTGTACGGCTGAATCTTGATCTCGGGGCTGTGGTCGTCGTCCCTCCAGCAGATGTCCTGACCGGCAGCAAGCAGGTCCAGAGCACGGGACCACTCCTCCAGGTCGGAAGGGAACAGGGACATGGCCAGCCGACCGCCGACGAAGCTGCTGGTCACAATGACCTCTGCGTCGAGCTGGTCGTGAAGATGCAGCACGCCCGGCGACCTACGCCCCAGCACACGCACCCGAAAGCTGTTGTCGCCATCCGAAAGGCTGATCAGTTCCACCCTGCACCCTCTGTCCTGCCCGCTCACATCTGTCAGAGCTCAGGGTCTCTGAACCGGATCAACGGGCACAAGCAGGTGTTCCCGCCTCATGACGGCAGACAGCCTTCGCCTTCCACGGTTGTGGTGGGAAGCGCATACTGCACGCTGTGGCGACTTACAACAGCATCGGTGCGACCTACGCTTCCACCCGGCGACCGGATCCCCGAATCGCCGCCAGGATCCATCAAGCCCTCGGCGATGCTGCCACCGTGATCAACGTAGGAGCCGGCACCGGCTCCTACGAACCACCGCAGACGGTGCTGGCCGTAGAACCCAGCTCGGTGATGATCGACCAGCGCCCGGCCGGATCCACGCCGGCCCTGGAAGCATCTGCGGAGTCGATCCCTCTCGCCGACGACTCGGCCGACGCGGCGATGGCCCTCCTGACCGTGCACCACTGGAGCGACCTGGAAGCCGGCATCGGCGAACTCCTCCGCATCGCCCGGCAGCGGATCGTCATCCTCACCTTCGACCCCGATATCAACCGCAGGTTCTGGCTGCTGGAGGAGTACCTGCCCGAAGCAGCCGCGTTCGACGACACACGAGCCGTCGCGGTCGACCGCCTGGTAACGCTGCTGGGAGGCGCCCGCATCGAGACCGTCCCCGTCCCGCACGACTGCACCGACGGATTCCTCGCCGCCTACTGGCGCCGGCCCGAGGCATACCTCGATCCGCAAGTGCGGGCCAGTATCTCGCTGTTCGCCCAGATCAACGACGAAGTCGTCCGGCCAGGTTTGGCCCGGCTGTCCGACGACCTGTCCTCCGGCCGATGGCACCAGCGTCACGCCGACCTGCTCGACCGCGAAGCACTCGATGGCGGCTACCGGCTTCTCGTAGCCGACCTGTAGAACCAGACGAACCGCCTGACTGCACACTCAAGCCTGGAGGGACCTCTCCACCGGCGTGACACGCGGGAAACGATCACCCTCGAGATGGGAAGCGATCTCCACCAGGCCTGGACGCCGCAGGCCAGCCCCACTCGTGAACACCCCCAGGCCACACCACCCGTCACCGCGCCCGCGAGAAGCACTGGATCCACTGCCGGCCATGACCGTCCAGGACACTCACCTCAGAGTTCACGGCCCCGCCGACGCGAGAGTGGACGCCAGCACCGCAAGCACCACCACAGCCGCCACCGCCACCGTCACGTTCCGGGCGATCCCACCCCGGCCCGCTGCCCGCCCCCACCGAACACCCCGGTCCCGACACCACACCGCGGGCAGCCGGACCGGCACCCCGCCGAAGCGTCGGCCATGAGCCAACAGGCACTGAGCACGACGACCCCGCCAGCGTCGTTCTTCGATTCCATGCCTACCGCAACGACCCAGAACCCGCGAAGAAACGTCCCGATACCCGGACCCGCGCCCGACCACAGGGCACACCCGCCAGACAGCACGCAAGCAGTGGCCCAACACCGTCGCCGCCTGCCCGCCGATGCCTACTGCGTACCGAGCTCTTCAAGCATCTGCTGTTGGTGGCGATGGCCGATCGTCTCGTAGCCGATCACGGTGACAAACGGCGCGAGCATGACCACGAGCAGGCACACCGCGATGGCCACGCCGGCGGCGGCCAGGAGGACTGCCGTGAGCAGTACGGCGGTGGTGAGGGCGATCAGAAGGATGTGGAAGCGGTCGGCCGTGGACAGCAGCAGGGTGTGCAGGAGGTAGATCATCAGCATGTAGAGGCCGACCGGGACGGCGAGGGCGAGGACTACGGCAGTGCCGGAGATTTTGGCGTGATGTTCCATGTACAGCCCTGCTACGTGCAGCCCGGCGCCGGCACCGGCGACCCCGATGAACAGGGGGATGTGGCCGTAGCCGAAGAGGTATCCGCGGCCGCGGCGGTGCACCAGGATGTCGCCGAACGGCGTCAGGAAATACATCCACCACATGCCGAAGGTCAGGCCCACACCGGCAATGACGACGGCGATGGCGTTCCAGCTCCAGTGCGTGCCCTCCCCGCCGCCCAGGAGGTCGCCGGAGGAAGCGACCGTACCGACGACACCCTCACCGAGGACGATGATCGCGAAGAGCCCGTACCGTTCGGCGACGTGGTGCGGGTGCCAGGGCGTGCCACCCGCGGAGCCCTGTGTCAGCACCGGCAGGACGAGTTCGAGGGCGCCCAGGACACCGAACGCGACAAAGGCGACGGCGATCGGCACGTGGACGAAGGCCACGACGATCCAGCCGGCCTGGACGATCACCGTCCAGCGGATGTTGGCCATGCCGACGTCGTGGAACGACGGGGACTGCCGGGCGGCGCGCCACCACTGGAGCACCATCGCGATCCGCATCACGACGTAGCCGACGACCATGGCACGCAGTTCGAGGTGGCCGCCCTCCTCGACGGAGTGGAACATGGCGGGCAGGCCGAGCGAGAACACGACGACGCCGGTCATCTGCAGCATCGTCATGGCCCGGTAGAGCCAGTCGTCGGTGGCGAAGGCAGAGGAGAACCAGCTGAAGCTGATCCAGGCGATGCTGATCGCGAACATCGCCAGTACGAACGCGATGCCCGCCTGGCCGGCATGCCCCTCGGCGACCATCTCGGCGAACTGGAACGCCGCCGTGCCGACGGCGACCACGAACGTCAGGTCGAACAACAGCTCCAGCGGCGAGGCGGTCCGCCCGTGCTCTTCCGGGTCACGGCCGGTCATGGGAACCAGCCGTCGCGACAGACCGAACTTTCCGGTGGATGGGGAATCATTCATGTGCAGCAGTATTTCTGACGCTCCCCTGCCAGCACTGCCGACACAGAGCCTTCCGGCGACAACGGCGAAACACCGTACCCGCCCGATCCCCAGCATCGCGGACCCCGTCCATGTCCCTGCCGCCAAAAAACCGGCCGATGCCGAACATGCCGTACGTCAAGCCGCACGGCGCGCTCTACACCCTGCCGGAACGGACGTCCGCGGAGTCGCGCGCCGCGGTACGTCGTAGCGGGCCGGGAGACCGGTGAGGTAGCGGGACGAGGATCTTGGTGTCTGGCGGCGTGGTCAATCGTTCTTGCTGGGGTGGCGGTCATCTGGACCGCCCTTCACCAAGGGACCTCCCGTTGATGCCCGAGCCTGTCCGTGTCGTGTTCCGTTCCGCTTCGCGCACCGCGCCCGCTGTCGGCGAAGGACTGCGGGTGGCCCTGTACCAGGGCCAGGGCCCGGTCGGCAGCCGCGAGGCAGTGGAGCAGAACCTCAAGCGGCTGGCCGAGGTGACCGCGCTGGCGGCGGACTACGGCTGCCAGGTGGTGGTGTTCCCGGAGAAATACCCCACCGGCTACGCCATCGGCCCCCGGGAGTGCCGCGAGTTGGCCGAGCACCGCGAGGGCCCCTCGGTCGAGCGCGCCCGACTGGCGGCCAAGGAGAACGCCCTGGCGGTGGTCCTGCCCTACCCCGAACGCGACGGGACCGACTTCTACGACTCGATCAGCGTGATCACTGCGGATGGGCTGGTGGCGGCGAACTACCGCAAGACCCACCTGTACGGGGCCGCCGAGCGGCGCAACTACTCCTTCGGGCAGGAACTGCCGCCCGTGGTCACCATGAACGGGATCGGAGTAGGGGTGCTCAACTGCTATGAATGCGAGGTCCCGCCGCTGTACCAGTACCTGGCCGGACAGGGCGCGCAGGTCGTCCTCGGGCCTACTGCGGCTGACGGACACTTCCGCCTCGCCGACGGCACCATGAGCCAGGTCCCCTACCAGGACGCCACCCGCCACATCATCCCCGCCATGGCCAGCATCTGGCGCCTGTTCATCGCCTACGCCAACCGCCGCGGCTGGGAACAGGTCCCCGCCGGCGCCTGGCAGTACCAGGGCAACTCCGGCATCTGGGCCCCCGACGGCGAACCGCTTGTCGCGGCCACCGCCGAAGACCGCCAGCACGACTGCCTGCTCATCGCCGACTGCCTTCCCGCAACGGTCCCGCCATTCAGCCCCGAAGGCCACCACCCCACCGACAACCGCCTCACCCTCAACCCCACCCTGCAACCCGCCCGCTGAGGCGGGTCTTCAGGAATTCATGACAATCCCTCACTGACACGAGCCGACCAGCCACTGACACGAGCGTGAGACAGCCGCTGTTTCAGCTCAGACGGTGGCCAAGGAGAGCCAGACCGGCGGCCGCTGCGCGGTGCTGGTAGGCGTGCAGTCCCGGGGCGCCAGGGGGCTCGGGACTGCGGACGTTGCGGTGCCAGTGGCCAGTGAGCGAAGCCACCGGCGGGGCTGACCGCGTCGGTGACGGGCGCGCCCAGGGCGTCTTCGAGGCGGGCGCGCAGGAGTGTGGGGACGTCGGTCCATTGCAGGCGGCCGCTGGTGGGCGGTGCAGGCATCGGGGCAGCTCTCACCGCCCACGCGTACGTCACCACCGTCGTCGAGCACCTGGCCGACATGGCGCCGGGCCTGCTGAAGGTCCTGCGCGAGGCAGACCCCGACTACGTTCTCGTGGACGGCACGCTCGCCGAGTGCGATCGGGTCGGCGACGGGCGCGCGGACTATTCGACGAAGCACAAGCGGCACGGTGTGAACGTGCAGGTCATCACGGACCCGGCCGGTCGCACGCTGTGGCTCTCACCCGCCCTGCCCGGCCGCACACACGACCTGACCGCCGCCCGCACCCACAAGATCATCAGGATCTGCGAGCGCCAAGGCGTCCCCGTCCTCGCCCACATGGCCTACATCGGCGCGGGCGAGTGGGTCACCACCCCCAAACGCCGACCGCCCCAAGGCGAACTCACCACGACCAAGCGGACGGTCAACCGAGCGCTATCTGCCGCTCGCGCACCCGTCGAACGAGGAATCGCCCGCCTCAAATCCTAGCGAATCTTCCGCAGAGCCCGATGCAGCCCGAACTGCATGACGTCAATCGCCAAGGCCGTCCTCACCCTGGAGCAGCACCGCTGAAAACCCTCATTGCGCCCGTAGCGACGGGTGAGCCCCTGACGGAACATCCGACCCATTGCCACGGACAGCCATATCGGCACCGCGTGGCGGCATGGCACCTACGGATTTTCACTACCTCGCGCCCCTATGCGCCCCGCTGTTTTCGCGACGATCAAAGGCGATGGGTCCATCCTTGTCGCAGGCACCAAGTGCCGAAATATCAGCGCCCCCATCCCTTCGCAATCCTCGTTCCAGGAAGCCGCCATGACGCAAGATGAACAAGTCATAACGGGCCTATTAGAGGAATGCCGGGCCGCCTCCGAGCGTCTCACGGCTTATCTCCTGCTAGGCGAAAAGATACTCGCCAGTTCGGTCGTGCTTATCTCCATCGGCATGTCGGTAGCCATCAATTCAGGAAAATTGTACCTCCTTATAGGCTTACCTTTCTCGCTTTCCTTCCTGATCGTCTACCTGCTCTTCTTGAACACGGAGGCACTGTCACTGGGAGGCTACCAGGCGGCATTGGAGCGCGAGGTGGCCAGGAAGGCGGGTTTCCCCGTGACGCACTGGGAGTCTGAAATAGCACGCCACCGCCACGGAGCGATGGCAAATGTTTGCATACGAGTTATGATAGGCGTCGTTTATGTAGGGAGCGTGACCATTGCCCTGATCCAGTCCGTGGCCACAACGTCAAGTGAACGACTTGGCCCCACTAATGGCATGCTTTGCATAGCAGGGACTTCCGCATCAATCTTGCTGGGCTCCGCCGCCATAGTTCTTTCCTTCATCGCCGAACAGCGAGCCCACGCGAAGGTAAAGACGATTTCTGAGTCTGTAATGCGCAATGCAGCGGTGTGACCTCTGACGGTGCATCGTGGCGTTTAGGCGAAGTCGATGCGGTGTGGAGCTGTGGGCCGGGGCGACATGGGTCAAAACCTCGGCGTCCGCCTCGCGTCCGGTGGTACGCAGTTCGTCCATAGCCAGGCCCACGTACGGGTGTGCCACAGGTGACCGAGTCGTGACCATGATCAGGCACCATGCCTACTCGTTCTGCTGGGCAGGCCGACGGCAACTCAGAGCGCCTGCCCCGCCAGCTCGATCGGTGTGGTGGGCGCACCGCTTCGGAGGTAGTCGATGATGAGTTTCGCAAGGCCGAGCGGATAGATCGTCTGACTAGTCTCCTGCATCTCATGCAGACCCCACCACTGCCAAGCGCGGATGTCGTCAGGCTGGCTGGGCCCGGGCCGGGTCGACCGCTACGGCGTCCACGACCGCCACGAAGTATTTCTCTACCTGCCGGGCCGCCTGGCCTCCGACAAGGTGGTCTTTGGTCCGGACCGCCACCTCAGGCCCGACCTTAACGTTGATCACCCCGAGTTCTTCCTGCAGTTCCCGGTGAGCAGCATCGAGGTGGGTCTCTTCGCGCTCCAAGGACCCACCAGGCACCGCCCAAAAGCCCCCTGCCCGGGTCCTGCGTGATCATTTCTGTTCTCTCCGCAGAACGATCAACCAGGAGCCATGAGCTTGCTTGACCGACGGGCCCACAGGCCTTCTGCCTCAAGGCGGCGGCGAGGAGAACCGTCAGGGTTCCCCGGCATGTGTTTCGTCGGCAAGAAGGCCCAGCAAGATGATGTCGAGCGCCCCGGCGAGGCGCTCGTGCAGGTCGAAGGGGGCCGGTTCCTCGCGGATCCAGCGCAGGATCGTCGAGAAGTAGCAGGCAGCCAACAGTTGGCCGGCCTGATCGCAGTCGACGCCGGCCCCGATCTCCCCAGGTTGCCGCCCTTGCTCGACGATCCTGGCGAGTTCGATTTCCAGAGACCGATCCTGCAGAAGGCTGCCGTACCGCGCGGAGGCGTCCATCAGGACGGTGGTCTCGGCGCGGGAGGCGACGTTGAGGTCGGCCATCTCCTTCAGGTAACGGCGCAGCCGCTCTCCGACCGGCAGGTCCTCGGCGTGCTGGGAGCCGAGGATCTCGTTGACGCGGGCGCGGCGGCGGACTCCCCATTCCTCGAGGAACCCGACCTTCTGTGAGAAGTGGTTGAAGACGGTGGCCCGGGCGACGTCGGCGGTTTCGGCGACCTGGTCCATGGTCGTCGCCTCGTACCCCTGGGTGACGAACAAGTGCAGCGCCGCGGTGTAGAGCCGGTCGCGCACCTGCTGCCGCTTGCGTTCCCGACGTCCGGCGGGCGGTGCTGCGGGCGTGGACACCAATTCGCCTCCTGCCTCCGGGATCTTCATGGCCGTCAGTACAGCACATGGCCGCAGGGGTATTGACGCCACCCCACCACCTTCTTAGATTAGCGGCCATTGATGGACCCCAGTCCAGCAATGTACTCAAGTCTCGCCATCTGGTGCGGGGCAAGAACAGGAGGCAACGTGGCTTCCGTGGCATCCCGAACAGGCTGTGTCGAGCTCGGACACGGCTGTTACGCCTGGATCGCGGGCGAGTCCGGATGGGGCATGAGCAACGCCGGGCTGATCACCGGCCGGGGCGAGTCACTGCTCGTCGACACCCTCTACGACCTGCGGCTGACCAAGAACATGCTCGACGCGCTGACGCCACTGACCGCCACCGCGCCGATCGCCACCGTGGTCAACACCCATGGCAACGGCGACCACTGGTTCGGCAATCAGCTCGTGGCCCACGCCGAGATCATCGCGGCCCGCGGGTCCGTGGCGGACATGCGTCAGGTGGGTCCGGCCGAGATGCTGGCACTGACCGGCATGGACAGCCCTGCCGGACACTTCGCGCAACGGATCTTCGGCCGCTTCGACTACACCGGCATCGAACCCGCCTTCCCGAACCGGATCTTCGACGGCGAGACAGTCCTGGACATCGGCGGGACCGAGGTCCGCCTCATCGACGTGGGCCCCGCGCACAGCGCCGGGGACACGATCGTGCACGTGCCGCAGGCCCGCACGGTCTACACCGGCGACATCGTCTTCGCCGGGGCGGCGCCGATCGTCTGGCACGGCCCCTTCGCCCGCTGGCTCGCCGCCTGCGATCTGCTGCTGGGCCTCGACGCGGACATCGTCGTGCCCGGCCACGGCCCCGTCACCACCAAGCAGACGGTCCGTGAGATCCGCGACTACCTCGAACACGTCCATGAGCAGGCCACCGCCCGCTTCACCGCCGGCATGCCGGTCATGGACGCGGCGCTCGACATCCGCCTCGGCCGCTTCGCCGACCTGCACGAGAGCGAACGCCTCGCCGTCAACGTGCACACCGTCTACCGGGAGCTCGACCCCACCCTGCCCCCACTCGACGGCCCCGGGCTGTTCGGCTGCATGGCCGAGCTCTGCCCCCGCGTCTGACGACGCCCCGCCCGCGCCCGCCTGACGATGCCCCACTCCCTCGGCGGCCGGCGCACCGCCCCTCCCGATGCGCCCAGCTCCCCGCCATCCCCCGGGCCGTACGTCCCGCCAACCCTTCCAAGGAGGAGACATGGTCTCCACCCCTGCCTACGACCCACCCGCCGCCCCGTCGTCCGATGCCGCATCGGCCGCTCCGGCACGCCACACCGGCACGATCATCGCCGCCTGTCTGGCCGTCTGCCTGGCCCAGATCGGCCTGGTCCTGCCCGCCGCGATCAACGGCGTCATGCAGCGCACCCTCCAGACATCAGGCGGAGAACTGACCTGGATCAGTGACGCCTTCCTGGTGCCCGCCGCCGTCCTCGCGCTGACCTTCGGCGTCGTGGGCGACCTGTACGGCCGTAAGAAACTGGTGGTGGGCGCGGCGCTGCTGTCCGCCGCCGGCTATCTGGTGTCCGCCACCTCCGACTCGGCAGCCCAGCTGATCACCGGTCAGGCGATCTCCGGCATCGGGGCCGCCGCGCTCTTCCCCGCCTCCCTGTCGATGATCATCGCCGGCACGCCGACACCGGCCGCACGAGCCAAGGGGCTGGCCTCCTGGACCACGGCCCTGTCGCTGGGTGCCCTGATCGCCCCGCTGATGTCCGGCGGAATCGTCGAGCACGTCTCCTTCCAGTGGGCGTTCGGCGTGACCGGCGTGCTCGCCGTGATCACCGCGGTGGGTGCCTGGCTGCTGGCCACCGAGTCCAGCGCCCCCGAAGGTCGCTCGCTCGACTGGCCGGGCCAGATCACCATCGCCGTGGCCATGCTCGCCCTGCTGTACGGCATCATCCAAGGCCCCTCCGACGGCTGGGGCTCGGCACCCGTCGTCGCGTCCTTCGTCGCCTTCGCCGTGTTCCTCGCCGCGTTCGTGCTGGTGGAGAACCGCAGCGCGGCCCCGATGCTGCGCCTGGAACTGTTCCGCATTCCGGCCTTCGCCGCATCGGCCGCGATGGCGGTGATCGGCATGTTCGGCTTCCTCGGCGGCGCGTACGACCTGAGCATCCGCCTGGGCGTCATCCAGCACCAGAGCCCCTTCCAGGCCGCGGTGCCCTTCGTGATCGTCCAAGGCATCACCCCGTTCATCTGGCCGCTGCTGGTCCGCCTCCTGCACCGGGTGGGCCCCGGCCCCATGCTCGTCACCGGGTTCGTCTCACTGGCCGTGGCCCAACTGTGGCTGCGGGCGGTGCCGATCGACGAGACCGGCCTGGTGCCCCTGCTCGGGCCGCTGGTGCTCAACGGTGTCGGCTTCGGTCTGGTCGTCGCCGCCCTCACCGCCGCCGCCGTCAACGTCGTACCTCCCACCCTGACCGGCATGGCCAGCGCCACCACCAGCCTGGTCCGCGACCTCGGCCAGACCCTCGGCCCCGCCATCGTCGGCGCCGTCGCCCTCGGCATGGCCACAAGTCAGCTCACCGGCAGCCTCGCCGACGCGGGCCTGACCCCCAAGGAACACGGCATCGCCTCCGCCGTCCTGCACGAGGGCGGCCCGATCGCCCTGCACACCGCCGACCTCGGTCCGCTCAGCGCCAAGCTCGCCCCCTACACCACGGAGGCACTTGCCCACGGCTACAACAACGCACTGATCCTCACCGCCGTCGCCTGTCTGTCCGCCGCTGTGATCGCCGCCGTCTTCGTCGGCTTCCGGCCCAGCGGCATGCGGCCGGCCGAGGCGGAGGGGATCCCGGCATGAGGTTCGCGACCTTCTTCCACAACGGGAAACGGCAGCCGGGGACCGTTGCCGGCGACCAGATCCACCCGTTCGAGCACCCCGTCGAACTACTGGATCTGATCATGGAGGGCGAGCAGCCCCTGCGCGCTGCGGGCGAACGCGCCCTGACCGGCTCCCTGCCGCTGCCCCTGACCGACGTACGGCTGCTGCCACCGCTGCAACCGCCGACCGTACGCGACTACATGACCTTCGAGAGCCATGTCGCGGGCATCGCCCAGGGATACGGCGACACCGTCCCCGACGAGTGGTACGAAGCCCCTGCGTTCTACTTCACCAACCCGTACGCGGTGATCGGCGCCCACGACGACGTGCCGGTACCGCCGGGTTGCGCACGCTTCGACTTCGAACTCGAAGTGGCCGCCGTCATCGGCAAGGCCGGCCGGGACCTGACCCCCGAGCAGGCACACGACCACATCCTCGGCTACACGATCCTCAACGACTGGTCCGCCCGCGACCTCCAGGGCCGCGAGATGAAGGTCAAACTCGGCCCGGCCAAGGCCAAGGACACGGCAACCACCCTCGGCCCCTGGCTCGTCACCGCCGACGAACTCGAACCCCACCGCAACCCGGAAGGCTTCCTCGACCTCGCCCTGACCGTCCAGGTCAACGGCGAGACCGTCGGCCAGGACCGACTGGCCAACATGGCCTGGACGTTCGAGGAGATGGCGGCGTACGCCTCCCGCGGCACCTGGATCCGCCCCGGCGACGTCCTGGGCTCCGGCACCTGCGGCAACGGCGGCTGCCTGGCCGAACTCTGGGGCCGCAACGGCACCTCCGAACCTCCGCCGCTCGTCCCCGGCGACACCGTCACCATGACGGTCGAGAGCATCGGCACCATCAAGCAACAGCGTCGTCGAGGGCGTCGCCCCAACCCGTCTGCCATCAGCCCGCCGCAGGCGATGACCCCCGTACTTGTCGTGGGGGCGGGCCGGAGCAACGGCTCTCCCCGACCTGATGCCTCCGCTCCCTGAACAACCTGCCTCTGGCAGACCCCGGTGCCCGGCACCGGGATAAAGGCATGCACAACGTGGACAAGGTCATGACCTCGGCCGCCGACGCGGTCGCCGACATTCCGGAAGGGGCGTCGCTGGCGGTGGGCGGCTTCGGGCTGTGCGGCATCCCCACCGTCCTCATCCACGCCCTGTACGCCCAGGGCGCCGGAGGCCTGCGTGTGGTCTCCAACAACTGCGGCGTGGACGGCCGGGGGTTCGGCATCCTGCTGGCGGCCGGCCGCATCGCCCGGGTGACCGGCTCCTACGTGGGCGAGAACAAGGAGTTCGCCCGCCAGTACCTCGCCGGTGAACGGGAAGTGGAGCTCACCCCGCAGGGCACCCTCGCCGAACGGCTGCGCGCCGGCGGCACCGGCATTCCCGCTTTCTACACCCCGGCCGGGGTCGGCACCCAGGTCTCCGAGGGCGGACTGCCCTGGCGCTACGGCCCCGACGGCGCCGTGGCACTGGTCTCCCCGCCCAAGGAGACACGGACCTTCCGCGGCCGGACGTACCTCCTGGAAGCTGACCAGGAGGGGCGTGCACGCGGGCGGTACCGCCACCCGAGTGACCTGAAGGTCATTCACTCGTTTGACGGGGGGTATCCCCGCGCGTCCCTCGACGAAAGCCGCCCGCTCCATGAGCCTTCGCTCCCTTCGGAACCCGGCCGAGCACTCCAGAGACGGAATCCTGGAGGCCGAAAGGACCCTGATCGAGCATTACGGCGATCTGGTCCGCCTGGCACATGTCGTGCTGCCCGTCTCCCTCGGCCGGCACCGCCGCGTCCTTGTCGCGCACTCCGTTGTCCAGCGGGCCCTGCGCGCCGCTCGCCCGGCACGCGTCGCTCCGGCCGTTCCTCCGCCGCGCCTGGAGAACCGGGAGCGGGCGGCCCTGGAACGCTCCTACCTCGTGACCGTGGTGCAAGACGCCCTGGCCCACGGCCGGCGGCCTGCCGGGTGGCCGGCCCGGCTGGTCCCGCCGCGCGCCCTGCTTCCCCGTCTGCCGCTGGTGCTGGGACTGCGGTTGTTCCCGCGTTCGGGCAGCGTGGACGAACTGGCCTTCACCCAGGCGCTGGCGGAACTGTCCGCGCCCGCCCGGGCCGCCTTCGTGCTCCGTCTGCACGGCATGCCCGACAACGCCACTGCCGACGTGCTCGCCGAGGCCGGCGTGGACGACACCGCAACGGCCCTTCGGGAGGCCCGCGTTGTCGCGGCGCAGGCGCTACCAGGGCCGTCGGTGCTTCAGGAGTTCGACGCCTGCGCCCTTCAGGCCAGCCCCACCGACCTGCTGCGGCGCCGTCGAAGGACGCGTGCCGGGGGCGTGGCGGTTCTGGCCCTCCTGGCCGCGGTGGCGGCGGTGATGAGTACGCCGCAAGAGGACTCGTCGCGGCCCCACCTCCCGTCCGGCACCACCGATCCCGTACTGCGGGCCACCGATCTCAGCCGCGTCCCGGCCGGCCTGTGGGACAACACCTCGCGCGTCGACTTCACGGCCTGGCCCGCGCGCGGTTCCCGCGTCCAGGACCAAGACCTGCTCGACCGTGCTCTGAACACCTGGGCGCGGCCACCACATGGCACACACGTCACCGCGTCGCGCGCCACATCCACCGTCCCGCCCACCGCGGCACCGCAGCTCCTGTACGCGGGGAACGTACAGCGACAGGCCGTGGTCCTCTTCTACGACGGTCAGCGGCTGGCCCGTTACAGCGAGCCGGTGTCCTCGGGCCGGAGTCCTGGTGTGCCGAGGTCTCTGACCGTGGCACGCGTCGAAGATGCCGACGTGACGACCTCGGCGGCCGTGGCCCTCACCTTCGACCGCACGGGCGTGCGTTACCTGATCGCCCCGTGGATCGCGCAGACACAGACCCGGGACCTGCTGCGACCCGACACCCTGGCGCGTCCACTGGACGTGTCGGGCGAGGGCGTCACGCGCACCGTTCCGGTGCTGCCCCGGGCCGGGGGCTGCGACAGCGGACCAGTCCTTCAACTGCGGTCCTCGGAAAGGATCGCCGAACACCACGCGTTCCTGCTCGCCGGGGTGGGCGACCTGACCCCGGTCCACCTCACCTACACCCCGCTGCCCGGACACGGCTCACCACCCGCACGCCGGCCCCGGGAAGCGACCGGCCCCGCCGCACTACTGGCCTGGTCCCGTCATGCCTGCGCTCTCGGAGAACTCCGCGACACCGGTGTCCGCGCCGTCAACGCCTGGGACTTCGCCGAACAGGACCTGCCGGACGGAGGCGGCCACGCCGTGTGGACCTGCGCCCGCACCAGCAGCTGGCGCGGCCCGGGCGAAGCGGTGGTGACCCTGCGGACGTCCGGGGACGAGCCGGACGAGACCGCACGGGTCGTCTCCCGCGAGCGGTCGTCCGCGGCGTGCACCCGCTTCGGCCAGCACGTGGCGGCCGCCACCAGCTGGCGGTCATCGAAGAGCAAGTGGTACGTCCTGGCCGCCGGCAGCCGCGCCGTCACCGCGCTCACGCTCGACGGCGCCGTCTCCGCCCATCGACAGGGCCGGACCCTGTTCGTGCCCGCTCCCCCGCATCCGAACATCACTCTGCGAGCGGACCTGTCGACGGGCGGGCAGCTCCGCGGCCTCGTCCCTGTCGCCCGGCGTTGACGAAAGAAGCGCGCAGTTGGGCCGATGTGCGGCGCGCGCCACCCTTGCGTGACAACAGCGCGCTGAAGCAGGCGTTTCGCTCACCGTTGTCGCCGCCGATCACCGGTCGTGCCAGATCAGTGTGGCTGCGAGCGCATGGTGCGGGCACCAGTACGCGGCATACTGCGGGAGCCGGTCCACAACTGCCGGGGCTCATCAGGACGTTCATCTGACCGGGCGGGCGCCCGGTGACGAGATCGGCACTGAAGCGAACCTCGGCGCCCCGCCCCCGCAACTGCCGCGTCAGTTCCGCGACAGGATGCTGGGCCTGGGCTACGGCCATGCCGTAGCCGGGGGCGATGATCACCGAGCGGCCTGAGAGAGCATGTCGGCCATTTCCGCGGTCCGCACCTCGGGCTCCACCGCCGCCACCGGCTCCCGCGACGGCGCAGTCTCAGCCACGTCCTGCCCGGACAGCTCGGCGAGCACCTGGGCCACCGTCTCACGCGTCACCCGCAGCCGCGACCACACCTCACGCTCACCCGCCAACCGTGATGTCAACTCGGCTATCTCCGGCTTGAGTTCCTCCACCCGGACACGGGCCGCGGCCTCCCGCGCCTCCAACTCCTCGATCAACGACACCATCGACGCGCCTTACTCCACCCACCACAGTAGAAGGACGCCTACCCCGAACACACCGTCAACCAGCGTTCTCCCAGCTCAAGGCTTCGGGTGTGTCAATTTAAGGGCTGATCTTGGTTGTTGAGTGGTCAGTTGTTGCTCGGGGTCAGGCGGCCTTCGAAGGCGATTTGGAACGCGTTCAGGGGTGCTTTCCAGCGCATGGTCCACCTTTTGCGGCCCTTGCCCGTCGGGTCCAGGCTCATCAGCGCCATGCACTCGAGGGCGGCGGCTTCGTTGGGGAAGTGGCCACAGGCGCGGACGGACCTGCGGATGCGGGCGTTTACGCTTTCGATCGCGTTCGTGCTGCAGATGACCTTGCGGATCTCGACGTCGAAGGAGAGGAAGGGCACGAACTCGGCCCAGGCGTCCGACCACAGCTTCACGATCGCCGGATACTTCCGGCCCCACGCTTCCTGGAACTCCAGGAACCGCTCCGTCGCCGCATCCTCGCTGGGTGCGGTGTAGACGGGCCTGAGAGCCCCTGCGACCTTGTCCCAGTCCTGGCGGGCGGCGTAACGGAACGAATTCCGCAGCAGGTGAACCCCACACGTCTGGACAATTGTGCGAGGCCAGACAGCCTCCACCGCATCGGGAAGGCCCTTGAGCCCGTCGCAGACCAGCATCAGCACGTCGTCCAGCCCGCGGTTCTTCAGCTCCGTGAACACATGCAGCCAGTACTTCGCGCCCTCGCCGCCGTCGCCGGCCAAGATGCCCAGGATGTCGCGGGTGCCGTCCACGGTCACCGCCATCACCACGTAGATGGGACGGTTCGCGACCTTCCCGTCCCTGATCTTGACGTTGATGGCATCGACGAACAAAACCGGGTAAACGCGGTCAAGAGGACGGCTCTGCCATTCCGCCATGCCGTCCATGACCTTGTCGGTGATGGTGGAGATGGTCTGCTTGGAGACCTCCGCCCCGTAGACCTCGGCCAGGTGAGCGGCGATCTCCCCATGGGTGAGGCCCTTCACCGAGAGCGACAGGACCATCTCGTCGACTCCGGTCAGCCGCCGCTGCCGCTTCCTGACGATCAGCGGCTCGAACGTGCCCGAGGTGTCACGCGGGACCTTGACCTCGACCGGCCCGACGTCGGTCAGCACGGTCTTGTCCCGGCTCCCGTTGCGGGAGTTGCCGCTGCCCCGGCCGCCGGCATCGTGCTTCTCATAGCCGAGGTGATCAGCGATCTCACCTTCCAGGGCAGATTCCAGGACCCGCTTGGTCAACTGCTACAGCAGCACACCCTGCCCGGTCAACTGCAGTCCCTCCGACCGGGCCCGTTCCACAGGCATCGCGACCAGCTGCTCATCGGACACGGGCGCAGGCTTCCCGGACGGGACACTCTCGACAGGTTTCACGGTCTCCAACTCCACGGCGGTATCAGTCACTTGACGTCTCTCTCATGATCGTCGGATCCGCCGTTAGATTTACACTCCTGGCCAGGTACGGGCGATCGACTCCAACCTGGAGATGACCTCCAGGCCCGGGGCCCACTGAACCGTCCCTAAGGCCGCCGCCGGGGCTCGTACCGGGCGGAACCTGCCTGTGATCTGGCCCATGGCCACCTCGAACGCCTCCCGCCATCGGGCGGGATCCATGCTGCGACCACCGTCTCGTCGTTTGTCCACACAACTCACGATGATCAACGGTGGCCGTACCGATCCCCGCGTCGGCCTTCACCAGCAAGATCACGATCTGCAGGGCAGCGATTCTGCGACTGCAAGGGCTCCATTACCGGACAGCACGGCCAGAAAGCGCTTGCCCCAGGGAAGGTGATCACGGCAAAATGCTTTCTATTTGCTAGCGCATCGCAGATCTTGGCCCGGGGGAATCGTGCGGCGTTCCACGCAGAGTGCTGTCGAAAATCCAGAAACCGGCGCAACCCGCCCGAAGTCGGTCCTGGCCCGCAACCGCGCATTCCTCTTCCTGTGGTCCTCGGAGTCGATCAGCCTTCTGGGCAGCGAGATCAGCGTCGTGGCGCTGCCATCGCTGGCGGTCCTTGTCCTGGGTACCGGCGCCCTCGGGGTCGGCGCACTCGTGGCACTGCAGTGGCTGCCGTTCGTACTGCTCGCGCCGATCATGGGCGTCTTCACCGACCGACTGCGCCGACGGCCGCTGATGCAGTTCGCCAACATCGCCCGCTGCGTCATCCTCGGCTCACTGCCACTGGCCGCAGTCCTCGGCCACCTCACCCTGGCGCACCTGTACGTCGCCGCGTTACTCAAGGGCGTCTTCGACGTGGTCTTCCAACTGGCGTACCAGGCGTACATGCCGCAGGTACTCGACCGCGCCGACCTCGTCGAAGGCAACGTCAAGACCCAGCTGAGCAAGTCGATCGCGATGACGGTGGGCAGGGCGGCCGGTGGCGGCCTGGTCAGCCTGACCGGCGCTGCCCGGGCCCTCGCGGCCGACGCACTGTCCTACTTCGCCGCCGCCGTACTACTGCTGTTCATCCGCGAGAAGGAGCCCAGGCCGGCGCCCACTGAGCGAGGCCTCGCCGCCACGCTCCGGGACATCCGGGGCAGCGTCGCAATGACCCTCGGCAACCGCGTGCTGCGATCCCTCACGCTGATGGCGGCCTTCGGCAACATGGCGGTGTCGTCGACGCTCGCGATGATCATCGTGTTCGCCTACCAGGACCTCCACTTCTCCGCAGGGCAGTTCGGCCTGGCGTTGAGCCTGGGCAGCGCCCCGGTCCTCGTCGGCGCGGCGCTGTCCCGGCGGATCAACGCGCGGTTGGGGATGGGACGCACGCTCGTACTGACACACGCGCTCCTCGGCCTCGCGTTCATACTGCTCCCGGCCGCCACACTGGGTGGCAAGCCGTTCGCATTCGCGGTCGTCGTGGTGTCCCAGAGCATCTCCAGCTTCACCGGGCCCCTCACCAACGTCGCCCTCATCACGCTCATCCAGAAGGCAACGCCCGTGCACGCGATGGGACGCGTCACTGGCGTCGCGCTGCCGTTCATCTGGGGAGCCAACGCACTCGGCCCTGTCGTAGGCAGCACCGTCGCCGCGGTGACGGGCAACGCGGTCGCTTTCATCCTCGCGGCCGTGCTGGCCTGGGCAGCCATCGGATGGATCTTCAGGGGTGCTGTCCAGCGGCTCACCGACGACGTGCCGGACCACCTCCGGATATCCGTCTGATCGAACGATGCGCCAACCGCTGTCCATGGCCGCCTGGTGAGCCTTCGTGCCCGTCATGACCGGCATGACCGGCGGCGACAGCAGGATCTGCCGACAGGGATGAACGGACTTCGGTACCTCTTCCGCAAATGCCGACACGATCTACAGCTGGAGTATCGGCGACGGGAAACAATCACATGGCAGATGGGAAGCGACCTTCGAACCGGTCTCCGCCACACAGGTTAGACCGATTCGTGAACACCCCGGAGCTTCGATGTGCCGCCAGTCTGCCACTGTCTGCCTGACCAAGTCGCCCACCGCCGCCCAGCGCGGCGCGAACGGTGTTGCCGAACGGCTGGCCGTTCTTCGCGATCCGCGAGATCAGCGGGGACGGCGCCATTCGCTGGTATCGGTCCTGCTCACCGCCTGCTGCGCGGTGCTGGCCGGGGCTCGTTCCTATCTGGCCGTGGGCCAGTGGGCCCGTCACGCGCCTCTGGACGCACTAGCCCGTCTCGGCGTGCGCGCCGCCGGCCCGCTGGGCGTGCGCCGCGCACCGTCCAGCTCCACCATCCGCCGTCTCCTGACTCTCGTATGTCCCGGCGGGCTTGCCGACCTGCTCGGATGCAACCCCGCAGGCAGTCGGCACCTGGCCGTGGACGGCAAGGTTCCCCGCGGCTCGCGCACGGACACCGGCCCGCCCGCCCACCTGCTCTCCGCCGTCCTGGAAGGCGGACGCACCGTCAGCCAGCTGCGGAGGCCGGACAAGACCACCGAGGTCACCGGCTTCACGAAGCTGCTGTCCCCGTTCGACTTGTCCGGTGTCGTAGTGACCGCCGACGCCCTGCACACCCACCGTGACCACGCCAGGTGGCTGGTCGAGGCGAAGTGGGCGCACTACCTGCTGGTGGTCGAGCGGAACCAGCCGACGCTGCACAACGCGTTGCGGTCGCTGCCGAGGAAGGAGGTGACCGCCCGCCGCTACGACCGCGAGACGGGGCACGGGCGGCGTGAGACCCGCTCGATACGCACGCTCACCGTCACTGGTCTCGGGCTGGACTTCCCGCACGTGGCGCAGGCCGCGAAGATCCACCGGCACCGCACCGACCTCAAGACCGGCAAGAGCACCCGCCAGACCGTCTACCCCATCACCGACCTGACGGCGCGTGCAGCCTCTCCCCAGGCCATCGGCCAACTCGCCCGCGCGCAATGGGGCATCGAGGCCGTGCACCACGTCAGAGACACCACGTTCGGCGAGGACGCCTCGAAGATCCGCACCGGGCACGGACCGGAGAACATGGCCACACTGCGCAGCTTCGCGATCAGCATCCTTCGCACCGCCGGGCACCACAGCATCCCCGCCGGCCTGCGCGAGCTCTCCTACACACCCTTCACCCGCCCCCTGGACCTGATCGGACTACCCTGACCAGCAACACCACATGATCACCAGGACTTTGAATCAGCCCTGGTACAAGAAGGGGCCCGGCCCGAAACTCGGCCAGGCCGATGTGGCCTCGTACGAGAAGTTCCAGCGGAAGCTGAAGTACACCGGCTCGGCCGCCAAGTGGCCTCCAGGTCCCGTCTCCTGGGCGGACCTGAAGATCCCGAACGTCAGCCCAACCTCCGTATCTCTGACGGGATACACAAGATTCCCCCGCTCTCCCTCGTGGAGATCGGGGGAATTTTCGTGCTATCGGCGCAGCTCAGCGCGGACTGCAACCACTGCTACCCCCACGACACCAACGATGCCGAACAGAAGCATCCCGAAGCCGGTATAGCCGAGAATCACGGCCAGGGTGCTCGGCTCGACAAGGCACCCGTGCTCGGTGCGCATGTTCGGAGTGCTGCCCGGGTGCTGCGCGCAATATGTGGCCTCCTGGTTGATCTGAAACTGGATCCAACCCAGGACCATCCCCGCTGCCGAGGACACAAACGCACGTGCTCTGGAGTCACCGGCCTCCCCTCACCTCAGGGGAAGCTCGGCAAGCATCACGGCGTACAACGGAGAGTCCGCGAAGGGCTGACGCTCGCCGACCTTCCGGAAGCCCCAGTCCTCGTACAGCGCCTGTACGCGGGGGTGCTTGACATCCACCAGGAGGACGGCGAGGTCCTCGGGGCGCTCCTCCAGGAGGGCGCGCGAGAGAGCGTCCGCCACGCCCTGTTTGCGCTTCTTCGGGTGGACGGCCAGCTCGGAGTAGGAGAAGGTCAGCGTCTTCTCCGGGACCTGGTCGACGTGCTCTCGCCACCACTCGCGGCCGTCAGCGGCAGGAGCCCCGTACGCGAAGCCCACGGCCTCGTCACCGTCGTAGGCGATCACACAGGCGAAGTCGGGGTTACCTCCCCAGTGGTCCACGAACCAGGGGAACTTCTTCTTGAAGTCGTCGTCCCGGTCGGGGCCCGCTGCTGCGGCGTGCAGGTCGATGATCGTCTGCCTGATCTGTGGCAGATCCTCATGCCCGAAGCGGCGGATCTCCAGCTCAGCGGCGCTCACAGTCGGCTCCATTCGGTGCGGTAACGGTCGCCCCACTCTCGGGCGACCGAGGCATCTGGCGCAAGAGTGATCAAGTCGCGGTAGTAGTCACCGAGCAGGGAGCGCATCCGGCCAGGGATCGGGTGGCCGGACATCAGGGGGAAGACCGTGGCGGCCGTGGAGCACGCCTGATCGATCTCGCGCTGGTGGAGCTGGGCCAGAGCGAGCCGGCCCGTGGCCAGGGCCCGGTTCCTGCGGAACTCCTTCGGGATGGTCCGCAGGGCCTTGTGAGAGGCGGCCTCGGCCTCTGCTGAGTCCCCGATCCGGTCCTGGACAATGGCGGTCATGGCGAGCAGCTCAGAGGGCCCGTAGAAGGAGATCCAGGAGGGGCGGGGCTCGCCCGTCTCCGTCTTGCCCAGAGCCTCTTGAGCGTGCCCCAGAGAGCGGATAGCGGCCTGACGGTCGCCGAGGTTCGAGTGGCCAATGGCCGTACGGGCGTGGGCCAGGGAGGCGAAGAACGGCTGACGCCGGGCGATAGCCGTCCCCTGAGCCGCGTACGCCGCGTCGACCGCTTCGGCGTACTCGTCCCGGTGGTGGGCGAGCATCGCGTAGGAGTTCCAGACCCGCATCTCCGCGATGGGATCCTTGGCCATCCCGGCCAGGTACAGGGCCCGGCCGAGGAGCTGGGAGGCCCGGTCCATCTGCCGGGCGTCGATCGCGCTCCAGGCCGCCGTGGCGGTGTAGTCGGCGGCCACGGAGAAGAGCCGGAGCCGGATGCGCTGGGTGGCCCCGAGCTTCTGCTTTTCCAGGCACTCGGCGGCTCCGGCCAACGCCGCCCGCTCCAGGCCCTCGTGGCCGCCCCTGTTGCGGTCCAGCTCCATCAGGGCGTCCAGCCCGCTGCGGAGCCGGATAACGTCAGACGTGCCGACCTGGGGAAGAGCACCCACGAAGGGCACCACGGAGGCGGTCGTGCCGGTGGCGGCGGTGAGGAAGTTCCTGCGGTCCACAGGGTCCTCCGGAGGGTTCGAGGTTCGTCGTCGTCTCGCCGGTGGGCTGAAGCCCAGCTCCCTGGCGGTACAGCCGAATACTGCCTCTAACGCCTCGCGCTGCCGAGGGTGGGGCCACCGCGTTTTTCCCGTCAACCAGTTGCGGATCGTCCGGTCACTGACCGTGCCGTCGTGCCCGGAGTAGATCAGCCGCGTGTTCACGGCGTCGGCCAACTCGACCTGAGTCAGGCCCCGCTCCTGCATCGCGCTGCTGAGGCTTTCGTTCCCCTCCACGTACCCACGGTAGTGACTGAGTCCCCACCAGTGAGCAGGGATCGCACAGAAATTTCCGGTCGGGCCGTATGCACGGCGGGCTCATATTTCCTGCTGTGGCCATGCGGAGCGTCGTTCACTGAATCGAGGCCGTCCGCTGCCTGGGGACACCGCAGGCAGTTCACACACCCCTTGAGGTCGTCGATGACTGTGACCGCTACGCCCCGCCCTACAGGGCATCCCGGGTACTACACGACTCTCCCTCGCGAGGCTGAGAGCGCGGCCGTTGCCCGCAAGCTCGTCCGTACCGCTCTGGCCGCCTGGGGCCTGGAGGACCAGATCGACGCCGCCACGGTGGTCGTCACGGAGCTGGTCTCGAACGCCGTGGACCACGGCCGCCTCCCCTCGATCCGCGTGATCGTCTCCCGGCCCACCGAGAACTGGGTCCACGTCGGGGTCGTCGACCGCTCGAAGGTCATCCCGATGATGCGGACCGACTCCAATGGCGACCAGATCCGGGGGCGCGGCCTCCTGATCGTGGACTCTCTCACCGAGCGCTGGGGCACCGACCTCTACCGGTGGGGCAAGCAGGTCTGGGGAGAGCTGTGGACCGGGCCGGCTCAGTGACCGAAGAGCGGAAGGCGTGGGTGGGGGACGAGGACGCGGACAAGGAGGGGGTCGTCACCGACGTCAAGGGCGGGACGTCCATCCTTCGCGAGGTGTACACGTGGGCCCTCACGTGGACGGCCCCGACCAACGACCGGCTGAAGGTGACGGTCACCCGCGCGGAGCGGATCAAGCAGCACCAGGAGCAGGGTTGGTGGCCCCCACCCCCACGGACCGTCTGGGCGTCCTGATCGCGGCGTACGAGTACGAGTTGGGCTCGTGCTTCCGGTGCCCCCGCAAAGGGACCCAGGTGACCCGCTTCGGCGAGATCACCAGCGACGAGGGCGTGACCCCTCTGTACGCCTGTCGCGAGTGCGTACAGGAGCTGCTCGTCATGCACGAGCGCTCCATGGGGCGGATGGACACCCGGCCCCGGATAGTCCAGCTCCCCCGAGCCCCTCGCGGAGCCGAGGCCACCTGATCCAGGAGGCTCCCCCCGGCCATTGAGGAGGAGAGGCCCCGATCGTCCCGTGACGGTCGGGGCCACTACTCTTCGCTCGCCGCCTCAGCCTGTTCAGCAATCTGCCTCAGGATCTCGGCGTCCTCCTCGTCGGACAAGGGAAACTCCGTCACGGAGCAGGATGACTCCGCAGTCGGCATCCGAGGCGCGCAAGCCAGCCAAGTAGCGCCACGGAATGGGGCGGTGCAACGTACCCGACGTCACGCGATTCCGCCGGAGCTCAGGACTCAACCCGGTGAGCGCATCAACTACCTCGAAGCTGCATGAGGCCTGAATCCCACCGATGGCTCCGAGGTGGCATCAAGTCCGGCCCACCCATCGAGCGGGATCACTGCCGATCTTGAGGCGAACCGGAGCACCCTGGGCTAGCTGCCGTGGTCGGGCTCATGGTCGGCCCGACCACACCCTTCAGCACCGGCACGCAGTCGCGGGCCCGATTGCGCAGCCCGGACGAGCGTTGCGCAATCGGGCTGCGCAACGGGGCGAGGGTCGTGCGCAGTCGCCATGGGCGGTGCGACTGCGCAGTCCGCCCAGTGGCTGGTGGTCTTGCTGATGCGCAGGTCCTGGTGGAGCACTGCGCAGACGGCAACTGCGGTCCGGGCGGCTTCCGTCTGCGCAACGCTCGTCCGGGCTGCGCACCGGTTCACGGGCTCCAGGGGCCGCACGGCTGGTGGTCGTGTAGCAGGCCTCGGCCGCGGAACGTGTAGCGGACCCGATGACCTGTCGCCTGCTCGGGCCAACCCGTGGTCGGGCCTGTGGTCGGGCCGGCCATGACCCCGACCATGGACTTCGTGTCCCCATCGTGACCATGGTCGGGCCTTCATGGTCGGTGGTCGGGTCGGGGCCGACGGGTTTCCTCAAGGTCAGCAACATCCGGTCTGACCTGGGAGTTTGACCATGTCCCCTGCCAAGCATGCCTCACAGAGCGAGGCTGCTGCTCCGATCGCGGCCAGCGCCCGGCTGGAGGCGATGCGCCGCCGCGTACGCCTCTCGCGCCTGGCGGTCTGGACCGTCATCGCGGCCGGCCCGATCGCCCTGTGCGTCGCCGTCGCCTCCACCCCGACCACGGTCGAGGCGGCCACCCCAGCCGCTCCCACCTCCGTGCGCACTGCGTCGTCCGCCGCAGACCCGGGTGGCTATGCGCAACTGTTCGTCAGTGCGTGGCTGCGCAGCAGCGCGGACGACGCGACAAGTGCGCAGGCGCGTCTTGCGCAGTCACTCGCGCCGGACGTCGAACTGCCCGACCCGGCCACGGGCGCGCAGTCGAAGCCGCAGCCCGTGACAGCGGTGCGCAGTGTGCAAGGCACCGGAGGTGCGTGGTCGGTGACGGTGGCTGCGCAGTACGCCGACGGATCGGTGCGCTACTACGCGGTGCCGGTTTACGCCAACGATGCGGGCTCCTCGTTCACGGTGACCGGTGCGCCGGGCGTGGTGGCCGGTCCGGTCCGCGCCGAGGTATCGAAGTCGTCCTACGGCGTGAACGTCCCGGAAGGTGATCTGTCGTCCGCCGTCGGGGAGTTCTTCAGCGCCTACCTGACCGGTGCCGGCGAGGTCGACCGCTACCTCGCTCCCGGCGTGAGCTTGTCGGCCATCTCCCCCGCCCCATACCCGGCGGTCATGGTGCAGCAGATCTCCGCCGTCGAGGAGGCCGCGGCCGCCGAACAGGTACCGGCCGACGGCACGAAGGTGCGTGTCCTCGTCCAGGTCGAGGCCCGGGACGCCGACGGGCGGTGGCCCCTGGCGTACGAGCTCGCGCTCAAGGCCCGCTCGGGCAGGTGGGAAGTCGCGTCCCTGGAGTCCGGGACTGCTCAGGACGGCGGTGCGCGGTGAACACGGTGCACAGCCTGATGCTCGCCGGGCAGCTGGACGACCTCGGCAACAGCTGGATCAATATGTTCAAGAACTGGGCGACCAAGGGGCTGCAGGCCGGTCTGCTCGTTCTCGTCGTCGTCATCATGATCCAGAAGTTCAGCCTCAAAGCGGGCATCGGCGCGCTGCTGCTGATGGTGATCGCGCTGGGTCTCTATAACTCGCGCGACAGTCTCGCGAACATGTTCGAGGACGAGGTCAAGAACCCGTCCACGGGCGCACCCGCCGTCCCAGGTGTCATCGTTGAGTCCGAACTTCCGGCCGCCCGTGACCATTCGCCCGGCGCCGGGGGCTGGCTGTGACCGCGGCCGGCACCGGCCGGGTGGGCCGCTTCTACACCTCCGCCCGCCGTCACCCTTGGGTGCTGGGCAAGGTCGCCGACTGGAAGATCCCGCTCGGCCCGTACACACCCGCGCAGATCGGGGTCGCCGTCGTCGGCGGCTTCCTTCTCATCAAGACCATCGCGTGGTGGTCGTGGATGGGCCCGGTACCACTTGTGGCCTGGCTGCTGACGATCTGGGCCGTACGCCGGCCAAAGATCCGGGGGCGTGCCCCGATGCAGGCGGCCCTGGGCTGGATGCTGCTGATTTGGCAGCCCCGCGGAGGGCGGATCAGCGGGCGGGCCGCCCGCGACCGCGGATCTCGTCCCCTGCTCGGCGGATTCACAATCGAGGACACGCCCGCGCTCGCCGCAGCGGCCACACCGTCTCGCGCGGCTGTGCAGCAGGCCACCCGGGCACCCCACCCGATCCCGGCAGTGGGTCGCTCGTCCACGCGCCACCGTACGGTGGCGGCTGCTCCCCCGGCGCCGGTGGGTCCGGTGTCGGGTGTACAGCAGCTGCTCGCCCTCGCCGGGCAGAGCGGGGGTGCGCGGTGAGGGTTCCGATCCGTCACATCGCCGGACATCTGGTGTGGTCGAAGCAGGGCAGCGTGTGGGCCCTCTACCGCCTCCACCCCGGCCCGGACGCACAGGGCCGCCGGGAGGAAACCGTCCAGGGCACCTACGTGCCGGCCCCGGTCCGCGACGAACAGCTCGCCAAAATCACACACTTGGTGCGGTCGTTGTCCGGGGCACCGCGGCTGTTCGGGCTGTGCGCACAGGTCGACCCGGGCGAGATCGCCCTGCGCATGATCGAGGGCATCGAGCCAGCCGACACGGCCCCGGACAACGGGCCGCATCCGTGGGTGGAGAACGTCGAGGCCACCCTGAACCTGCTGGACGACCAGGAGATGCACCGCCGCACCCTGTGGCTGGCCGTGCCGCTGCAGACCGAGAACGCCGGCATGCAGGTGTCAGCGTCCCTCGGCGCGGCGTGGGCCGAACTGTCCCCGATGCTGGGCATGCGGCCGGCGCCGGTGGCACGGCGCGAGGTGACCGCGCACCGGGAGCAGGCTGCCCGGGTGGAGGCCGCACTCGCCGGCGGCATAGCCTTCCGCCCCGCCCGCCCGGCGGAGATCGTGTGGATGATCCAGCACGCTCTGCACCGCGGCCTCGCGGAGCCGCTGCTGGCCGAGGCCGAAACCAGCGGGCTGTACGGCGGGCACCTCCAAGGCGGCGTGCTGCGTTCTCCCAGCTATGCCGGCCTCGGCCAGGTCCGCCTGCAGGAAGGCGGCATCGACCCCGAGCTCGACGACGTCGGCGAGCTGGGGAGCGCGGGCCAGATCACGCGGTCGGGCCGCACGGCCTGGTGGCGGCTGAACACCGGCTCGCCCCTCGGGCGGCGTTGGCTGCAGGTCGAAACGGATGCCGGGGTGGGCTATCAGGCGCAGTTGGCGCTGGCCGAGTGCCCGCCCTCGGTCAGCCAGGACGCTGCTGATCTGTTCGCGCAGCTGGAGATGCTCGACTTTCCCGTCGACTACGCCGTGGACCTCACGCTGGTGCCCGCGGAGAAGGCCCGCGACCAGGTGCGGCGCAAGAAGAACGAGTTGATCGACCAGGCCGACCAGTACGACGCCCGGCCGACCGGCATGCCTGCCTCGCTCACCGAGGCCGCACGCGACCTCGGTGAGCTGGATGCCCGTCTGTCGCGCACCTCGGTCGAGGTCGAGGTGCAGTCCGTCACCGTGCTGACGGTATGGGGCCCGACCGCAGCCGTCTGCGACGCCCGGGCCCGGGCTCTTGCCGCGCTGCTGGGCGGTGCCGACTATCGCGCGGTGCGCCCGGCCGGCCTGCAGGAGGCGCTGTTCACGCTCGGGCTGCCCGGCACGGTGGGGCCTGGCGTGGCACGCGAGTTCACCCAGCACCAGATCTCCGAGGATTGGGCGCTGGGCGGGGCCTTCACCGCCTCGGAGGTCGGCGACCCGAACGGGATGTTCCTCGGCATCGACCTGGACTCGGGCACCACCCGCCCCGTGATGATCAATGTCGCGGACGCGCCCAAGGTGGACGCGTCGGCCTCGATGGGCATCGTCGGGGATCTCGGCGCGGGCAAGAGCGTCCTGCAGAAGCTGATTGCGGAGGCCGTTTGGGCGCGCGGCGGCTGCGCGATCTGCATCGACCGCACCCCTGTGCGCGAGTGGGCCACCTTCGCCCGGACCGCCGCCAAGGGCCGCGTCCAGATCATCGACGCCGCTCAGGCCGAGGTGTCCATCGATCCGCTGCGCATGTTCCACGGCCCCGAGGGCCGCCACTACGCCCTGTCCTACCTCACCTTGCAGCTCGGTATCGGCCCGATGAGCACGAACGGCGAGGTCCTGCACCACGCCGTGGAGCAGGCCGCCGCCGGTCCGCAGCCGTCCATGCACCGCGTCCTTCAGGTCCTCGAGGGGATGGCCACGAGTGAGGCGGGCAAGCGGCAGGACGCGGCCGCCACCCTCGCCGGCCTCATCCGGGTCGTGTCCACCAACTCCCTGGCCCGGATGGTCTTCGACCCGACGTTGCCGCCGGTACGGCTGGATGCCTCCAGCAGCACCGACATGATCGTGATCACCACGACCGGTCTGAAGCTTCCGCCGAAGGCGGCGTTCGACAAGCCGGAGGTCCTGCACCAGCAGCCGCTGGAGGTGCTGATCGGCCGCGCCGTGCTGTATTTGATCGCGGCGATCGCCCGGCAGACCGCGTTCGAGGACCCCGGGCGGTTCACCGCCGTAGTCCTGGACGAGCTGTACTGGCTCACCTCGTCCGCCGAGGGCACCGCCCTTGTCCACGAGATCCTCCACGACGGCCGCAAGCACGGCGCCGGGCTGCTCGGCGCATCCCACGACGCCGCCGAACTCGGCCCCGACCGCGGCCTGATGGCCTACCGGGCGCTCGCACGCACCGCCGACCGCGAGCGTGCACGCCGTGGCCTGGAGTTCGTCGGCCTCGACCCAGGCGACCCGGAGTTGCTGCGGCTGGTGAGCACCGGTCTGTCCCCCGTCGGTCAGAAGGGCCGGGAGGGCGAGTTCCTGCTGACCTGCCCGCGGCAGAACACCGGCCGCATCAAGGTCTCCATCCCCCCTATCGAGCGCATCGCCACGTCCATCACCACCACACCCGGACGCCGCACGAGCCCCGCCCCGCCTTCAGTGCCTGAGCCGCTGGCCGGCGAGAGCGCGGGGAGCCATCCGAAGGAACTCTTCCGATGATCTCCTCTTCCTGGGACCACTCCCGGCGCCTGGCCGCAGACGCGGCCGCGAGCGTCCTCACCGCGATCGCCGTGGTCCTCGGCGTGCTCGTACTGACCGTCGGGGCGCATGTCCCGGATGCGTGGTGGCCGCACACCGGACAGGCGTTCGCCGCCGACGCCCGCCCGGCTGAGCCGGATCCGTGCGCCCTGATCGTGGGTCCGGCCAAGGACCACTGCGAGCACGGCGCCACGACGACCGCCTCTACCCCGGCCGGGCAGCCGGGCGTTGCGGGTGCGGCGTGGAGGCTGGTGCCGGCCGGTGCGGGCGCGGCCGCCCTCGTGGTGTGGCAGCGCCGGAACGCCGCCGCTGGGCAAAGGCGGCGCTGACATGGTGCGTCTAGACCGCGCGACCCTCCGCTCGGCCGGCTTCGTCCTGCTGCTCACCGGCGTGTTCCTTCTGGTGAACAGCCAGGTCGTGTACGCGGCCGGGAGCACCAGCGAGAGCGGTGACCTGCTCGCCCCGCTGAACATCGCCTCGTCCGAGGGCGTGCCGATCAACGGGTACGAACTGAACGCTTCGGGCGGTTCCATCATCGCCTTCAAGACCCAGGCCCTCGCCTTCGCCCTCTCCGGTCTGTTCACCCTGATCCGGCTGCTGGTCGGCCTTGCGGGGTGGGCGATCGAGGTGGCCTTCCGGTTCCCGCTGCTGAAAATCCTCACCCGGCCGGCGCAGAAGGCCGCCGACGCCTACAACGACGTGGTCATCGACACGCTCGGGCTGAAAGGGCTGCTGCTCGCCTGGGCGTTCGTCTTCACCGCCTTCATGATCGTGCGCGGCCGGGTGGGCCGCGGTCTGGGTGAAATCTTCCTCACCCTGCTCATCGGGGCGATCGCAGCCTCGGCTCTCGTCCGCCCCGACACCCTGCTCGCCCAGAACGGCCCGCTCGGGCAAGCCCAGCAGGTGGCCGCCGAGGTCGCCCAGCAGAGCGTCGACTCCTATGACTGGGGTGGCGAACTCGCCAGCAAGAGCCCCTGCGACGGCATGGCCGGCAACGCCGAGATCAAGTGCTTGGAGCGTGAAGACGAGGCCCCTGCCTCCGCACAAGACGTGGCCCGCCCGCTCCAGGACTCCATCACCAACGCTCTGATCGTCAAGCCGTTCATGCTGCTCCAGTACGGCCACACGCTCGACCCCGCCAGAGATTCCGACCGCAAGGCTTACGCCGTGCACCTGAAATGGGTCTCCGGCGGATACAAAGCCGTCGCCAAGGACGGCGACGGGGACGCTCATTGCGATCTGCTCGCCAAACCGGCCCGGAAGTACTGCGAGGAGGAGAACAAGAAGGAGGAAGCCTGCAGTCTGCTGTACGGGCCGGCCAAGGAGTACTGCGAGCGTGACACCGGCGACGTCCCGCGCACTCTGCCGGAGCTGACGCCCGGGGGAGAGCTCTTGGACGCCTCCCACGCGATCGTCACCGACGAGGACCAGGAGTTCGCCGCCTTCCTTGCCGATATGGCAAAGGCCGGGGATGTCGGCAAGGCATGTGCTGCCTATGCCGAGGAGCCGACCTGGTGGCGCGTCGGCGGCGCCGCCCTGCTGCTGATCGCCGCGCTGCTCATCTGCGGCATGCTCCTGTCCAGCGCGATCGTCCTGCTTGCCACCCAGGGCATCTGTGCTGCGGCAGCGGCCGTCGGCGGCGTCACCTTCGTTGCGGGCATGCTTCCCGGCCCCGCACGCCAGTCGGTGTGGAAGTGGCTGTCCCTGTGGGGAATCGCGGTCCTGGCCGTGGTCGGGATCTGTGCCTTCGTTCCGTTCTTCGGGATCGCCGTCGACGCCACCATCACCGACGGGCCCGACCTGATGGTCGAGCGGATCCTGCTGATCGACGTGCTGGCCATCGCCGGTGCGGCCGGGCACCGCCGCCTGCTGATGGGCATCACGTCCTTCGGCCACCGCATGGCGATGCGGATGCGCTACGCCAAGGTCGGCGGCACCCACCTGCCCGGTGACACCTCCGAACTCGGCGCCGCCCTCGCCATGAACTCCCCCGCCATGCTGGGCGGATACGGCGGCGGCCTGCGCGGCTTCACCGGCGGCGGTGGCGGCCGGTACCGGCTGCTCGGCACCCGCCAGCGCCTGATGGGCGCCCTCACCTCGCTGGCTGACGGCGCGGGCATGCCCCTCGACACCAGACGGGTCCTGGCCGACGCCACTGCCGAAGCCGGCCGGGGACTCGCCCCGCTCACCGCGGCCGCAGCCGTGGGCGGCCTGGCAGCACGGCTCGGCGCCAAGGGCGCGTACGGGCTGCTGATCGGCCGCCGCCCGGACAAGGACCAGCTGGCCAGGTGGCGCAAGGCCACCGCAGACGGCGACCCAGGCGCGGGCGGCCCACCCGGCGGCGCAGACGGCGGATGGGGCGGCGTAGGGCCGCGCCGGCCCGGCGGGCCGCCCGACCGGTACCGCAACGCCGACGGCCAGATCATCGACCGTGACTCCGGCCAGGTACTCCACGACCAGAACACCGACCGCACCCTGCTCTCCACCCGCGCCCACAACCGGCTGGTCCGCCTCCGCGGATACCGCATCCTGAACCGCGGCGGCCGAACCGGGTACGGGGCGACGGTCGGTCTGCCGGCCAACGTCCAGCGGGCCCGGTCGGGAAGCTCGCGCTACGCGCAGGACGCCCGCCAGCAGGTGCGGGTGTGGGGCAACACCGTCCGCGAGGACAGCCGGGCCTGGGGCGACACGGGCCGTCACGTGTCCCGTGTCCTGCGCGAACACCGCGACAACAGCAGCGGAACAGGCCCGTTCGCCAGCCGCCGTCTGCCCACCACAGCGCCTAGCACGACGGGCACCGCCCGGGTGACACAGCCGCGCGCGGCAGCCGGCGGAGCCTCCACTGGGACTGCTGGTGGCCCGGCGCCGGCATCCTCCGGTACCGGCACTTCCAGTGTCTGGGGCCCAAACGACGCGCTGCAGCGGCTCCTCAACGATCCCGCAGAACTCAGGCGCCAGACCATCGCGAGCGTCGCACGCACAGATCCGGACCTCGCCCGCCGGATGCAGGGCGAAACCGCCCGGCCGGCGCCGGGCCGGACACCGGAGCAGATACGACAGGCCGAGGCACTGCGTGAGATGCGGGCACGCTGGCAGGCCGACGGGGGCGGTGAGGACGAGTGAGGCCGCCGGGGCGCCGTGTCCGGCGGTGGGGATGCATGATCACGCTGCTGATGTTCGCCGCCGTGTGCTGCGCCGTACCCGTCTCGAACTCGATCAGCGCATACATCGCGCTGCAGACCGGTGCGCGCGACGACGGCAGGAGCGGCAGTGCCGCGGGCATCCCGCCGCGGATGCTGACCGCCTACAAGAAGGCCGCTCAGCAGATCGGGAAGCACGTGCCGACGTGCCAGGGCATGCGCTGGCCGGTCCTCGCCGGGATCGCCAAGGTGGAGTCCAACCATGCCGTGGGCCGGAACATCACCGCAGGCGGAGACATCCGCCCGAAGATCTACGGGGTACTCCTCAACGGTTCCGGGGCCGCCGGCAACACCACCGCCTTCCCGGACACCGATAGCGGCAAGTGGGACGGCACCGCGACAGGTGAGCGTGCTGTGGGCCCCTTCCAGTTCCTGCCCTCCACTTGGGAGAGCGTCGGCAAGGACGCAGGCGATGACCAGGTCGCCGACCCGCACAACGCCGACGACGCCGCGCTCACAGGTGCCGTCTACCTGTGTGGAGGCGGCCGTGACCTGACCCGGCGCGCCCAACTCAACGCCGCAATCTGGCAGTACAACCACTCCAGCGAGTACGTCGCCAACGTGCTCGGGTGGATCGACCAGTACACGGCGGCCGCCAAGGACCCGGACCTGAAGAACGTGTCCGGGAAGGTCCGCACCGTCATCGAGACGGCGCTCGCCCAGCGCGGTGTCCCCTACTCGTGGGGCGGCGGCAACACGAACGGCAAGTCGTACGGATTATGTTGCTCGCCAGGCGGTTCGAGCGGCGCGAACGTCAAGGGCTTCGACTGCTCGGGCCTGACCGTGTACGCCTACGCCAAGGCTGGCATCCAGCTGCCGCGCACGGCAGCGGCCCAGGCCGGGGTCGGCCAGCGGATCCCCGCCAGTCTCGGCACCGGCGCCCTCAAGCCCGGCGATCTCGTCTTCTACGCCGACGCCCCCGGCCACGACGTAACGATCTACCACGTCGGGATCTACCTGGGCAGCGGACAGATGGTCAACGCCGCCCGGCCGGGCACTGCGGTCCGCCTGGACGCGGTCAACACGATGTCCGGCTATGCGGGAGGGGCCCGGCTGCTGTGACCACCTCTCCAGTGTGCTCGCCGCGCCTGCTGCTGACCGCCACTGTGATCCTGGTCGTGGCCGGGGTGGTCCTGCTGACGATGCCGTATGTGGCGCCGAGCGCACCCGCTATCTCGGCGACACTGCACGCGACTGACTCCACGCCGGTTACCGCGGCAACCACTGCCTCCAGCCGCCCTCCGCAGACCGGGGCACCCTCATCGGCCACGGCCTCCACCGCGACGGCGCAGCCGGCCGCCGCGTCCGCAATGCCGCCGCACGGCGAGGGCATTGCCGGCGATGCGGCGATCCAGAACTCACTTGAGGACGCCTGGCCTGCCGACCTTTCCGACGCCGACGAGCACACTCTCCTCGCCGCCGGCCGTGGCCTGCTGCGAACAGACGCCACCGGGATCGGCCGCACCAAGTGGCCCGCACTCTTCGGCGACCCGGACCAGGCGATCGCACCGGCGTTCGCCACCGCCCGCTTCCGCATCCAGGCGGCCATCGCCCGCAGCGACGACAGCCCGGACAAGGCGGTCGTGCACCTGGTGTGGGCGGGCAAAGACCGCGGCGGCACCTACACCGAGCGGCACGTCACCAACTGGTACTTCACCCGCACTGCGACAAAGGGAGCATCCGCGTGGACACCCCAGCCCCGTACGTGACCGGTCATACCGATGAGACGGCAGCCGGCCAGGCACTGGGCCTGCTGGCCGGCCTGATCGACGCCGCCAGCTGGCTCTACGACCACTGGTACCTGCTCGCCCTGGCTATCGCCGCGACCTGGCGCACGGGCGAAGTGCTGGCACGCCGTCTCGCCGCACGCGCCTCGGCCGAGCGGATGGCCCTGGAGCTCGTCCCCGACCGGCACTTCGACCCGGGCCCGGAGGAGATCTTCCGGCGCGGCGTCCAGCTCGCCCGCGCCTCCACCGCCATGCCCTGGTGGGCGCCCCGCCGGGCGAAGACCGTGCAGATCCGGCTGCGCGCGGACGGCACCGAGCCGCTGCGCTACCGCATCGAGGGCCCCGCCGGCGGTGAACGGCTGCTGTCCATCACCCCGTTCGGGCCGGACGTCACCGTCAAGCGGGCCCGGCCGATCCTCGACAAGCCCCGGACACACACCGTGCGGGCGGAGTTCATCCTGCGCGGCAAGCCCACGGCCCCGCTACGCGAAGTGCCGCTCTCCCCCGACCCGCTCCAGCCGCTCGTCGATGCCGTGTCCGACCTGCGCGCCGGGCTCGGCGACCTCGCTGAGATACGGCTCGACATCCAGCGCGCCCCCAAGTGGTCACTGCGGGCACGCCGCCTGCAGCTGATGAGCGCCGCCCGCCGGTCCGAACGCCGCCAGGCCCAGCGGGCCGCGCGATGGATCCGTCAAGACGCCAACGGCATCGAGGACTCCTGGGGCAGGCAGCTGCAGCAGCTCCTCAGTGTCAGGCCAGGCTCGGGCTCGGGTCGGCGGCTGGTGATGCCGCCAGTGCCCCGCCGGGTGGAGCCGGCCGAGGCCCTGGGAAAGCTCGCCGAGGACGACCACCTGGTCCGGGTCCAGCTGCTCGTGATGTGCGCGTCGAACACCGAGGGCCGTGCCCAGGCCCGGCTCGCCCAACTACAGGCAGGCGTTGACGTGTTCGGTGGCCGCTCCCGGTGGGCCATGCGCGGGTGGCGCCTGGGACCGTGGCGGGTGGGCGCCGACCACTGGCCCACCCGGCACGGCTTCGAACGCCGCTGGCGTCTGGGGCACTGCCAGCCGCCCCGGGCGAACTGGGTGAGACTGGAAGAGCTGACCGGCCTGCTCAAGCCGCCCACCGTGCACTGCCGTCTGCCGGTGCTCGCCGGTGACCTGCCGACCTTCGCCTTCGGCGAGCCCGAGTTGCTGCTGCAGGGCATCTACCGGGGCCCTGACGGCAGGCAGCGTCTGGTCGCCACCTATGCCGAGGAGACCCTGTTCGAGGTCGGGGTCGGCAAGGCGGGCGGCGGCAAGACGGAGCGGGCCCTGGCACAGGCGATCGGCTGGGCGCACGCGGGCGGAGGGCTTGTCTTCGTCGACCCGCACCGCGACTCGTGGCCGCGGGCCACCACGTTCCTGGCACACGAAACCCTGATGCCCCGGATCGCGCTGATCGACCTCAACGGTCTGGGTCCCAACCCGCGGGTGAGTTCGTGGAATCCGCTCGCCATGCACCAGGGCCAGACGGCGCACGAGGTAGTCGAGGCGATCACCGACGCCTATGCCTCCGCACTGGCCTGGGACGACGCGACCGCTCCGCGCGCGCTCACCATCCTCACCTGTGCGCTCACTGTGCTGGTCGCCGTCAACGAGGCGGCCTGCCAGGCCGGCCGGCCCGAGGACCAGGCCACGATCTTCCACGTACGGGCCCTGCTCACCGACCCGGCCTTACGCAAGGCAGCACTCGCCGCGGTCACCGACAGGCTGGATGAGGAGACCCACTCGTGGTGGACAGCGGTGTTCCCGGCCCTGCCGCCCGACGCATTCGCCGTGGTCCTCAACCCGATCACCCGCCTGGCCGCCAACCCGATCACCCGCGCCTTCCTCGGCCAGCCGGTCGGCATCTACAACATCCGTGCCGCGATGGACTGCAAGATGATCGTGTGGGTGTGCCCGCGCGGCAACGGGCCCACCGACCGCCTGCTGACCGCTCTGCTCGCCCGCGATCTGCTCCGGGCCGCGCGCTCGCGGCGTGACACGCCCGAGGAGCAGCGGGTGCCGTTCCGTCCCTACTTCGACGAGCTGATCACCCTGACCGGCGCGGCCCCGGAGACCATCGCCGCGATGTTCGAGGATCTCCGCAAGTACCGCTGCCACGTCCACGGCATGACCCAGCTCCTGTCCCGCCTGCCCACCCCCGTACGGCTGTCCCTTGTACAGAACGCGTCCACGCTGGCCACCACCGCCGGGTCGAAGTCCGCAATCGCGCCGATCACCGCAGAGTGGAGCGACAACCCCAGCCCCGACCGGGTCGCCACCATGGAACGCTTCGAGCACTACGTGTCCATGAACGTACACGGACGCCGCATCGGGCCCATCCCACTGCGCGGACCCCATCTCGACGACATCTTCGCCGCCCAGGCCCGCCCGAAGGATGTCCCGGCGCTGGAGCGGGCCGCGCACCTGAACGCCGGAGCCCTCCCGCTGGACCAGCTCACCGACCGCGCCGCACAGCAGCTCGGCCGGGTCATCGCCTTCCTCGCCGCGCATGTCCCTGCCGGCGCCCCCGCTGGCCAACTGTCGAAGAAAGACGAATGGAACTGACCACCGCCCGGGCCAAAGACCGTACGACAGCGGGCTTCACGCCCAGCCCCACCAAGCCCCTCAAGCACCAGCTCTTGGCCATGCTCGCCCAGTACCGCATGGCATCCACCAACCAGCCGCACGTACTGCTGCGTCCCGACCGCTCCCGCCAGTCGTCTCGGAACGGCTGAACCAGCTGCTCGGCGAGCGCCTGGTCTACTTCGTCCGCTCGTGGCGGACCGGGCCCTCCAAGTGCCACCGGGAGCAACCGTCCTCGAAGACCTCGAACTTAAGGGTCCTACCAGCGATGCCTGGATACCACTCGTCGGCGGCGAGCCTCGTTCATGGACAGAGCTATCAGACGGCAGCACCGTCGACGGGAAGGAACAAGCACGACCGCGAACGGGCATACGGGGTGCACTGGGCAGCGGTGGACCGGCGCTCCGGCGATAAGCAGCACAGGTGAGGCGACGAGCAAGGCCAGGGGTTCCAGAGCTCGTACGGCCCTGAGCTGTGCCCGCTCCTCTCATCGCACTCGCCGGGTCGTCCACAACGCGCCTGCATGGGCGAATATCAGCGTTGCAATCCCCACGAAAAACTCTTGCTGTTTGCTCTCGCGAACACCTAGAATCCTCCTGATCCGCAAGCCTTATGTCGCAACTACCTTTACACGCCACGATGATTGAGGTCTCCAGGATGACACCAGCCACTGACAAACTTCGCAGTAATGAACAGCACACCGAGGGAGCGTGGCCTGCCCGAACGCGGGAGGCTTCCCGCATCGGGAGGGCGTGGGTGGTCGAAGGGGCCAGTGACTTCGACCTAGACGACCTCGACTTGGTGCGCCGCCGATTCCCGGACCGGCGCGTGACCCTCGACGGGGACGTGATCACCGTCTGGCCAACACCCTCACCCACCCAGTGAGGCGGCCCCTTCTCGCGGCAGCCGCCGACCGGCACCGAACCCAGGCACCGTGGCCAGCCTGGCAGCCGCCCGAGCCCACCACGGCTGACCTCCGCACGCTCAGGCCGGGGAGAGCCCATACGTCCCCCTACGACTCCATGCCGCCCCAGCGGGCACCACCGCAGACGGCTCCCGCCCGCTGCCGTTCGATACACCGGCCAAGGCCTCCTGCCGCAGGGAGCGTCCGCGCGACCGCTCGACACCTGGCAGCCCTGCGCAGTGCCGATTGCCGCCACCCATCACACATCCAAAAAAGGGATGAGTGGTCGCTTTTGATCTGGGGCGACTTATCACCGCTCATGACCTCGTGTGACCAGATTCGTTCCGAGTTGTTCCTGATAACTCACGCATACGGCTGGGATGTTGACTGGCATATGCGTAGGGTTCCCGCTACAAAGAGCGCATCCGTGCGACCCAAACAGGGCGCAAGGTCGGGTTTTGCTTCCAGGCGGCTGCAGACTGAGCAGTCTGGTCGCCGGGCACTGATCGGGGAGGGATCGTGACCCGCCACCACCGGACAGACCATTCCGCTGTCCACATCCGCAAGCTCTCAGCCGCGGCCCTCACACTGTGCGCCGCGCTCGCGATAACCGCCTGCAGCCCATCCGACGCGAAGGACGAGCCCAGCGACGAGCCCTCGTCGGTCGCGCCGTCCCCGACGGCTTCCATCACCGCTGATCCGAAGGAGACAGCGAAGAAGCAGGCAATCACGGCGTACGGGGCCTATTGGCAGGAGATGGAAAAGCTCTACGCCGACCCGACGGGTAAGAGCGCGCATCTTGATCAGTACGCCGCATCAGCCGCCTTGAAGAACGCAGAGTCAGACGCCAAACGCGCCCATAACGGCGGACTCATCTACCTCGGCGACGTTGCTGTCACCGACCAGACGGTTACCAAGATCGACGTGTCGAGGAAGGTCCCGTACGCGAAGGTATCCAGTTGCCTGGACATCTCGCGTTGGCAGACCGTCGATGCCGAGACCGAGAAGCCCGTGTCCCTCCCCGCTAACCGGCTAACGAAGTATGTGATCGCAAGCACAGTGGAGAAGTATCCGGAAGGGTGGCGCGTCACCCGCGACGAGCCCCAGGGAAAGTCGTGCTGACCCGCCGGGTCTCCGTCACCACGGCTGCTGTCTTAGTTGCTGCGTTCGCCGTTCCCTTCAACAGCTACGCGGATGACGCGCCCAACGGCGGCGGCAGTGTGAAATGCGGGCAGTTCAACTGCGAGGTGGAAGTCGACGTTCCGGGCCAGGCCGGCGGCCAGGGCGGCGGCCAGGGCGGGGGCATTGACGCAGACGGATCGGGCGGCAGCGGCAGCTCGGCTACTCAGAGCGAGTTCGCAAATGTCTGCACCTACAAGCTTGCAGACCCGCAGCCGCTCGCTGACAGTTTGGACTGGGAAGGCCACGAACGTGGCGAAGGGGCCGTGTACGAAGAAAGCTGTACCCGAAATGGAGGGGACCTCACGGTCGTTCGGATGGTGTGGCTGGCCGACCCCCCTGAGCAGGAGGCGGTAGACCCAGCTGCGCTGGCGCAGCGCGCGGTTGACTCGATGACGCTGCTCGGTCCTGACATTGCCAGCCCGCGCGCAGCCGGACGGTACACGGTCGGTGTTCCGGTGTGGATGTGGGTCAGGCCGAGCGTCACGACCTACGGGCCCAACACCGCCTCGGCGTCGGCGGGCGGGATCACTGTCACCGCGACCGCGAAGGTGTCGAAGGTCGTGTGGCAGATGGGCGGCGGCGTCAGCGTGACGTGCAACGGCCCGGGCACGGTCTACCAGGCGTCCGAGGACATGACCGAGTCACCAACGTGCGGACACCTCTATCCCAAAACCTCAGCTGGTGCCAAGAACGGCAAGTACCAGGTCACCGCGACCTCGACATGGACGATCAACTGGCAGGGCGGCGGAGCGGCCGGCCAGCTCATCGAGACCCGACAATCCAACGTGCAGGTGGCGGTCGGCGAAGTACAGGTCGTCAGGTAGCGCCACCGGAAGGACTAAACGGTGAGCAAGACCCAAGAACGATTAGAGACAGCCAGCTCCCACGGTGTCCCCCGGCCGGGACAGGTGGCAGCACCGGTCACTCCCCCGAGGGTGTCGGCTCGCAGAAGACGACCAGGTGTCATCGCCCTGTCGCTGACGCTGATCGCTGCCGGAGGGGCCGGGGTTGCTGTCCTGCTGCTGCAGGTCGGCGACCGAACAGAGGTGGTGACGGTCGTCCGTGACGTCCAGGTCGGCCAGGTCGTGAGCGAGGACGACCTGGGCAAGGCCAGCATCGCGCTCGACCCGGCCGTGAAGGCAGTACGCGGCGATGACCTGGACTCGGTGGTGGGCAAGCGAGCCGCCGTGGAACTCAAGCCCGGATCCCTCCTCAACCCGTCGCAGGTGACGAAGGACTCCCTGGTGATGGCCGGTGAGCAACTGGTGCCGATCGGGCTTGAGCCCAAGCAGATCCCGGCCACCTCGCTGGTGCCGGGCCAGAAGGTGCGGCTGGTCCACGTTCCAGCCCAGGGGGCGTCGGAGGCCGGCGAGATGCCCAACACCGCGCCAGAAACCATCGACGGACGGGTCGTGAAGGCCTCCAGCGCCGCCCCCGGCACCGGGATCATGGTCGTCGACGTCGCCACCAGCGCGCAGGACGGCCCCACGGCTGCCGCGTGGGTATCTACCGGCACACTGCGCCTGGTCCTCACCGCTGCGGACGGCACCTGATGACTGTGATCGCGTTGGCAGGCTGCAGTGGCGCGCCCGGCGTGAGCACGACCGCGCTCGCCATGCTGCTGTCGTGGCCGCTGGAGCCGGGCCGACGGATGGTCCTCGCCGAATGCGACCCCGACGGCGGGGCGGTGCTACATGGGCTGCTCCAGGGCACGCTCGGCGACCGGTACGGACTGCGGAACCTCTCGGTCGCCGCCCGCCAAGGCGAGCTCGGCGATGCGTTCTGGCGTCAACTGATCGACCTGGGGAGCGAGGAGGGCAGGCAGCAGCCAGCGCGCGACCGGCTTCTTTTGCCGGGGATCACCGATCCCGCGCAGTCAGCGAGCCTGGGTTCAGTGTGGAAGGCCCTGGGCGTCATCTTCCGCGGCATCGAGGCCGAGCACGGCCACGACGTCCTGATCGACCTCGGCCGCCGGGGGGCTTTCGGTCCGTCCGGTGTCTTGGCCGAGCAGGCCGACGCCGTGATCGTGGTCGTGCGCAACACCTTGCGCTGTCTTCAGGCTGCCGAGGGCCGGGTGCGCGCACTGGAGGAGCGGGTCGGTGACGTAGGCGTTCTGATGATCAACGAAGGCCCGTATCCCGCGGGCGAGGTGCAGCGCGTTCTGCAGGTTCCGGTGGTGGCGACACTGCCGTACGCACCGGACGAGGCCCGTGTGCTGTCGGACGGCGCCGAGCAGCCGCGCCGTTTTACCAGGTCGGCGCTGATGAAGGCTGCCCGTACGGGCAGCACCTTGCTCGTGCAGCGGGCCGCGATGCGCCGGGCCCGCCTCGATCCGCGCGGCACGTTTGCCGCAGGCAGAGGGGTGACCCGTGCGCGGTAGGCCCTTGCACAACGATCCCCTCGTGTCTCCGCCGCCCGGCGGCCCTCAACAGGCTTGGCCCCAGCAGTCGAGCGGCGCGCGTGCCGGCGCTGCCTCAAGTACGCACGTCCTCGGCACTGCCACGCCTCAGGTCACCGTCGACCACAAGGCCGCCCGGCACATCGCCAGCCAGGTCGCCAAGCAGCGCGAGGACTTGCTGAAGACGACGCCTGATATGGACCGGGCCAGCGAGGAACAGCGCTGCCTGGACTGGATCAACGAGGCGGTCGCGCTGTGGTCGGACGCAGCGGCCATGCCGCCGCAGGAAGACGAGGCGCTACGGCGTGCCGTCTATGACCTGCTCTTCCGGGCCGGCCGGCTCCAGCCGTATCTGGATGATGAGCGGGTCGAGGACATCATCATCCAGGGCCCGGGCGCGGTGTGGCTCGACTACGGCGACGGTGAACGCCGCATGGTCGGGCCGATCGCGGAGTCGGAGGATGAACTGCTGGAGCTGTTGCGGGAGTTGGCGAGGGGTTCTGGGCACAGCGAGCGGACCATTTCCACGGCGAACCCCACCCTGGCCCTGTCCCTGCAGGATGGCTCGCGCCTGCAGGCCATCACGGGGCTGGGCCCGATGACCTATGCGGTGATCCGCCGGCACCGGGTCTCCCACGCCGGTCTCGATGACCTGGTGCGGCTGGGCACGATCGATCCGATCCTGCGGCAGTTCCTCGGCGCATGCGTGCGTGCGGAGAAGAACATCATGATTGCGGGGAAGCAGAAGGCCGGGAAGACCACGCTGCTGCGGGCGATGCTCAAGGAGTTCGATCCCGAGACGCGGTTTGCGACCATCCAGACGGAGGACGAGCTGTTCGCCCACGCCAACGGCTACCACCGGCAGGTCGTCTCCTTGGTGGGCCGCGAGTCCAACGGTGAGAAGGACGTCACCGGCCGCGGCGTAGGCGAGGTCACGCTGCTGGACCTGATGCATCCCGCGTTGCGGATGTCGCTGGAGCGGATCGTGGTCGGCGAGGTCCGCGGCCCTGAAGTCGTCGCCATGATGCAGGCGTTGACGAACGGCTCGGGCGGCAATCTGTGCACCATCCACGCCCGAAGACCCGACATCATCTTCGACCGGATCGCCGAGTTGTACGCGCTCGCCCAGGACAACCTGTCCGAGCAGCTCGCCTACCGGCAGACCGCGAACGGCCTGGATTTCATCGTGTACGTCGACATGACGGATGAGACGCAGATCGGCGGCCGCCGCCACCGCTACGTCTCCCACATCCTGGAGCTGACCGGGATCGGCGAGAACGGCCGGCCCGCCACGAACACGATTTTCTCCCCCGGTAGCGAGTTCGGGGACGTGCGGGCGGTGCCGAGGATGGACCCGGGCTGCATCGATGACCTGCGCCGCGTCGGCTTGGACTCCGCCCTGCTGCAGCAGCCCTACGGGGCCTGGCAGGCGCCGCTTCCGCTGATGGTGGGTGTCAGCCGATGACCCTGCTGTGGGGGCTGCTGTGCGGCATGGCCGTCATCGGCGGGCTGATCGGCGTTGTTGCAGGTCTCACTGGTACGACGGCGCCGCGCCGGGCGACGCTTCGGCAACGGTGGCGGGCCCTGCGCAACAGGGAAGAACAGAGCGAGGATGTCCGGCTGCGCCGGCGGACCCTCGCGGCCGCGGCGCTCATGGTTTTCGTGGCCGTGTGGCTGGTCTCGGGTAACTTCGTGGGGGGCGCCCTGCTCGGCGCGGCCGTCATCGGCGTGCCCTGGTTGATCACCCCCACGCAGATGGCGCAGGAACGCATCGGTCAGCTGGAAGCCCTGAGTGAGTGGACCCAGCGTCTGGCTGGGCTGCTGCGGCTGGGTATGGGGCTGGAACAGGCAATGGTCGCCAGCCGTCAGGGTGCACCGGAGGAGCTTGCCCCGCAGGTCGTCAACCTGTCCGACCGGCTGCGGCTGGGCTGGCGGCCGGAGGGAGCGCTCCGCGCGTTCGCCGAGGAACTGGATGACGTCACCGCTGACAAGGTGGTCGCCGCACTCATTCTGTCGGTCAACGACCGCGGCCCCGGCCTGGCCCAGGCGCTGGAGGACCTGGCGGGCACGGTGCGTGAGGAGGTCGCCCGCAAGCGGTCGATCGAGGCGGACCGGGCGAAGCCCCGGACCACCGTGCGGTGGATGACCGTTATCACCATGGGCATCGTGGTGGGCGGGTTCTTCGTGCCGAGCTACACGAAGCCCTACTCCACGCTGCTCGGACAGCTGGTACTCGCCTTCCTGACGGCCGGGTTCATCGCAGTGCTCGCCCTGATGCGGCAGTTGGGTTCCTTCCGCCGTATCCCGCGCTTCCTGATCACCGATGCGGCCAGCACCGTCCGGCTGCCCGCCCCCGCAGCCGAGGCGGACGTGCCGGTCACCGGCCGTGATCTGGAAGGAGTCTCCTCGTGAACCTGCTTCCCGTCGTACTGACCGGTGGCACGGTAGGCGCCGGCCTCGCATTGCTCGTGCGGGAACTCCTGCGCCCCCAGCCCGCGTTGGGACCTGCTCTCGCGCGCAGCGCCCCGGCCGCCCTGGCCCTGCCTGATCCGGAGGTGGACCGCGAGGAGGTGTGGGGCCGGTGGCTGCTGGCCCGCCTGGAGCGTCTTCCCGGTGTGCGGATCCCCACCACCAACCTGGCCCTGCTCGGCCAGGGGCCGGGCCAGTTCATGCTCAAGAAGACCGCACTCGCCGCACTCGGCCTGCTCTGCCCGGTCATCGCGACCATCCCGTGGATCATCGCGGGCGTCTCCCTGCCGTTCTACGTGCCCGCCGGCGTCGGACTCCTCATCGCGGGGCTGCTGTTCATCACCCCGGATCTCGCGGTGCGGGACCAGGCCAAGCGGGCGCGCGAGGAGTTCGCGCACGCGGTGTCCGCCTACCTTGACCTGGTCGCGCTCAAGCGGGCCGCCGACGCCGGCCCCGCCGAGGCACTGGAGAAGGCAGCCGGGGTCGGCCAGGGCTGGCCCTTCCTCTACCTGCAGGGCGCACTGCGCCGGGCCCGGATGGAGAAGGTCCCGCCCTACCAGGCGCTCACCGAACTCGCCGCCGAGTATGACCTGCCCGTCCTTTCCGACGTCGCCGACATCATGCGCGGCTCGGCCACCGACGGCACCGCCGTCTACAAGGCGCTGCGCGCCCGAACAGGCGCGCTCAACGCGGAGTTGCTGGCCGATCAGGCCGCGGAGGCGAACGCCGCCAGCGAGAAAATGACCGCCCCCGGCGCCCTGCTGGCGGTGCTGGTGATGCTGCTGATGGCGTTCCCCGCGGTCATCCGCATGCTCACCGTCTAAGAAAATCCCGGCTCGCCGAATCTCTCAAAGAGCAAGGAGCACAGATCATGAAGCACACCGCAGCCCGCACCCACCGTGCGGTGCACTGGCTGACCACGCGGCTGCAGGATGGCCTGGAGGAAGCCAGGCGTCGGCCAGACCGCGGTGACATCAGCACCACCACCGTCATCATCTGGGTGGCCGCCGTCACCGGCGCCGTACTGATCGCCGGGACCATCGCCGTCGTGGTCGCCAAGTACAACGTCAAGCTCAGCGGACTGTGATGTCTCCTCCCGGGCGGCTGAAGGTTTGGTGGGAAGAACGAAGATGGCGCGACGACCGCGGTGACACCTCCATCCAGATGGCGATCATTTTCCCATTCGTGCTGCTCGCGACGGTGGCCGTGATCCAGACCTCCATGTGGTACTACGCCCGGCAGATCGCCCTGACCGCTGCCCGAGAAGGCCTCACCGCGGCCCGCGCCTACGAGTCGAGCCCGGCGGAAGGTGCGGCCCAGGCCCGGGACGTGCTGCGGCGGGTTGCGGGCGACAGCCTGCGCGGCTACAGCGTCACTGCCGGCAGCGACGGGCAGCGGGTGCGGGTGCAGGTCTCCGGCACGGCCATGTCGATGATCCCGGGCGTCTCGGGCCTGCAGGTCACTCAGTCGGCGTCCGGCCCGGTGGAGCGCTGGACGGTGCCGGGAGAGTGAACCAGATGCGATACATGGCCCGAGGGGCTCGCAGGGGACCCAGCGATGAGGGGAGCGTCGCGATTGAGGCGGCGATCGTCCTCCCGTCGCTGATCATGTTCCTGTGCCTGGCGATCGCCGGCGGACGCCTCGTCACCTCGGGGTCGAAGATCGATGCGGCAGCCGAGGACGCTGCCAGGGAGGCGTCCATCCACCGCACCGCAGGTGCGGCCCTGGGCGCCGCGCGGGCGGCTGCCGCCGAGTCGCTGAACGACCAGGGCATCGCGTGCGGGTCGACGAGCGTCAGCATCAACACCGGCGGTCTCGGCGTGCCGGTGGGCCAGGTCGGGACGGTCACCGTGACCGTGACCTGCACGGTCAACCTGTCGGACCTGCTGCTGCCAGGTGTACCCGGGGCCCGGACGCTCACGTCGACTGCCACGTCGGTGGTGGATCAGTACCGACAGAGAGCTCTTGGCTTCGCGAATCCTGAAGTGCCGTGGAGTACGCACCGAAGTGTGGGAGGTGAGCAGTGAGCACGCGGGGATGCTTTGGTTCACGCTTCGCGCGCCGAGCGTGCTCGCGCTCTTGCTTGGCAGGTTGCTCGTGCGGTGAGCCAGACAGTCTCAAATTCTCCGGCGGTGAGGTCCTGCGGCTCGTGCGCATCCCAGTCGTGGACGGGAACCTCTGCTGTGGCGCCGAAGGTGGCTTCGTAGTCTGCGAGGGTTCCGGCCCGCTGGGCAGCTTCCCATTCTGTCGACGAGGCTGCAGCGACGGGTTTCTCCAGTGGTCCTTGGAGTTCGACCTGGCGGGTGACCCAACCGTCGGCATCAGCCTCGAAGTAGAACCATGTGTCTTCCTGGGCCCAGTAACTGCGGAACCAGCGCGTCATGACGTCATTGTCCTCGACGGCGTGACAGTCGCCTCTTCACAGATCCTGCGTCCAGACCCCGACGGGGTGCTCTTCGGGACGCAGCGACAACCAGGGTTGGCGGTCCAGGAGGTCTTCTCCTCCTGGCTGCCAGGGGAAGACTCCGTCACGGTTGGACCAGACAACCTGGAGAAACGAGAACGGCGGCTTGCGGTAGTAGCCGATCGCGGTGCCGAAGAACGCCTTGTACCAGCGGTAGTCGACGCTCTTGAGGACGACCGAGACGTTCGCGACGTCATGCACCTCCTGCCCGGCTTCCAAGAGTTGTCCCTCGACAGCCTGTCGGGCGAGGTCGTTGAGGAGTGTCTGCATCCGCGAAATGTCCAGGCCGAACATCGCCAACTCGGGTATCCGGTGCTGGTGCCACAGGCCAATGGTGTACGCCCAGCCCGGCCCCAGGTCGTCCGCGGGGATCATCATGACCTGCCAGCCGTGCTGATGGATGGTGTCGACGGTCGACTGGGTGCTGGGGTCCAGTTCGTGGATGTTCTGGCAGACGACGCAATGGCAGGCGCTGTGACCGGTGGGCATAGCCATGAGGCTACGGGGGCGCGTCGGCGGCAGGCTCGGCAGGAGGGGGCCCGGTCACTGCGACGGAGGGGCGTCGGCGAGGCCCGGGGGCTCGACATCGGTGTGGTGGAGGCCGGCGTTGATGGACAGGCCGAACATGTCGTGCCAGCGCTTGGCATCTCCCCGGCTGGCCATGGCTTCGGCGCGGATGCGGTCTTCGCAGATCGAGCGACTGCTGACGCCGTGGCCGAGCAGCAGCTTGATCCAGCGGATGCCGACGTTACGGCTTCCCATGGCACTACAACGGCTTGCAAACCGATGACTCTTCCGACACGAGGTGACTGATGGTTTTCCCGATGATGAGGTCGGGCCGGGCGCGCCCCGATGACCGGGGTGGTGTCACCGTGTTCGTCGCCGTGTGCGTCATCGCGCTGATCGGGATCATCGGCGTCGCTGTCGACGGCGGCAGCAAGATGCGCGCCACCGAACGTGCCGACTACGTCGCCGGCGAAGCCGCCCGGGCAGGCGGGCAGGCCATCGACCCTGCCGAGGCGATCAGCGGCAACGCGATCGTCGTGGACCCTCAGGACGCCCAGACCGCCGCGCAGGCTTACCTACGCTCCGTCGGCGCCACCGGCACGATCAGCGTGTCCGGCGACGGCAAGACCCTCAGCGTCACCGTCACCGGCTCGTACGACACGAAGTTCCTGTCGGCGGTGGGGATCGGCTCGTTGTCGGTGACCGGCCAGGGCCAGGCCACCCTCCTGCATGGCGTCACTGCTCCTGAAGGAGACTGATGCGCCCCACCTCCTCCCCCGCTGCGACGGCCGGCCGCACCCTGGCCCGTGTCCTCAAGGCCGTGCTGAGCTTGACCGTACTGGCCGCCGCGGTCGCCGGGTTGCCGCTGCTGCTGGCCTGGGCCACCCCGGCCATCTGGGCTTCCACCCACGATGACCTCATGCACCTGCTGGACCGGCAGGACACGGGGGCGGTATTTCTGCTGCTGCTCATCGCGGTGGGCTGGATCGGGTGGGCGCAGTTCGCGTTCTGCGCGGTCCGTGAGCTGATCGCGCAGCTGCGTGGCCGGACGTGGCACGTCCCTCGGGGTCTGGGCTCCTCACAGCGTGCCGCCGCTCTTCTGGTCGGCAGCATCCTGGTCCTGCTGCCCACGAACTCGGCTCTGGCCTCCGACGCGCAGGCCGCGCCGGCCACCGCCGCGGCCCTCATCGCCGTTCAGGCGACACAGGCCCCGCAAGCCACCGAAGCCGATCGGGCCCCGGCGTCCGCCGCAAATATCTCGATGCCCCGCACGTCGTACACGGTGCGACAGACGCGGCCCGCCGAGAGCCTGTGGGCCATCGCGGAGCGGGAGTTGGGAGACGGCGAGCGGTGGCGGGAGATCGCCGACCTCAACGCGGGCCGGACCATGGCCGACGGCCAGGTCTTTAGCGCGAACAGCTTTCTGCAGCCCGGCTGGCAGCTTCAGATGCCTGACCCCGCCGGTGCCGCGGGAGGCGCCCGTACACAGCTGGATGACGGCGGCGCTCAATCTGCCGAGAGGAAGAGCGAGCACGTGGTCACGGTCCACTCCGGCGACTACCTGTCGAAGATCGCGGAGGAGGAGCTCGGCGACGGCGGCGAGTGGCCTCAGCTGTTCGAGGCCAGCCGGGACAAGCCGCAGCCGCACGGCCTGCCCGCCCTCTCCGACCCGGACGTCATCTACGCGGGGCAGCAGGTCACGGTGCCTGGCGCCCAGCCCTCCCACAACCGCGACCAGGGTGAGGAGCCGGACGGCCAGGAGAGCGCTCCCCCGGCCACCCAGGATCCCGACGGCGGGCAGAAGCCGGGTGAGGGGACGGGGGACGAACAGGCGCCCGCGCCGAGCCAGAGCACCACGCCTGCACCGGAGTCGTCGGCGCCCAGCGCACCGGCCAGCCGCCCTGCCCAGCAGCCCGGGCAGGGCCAGGCCTCTCCCTCCGCACCGGACACTGCAACGTCCGGGCCCAGCGCCGGCGTCTCGCCCTCTGCCGCCTCCCCTTCGGCGTCGGCTGAATCCTCCGGCTCTGCTGCCTCCTCCCCCGCCACCACGGCGTCCGAGCCCCCGGCGCCGGCTCCGGCCGGCAGCCCACTGAACCTGCGCACCGTTCTCGGCGCCGGCGCGTTGCTGGCCGCAGCCACCACCGGTGCCCTCGCCCTGCGCAGGACGCTGCAGCGCCGCCGCCGCAAACCCGGCGAGAAGATCGCCATCGCACCGCAGACGTCCACGGCAGAAGCCCAGTTGGCGGCGGCCGCCGAGCCCGGCGGAGCTGCCCTCCTGGACGTGGCCCTGCGGACTCTGGCCCACCAGCGGGAAGACGCCGAGGTCCCGCCGCCGCTGCGGGCGGCCCGGATCGGGGCCTGCACGCTGGAGGTATTGCCCGAGGACCTCGCCCTGAAGCCGCAGACGCCCTTCGTCTCGGGGCAGGGCGGTTGGTGGGCTCTGCCCTCCGACGCCGTGCTCCTGGACGAGGAGGCCGCCAGGGAGGTGCCGGCACCGTATCCGGGGCTGGTCACGATCGGCTCCTCCGAGGCGGGCGACCTTCTCCTGATCAACCTCGCGCAGTTGCCCGTGCTGCTGCTGGACGGCAACCCGCTCCACATCACCGAGGTGTGTACCTCGCTCGCCCTGGAACTCGGGATGAGCCCGTGGGCCAGCGACGTCGAGGTCGTCACCGTAGGGTTCGGCGAGGACCTGCCACAGCTGCTGCCCACGGTGCGGATCTCCCACATGCGGCACGCCGCGCACGCCATACGCGATCTGAGCGAACGGCTGTTGGAAGCGCACCAGATACCCGAAACCCAGCATCATCCCTACCTGCTGCTGTGCGCGTCGTCCCTGGACACGGACACGGCCTGGGAACTCGCGGAGGTCATCGACAAGGCCGGCACGGTCCCCGTCACTTTGATCGCCCCGGCGAGTTCGGCAGCCGGGCATTTCCCCGAAGCGGAGATCCTCAACGCCTCACTCAACGAGCCGCAGAACCTCAACTACGCCGGCATCGACATCACAGTGCAGCGCCTGGAACACGCCGCCTACATGCAGATCACCACGGCGCTCGCGGTCTCCGGGCAGCCCGCCGAACCGGCCCGCTTCCCCTGGGAGGACGTGCCACCAGAGCCCGGCCCCAAAACAGCCGTGGTGGTCAAGGAGGAACCCGTTCACGACGGCATCCGTGCCGGCACCGACGCCGGCAGTGCCGGAGCTTCCGTGGCTGGAAGGGACAACAACAAGGTATTTCCGGCCCTGCTGGCCGCATCCGCCGATCCGGCAGGGCTGAACCTGCTATCGACGGCACCAAGCCACCCACAGACAGATCCCGCAAAACAACCGAAAACCGCAACAGGGCAGCCACCGAGCGACACGGCACCACAGCCAGATCGTGGCGGGACGTTGCAACAGCAGAGCGAGGTGCACGATCTGCATGCGCCGCAGATCAGGGTCCTGGGTCCGGTCGAGGTGGACGGCGTGGCCAGCTCCGGACACGGACCACGGATGGCCCAACTGGCCGCGTTGATGTACTTCCGGCCCGGGCGCACGGCCGATGCACTGTGCAAGGACATGGACCCGCTGACGCCCTGGACAACGAGCACCCTCAACGCCCGCCTCCAAGGCCTGCGACGCGCACTGGGCAACGACGCCTCCGGCCACGCGTACGTGCCGCGCCGCCGTATCGGAGACGATCCCTACCGTCTCTCCCCCGCCGTACGCTGCGACTGGGGCCACTTCCTGCAGCTCGCCGAGCGTGCGCTCCCCCAAGGACCGGCCGGACTGCCGGACTTAGAAGCAGCCCTGAGGTTGGTGCGCGGGCGACCCTTCGGCTCACGGCCACTGCCCTGGGCCGAGCCCCTTCAGCAGGAGATGACCACCCGGATCATCGACGTCGCCCACACCGTGGCCGCCCACCGCACCCCACCCGGCCCTCACCACGACCTCGGCAGGGCACGGCAAGCCATCACAACCGGTCTCGAGGCCGACGACAGTGCAGAGCTGCTGTACAGGGACTGGATGCGCATAGAGCACGCCGCCAAAAACCGCTCCGGCCTGCGCACCGCAATCACCCGCGTCCAACAGGTCAACCGGGCACTGGACTGCTCACTTGAGACCGAGACCGAACAACTCATCGCCGAACTCCTCGCCCCTGCCCACGAACACCGGACGGCTGCCCCATGACCGTCCTCCACTCCACAATCACCCGGCAGATCTCCAGCCCCACGACAGCTGATCCCGGCAGGACAGCACGCCGTACCCTTGCGAGAACCCTCCCGACAGAGGGCTGCTCATGACCGGAAGACACCACCACACCAGCCATACAGGTACCCCCGGCACTGTCCGTATCGGCCGGATGCACCGGATTCTGATCGGCGTGGTCGTCGCCGGTGCGGTCGTCATCGCCGGGATCGGCTTCGCCGGTTCGTACGCGGCGGTCCGTGAGCT
>NZ_JBVIOL010000024.1:0-94682 GCF_055578825.1 Streptomyces sp. NPDC032822 | reverse complement strand
CAGGGGGGACCCTGTGGGAGAGTAGGACGCCGCCGAACAAACTTTATGGAAAAGGCCCACACCTTATGGTGTGGGCCTTTTTTGTGTTTCCGGTCCTGCTTCAGGACGGCTCCACCAGTCTTGTGTCGTACGCCAGGATCACCGCCTGGATCCGGTCCCGGCAGCCCGTCTTCGCGAGAACGCGGCCCACGTGGGTTTTCACCGTGGACTCGGCCAGGTGGAGACGGCCGGCTATCTCGGAGTTCGTCCAGCCCTGCCCGATGACCGTGAGGATCTCGCGTTCGCGTTCCGTGAGGGAGGCGATTCGGGGGTCGTTCTCCGCCTGGCCCGGGTTGCCCGGGTCCATGGGGACTCCGGTCGGGAGGTGGTGGGCGTAGGTGTCCAGGAGACGTCGGGTCAGGCCGGGGGCGACCACCGCGTCGCCCGTCGCCACCGCGCGGATCCCGGAGAGGAGCTCCTCCGGCTGGGCGTCCTTGACCAGGAAGCCGGAGGCTCCCGCGCGCAGGCCGGCGTAGGCGTACTCGTCCAGGTCGAAGGTCGTCAGGATGAGGACGCGGGTGCGGGCTCCGGCGGCGACGATACGGCGGGTGGCCTCGATGCCGTCCAGGCCGGGCATGCGGACGTCCATCAGGACGACGTCGGGGTGGAGTTCGGCGGTCAGGCGGGTCGCCTCCGCGCCGTTCGTCGCCTCGCCGAGGACCGTCATGTCGTCCTGGCTCTCCAGCAGCATGCGGAAGCCGAAGCGTTGCAGGGGCTGGTCGTCGGCGATGAGGACCGTGGTCACTGCGGGGATTCCTCCGGGAGGTGAAGGCGGACGCGCCAGCCCGCTTCGGGGTGCGGGCGTGGACCGGCCTCAAGTGTGCCGCCGTACAAGGCGGTTCGCTCACGCATTCCGGGGAGACCGCGGCCTGCGGAACCGTCGGGTTCGGGGCCGCCGCGGCCGGTGTCGGTGACCGTGACGGTGACGGCGCCCGTGTCGTCGTAGGACAGGTTGATCTGCGAGGTGGCGGTGGGGCCCGCGTGTTTGAGGGTGTTGGTGAGGGCTTCCTGGACGACTCGGTAGACGGTGAGTTGGCGGCCGGGGGTGATGGCGGGGGTGCCTTGGACGGTGGTGCGGATGGGGAGACCGGCTGCTCGGACGCCGTCGAGGAGCTGGTCGAGGTCGGTGAGGGTGGGCTGGGGGGTGAGCTCCGGTGGGGTTTCCCCTTCCTCCTCGCGGAGGACGTCCAGGAGGCGGCGGAGTTCGGTGAGGGCCTGGCGGCTGGTGGTGGAGATGGCCGTGAGGGCCTGGGCGGCCCGCTCGGGGGACTTGGCGGCGGCGTACCGGCCACCGTCGGCGAGACCGGTGATGACGGAGAGGTTGTGGCCGATGATGTCGTGCATCTCCCGGGCTATACGGGCGCGTTCGGCGGCGGCGGAGAGGCGGGCCTGCTGGTCGCGCTCGACCTCCAGACGGCGGGCGCGGTCCTCCAGGGCCTCGGTGTAGTTGCGGCGGGTGCGGACCGTGATGCCGATGGCGATGGCCACGGCGATGGACATCAGCCCCGGGACGATGACCTGGTCCAGGCCGGCCTGCGGGTGGCGGAGACCGCCCACCGCCACCGGGGTGATGGCCACGGCCGTCGCCCACCACAGGTTGCGCGGAGGCCTGCGCAGGGCGATGTGGAAGATGACGAGGAGTTGGAGCAGGGCGGCCTGGAGGGCCGTGCCGGTCCAGGCGTTGAGCAGGGCGAACGGGGTGATGGCGAGGAGGACGGCCCGCGGGTGGGTGCGTCGCCGGAGAAGCGGGACGGAAAGGGCCAGGCTCAGGGTGAGGACCAGGAGGCCCGGGGTGTCGGGGGCGTGCGTGACGTTGCGCCAGCCGTCGCCGAAGTAGTCGATCAGGGCCGCCGTCACCCAGAAGCCGGCGAGGTGCAGGTCCCAGACGAGGGGGTGGCCGCGGTCGAAGGCGCGGACGCGCCGGCTGAGGCGGTGGACGTACTCGGTGAGGGGTTCCGTCGCCCGGGCCTCCGGTACGTGTGTCTGCGGTACGCGTGTCTCCGGCAGGGGCGTCCCCGGTACTCGGGCCTCCGGTGTGGGCCGCGTCTCTTCTTCCGCCACGGGGTCCATGGTGGGGGCTTCCCGTGCTCGCGTCACACGTCCCGTCGTTTCAGGACCACCGCGGCTGCCGCGAGGGTCGCCGTCGTCCACAGGAGCAGGGCCAGGAAGGCCATGCCGGGGGAGGGGGAGTCCGGCATCGGCGCGGCCGTGGTGAGGGTTTCCAGGGCGCGGCCCGGGAAGTACCGGACGGCGTCGTCGACGACGGCGTACGGGAGCATCGTCAGCACCTCGGGGAGGATCATGACGAGGCCGATGAACGCTCCGGTGGCGATCGGGACCGAGCGGGCGAGGGCGCCGAGGCCGAGCGCCAGCACGCCGAGGAGGGCGAGGCCTGCGGCGTTGCCGATGAGGGCGCGCAGGATGCCGGGGTCGCCGAATGAGGCCTCGTGGGCGGTGCCGGTGAGGAAGGACTGGGCGAGGGGGAAGGTGAGCAGGTTCGTCCACAGGGTGAGGGCGAAGGCGACGGCGGCCAGGACGGCGGCCTTGGACCACAGGACGGGCAGACGGCTCGGGACCGCGGTCATGGTGGCGCGGATCTGGCCCGTGGAGTACTCGCCGGCCGTCGAGAGGATGCCGAGGACCCCCAGGTTGATCTGGGCGAACTGGGTGCCGAGGAGGACGAGGACGACCGTGTCGAGTTCGTCCCCTCCGCCGCCGTCGTAGGCCGCGGCGAGGCCCGCGCCCATGGCGAGGGTCAGGGCGCTCGTCGCGACGAGGGTGACCCAGGTGGAGCGCAGGGTCCACAGCTTGTGCCACTCCGAGCGCAGGACCCGGGACGGGGTCACGCGGTAGGCCGGGGTCGGGGCGGGTGCGGTGAGGCTCATGCCGCGGCTCCTTCCAGGGGCGCGGCGAACTCCACCGTGTCGTGTGTGAGATGCATGAAGGCCTCCTCCAACGAGGCGGTGTTCGGGGTGAGTTCGAGGAGGGGGAGGGCGTGGGCGGCGGCGGTGCGGCCGATGTGTCCGGCGTCCGTGCCGTGGACTTCGAGGGTGCCGGGGGCGGTGGCGGTGAGGGTGACGCCGGGTGCCTGGAGCAGTCGTACGAGGGTCTCCGGGTCCGGGGTGACGACCTTGACCGTGCCCGCTCCCGAGCGGCGTACGAACTCGGTGACCGTGGTGTCGGCCAGGAGGCGGCCTCGGCCGATGATGACCAGATGCTCGGCGGTGAGGGCCGTCTCGCTCATCAGGTGGGAGGAGACGAAGACCGTACGGCCTTCCGCGGCAAGGGACTTGAGGAGGTTGCGGATCCAGAGGACGCCCTCGGGGTCGAGGCCGTTGACCGGTTCGTCGAGGACGACGGTGGCCGGGTCGCCGAGCAACGCGGCGGCGATACCCAGGCGTTGGCCCATGCCGAGGGAGAAGCCCTTGACGCGGCGGTGGGCCACCTCGGTCAGCCCGGTGAGGTCCAGGACCTGGTCGACGCGGGACTTGGGGATGCCGTGGGTGTGGGCCAGGGCACGCAGGTGGTGGTGGGCGGTGCGGCCGGGGTGGACGGAGCGGGCCTCCAGGAGGGCGCCGACCTCGTGCAGGGGCGCGGGGTGGGCGGCGTAGGCGCGGCCGGCGACGGTGGCATGGCCGTGGGTGGGAGCGTCCAGGCCGAGGATCATGCGCATGGTCGTGGACTTGCCGGCGCCGTTCGGGCCGAGGAAGCCGGTGACCGTGCCGGAGCGGACGGTGAAGGACAGGTCGCGGACGACCGTCCGGTCGCCGTAGCGTTTGGTCAGTTCCTGTGCCGTAATCATGCCTCGATGCTCGTCCGGGAGGCGGTGGCGGGCGTCGGACCGGGGCGGTATTCGAGGTGAGGGGGGTAGTACCCGGGTACTACGGTGGCGGGCATGAGTAGCTATGTGATCCGGACCGTCCGTGCTGATGAGTGGCCTGCCGCCAGGGAACTGCGGCTCGTGGCGCTGCGGGATCCGGTCGCGCACCTCGCCTTCCTGGAGACGTACGAGGAGGCCGAGGCGAAGCCGGACGCCTTCTGGAAGGAGCGGGTGGCCGGGTCCGCCGAGGGGGCGGACGGGGCGCAGCAGATCATCGCCGAGGGCCCGGACGGGCGGTGGGTCGGGACGCTGACCGTGCTGGTCGAGGAGGCCGGGACGACGGACTGGGCCGGGCTTGTGGTGGAGCGGAAGCAGGGGCATGTCGTCGGGGTGTTCGTCCGGCCGGAGGAGCGGGGCAGCGGGCTGACCGAGGTGCTCTTCGACGCTGCCCTGGAGTGGTCGTGGGGGCGCGGGGCCGAGCGGGTGCGGCTCATCGTGCACGAGGAGAACGGGCGGGCGCAGCGGTTCTACCGGAAGGTGGGGTTCGAGCCGAGCGGGGTGACCGTGCCGATGCCCGGTCGGCCGGAGGAGCGGGAGTTCGAGTTCGTCCTGGAGCGGGGGCGGGACTGAGGGTACGGAGGGTGGGTGTTCCGGGTCCCGGGGAGGGGAAGAGGGCTGCTCACACCGGTAGTTCGGTGTCCGGCCAGCGGGAGCGGGCCTGTTCGCGGGAGCGGAGCAGGGCCAGGGTCGGCAGGCCACGGTCCGTTCCGGTGGCCAGCAGCTCCGGGAGCTGGGGAAGCGGAGCCACGGCGGCTACGTCGTCCAGGACGAGCGTGAGTGGTGGGTCGAGGCGACCGGAGGATGACCGTTCGGCCATGCGCCGGCCGCGCTCGACCACGCTTGAGGCGAGGGCGGTGAGCAGCGGCATCGCGCCCGGATGGGTCCGGGGGTCCTCGATGGATTCACCGACCACATAAAGCGTGCCCCCTTCGTCCACGAAGGAATCCAGGGCGAGGGCATCAGTTCGGTTGGGCGTGCACGCCTCGCGGATGTGGAGCGTGAAGAGGGCGGAGAGCGCCCTGGTCGTCAACTCCTGGGCGATGTCCCGGCGTTCGGGGTGGGCCGTGAGTGCGGCTTCGAGTTCGCCGGCGGCGCCCGGGGCGGCCTTGGGGTTCGTACGGAGGGTGCGTACGGCGTCCTGGATCTGGCTGCCCTGGGACCAGCGGTGGACGTGGCGGATGGTGCGGCCGTCGATGGCGGCGGCGTGCAGGTAGCTCCGCAGGAGCGTTTCGGCTACGTCGGCGACGGCCTGGTCCATCTTCGCGGTGGGGCGGATCGGGGCGAGGAGGGCGGCGGCCCGGGTGATCGCGGTCTGCTTGTCCTCGCAGCCGGTGGTGGGCGACCAGTGGAGGCGGGCCGGGGTGTCGCAGAGGTGGGCGGGGTCGTAGACGTGGACCGGGCCGAGTTTGGCGCGGGCGTCCTTGGTGTCCTGCCAGAGGGTGGGGTTCGAGGTGATGACGAGGGCGGGACCCTCCGCGTCCCGTACGGCTTGGGCGGCGGTGGTGTGGCGGGCTTCCGGGGGCGCGTACAGCACCACGCCTTCGGTGCGGATCGCCTCCCATCCGCCTGGCCGTTCACCGTTCGTCGAGAGGTGAGGCGATGCGACGGGCGCGGCTTCCTGGAAGGTTGCCGTCGGCTGCGGCTGCAGTTGGGGGTGCGGCTGGGGCTGGGGCTGGGGCTGGGGGTGCGCTTGCGGCTGTGGCTCCGCTCTCTGTACCGGGACCTCGTGCGTCTGCGGTGCCCGCACCGGCTCCGGCTGTGGCTGTGGCTGCGGCGCTGGAGCCGACACCGGTGTCCCCGTCCGCTTCCCGGCCCTGGCCGCCCTGACCGCCCGCCATCGGGCGACCGTGCCCAGGACGAACACCGTCAGGACGATGATGATCAGGACCTGGCCGATGAACAGGCCCCAGAACAGGCCGTAGCCGGAGAGTGTGGAGGCGGGGGCGTCGGGCCAGGCGCCGGCCATGTCGTGCGGGTGGGCGATGAGGTGGCGGATGGCCAGGGGGGTGCGGGTGAAGAGGACACCGTCGGGCCAGGAGCCGTGGGCGAACACGGCGGCCAGGCCCGCGGCGGACCAGATCAGCAGGGTGAGGCCGAGGAGGAAGGCGAGTATGCCGACCAGGAGGCCGTCGGGGATGCCTCCCTGGGCGTTCTGCCGATGCTCGTGCGCGTCACCCGGTCTCATGGCTCTCCCCGGCTTTTCCTGGTTCTCCTGGCTCTTCTGCTGTTCTCGTCCTGCGTCCTGCGGCACGCGTCCTGTTGTGCCCTATGCCCTACGCCACCGTCGACTCGGAGTCGCCGAGGTGGTGTTCGACGAAGGCCGCCGCCCGTTCCTCGGCCTCCAACTCGGCGGCGCGCAGGGCGTCGTCGGTCGACGCGCGGTCGGCGGACGACTCGGTCATCGCGCGGTCGGTGAAGACCAGGGGGCGTTCGGTGTCGGTGATCAGGTGTTTGACCACCTGGACATTGCCGTTGACGTCCCAGACCGCGATGCCGGGGGTGAGGGACGGGATGATCTCCACGGCCCAGCGGGGCAGACCGAGCACCCGGCCCGTCGCCCTCGCCTCGTCCGCCTTCTGGGCGTAGATCGTCCGGGTCGACGCCATCTTCAGGATGGCCGCGGCCTCCTTCGCCGCGGCCCCGTCCACCACGTCGGACAGGTGGTGGACCACCGCCACGAAGGACAGGCCGAGGCGGCGGCCGAACTTCAGCAGCCGCTGGAAGAGCTGGGCGACGAACGGGCTGTTGATGATGTGCCAGGCCTCCTCGACCAGGAAGATGCGCTTCTTCCGGTCGGGGCGGATCCAGGTGTGCTCCAGCCACACGCCGACGATCGCCATCAGGATCGGCATGGCGATGGAGTTCCGGTCGATGTGGGACAGGTCGAAGACGATGAGGGGCGCGTCCAGGTCGATGCCGACCGTCGTGGGGCCGTCGAACATGCCGCGCAGGTCGCCGTCGACCAGGCGGTCGATGACCAGCGCCACGTCCAGGCCCCAGGCGCGTACGTCGTCTATGGCGACGTTCATCGCCTCGGCGGACTCCGGTTCGGGGTGCCGTAGCTGCTCGACGATGTCGGTCAGGACCGGCTGGCGTTCGACGATCGTCTCGTTGACGTAGGCGTGCGCCACCTTGAGGGCGAAGCCGGAGCGCTCGTCGAGGCCGTGTCCGAGGGCGACCTCGATGATGGTCCGGAGCAGGGCGAGCTGTCCGGTCGTCGTGATCGCGGGGTCGAGCGGGTTGAGGCGGATCCCCATGTCCAGGGCCGCCATCGGGTCCAGCCGGATGGGGGTTATCCCCAACTCCTGCGCGATGAGGTTCCATTCGCCGAAGCCGTCCTCGCCCTGGGCGTCCAGGACGACGACCTGGCGGTCACGGAAGCGGAGCTGGCGCAGGACGTACGTCTTCTCCAGGGCCGACTTGCCGTTGCCGGACTCGCCGAGCACCAGCCAGTGGGGCGCCGGGAGTTGCTGTCCGTACAGCTGGAAGGGGTCGTAGATGTACCCCTTGCCGGAGTAGACCTCGCGGCCGATGATGACGCCCGAGTCGCCGAGGCCGGGCGCGGCGGTCGGGAGGTACACCGCCTGGGCCTGGCCCGTGGAGGTGCGTACCGGCAGGCGGGTCGACTCGACCTTCCCGAAGAGGAAGGACGTGAAGGCGTCGGTGAGGATGGACATCGGATCCCGCATGCGGCTTGCCCCTACCTTCGAATGCCGGTGGCGAACGGGAGCGTGTTCACGAAGGCGCGATGGTGCTCGCGGTCGCACCACTCCAGCTTCAGGTACGACTTTCCGGCCGACGCCCGGATGGTGCGCTTGTCGCGGGCCAGAGCCTCCGGGTTGCGCGAGGAGACCGTGATGTAGCCGACCAGGTTGACGCCGGCCGCGCCGCTCGCGAGGTCCTCGCCGCGCTGGTCGATCCGGTTGTGGGAGGCGACGTCGCGCGGGTCGACGGTGCGGTTCATCTTGGCCGCGCGGGACGCCTCCGCCTCGTCGTTGGTCTTCTCGGTGAGCATCCGCTCGATGGCGACCTCGGTGGGTTCGAGGTCCATCGTGACGGCCACGGTCCGGATGACGTCCGGGGTGTGGACGAGGAGCGGGGCGAGGAAGTTGACGCCGACGGGGGTCATCGGCCACTCCTTCACCCAGGCCGTGGAGTGGCACCAGGGGGCGCGGGTGGAGGACTCCCGGGTCTTGGCCTGGAGGTACTTGGGCTCCATGGCGTCCAGTTCGGCCGGCCAGGCGTTGCGTTGGGTCATCGCCTGGATGTGGTCGATGGGGTGGTCCGGGTCGTACATGGAGTGGATGAGCGAGGAGAGCCGGCCCTGGCCCAGCGGCTGCCGTACCCGGATGTCGGCCTCCTGGAGGCGCGAGCAGATGTCGGTGAGCTCGCGGGCCATGACGACGGCGAGGCCCGCGTCCCGGTCCAGTTTGCGGCCGTGGTGCGGGCGGGCGGCGCGGGCCATCGCCTGGGCCTCGGCGGCCAGTTCGCGGGTGTAGTGCATACAGGCGACGAGGTACGCGCGGTGCTGCTCGCTGCTGGTGGACACCATGGACTGCAGCTGGTCGTACGACTGCCGGAGCCAGCCCAGCGACTTCTCGTCGCCGCGCATGGCGACGTCCTTGGCGTGGGCGTCCGGGTCGGCGGGGAGGGTGCGGGCGAGCATCTGGAGCCGGGTGACGAAGCCGTCGCCGTTGGCCACGTGCTTGAGGAGGGTGCCGAAGCGGTCGACGAGGGCTTCCTGGTCCTCGGAGTCGCGCAGTCCGACGCCGGGACCCTCGATCTCGATCGCCGCGGTGACGGTTCTGCGGTCCGCGTGCAGCAGTACGGCGATCTCGTCGGGGCCGAACGGGGCGGCGAGCCAGTTGATGCGGCCGATCCCGGGCGGCGGGCCGATCTCCACCTCGCGGCCGTCGACGTGCGTGCCGGCCTCCATGACGCCGGAGCGGTAGACGGTGCCCTGCTTGAGGGTGCGCTTGTAACTGCGGTTGATCTCGAACCACTTGTAGAACGTCCGGCGCTTGTACGGCACGTAGACCGCGGCGAGCGCGAGCATGGGGAAGCCCGTCAGCAGCACGATGCGCAGGGCCAGTACCGGGACGAGGAGCCCGCACATCATGCCGAGGAACGCGCCGCCGATGATGAGCGCGATCTCGCCGGACTCGCGGTTCCTGCCGACGATCGCGTTCGGCCGGGCGCGGCCGATCAGATATGTCCGGCGGGGCGCGATCTGATGGGACACGTGGGACTCGGTCGTCAACGCCCTTCACCTCCCGTGCGGTTGGTACTGCTGTTGCGTGTGTTGCCGGCGTGCGGGCTGTTCACCGGGCTGTTGCCGGCGCGGGGAGCGGGTGCGGCGGAGGGGACAGATCCGCCGCCTCCGTTCGGGGTGCGGCTGCTGTGCGCGGCGACTCCGCCGGATGCGGGGTTGCTCGGGCGGGCGCCGCCGGAGTTCTGGCCCCCGCCGCCGCCGTTGTTGTCGGCGCGGGCGCTGTGGGTCTTGATGCCCTGGGCGACCAGGGTGGCGGGGGAGGTCATGACGGCTGCGGCCTTGCCCTCCGCGCCCTGCATGATGCGGTTGTTGCGGGAGCCCGCGATCTCGTCGCCGAAGCCGGGGACGAAGCGGTAGATCATCGCGCTGGCGAAGATCGCGAGCAGGATGATGGCGAGGCCGGAGACGACGGCGGAGAAGGCGTCGGGGCCGTCCTCCGCCGAGAGCGCGCCGGCGAGACCCAGCACGATGACGATGACCGGTTTGACGAGGATGACGGCGATCATGATGCCCGCCCAGCGGCGGACGTGGCCCCACAGGTTCTTGTCGACCAGGCCGGCGTAGACGACGGTGCCGAGGAGGGCGCCGACGTACAGGAGCGCCGCCCTGATGACCAGCTCCAGCCACAGCACTCCGGCGGCCAGGATGCTGACCAGGGACACCACGATCAGCATGATCGGGCCGCCGCCGATGTCCTCGCCCTTGCTGAGGGCGCCGGAGAACGTGCCGAAGAAGGTGTCGGTCTGGTCGCCGCTCGCCTTCGCCAGGACCTCTGAGACGCCGTCCGTCGCCGAGACGACCGTGTAGAGGATCAGGGGGGTGAACGCGGACGCGAGCACGGTCAGCCAGAGGAACCCGATCGCCTCGCTGATCGCCGTGGTGAGGGGGACGCCCCGCACGGCCCGCTTGGCCACGGCCAGGATCCACAGCAGAAGGGTCAGGATCGTCGACGCGGCGAAGACGACCGCGTACTGCTGGAGGAACTTCGCGTTCGTGAAGTCGACGTTCGCTGTGTCCTTGACGGCCTCGCTGAGCTTGCCGACGGTCCAGGCGGCGGCGTCGGCGCAGCCCTTGGCGAGGGAGGAGAGGGGGTCGAGGGTGTCGGTGAGGGTGGGGGTGCCGCCGGAACTTCCACCTCCTGAGCCGCCCTCGTCGCAGTACTTCCTTGCGGGAGGAGCGATCAGCGAGCAGTCGCTGCTGTCGGTCGGCGTCGGCGTCGGTGTGGGTGCGGCGAAGGCACGCGTGGCCATGAGTACCGCTGCGGTCTGTACGGCTGTGACGACAGCGGCCACTTCGAGCACACGGCGTTTAGCGGGCATAGGAGAACCCTCCGTACTCTTCGACGGCCTTCGCCATCTCGTCGGCGCTGGAGGCCCGGTCGTCACCGGGAACCGGCGCTGGGCCTTCCTTCTGAGAGTGCGTCACGATCTTCCAGTCACCGCCGGTCCAGTCCAGCTTCATGGCGATGGTGAACCAACTGTTGGTCACTGGGTTCGTGGAGTTCTCGCCCGTGAGGCCGAGCAGGCCGCTGCACCACACCTCGACGCTCGTACTGTTGGCGGATGTCTCGGTGACCCGTGTGCCGATCGGGCTGGTGCGGGATACGAAGGTGTAGCCCGACGGTGCCGATCCGTCTTCATTGAGGCCGACATTCTTGTTGAACTCGGGGGTGTACGCCTTGTCCAGCGTTGCTTCCAGGCCCGAGACCTGCGCGGGGGCCATGATGGTCTGAAGGACGGCATCCCGCTTGGCCTTGTTGAACATGTCGGCCGACCCCAGTGCCACGGAGTAGTTCGCCGCCGCGCTCTGCGCCCCCCGCTCATCCCGCGCATATCCCGTGGGGATTCCGCCCGCCTTTGTCTCCACCGGTTGCTTGCCGCTCGCTGCCGTGGAGGCGGCCTCCGGCTGGGAGCCCGCGTCGTCCGATGACGGGGAATCGTCTCCTCCGCGGTTCGCGAAGGCGATTGCGGCGATGAGGAGGACGATGACGCCGACGACGGTGACGAGGCTGCGGGAGGAGGATCTGCCGCCGCGTCGGGCGCCGCCGTAGACGTCGGTGTCGCGGTCGGGGAGGCGGGTGGTGCGGGTCTGGCCCGTGCCGCCGTACCCACCGGAGGTGTCCTGCTCGTCACCGGGACTCATGCCGCGTCCGCCCCCTCGACGTCGTGTGGAAACGCGTAGGAGTACGACGGTAGCCGTGCTGGTTCCCGCGCGGGCGCGGTGTGGTGACTCGACATCAGGGTCAGGGACATCAGGGAAACGCAACCTCAGCCGGTGGGCACGACGGACGGGTGGGGTGGGGAGAGGGCCGAGCGGGCGCGCCACACACGGGCGGTGGACGTCCGCCTACACGGCCATGCCGTACACGATGGTGAAGAGCGTGCCGAGGGAGCCGATGATGAAGACCCCGGTCAGGCCCGCGACGATGAGGCCCTTGCCCTGCTCGGCGCTGAAGGTGTCGCGCAGGGCGGTCGCGCCGATGCGCTGTTTCGCCGCGCCCCAGATCGCGATGCCGAGGCAGAGCAGGATGGCGACGGCCATGACGACCTGGACCATCGTCTTCGCCTCGGTCCCCAGTGCCCCGAAGGGACCCCAGTCCGGAGCGATCCCCCCGATGATGGTGTTGATGTCTCCCTTGTCGGCCGCGAAGAGCATGTAAGTCACCGCCCCTGGTGGGTAGTTCCGGTTCCGCGTCCTCTGCACGGGCGCAGAGGTCAGGTCTCATTCTCGCCGACAATGACGCTGTCGTATGTCGACTTGGCGGCATTGGTTGGCGGGTTTCGTACGAATACCTTGTCAGGAGCCGTATCGTCACTCTGTGTATCACGGCAGGTCACGCCGGGCAATGAGGCCTGAGCGGAACCTGTGGTGTGGTTCCGTCGTTGACCCCTTTCGCGACCGGACACGGTGGGTGACCGCCAGTCGGGTGAGTGGTCGGAATGAATGTTCTCATGGCGAACGGGCCGCGGCTGGATGCCGCGGCCCGTTCGTCCCCATGCCGCCCGTGGGCCCCCACGGCCCACACTGGCGAGTTCTGGTGAGGGGTGGTCAGCCGGTGAAGGCGTCGGTGCCCTCCGGGGTGCCCCAGCCGGTCGGGCCGTCGTAGCCCGAGCCGGCGGTGCAGAAGTAGCTCGTGGAGCAGGTGCCGTTGTTGCCGGAGGTCACGTCGTTGAGTGCCGAGGTGCCGGCGGCGTTGTACGGGTACTCGGCGGGGTAGTCGCCGCTGCCCGGGGTGCCGGCGAGGGCGTAGACGCCGGCGATGATCGGCGAGGAGGCGCTGGTGCCGCCGAAGGTGTACCAGCCGGCGGTGACGCCGTAGGAGTCGTAGACCGAGACGCCGGTCGCCGGGTCGGCGACGGCCGAGACGTCCGAGATCATGCGCTTGGTGCAGCCGGTGTCGGTCTGCCAGCTCGGCTTGGCGTCGTACGAGGAGCAGCCGGAGCCGGTGCCCTCGGTGCTGCTGGTCTTCCAGACGGACTCCGTCCAGCCGCGGCTGGTGGAGGAGGTGGACAGCTTGGTGCCGCCGACCGAGGTGACGTACTTGGAGGCGGCCGGGTATTCGGCGCCGTAGGCGGAGTCACCGGCACTGACGGTGATGGCGACGCCCGGGTGGTTGAAGTACGAGGAGTCGTACGACGTGTCCGAGGAGGACTCCGAGCCGCCGTAGCTGTTGGAGACGAACTTGGCGCCGAGGCTGACCGCCTCGTTCACGGCCTTGCCGAGGTTGGCCATGGAGGACGAAGTGGCCTCGACCAGCAGGATGTTGCAGTTCGGGCAGGTCGCGCTGGCCATGTCCAGGTCGAGGGAGATCTCCTGGCCCCAGCCGCTGTCGGCGGTGGGCAGGGAGGTCGTGGAGCCGGTCTGGCTGACCTTCTTGAAGCAGCCGTTGGCGACGGTGCAGGCGGAGAGGCCGTAGTACGAGCGGTACTTGGCGAGGTCGGCGGCCGCGTTCGGGTCGTCGTAGGCGTCGACGATGGCGATCGTCTCACCGGAGCCGTTGCTCGCCGCCGCGTCGGTCAGGCCGTAGGCGTCCTGGAGGTCGGACGGGCCGTAGCCGGAGGGGGTGGAGGCGTCGGCGGCCTTGGGGGTGACGCCGTCGACGGCTGCCTCGTGCTTCTGGAAGGCGGTGACGCCGCCGGTGACGCGGAGGGAGTTGCAGGCCAGATCGCCCTTCTTCTTGGGCGTGGCACAGGGGGTGGCCGACCAGGTCACCTTCGAGGAGGAGGCGGTGGCCCGGGCGGTGGTGGCCGCCGGGGCGGCGTCTGCCTGGGCCGCGGTGCCGAGTCCGGCGAACACGAGTGCCGCGGTGGCCGCGGCGGCCGAGCCGATGTGGGTCCATCTGCGACGTATGGCAGGGGTGTTGGGGGGTGTCGTACGCAACGTACAGCCTCCTGGTAGGGGGTTGACAGGGGCAGTGCGGGTGTTGCCACCGGTACGTGGTCCCCGGCGGCGGGCGGCGGCCCGCCGACGACTGTTGCTTGTTGAGTACGTGACAACAAGGGGGCTGCGGAATCCTGACTTCCGCCTTACCGAAGGGGGTTGGGGGATTGCTGATCAATGGCCGGGCGATGGAGGGGTGATGGCCGCGACTTGACCCGGCGCACAGTCGGCGCACAGGTTTCGGCCAGGTGGAACTCGGTGGCCGGCGGGGATCGGCGGGCGTCAGGCCGGGGATCGGCAGTGCTTCAGGCCGGGGGTCGGTGGGGCTTCAGGTCGTGGACCGGTGGGGCTTCAGGCCGTGGATCAGGTGGTGGACCAGGTCCTCGACGGTGGCGAGGCCGCCGTCCGGGGTGACCATGCCGTTGGCCGTGAACGAGGCGATGCCGTGCAGGGCGGCCCCGATGGCGAGGGTGAGGCGCTCGGGGTCGACCTCGCCGATCTCGCCCTGCCGGTGGGCGTCCGCGATGACCCGCTCCAGCGAGCCCACCGTCCGGTCGACGGCGGCGGCCATCTGCCCGGAGGCGTCCGGGTCGTGCTTGCGGCTGTACATCAGCTCCAGGATCTCGGCGTTGGCGGTGGCGAAGCCGAGGTAGGCCCGGGCGAGGGCGGTGAGGCGGGGCTGGAGCGGGAGGGTGGGGGCGTCGGCGGCGGTCAGGGTCCGGTCCAGCCGCTCGTAGCCCGCCAGCGCCAGGGCGTTGAGCAGGGCCTGCTTGTCCTTGAAGTGGCGGCCGGGGGCGGCATGGCTCACGCCGACGTCGCGGGCGATCTCGCGCAGGGACAGTGAGCCGGCCCCCTTCTCCCGCAGTGTGCGCTCGGCGCTTTCCAGCAGGGCGGAGCGCAGGTCTCCGTGGTGATAGGGGCGGCTCTCGGGCATGCGCCCATCGTAGCCGGATGTAGGCGATGCCAGCATTGTTGTCATTGACAGCATTGTTGACACCGCCTACATTGAGGTCATGACTGAGAAGAGCACCGAGAAGAAGAAGGACGAGAAGACGGACAAGGGTGGGGCGGGCAAGTGGAACGCGGCCCGCCTCCCCGACCTCGCCGGCCGCACCGCGGTGGTCACCGGCGCCAACAGCGGCATCGGCCTGACGGCCGCCGACGCGCTGGCCCGGGCGGGCGCGCACGTGGTGTTCGCCGTACGGGACCCGGAGCGGGGGCGGGCGGCGGCCGCGACGGTGACCGGCAGCACGGAGGTGCGCCGGCTCGACCTGGCCGACCTGTCCTCGGTACGGGACTTCGCGGCCGCCTGGGAGGTGGAGGGCCGCCCCCTGGACCTGCTCATCAACAACGCCGGCGTGATGATGATCCCGAAGCAGCGCACCCGGGACGGCTTCGAGATGCAGTTCGGCACGAACCACCTCGGCCACTTCGCCCTGACGAACCTGCTCCTGCCGCACATCACCGACCGGATCGTCACCGTCTCCTCCGGCGCCCACCGGTGGAACGGCGCGGCGATCCGCTTCGACGACCTGAACCGCGACGCCGACTACGACCCGCGGGCCGTCTACGCCCAGTCCAAGCTGGCCAATCTGCTGTTCACGCTGGAACTCCAGCGCCGCCTGACGGAGTCGGGCTCCCCGGCCCGCGCGGTCGCCGCCCACCCCGGCTACGCGGCCACCAACCTCCAGAGCCACGCCGCGAGCCCCGTCGCCCGCTTCTTCATGAGCCTCGGCAACAGGTTCTTCGCCCAGGACGACCGCGCGGGCACCCTGCCGACGCTGTACGCGGCGACCCAGGACCTCCCCGGCGCGAGCTACGTCGGCCCGGACGGGCTGGGCGAGATGCGGGGCGCCCCGACCCTGGTCGGCCGCACGGCGGCGGCGAGCGACGCGGTGACGGCACGACGCCTGTGGACGGTGTCGGAGGAGCTGACGGGGGTGGTGTTTCCGTCGACGTCGACGAGCGCCACGGAAGCAGCGGCGGGACGCGGTCTCTGACGTGACGAGGCGCGGTCTCTAAGGGGAGGCCGGGGAGGCCTGGGACGCCGAGGACGTCGGTGGGGACTCCTCCACGGGGCCGCCCGTTTCCCCGACTCCTTCTGCTCCCTCCACTTCCTCCGCTCCCTCCGCTCCCTCTACGAAGTGGTCGAACTCGCCTGCCTGTACGCCGAGTACGAAGGCGTCCCATTTGCGTCGGCTGGTGGTGACCACGTTGTCCGGGGCGCTGGTCTCGCGGAGATAGACGGGGGCGTCCCCGTCGTCGCCCTCGGCCCTGCCCTCGCCGAAGGCGATCTCGATCCAGGGGCCGGGTCCGGTCGCCTCCGGTGGGGCGGCTCGGGTCCAGGTGAGGTCGGGGGGAATGTCAGACACGGGGTTCACCGTATCCCCGGGGCCGCCTGACCCGTTTCTCACCTTCGTGCGGAACGCTGGGTTCCGATGAAGCGCGTGCCACGAACTCTCCTCCACGTCGTCGTCCTGTTCGCCGTCACCTCGGTCTCCGCCTCCGAGGCGGCCGCCGACGACGGGTCAGGCCCCCTCGGTGTGACCGCCGTAGCCGCCGCGACGCGGCAGACCGCCCGGGTGGGGGCGCTGTTCGACGGCGGACAGCACTTCTGTACCGCGTCCGTGGTGCACAGTCCGCACCGCGATCTCCTCGTCACCGCGGCGCACTGTCTGGACGGGACCGCCGGGGACCTGGTGTTCGTGCCCGGGTACCGGGACGGGAGGGCGCCGTACGGGAGGTGGCGGGTGACGCGGCGGTATCTGCCCGACGGGTGGGCCAAGCGGCAGGACGAGGACAGTGACGTGGCCTTCGCGGTCGTCGGCGAGCGGGCGGGCAAGGGGGTCGAGGATGCCGTCGGGGGCGGGAACAGGTTCGTCGCCGACGCGGGGACCGGGGCCACCGCCGTGACCGTCACCGGGTATCCGAACCGACGCGAGGTGCCCGTCCGCTGTACCAACAGGCCTGCCCGGCACAGCGGTACGCAGCAGCGCATCGCGTGTCCCGGATTCAGCGGGGGGACGAGCGGGAGTCCCTGGGTGAACGGGGACGGGGCCGTCGTCGGGGTGCTGGGCGGGCATGACGGGGGCGGGGCCACGGTGGATGTCTCGTACAGCGTGGTGCTGCGCGCGGAGGCCGCCGCGTTGTACCGCGACGCCGTGCGCGGTGCGTGATCCGGACTCGCTGATCCGTCGCGGGTGCACTGGTTGCGGCCGGTTCCCGGTGGGAAGCTCCTAGACTGACGCGGGCGGACTCCCACCGGGCGAGGGGCGGTTGACGGTGCGTAAGGCATGGATCGTGGCGGGCGCCGCTCTCGCGGCGGGGCTCAGCTTCGTGATGCTGCTCGTCGTCGGCGTGTACATCGTCGCCGGGAACCTCGCCAACGGCGTGGGCGGCGGCGCCAAGGCGCTGGCCAAGGGCGCGGTCCCGGCCGCCTATCAGACCCTCGTGCAGAAGTGGGGCAACCTCTGCCCCGCCATCAATCCGGCACTGCTCGCCGCCCAGCTCTACCAGGAGAGCGGGTTCAACCCGAAGGCCCAGAGCGCGGCGGCGGCTCAGGGGATAGCGCAGTTCATCCCCGGGACCTGGGCCACGCACGGCGTCGACGGCGACGGGGACGGCGACAAGGACGTCTGGGATCCGAATGACGCGATTCCGTCGGCGGCGTCGTACGACTGCTCGCTCGCCTCGTATGTGAAGGACGTTCCCGGAAATCTGACCGAAAACATGCTGGCCTCGTACAACGCGGGTGCCTACGCGGTCATCAAGTACGGGGGTGTGCCGCCGTACAAGGAGACCCAGAACTACGTGAAGACGATCACGACGCTGGAGGACAGCTTCGCGGCTCCCGTCAGCCGGGTCGATCCGTCGAAGCAGGCGGCCGGTGCCATCTACTACGCGCAGAAGAAGCTCGGCACGCCCTATCTGTGGGGCGGTACCGGTACCGCTGACCAGGGCGGACGCTTCGACTGCTCGGGGCTGACGCAGGCCGCCTACGAGAGTGTCGGGATCACACTGCCGCGGGTCGCCAACGACCAGTACAACGCGGGGCCGCATCCGGAGCGGGCCGAGCTGCTCCCCGGCGATCTGGTGTTCTTCTCGGACGACCTCACCAATTCACGGGCCATCCGGCATGTGGGGATTTATGTGGGCGGCGGGTACATGATCGACGCGCCGCGAACGGGTGCTGTGATCCGGTTCGACCCGATCGACACCCCGGACTACTTCGGGGCCACCCGGGTCACCGAAGATGGCGCGAAAGCGTTGCCCACGACCGTCTGAGCAGGGTCGAACAGATCGTGAACCTGCCCCCTGAGCTGCGGCGATGAGTCTCTCTTCGATAACGTCTGAGTGATCATTCGGTGGAGTGTGGAACGTATCAACAGGAGCCGTGCGTTCCTGGTGACGTAGCCGAACAGGCAGCGAGAGAGACGACGAAGGGGCCGAGCGCCATGGCTGGACTCGCAGAATCCGGGTCGAACCCTGACGTCGATCTGCTGTACGACATCAACGGGCTCGCCAAGGACGCCCCGGCCTGGTTCGACCGGGCCATGGGGTACGTCGGTGAGTACGGACTGCTGCTCGCCATGGTGCTGCTCATCGTGTGGTGCTGGTGGACCGTACGGCGGCGCGGCGGCGAGGACGCGGCCTCGTCGGTGGCGGCCCTCGTGTGGGCCCCGCTCGCGGCCGGCGTCGCGGTACTCGTGAACGTGCCGATACGAGGGTTCGTGGAGCGGCCCCGGCCCTTCCTCACCCATGAGGGACTGGAAGTCCTCGTCTCCGGCAAGACCGACTTCTCCTTCGTGAGCGACCACGCCACGATCACCATGGCCATGGCCGTCGGGCTCTTCGTCGCCAACCGGAAGTTCGGGTTCTTCGGGCTCGGGCTCGCCCTGCTCGAAGGTTTCTGCCGCATCTACATGGGCGTGCACTACCCGACCGATGTGGTCGGCGGATTCGCGCTCGGAACCGCCGTGGCCCTGCTGCTGTCGCCCCTCGCCATGGCCCTGCTCACGCCGGTGGCCAAGGCCGTCGAGCGCTCGCCCCGGGCCGGTTGGCTGATCAGCGCGCGGGGTCGGTCGCACGACGGACAGGACACGGTGATCCCGGGAGCCCGGCGCGAGGCCGCCGACGCGGAGGAACGGGATCTCGCCGCGTAGCCCCGGTACCCGGCCTGAGGACATCCGCGGCACCCCGTCCCAGCCGCAGCCTCAAGCCCAGCCTCAGGCCCGGTCCTGTTTTCCCACCCGGCTCTGGTCCCGCCCTCGGTCCTACAGGGCCTGGGGGTAGGTGAAGAAGCGGTTCGGGTCGTACTGCTTCTTCAGCTTCGCCAGGCGGGCCGCCGCGTCGCCGTAGTACGCCTTGCGCCAGTCCGTCAGGGTCGGGTCCGTGTAGTTCTGGTAGGCCGCGCCCGAGGCGTGCGGCTTCATCGCGGTGTGGGCCCCGGTCAGCCAGGACTGGGCCGTCGAGCCGCTGGTGCCCGCCCGCCAGGAGGCGATGTACTGGGCCAGCATCCGGGAGCGGCGGTGGACGAACGCCGTCGCCGTCGGGGAGACCCGGTTGACGGCTCCGCCGAGGGCCGTGAACGCGATGCTGCCCGAGCCGCCGCGGACCGACGTCAGCTGCTTGAGCAGGGTCTGGATCCCGGCCGCGGACAGGGACTTGTCGAAGAAGTCCGACTTCGCCGCGTAGGTCTCCCGGTTCAGGGCGCCCTGCGGGGAACGGCCGGGGGTGGTGCCGGGCAGGTGGCACTGGGCGTCGGAGGAGAACGAGGAGCAGCCTGCGTAGATCTCCATCGCCTCCTCGTAGCCCCGGCGGCGCAGCGAGACACTGCTCGCGGGGGCGCCCACCTTGTCCGCGAGGCGATCGACGGCGTTCTTGAGTTCGCCGTACGTGCCGATGGAGAAAGCGGCGACCGAGATGGTGGCCCGGCCGCCCGAGGTGCCCGCCAGGTGCAGGGACGACCAGATCTCGTCCGGCTGGGTCGGGCCCCACGCCTGCCACGCCTTGACGACCGCCGCCGCCTTCGACCACGGCCAGGAGAGATACGCCGTCACCGCCTGCGGGGCCGGGTGGGTCTTGAAGCGCAGTTCCGTCACGACGCCGAAGTTGCCGTTGCCCGCGCCGCGCAGGGCCCAGAAGAGGTCCTTGTTCTCGGTCGCGTTTGCCGTCAGCTGCTTGCCGTCCGCCGTGATCAGGGTCGCCTGGGTGAGGCTGTCGCAGGTCAGGCCGTAGGCACGGGAGACGACGCCATGGCCGCCGCCGAGGGTGAGGCCGGAGACGCCGACGGTGGGGCAGGAGCCGGCCGGGATGGTCACGCCCTTCGCGGCGAGCGCGCGGTAGACGTCGATCAGCTTGGCGCCGGCGCCGACGACGGCCGTGTTGCCGGTGGCCCGTACGCGGTTCAGCTTCGAGACGTCGATGATCAGGCGGCCGTTGCCGGACGACCAGCCCGCGTAGGAGTGGCCGCCGTTGCGGATCGCCACGTGGAAGGCGTGGGCCCGGGCGTAGGCGAGGGTCGTGCGGATGTCGTCGGGGTGGGCGACGTAGGCGACCGCGGACGGTTTGAGGGAGTCGAAGCGGGTGTTGTAGAGCTGGTGGGCCGCCGGCCAGGCCGAGTCGCCGGGGCGGACCAGGGTGCCGTCGAGGGTGCGGGCGAGGGCGGACCAGTTGGCGGGGACGGTGGCGCCGGCCGACTTGAACGCGGCGCCGGAGGCGCGGGACGCGGTGGAGGTGCCGGTCGCCGAGTCGCCGCCGGTTGCCTTGCAGGCCGTGACGGCGGCTGTGAGGGTGGCCGCGCCGGCGGCGATGAGTGTGCGCCGTTCCATGTCCCTGCCTCTGCGTGTGTGTCTGCGTGTGGGGGGCGTCTGTGTGGGCCTTCGTGGAACGAGACGGGGGATTGGGGGGTGGGGGTTCCATGGGCCGTAGCCGTGCCGTAGCTGCGGGGCTGGGGCGTCGGTGCCGAGGGGGTGGGCGTGTGGGCCGGGGCTGTGGTCGGCGAGGGGTGGGTGCGCAGCCCGGCGTTGCGGGGTGCCGCCTGCGCCCACCCGTGCCGCCCCAGCGGCACGACTGCCCGCAGGCTGGGGGGTTGGTGGGTGCGGGGGTCGGCGGCACGGCTGCTCGCGGGCTGGGGGCGTCGGGGGGTTGGTCGGGCGGGGGCCGGCTCCCGTGGCGGGTGTGCGGGCGCCAGGCCGTGTTGGTGGGCTCGGGGGGTGGGGGGTCAGTCGGGGGTGTGGGATGCCGCGTCTGTTCTTGCCTGGCTTCTTGCTCGGCGGGCCGGGCCGCGCCAGCCGCAGGTGCAGCGGGCCGAGCAGAAGCGGCCTTGTTCCACGGTCGTCGTGAGGTGCGTCGGTCGGTCTGGGGGTGGGGGGACCCTGTCCTGCTGTGCCACGGCGACAACGGTACCCAGGCCACGTAAAGGGTGGGTATGCGCGTGACGACGCCATCTACTCGTCGTTAATCGGAACGACGGGGGGCCCGTGACGGACGTACCGGGGGTAGGCAGGCGATGGCGGAGCAACGGCACAGGCGGACGGGCGGCGTGGTGGTCGCGGCGGGAGTCCTGGCCGGTGTGTGTCTCGGGGCCACGGGATGCGCCGGGAGCGATGCCGCCCTCGACGAGGACGCGCGGTCCGGGGACCCGGTCGAGACCCTGCACCGGGCCGCCGACACCCTGGTGGACGCCGGGAGTTCGAAGGCCCGCACATCCATGGAGATGGCCACCGGCGGAACCCGGGTGACCATTCGAGGGCTGGGCGTCTACGACTACCGGCGGCAGCTGGGGCAGTTGAAGGTGATGCTGCCGCAGGATCCGGCGGGGGCCCGCGACCATCGGCCCATCACCGAACTCCTCGCTCCCGGTGCCCTGTTCATGAAGAACCGGGGGGCCGGAGTGCCCGCCGACAAGTGGGTGCGGGTCGACACCGCCACGCTCTCGGACGGGAACCTCGTCACCGGCGGCGCCACCGATCCGCTCGCCGCCGCCGAGGTGCTGCGCGGGACGCGGACGGCGACGTACGTGGGAAGGACCGAGGTCGCGGGGACGGCCGTACGGCACTACCGCGGGACCGCGGACCTCGGGCGGGCGGCCCGGGAGGCGTCCGCGGGGAACAAGGGGCCGCTCGCGGCGGCGGCGAAAGGGTTCGCCACGGCCGCGGTTCCGTTCGACGTCTACCTCGACGACGAGGGCCGCATCCGCAAGGTCCGGCACCGGTTCAGCTTTGTGAACGGTCACCGGAAGGGAACCGTGGCGGTCGCCTCGACGACGCTGCTGTACGACTTCGGGGTCCCCGCCGACGTACGGCTGCCGGCCGCCGGCGACATCTACGCGGGCCGGATCGCCGAGGAATGAGCCGGCCCGCGTCGGGCACGGGACCGTGACGGGCGTCAAGGACTAGCCCTTCCGTGCCATGCGCGGTGTGTAGCGGCTCCCTACTCTAGGAAGTCGGTGACGGCAGAGAAGAGGTGATGCGCGTGGCTCCGGTCGGCGGTACGGCAGTTCAGGACCACGTGGCCCTCGCCGAGATCGAGCTGTGCGGAGAGCTGATCATCGCGGCCTCGGCGGCCGGCGAGGAACGGCTCAGCCTGGAGAGCATCGACGAGGTGCTGAAAGTGGCCGAGGAACGAGCGGACGCCTCCGGCTACTGAGGAGGCGGTCAGGTGCGCAGCAGGCGGCCGATCGCCTTGGTCGCCTCTTCCACCTTGGCGTCGATCTCGGTGCCGCCCTTGACGGCGGCGTCGGCGACGCAGTGGCGCAGATGCTCCTCCAGGAGCTGCAGCGCGAAGGACTGCAGGGCCTTGGTGGAGGCGGAGACCTGCGTGAGTATGTCGATGCAGTAGGTGTCCTCGTCGACCATCCGCTGCAGGCCGCGGATCTGGCCCTCGATGCGGCGCAGGCGTTTGAGGTGCTCGTCCTTCTGCTTGTGGTAGCCGTGCACACCGCGGTCGTGGTCGGTGACGATGTCCGGTTCTGTGACGTCCGCGTCGGCGGAGGGCACTTCAGCGCCGGGCCCTGTGGTCGTCGTCGCGTCCATCGTGTCCTCCGGCCGTCCTGCAGACATATACCCCTACAGGGTATATCGTACCGAACTTTGCTGGGTATGGGGCATGCGAGCGGCCCCCGTGCCGAACACTCTGCCTGATGGGCGACACTGGGGGACGGCCCATTAGCCGTGGCCGGATGATGCGCCTAGCATCAGCCTGACCGAAACCGATGCACCCCGAGGACCCCTTGTGCGCTTTCGTCTGACCCCCAGGGAGACGAGCTTCTACGACATGTTCGCCGCATCCGCGGACAACATCGTCACGGGCTCGAAGCTCCTCATGGAACTGCTCGGGGCGGACACCGCCGGCCGGGCCGAGATCGCAGAGCGTATGCGGGCCGCGGAACACGCAGGTGACGATGCGACGCACGCGATCTTCCACCAGTTGAACTCCTCGTTCATCACGCCGTTCGACCGTGAGGACATCTACAACCTCGCGTCGTCGCTCGACGACATCATGGACTTCATGGAGGAGGCCGTCGACCTGGTCGTGCTGTACCAGGTCGAGGACCTGCCCAAGGGCGTGGAGCAGCAGATCGAGGTGCTGGCGCGGGCGGCCGAGCTGACCGCCGAGGCCATGCCGAACCTGCGCACCATGGACAATCTCACCGAGTACTGGATCGAGGTCAACCGGCTGGAGAACCAGGCCGACCAGATCCACCGCAAGCTGCTGGCCATGCTCTTCAACGGCAAGTACGAGGCCATCGAGGTGCTCAAGCTCAAGCAGATCGTGGATGTGCTGGAGGAAGCGGCCGACGCGTTCGAGCACGTGGCGAACACGGTGGAGACCATCGCCGTCAAGGAGTCCTGACCTCTTCATGGACACCCTTGCTCTGGTCGTGACCGTCGCGGTCGCGCTCTTCTTCACTTACACCAACGGCTTCCACGACTCGGCGAACGCCATCGCCACGTCGGTCTCGACGCGGGCACTCACCCCGCGGGCGGCTCTCGCCATGGCCGCGGTCATGAACCTGGCCGGTGCGTTTCTCGGTTCCGGGGTCGCCAAGACCGTCAGCGAAGGGCTGATTGAGACGCCCGAGGGATCGAAGGGGATGGGAATCCTCTTCGCGGCGCTGGTCGGCGCGATCACCTGGAACCTCGTCACCTGGTACTTCGGACTGCCCTCGTCCTCCTCGCACGCGTTGTTCGGCGGGATGGTCGGGGCGGCGCTGGCCGGTGGCACGACGGTGTACTGGGACGGGGTGCTGGAGAAGGTCGTCATCCCGATGTTCATCTCGCCGGTGGTGGGCCTGGTGGTCGGCTATCTGGTGATGACGGCGATCATGTGGATCTTCCGGCGCGCCAACCCGCACAAGGCGAAGCGGGGCTTCCGGATCGCGCAGACGGTCTCGGCGGCCGGGATGGCGCTCGGGCACGGTCTTCAGGACGCGCAGAAGACGATGGGCATCGTGGTGATGGCCCTGGTCATCGCCGATGTCGAGGACCACGGTGATCCGATCCCGGTGTGGGTGAAGATCGTGTGTGCCGTGATGCTGTCGCTCGGTACGTACGCGGGTGGCTGGCGGATCATGCGGACGCTGGGCCGGAAGATCATCGAGCTGGATCCGCCGCAGGGGTTCGCCGCGGAGGCGACGGGCGCGTCGATCATGTTCACGACCGCGTTTCTCTTCAAGGCGCCGATCTCGACGACTCACGTCATCACGTCCGCGATCATGGGCGTCGGCGCGACGAAGCGGGTGAACGCCGTGCGGTGGGGTGTCGCCAAGAACATCATCCTGGGCTGGTTCATCACGATGCCGGCGGCGGGGTTCGTGGCGGCGTGCGCGTACGGGGTAGTGAACCTGGCGTTCCTGTAGCCGCCGCCGTTCCCTTACCCGGAACCCGGCACCACCCCGTGCGGCCCGTGCGGCCCGTGTGTCCTGGGGGCTCCGCCCCCAGACCCCCGAGCCTATGCCCACCCACCACCCGACTCGGTAAGTCGAAAGGGAACCGCCGCCCTCGCCCCGACTCGGTGAGTCGAGAGGGAACCGCCGCCCTCGCCCCGCGGCCGGCCGAGAAGCGGCGGGTACTGCGCAACTCAGGGGGGCGGGAGCGAGTTTCGGTGTCACGTCTCCCTCCCCGTGAGGGGTCTGGCTGGGTCAGGTGGGTACGGCGGTGAGGGGGCGGGTCGGGGGGTGTTCGCCCGCAGGGGCGGCGCGGGGGGTGCCGGTTCCCTTTTGAGGGACGGATTCCGCGCCGTTCCGAGGACGGACACCCCCCGGCACGTCCCCGACCCACGACAGACGGAACGGGCCCGCCCCCCGGGAGCCGGGGGGCGGGCCCTTCTCGACCTCGCGGTGGCACCGCCATGCAGCACCGCGAGGAGTCTCAGGGGGGACGGTCTAGCCGAAGCGGCCCGAGATGTAGTCCTCGGTGGCCTGGACGGACGGATTGGAGAAGATGCGTTCCGTGTCGTCTATCTCGATGAGCTTGCCGGGCTGGCCGACCGCCGCGAGGTTGAAGAAGGCGGTGCGGTCGGATACGCGGGCCGCCTGTTGCATGTTGTGCGTGACGATGACGATCGTGAAGCGCTCCTTGAGCTCCCCGATCAGGTCCTCGATGGCGAGGGTCGAGATCGGGTCCAGGGCCGAGCAGGGCTCGTCCATCAGGAGCACGTTCGGTTCCACGGCGATGGCCCGCGCGATGCACAGCCGCTGCTGCTGGCCGCCGGACAGGCCCGAGCCGGGCTTGTTGAGGCGGTCCTTCACCTCGTTCCAGAGGTTCGCGCCCTTGAGGGACTTCTCGACGATGTCCGCCAGTTCGCTCTTCTTGTAGCTGCCGTTCAGGCGCAGTCCCGCGGCCACGTTGTCGAAGATCGACATCGTGGGGAACGGGTTAGGGCGCTGGAACACCATGCCGACCTCGCGCCGCACCGACACCGGGTCGATGCCGTGGCCGTAGAGGTCCTCGTCGTCCAGGAGCACCTTGCCCTCGACGCGTCCGCCCGAGGTGACCTCGTGCATCCGGTTCAGGGTGCGCAGGAACGTGGACTTGCCGCAGCCGGAGGGGCCGATGAAGGCCGTCACCGAGCGCGGCTCGACCGTCATCGAGATGTCCTCGATCGCCTTGTGTGATCCGTAGTAGGCGGTGAGCCCGCTCACGTCGATTCGCTTGGCCATGTCTCTACTTCGCTTTCAGGTCGGTCAGATCAGTCGCTGTGGCCGCGTCAGCGACCGGTCTTGGGTGCCTTCCAGCGGGCGATCCCGCGGGCCACCAGGTTGAGGATCATCACGAAGGCGATCAGCGTCAGTGACGCCGCCCAGGCGCGGTCGTACGCCGCTCCGGAGCCCGCGCTGTTCGCGTACTGCTGGTAGATGTACAGCGGCAGCGACGCCTGCGCACCCTCGAAGGGGTTGGCGTTGATGAACGGGTTGCCCCAGACGAGGAGCAGCACCGGGGCGGTCTCGCCGGCGATACGGGCGATCGCCAGCATGATGCCCGTGGTGATGCCGCCGATGGAGGTCGGCAGGACCACCTTCAGGATGGTGCGCCACTTGGGGACACCGAGCGCCAGGGACGCCTCGCGCAGCTCGTTCGGGACGAGCTTGAGCATCTCCTCGGTGGAGCGGACGACGACCGGCATCATCAGGATGGCCAGCGCGAGCGAGCCGGCGAAGCCGAAGGGCTGCATGTCGAACTGCAGCATCAGGCTGAGGATGAACAGACCGGCGACGATCGAGGGGATGCCGGTCATCACGTCGACGAAGAACGTGATGGCCCGGGAGAGGTTGCCCCGCCCGTACTCCACCAGGTAGACGGCGGTGAGCACGCCGATCGGCGCGGCGATCAGCGTGGCGAGGCCGACCTGTTCCAGGCTGCCGAGGATGGCGGCGTAGATGCCGCCGCCGGGCTCGGTGTCGGCGACCACGCCCATGGAGTGGGTCAGGAAGTAGACGTCGAGGACCTTCACACCGCGCGCGACGGTCACCCAGACCAGGGAGACCAGCGGGACCACGGCGAGCAGGAAGGCGACCCAGACCAGCGAGGTCGCGATGCGGTCCTTGGCCTGGCGGGGGCCTTCCACGCGGGCGGCGATGCCGAACGTGCCGGCGAGGAAGAGGATCGCGGCGATCAGGCCCCACTGGACGCGGCTGTGGAGGCCACCGGCGAGTCCGATGCCGATCGCCAGGGCGACGGAGCCGACGGCGATGGCGTACGGGGACCATTTCGGGAGGCGGGCGCCCTGCAGGGTGCTGGGGCTCTTGGCGACGGCGGTGCTCATGCGTTGGCCCCCGAGTACTCCTTGCGGCGGGCGATGATCGCGCGGGCCGCGCCGTTGACCAGCAGGGTGATGACGAAGAGGACCAGACCGGAGGCGATGAGCGCGTCCCGGCCGAACTCGGTGGCCTCGCCGAACTTGCTGGCGATGTTCTGGGCGAAGGTGCCGCCGCCCGGGTCGAGCAGGCTGGCCTGGATGTCGAAGGTCGGCGAGAGCACGGTGGCCACGGCCATCGTCTCGCCGAGGGCGCGGCCGAGGCCGAGCATCGAGGCGGAGATCACACCGGAGCGGCCGAAGGGGATCACCGCCATGCGGATGACCTCCCAGCGGGTGGCGCCGAGCGCGAGGGCCGCTTCCTCGATCATCTGCGGAGCCTGGCGGAAGACCTCGCGGCTCACGTTGGTGATGACCGGCAGGATCATGATCGCGAGCAGGATGCCGACGGTGAGCATCGACCGGGGGGCGCCGCCCTCCCAGGAGAAGATGCCGGTCCAGCCGAGGTAGTCGTTCAGCCAGCCGAAGAGGCCGTCCATCTGCGGTACGAGGATCAGGGCGCCCCAGAGGCCGTAGACGATGGACGGCACGGCGGCGAGGAGGTCGATCACGTACGCGATGGGGCCGCGGAGCCGGCGCGGGGCGTAGTGCGTGAGGAACAGCGCGATGGCGACGGCGATCGGGACGGCGATGACCATGGCGATGACCGAGGAGACGATCGTGCCGAAGGCGAGGACCGCGATGCCGAACTTCGGCGGGAGGACGCTGGTGTTCCACTCGAAGGCGGTGAGGAAGTTGGCGTCGTCCTTGCTGATCGCGAGGGTCGCCCGGTAGGTGAGGAAGACCGCGATGGCGGCCATGATCACCAGCAGGAAGATGCCCGAGCCGCGGGAGAGGCCGAGGAAGATCCGGTCACCGGGGCGGGTGGCGCCACGGGCCGCGCGCTTGTGCTCGGTCGGCGTGGGTGGTTCGGGGGTGGGGGGCGGGGCTTCGGTGTGCTTCGTGGTTATGTCCATCGGGTTCTCCGGTCTGCGGGACCGTACGCGCCGTACGGCCCTGTGGAGCCGGACGCGGTACGCGGCGGCTCCTGGCGGCGGTGCACCGGACGATGCGGCCGGTCCGGGGCGCTCGGACCCCGGACCGGCCGCATGCGGATCAGCTCAGGCCCTCGATGGTGGTGCGGACCTTGGCGATGATGTCGTCGGGGATGGGGGCGTAGCCGCTGTCGGCGAGCACGCCCTGGCCGTCCTCGGAGGCGATGTAGCCCAGGAACGCCTTGGTGGCGGGCAGGGTGTCGGCCTTGTTGCCCTTGTCGCAGACGATCTCGTACGTGACCAGGGTGATCGGGTAGGCGCCCTCGGCCTTGGTCGCGTAGTCCAGCTCCAGCGAGAGGTCCTTGCCGGTGCCGACGACCTTGGCGGCCGCGATGGCCTTGGTGGCGTTGTCGACGGTGGCCTCGACCGGGGCGGAGGCGCCGGTGTCGATGGCGACCGCGTTGATGCCGTCCTTGGCGTACGACAGCTCCATGTAGCTGATGGCGCCGGAGGTCTGCTTGACCTGCTGGGCGACACCGGAGGAGCCGGAGGCGGACTGGCCGCCCTTGGCCTGCCAGGCCTTGCCGCCCTCGTACTTCCAGTTGGCGGGGGAGGAGGCGATCAGGTACTTGGTGAAGTTGTCCGTGGTGCCGGACTCGTCCGAGCGGTGGAACGCCTGGATCTTGAGGTCGGGCAGCTTCGCGTCGGGGTTGAGCTTCGCGATGGCCGCGTCGTTCCAGTTGGTGATCTTGCTGTCGAAGATCTTGGCGAGCGTCGCGGCGTCCAGGACCAGCTTGTCGACGCCCGGGACGTTGTAACCCACGGCGATCGGGCCGCCGACCATCGGGAGGTCGATGCCCTGGCCGCCGGTGCAGACCGCCTTGGAGGCGGTGACCTCTTCGGGCTTCAGCGCGGAGTCGGAACCGGCGAAGGCCACCTGGCCCTGGGTGAACGCGGTGACGCCGGCGCCGGAGCCGCCGCCCTTGTAGTTGATCTGCACACCACAGGCGGCGGAGAACTGCTTCACCCAGGCGTCGATCGCGTTCTTCTGCGCGGAGGAGCCGTCGGCGAGGAGCTGGCCCTTGGCGTCGTCGCACTTGATGTTGCCGGCGGCGGCGGTGGATCCGGCGCTGCTGCCGCCGCTGGTGCCGGTGTCGTCGGAGCCGCACGCCGTGAGGGCCAGGGCGCTGGAGACGGCGAGAGCACCGAGGGTGAGGGCCCGCCGGTTCATGCGCTGAAGCTTCACTTGAGGGAGTTCCTTCCAGGAGCCGCCGTCCTGAACCGGCGGCGTGCGAGGTCTGCGTCGACGCGGATGTCTGTTCGACACACGCTCCGCATCGTGTAAGGCCGAAAGTAGGCAGATCAGGTGAAGGCGCCGAAGGCCATAAATGAACGGGGGGTGAACCCCTGAGGGCGGTGCGGTGAGGTCACGGAACGCTTACGTCGAGGACACAGGGTGATTCCGACGACCGGGCCGGCCGCGGGGCCCGGAACAGGGCGTCCACGGGGCGTCGAGGAGGGCGCGGTCCCCCGGTCGGATCAGGCCCTTCCGGGCGGTTGTCCCCGAGGGTCCGGGGCGGGCGTCACGACCCGGTGGCCTCGGGGCCGTCGTCCGGGACGAGGGTGCGGAGCGCGGCCGGGATCAGGTCCTGGTCCCTCTCGTGCGTCAGCCGTTCGCGGGCCTGGCGTGGTGTGAGCCAGACGAGGTCGGTGGTCTCGTCGTTGGGTTCGAAGGCTCCGCCGGTTGCCTCGGCCGCCCAGTAGCGGACCTCTTTGGGCCGGTTCTGATGGTCGACGTACCGGGCCGAGGGCAGCCCCGCCCCCAGACGGCATGTGTGCCCGGTCTCCTCCAGCACCTCGCGGAGCGCCGCCTCCTCGAACGTCTCGCCCCGCTTGAGCTTGCCCTTGGGCCACGACCAGTCGGCCCACTTGGGCCGGTAGACCAACGCGAGTTCCAGCCCGCCGGCGGACGAGCGGCGCCACAGGACGCAGCCGGCCGCCTGGACGGGGGCCGCTGTCCGGGCAGGGGCTTGTCGGCCGGGTGCTTGCCGGCCGGGGGTTTCCTTCGGGTGGATCACCGGGGTTCACCGCCTTCTCGCACGGTCAGGGCGTACCGACCGCCTGTTTCTGCCAGGACTGCTGGAACGCGAAACGGGCCGCCTCCACCTCGTGCCGCTGGTCGGCGTGGAGCACGCCGAGGGCGTACGCCGTGGCCGGGGCGATCCGCGGGGTCCGGGCCGCCTGGGCCGCCGCTGCCGCCGCCTCCGAGGCGTCCCGGTGGTGGTTGAGGGCCTGGCCCGCGGTGAGCAGCCGCAGGTCGACGGGGGCGTCCGGCCCGTCGAGGATCTCCAGGGCGTAGCGGTGCAGGCGCAGCAGGAGGCGGACCTGGTGCCAGGGGGCGTCCTGGGGGTGCGGGGCCGGGTCGGGGGAGAGGCCGTGGATCAGGGCCTCGGCGTTGTAGGGGTGGCCCGCGGTGACCAGGGGCAGCGCCGCGACGGCGTCCGTGAGGCGTTCCTCGGCGGCGGTCGCGAAGGGGCGCAGGGCGGTGCCGGGGGCCGGGTGGGTGAGGGGGACCTCGCTGGCGAGTACGGCGATGTTGTCGGCGACCGCGTGGAAGCGGGAGGAGCCGAGCGCCTGGAGGGCGGTGCTGTGGGACCGGGTCCGGGCGAGGGTGAGCTGGCGTTCGAGCAGGGCGCCCGCCTTGGCCGCGCCGACGGTCAGGTTGCCGCGGTCGGGTGCGGGCGCCGGGTGGGACGGGGGACCGGCGCTGCCGGGTCGTGCCGTGCCCGCCTGGTCCGCACCGGCGGAACGACTGCCCACGGTCACTCGGGACGCGCCCGCGCCCGCGCCGACGGGAGCGGCGGCGGGAGCGGCGGCGGTCACCGACTGGGTCGGGAAGACCGCGCCCGACAGGCGGTGCAGAGCCAGCAGGAGCCGCTCCAGCCGGGCCCCGTACGCGTGCTCCATCGCCAACGTGCCCGACAGCCAGGCCAGTTCGGGGCGCATCGACTCCGACCAGTCGGCGTCGAGCAGGGGGCGGAAGGTGTGCAGGCTGCCGCTGATGCGGCGGACCGAGTGGCGCAGGGCACGGGCCGCGTCGACGGTCGCCTCCGCCCCGGCCGCCGTGCCGCCGGCCTCGCGGTGCAGCCGCAGCGCACGGAGGAACTCCGTGGCCTGGGAGCGCAGATAGCCCGCGAGAGCGTCCCCGGTGACGTGCCCGACGGGCCCGGACAGGGGGTTCGTCGGGTCAGGGTTTTGCTGTGCCACGCCGGCGCCTCCGGGCGTCTATGAGCATCTCCTGGACGTTGCGCAGGGGTTGGCCGTCCGGGTCGGTCGCGTGCCGTGTCCACTCGCCGTCCGGGCCGAGGTGCCAGGAGGCGGTGGTGTCGGACATGCCCGTCTCCAGAAGGCGGTTGAGGGTCGCCCGGTGACCCGGGTCGGTGACCCTCACCAGTGCCTCGATACGGCGGTCGAGGTTGCGGTGCATCATGTCGGCGCTGCCGAACCACACCTCGGGCTCGCCGCCGTTGCCGAAGGCGAACACCCGGGAGTGCTCCAGGAAGCGGCCGAGGATCGAGCGGACCCGGATGTTCTCGGACAGGCCGGTGACGCCGGGGCGGACCGCGCAGATGCCGCGCACCCAGACGTCGCAGGGCACGCCTGCCTGGGAGGCGCGGTACATGGCGTCGATGATCGCCTCGTCCACCATCGAGTTGACCTTGATGCGGACGAACGCGGGGCGTCCGGCACGGTGGTGCTGGACCTCCTTGTTGATCCGGGCGATCAGGCCGTCCCGCAGGGACTTGGGGGCGACGAGGAGGCGGCGGTACGTCTCGCGGCGCGAGTAGCCCGACAGCCGGTTGAACAGGTCGGAGAGGTCCGCGCCGACCTGCGGGTCGGCCGTGAGCAGGCCGAGGTCCTCGTAGAGCCGGGCCGTCTTCGGGTGGTAGTTGCCGGTGCCGACGTGGCTGTACCGCCGGAGGGTGTCGCCCTCCTGGCGGACCACCAGGGACAGCTTGCAGTGGGTCTTGAGGCCGACCAGGCCGTAGACCACGTGGCAGCCGGCCTCCTCCAGCTTGCGCGCCCACTTGATGTTGGCGTGCTCGTCGAAGCGGGCCTTGATCTCCACGAGGACGAGGACCTGCTTGCCGGCCTCGGCGGCGTCGATGAGCGCGTCGACTATGGGGGAGTCGCCCGAGGTCCGGTACAGGGTCTGCTTGATGGCGAGGACGTCGTCGTCCTCGGCGGCCTGCTGGAGGAACGCCTGCACCGACGTCGAGAAGGAGTCGTACGGGTGGTGCAGCAGGACGTCCCGGGTGCGCAGCGCGGCGAAGATGTCGGGCGCGGACGCCGACTCGACCTCGGCCAGGTCGCGGTGGACGCCGGCGATGAACTTCTTGTACTTCAGCTCGGGCCGGTCGATGGAGGCGATGCGGAAGAGGCCCGTGAGGTCCAGGGGGCCCGGCAGCGGGTACACCTCCGCCTCGCTGATCTTCAGCTCGCGCACCAGGAGGTCGAGCACCTCGCGGTCGATGGACTCCTCGACCTCCAGGCGTACCGGCGGCCCGAAGCGGCGCCGCATGAGTTCCCGCTCCAGGGCCTGGAGGAGGTTCTCGGCGTCGTCCTCCTCGACCTCCAGGTCCTCGTTGCGGGTGAGGCGGAAGGCGTGGTGCTCCAGGACCTCCATGCCCGGGAACAGCTCCTCCAGGTGGGCGCCGATGACGTCCTCGATGGGGACGTACCGGCCCGGGGAGCTCTCCAGGAAGCGGGACAGCAGCGGCGGCACCTTGACGCGGGCGAAGTGGCGGTGGCCGCTGACGGGGTTCCGTACCACGACCGCGAGGTTCAGGGAGAGGCCCGAGATGTACGGGAAGGGGTGCGCCGGGTCGACCGCGAGGGGGGTCAGCACCGGGAAGATCTGGTGGCGGAAGAGGGTGAACAGGCGGGCCTGTTCCTTCTCCTGGAGCTCGTTCCAGCGGACCAGGTGGATGCCCTCTTCGGCGAGGGCGGGGGCGACGTCCTCGTGGTAGCAGGCGGAGTGGCGGGCCATCAGCTCGCGGGAGCGGGCCCAGATCATCTCCAGGACCTCGCGGGGCTGGAGGCCGGACGCGGACCGGGTGGCGACACCGGTGTGGATCCGGCGCTTCAGGCCGGCCACCCGGACCATGAAGAACTCGTCCAGGTTGCTGGCGAAGATGGCGAGGAAGTTCGCCCGTTCGAGCAGGGGGGTGTTCGGGTCCTCGGCGAGTTCCAGGACCCGTTCGTTGAACGCGAGCCAACTGCGTTCCCGGTCGAGGAACCGGCCCTGGGGGAGCTGGGGGCCGTCGAACGGTGATTCCTCGTACGCGTCGAGGTCGGCGTCGAGGTCGGGTTCCAGGTCGGAGACGACGGCCGCCACGGTGTGCGGGCGGTGCGCGGCTATGGAACCCACGGAGGGCTGGGCGTGCTGGACCTGTGCCTGGGTGTCTGGCTGGCTCATGGACCCATTCTTCCGCGCCACGAGCGATACAGGCGCGTCGGAGAGCGCGGGAGGGATCGTGGCGGCGACGCGGGCGGCTCCGTTCCCCGCTGTGGGCCTCGCGATGGGCCCCGTGATCCCCTCCGGGGGCGGCGAGGGCTCTGGCACGACGGGCTTCATTGAGTGAGCGTCGCAAGTCCGTCTGAACCAATGGTTACGGCGACATGGCGTGCGGGACACCGGGGAACGGCTCGCGGGCGTCCACGTGCGGCGACGGACACCGTCCCGTACGTCCTCCTCCCCCGTGGGAGGACGTACGGGACGGCCGTACGGGAGAGCCGTACGGGGATGTTCTCAGCGGGTGCGGCGGCGCAGCAGCCAGAAGGCGGCGGCGGTGGCCGCGGCGGTGATCGCGAGGAGGATGCCGGTCTCCACGAGGTGCAGGGGCCAGAAGTGGGACGGCGGGTGGTAGACCGTGTACCGGCCGCCGCCGTTGCTGCCGCTCTCGATCTGCCACCAGGTGTCGGGCGTCTCGAACCGGCCGGTGGAGGTCCGGGTCAGCGTGGGCCAGAAGTCCGCGCGGTAGTGCTCCACGATCTGGTTGAGCACGACCATCACGGCGACGGCGACGCCGAGCGCGGGCAGTGAGCGGCCCAGCAGGAGCGCGGTGAGCGTGCCGACGGCGAGGGCGCACAGGCCGTAGGCCACCAGTGCCGGGCCGTGGGCCACGAACACGTCGTCGAAGGTCCAGTCGTCGCCCATCAGGTCCCGGTTCGCCGACCAGGCCCACCGGTAGACCGGGACGAAGACCGCGCCGCCGAGGACGATCAGCAGGGCGGGCAGCGCGAGTTTCACGGCCAGCCAGCGGGTGGGGGTCACGCCCTGCGTCCAGGCGAGGCGCGCGGTCCCGCTCTCCAGCTCGCGGCCGATCAGCGAGCCGCCCGCCCAGGCGGCGACCGCCCAGAAGCTGTAGTACACGAGCGTGCTGATCCAGCCCGTGGGCTCGCTGTAGTCGAGGCTCGCCCAGAGGGCGTCGCAGAAGCCGGTGTTCGCCTCGGGGCAGCTGCTCAGCGCGTCGTGCGCCGAGTCCGCGGTGAACACGTTCAGCCACACCAGTCCGGCCACGGCGGCCAGGACGAAGCCGCTCCACACGATGAGCGCCGTGCGGTGCAGGCGCAGCACGGTGCGGGCGAGACCGGCGAGACCGGGTCCGCCGGTCGGGCTCCGCGGGCTCGGCGGTACCGGCGGGCTCGGCGGTACCGGCAGGTTCTCGACGGTGGTCATACGGCGGCTCCCTTGCGGACGGGGCCGCTGCCGGGCGTGCTTCCCGAGCCGCGGGCGGCCCCGGAGACGGAGGTCCGGTGCCGCAGCACCCGGAACGCCAGCACGGTCAGCAGGGCGGCGACGGCGACCAGGGCGGCGGTGGCCGTCAGCTGGAGGGGCCAGTAGTGGGACGAGGGGTGGACGTCCTTGTAGAAGCTGACGGCGCCCATGCGGTCGAAGAGGGTGGCGCAGGAGGGGTCGACGCTGCTGCCGCAGTACCCGGGGATGGCGAGCCGGTCGCCGTCGGCGGTGAGCAGGCCCTCCGCGACGGTGATGCCGGAGCCCGAGGGGCCGTTGCGCAGGCTGCTGACGTGGGTGACGGTCGGCCAGAGGTGGGGCAGGGCCAGCTGGGTCGCGCCCCACAGGGCGGCCGTGGCGCAGGCCGAGGCGGTGAGCGCGGCGAGGGACCGGCCGAGGAGCAGGCCCAGGAGGGCGCCGGCGGCCAGGCCCGCCAGGGCCAGGGCGACGACGACGGGGCCGCCCGCGTAGAGGGTCTCGATGCTGTACCAGGCCTTGGCCGTGTCGACGCGGCCCTGGCCCGCCTGCCACGCCATCCGGTGCAGCAGGGCCACCAGGGCGGTGCCGGTGACGACCAGGGCGGCCGGGAGGGTGAGCTTGGCGGCGAGCCAGCGGGTGGGGGAGACGCTCTGTGTCCAGGCGAGGCGTGCGGTGCCGGTCTCCAGGTCGCGGCCGATCAGCGAGGCGCCGGCCCAGGCGGCGACCGCGAAGGGCACCGCGAGGACGGCGAAGCTCGTGTACAGGGAGATGTCCTTGTAGAGCAGGATCGAGTCCTGGTCGTACGAGCACGCGGCCATCCCGCAGGCGTCGTACTGCTTCCAGGCCGCCGCCGAGGCGTCGGTGAGCGGGCCGCCGAGCCAGAGCAGGGTGGCGGCGAGGGCCACGATCAGGACCGCCCAGGTGTACAGGGCGGGCCGGTGCAGGCGCAGCAGCCAGCGGAGCTGGCGCGGGGCCGCGGCGGGGGCGCCGGGGGCCGGGGCGTGGGTGGTCCGGGGCAGGTCGGTCACGGTGCTCACGCGGCCTTCTCCTTGTGCTCCGCAGGGGTCATGGCCGGCGCGCCGGGGTTGCGCAGATGGGCGAGGACCAGCTCCTCCAGGGAGAGCCGGCCGCCGGTGTGCCAGTCGCCGGGGACGGGGCCGGACGGGCGGATCAGCGCGGTGAGCTGGCGGCCGGCGGTGCGGGACTCGACGACGGTGTGCGGGGCGAGGTCGGTCCCGGCGGGGGCGGACACGCGCGCGTGGGCGGCGAGCAGGTCGTCGATCTCGCCGGACAGGCGGACCCGGCCGTCGCCGATCAGCAGCAGGTGGTCGCAGGAGTCCTCCAGTTCGGCGACCACGTGCGAGGACATCACGATGGTGGTGCCGTGCTCGGCGGCCTGTGCCATCAGGACGCCCATCAGCTCGTGCCGGGCCAGCGGGTCGAGGTCGGCCATCGGCTCGTCCAGGAGCAGCAGTTCGGGCCGCTTGGCGAGGGCGAGGGCGAGCGCGACACGGGTGCGCTGGCCGCCGGAGAGGGAGCGGATGCGGGACCTGGGGTTCAGTTCGCCGCCGGTCACGATCCGCTCGGCGGTGGCCGGGTCCCAGCGGCCGGGGTTGAGGTCGGCTCCCATCCGCAGGGTCTCGGCGACGTTCAGCTGCGGGTAGAGCGGCTTGTCCTGGCCGACGAAGGCGACCTTGGCGCGGGCCTCGCCCGGGGTGGTGCCGAGGACGGTCACGGTGCCCTCGGTGGGGGCCAGCAGGCCGGCGGTGAGGGCGAGCAGGGTGGACTTGCCCGCTCCGTTGGGGCCGACGACGGCGCAGACGCGGCCGGTGGGCAGCCGGAGCGTGCACGCGCGCAGCGCCCAGCCTCCGCGGCGGCCGAAGCGCTTGCCGAGCGCGGCCGTGGCGATCGCCGTGTCGGTCATGAGGGGTCTCCTTGGATGTGCTGGTCGAGTACGGCGAAGTGCTTGTCGAGTACGGCGGTGAAGAGTGCGGCCACGTCGTCCCGGTCCATTCCGGCCCCGCGGGCCTTCGTCGCCCAGGTGTCGAGCTCCCCGTGCAGGGGGGAGGCGGTCGGGGCGGCGCCCAGGGTGCGGCGGACGAAGGTGCCGACGCCGCGGCGCGCCTCGACCAGGCCCTCCCGCTCCAGCTCGCGGTAGGCCTTGAGCACGGTGTTCGGGTTGATGGCGGTGGCCTCCACGACCTCGCGGGCGGTGGGCAGCTTGTCGCCCGGTTCCAGGAGGCCCAGGCGCAGTGCCTGCCGGGTCTGCTGGACGATCTGGACGTAGGTGGCCACGCCGCTGTGCCGGTCGATGCGGTAGTCGACCACTGGGCGATCACCCTTTCACTAGTTAAGTAGTGAAAGGGTGATGGAGGAGACGCCGGAAAGTCAAGCGTGATTGCGTGAACCGATCGAACCGGCTCGTCCGATGAGGAGATGTGAGCGAAACGAGAAGCGACGGGGAGCTGCTGCGGGCCATCGCGGCGGACGCGGACCGGCGCGCCTTCGAGGAGCTGTACCGGCGCTTCGCGCCGTGGCTCACCGCACGCCTGCGAGGCCGGTGCTCCGACGCCGGGGTCGTCGACGACGTCGTGCAGGAGACGTTCCTCGCGGTGTGGCGGGGAACCGCCCGCTACCGAGAGGAGGGTGACGTCGCCGGCTGGCTGTGGCGCATCGGCTCGCGGCGGCTGGTCGACGCGCTGCGCGGCGACGGGGCGCGGGGGCGGCTGCGGCAGACCCTGGCGCGGTTGCGGCACCGGGACGAGGCGTCCGCGGAGGAGCGCGTGCTCGCGGGGGTCGAGCACGGCGACCTCGCGGGCGCCCTGGTCCGCCTCTCGCCGGAGCTGCGGGCCGTGCTCCAGGCGACGGTCATCGACGGGCTGACCACCCGGGAGGCGGCCGTCCTCCTCGGCATTCCGCCGGGCACGGTCAAGACGCGGGCGATGCGGGCCCGGAAGCAGTTGCGGGAGGCGCTGGCATGAGGACCTATCGACGAGAGCGGGAGGTGGCGGCATGACCTGGCATGTGTCCGAGGAGGACCTGCGGGCCTACGCCCGGGGCGAGCTGGCACCCCCCGTCCTCTGGTCGGCCGACGCCCACGTCACCGCCTGCGCGCAGTGCCGGGGCGTGCTGGCCGAGGTCGGCGACCCGGTCGCCCTCGACGCGGGATGGGAGCGGCTCGACGCCGAACTCGACGCGCCCCGCCCGGGATGGTTCGAGTCGCTGCTGGTCCGCGTCGGGGTCCCCGACCACGTGGCACGACTGCTCGCGGCCACACCGGTGCTGCGCGGTTCCTGGCTCGGTTCCGTCGTCGCCGTCCTGGTGATGACCGTCGCGGTGGCCAACATGCGCCCGGACTCCGGCACACCCACCCTGTTCCTCGCGCTCGCCCCGCTGCTGCCGCTCGCCGGGGTGGCCCTGTCGTACGGACCCGCGATGGACCCGACGTACGAGATGGCCGTCGTCTCGCCGACGCACGGCTTCCGGCTGCTGATGATCCGTACGGTCGCCGTCCTCGTCGCCGGACTCGGCCTGAACGGACTGGCCACGCTGGCGCTTCCCGGGTACGGGCTGCGTGCCCTCGCCTGGCTGCTGCCCGCCCTCGCCCTCACCGCGACCGGCCTCGCGCTCACCCCCCGGCTCGGTCCGGTGCTCGCGCCCTCGCTGGTCGGCGGCGCGTGGATCGCCCTGCTGCTGACCGCGAACGCGTCGGCCGGACCGCACGGCACGGACCCGATCGCGCCGTTCACCGCGGCCGGACAGGGCGTCGCCGCCGCGGTCGCCGCGCTCGCCTTCGGGCTGCTGTTCGTCGTGCGGGACGGCTTCGACCGGGTGCGGGGGAGCGCCGTATGACGGCCCGCCGCACCCACACCACCGACTTTTTCCCCTACTTCCCCTACTGCTTCTTCATCAACGGGAGTGCCCTATGACACCCGCCGTCTCCGCCTCCGGGCTGAGCCTCCGCTACGGCGGTACCCGCGCCCTCGACGACGTGTCGCTGCGCCTGACGCGGGGCGTCACCGGGCTGCTGGGCCCCAACGGCGCCGGGAAGACCACCCTGCTGCGGGTGCTGGCCACGGCCGTGCCGCCGGACCGGGGCGCCTTCACCGTGCTCGGCCACGACCCGGGCACCTCGCGCGGGCGGCAGGAGGTGCGCCGGGCGCTCGGCTATCTGCCGCAGGTCCCCGGCTTCCACCCGGACTTCACCGCCTTCGAGTTCGTCGACTACGTGGCGATCCTCAAGGAGCTGACCGACCGGGGCGCCCGCCACCGCGAGGTGCGGCGCGTCCTCGACGAGGTCGACCTGGGCGAGGTGCGTGGCAAGCGCATCAAGAAGCTGTCCGGCGGGATGCGGCAGCGGGTCGCGCTGGCGGCCGCGCTCGTCGGCGACCCCGGCTTCCTCGTCCTGGACGAGCCGACGGTCGGTCTGGACCCCGAACAGCGCATGCGCTTCCGGGAGTTGATCGCCCAGGCCGGAGAGGGGCGGACCGTGCTGCTGTCCACCCACCAGACCGAGGACGTGGCGATGCTCTGCAACCGTGTCGTCGTACTGGCCGGCGGCCGGGTCCGTTTCGACGGCACCCCGGCCGAACTGACCGCACGGGCCTCGGGCCGGGTGTGGAGCAGCACGGAACGCGAACCCGGCGCACTCGCCGGCTGGCGCACCGGCACCGGCTCCTTCCGCAACGTCGGCGATCCCCCACCCGGCGCGGAACAGCTCGAACCCACCCTGGAGGACGGCTACCTGCTGACCCTCGACGGCGCGGACGCGGGGGTGGCGGCAGCATGAACACCGTCATGGAACCGGGCGGCCTCCGGACCGCCCCGCCCGTCGCCCCCGGCGAACCGCGCCAGGCCTGGGCCGCCGTCTTCGTCCTCGCCCGCTTCGAGGCCCGCGACCTCGTCAGGTACGTCATGGTCTTCGTCACCCTCCTCGTCTACGTCGGCTACACCCTCTGGACGCTGCTGTCCGAACGCGAGGGTATGGACGCCTTCCCGGCCCTCCAGGACGTCGACCGGGGCACCCAGAGCGCACCCCTGCTGTTCGGCATCGCGCTGCTGGTCTGCGTCAACCGGGCCACACTGCGCTCCCGTCGGCACGGCACCGACCGGCACTTCGACGTGCTGGTGCTGGAGCCGTGGCGGCGTACGGTCGCGCACGTCCTGTCGGTGGTGCCGTTCGCCGTGCTCACCGCGCTCGTCGTGCTCGGCGAGTTCACCTGGCAGGCCCTGCGGCCGGGCGCGGTGGGCCACGGTTCGCCGGCCGAACTCGCCGTCGGACCCCTGTACGTCCTGCTGTGCGGTGCCCTCGGCGTGCTGATGGCCCGCCTGATCCCGACGGTGTTCGCCCTGCCGGTCATCGTCATCGGCCTGTACACCGTCTCCTCGTTCCTCTCCAGCGGCGGTTCGGGCGAGTCCGAGTGGAGCCGCTGGCTCTCGCCGGTCGTCAGCGAGAGCGGCACCGAATCGCTGCCGTCCGATCTGATCGGGCGCCCCGCCGCCTGGCACGCCCTCTACCTGATCGGTCTCCTCCTGCTGGTGGCGCTGACCGCCGTGCTGGCCGGCGGGGGCCGGGCCTGGCCCGTCAAGGCCGCTCTCGCGGGCGCCCTCGCCCTGATGCTCACCGGCGCGGTGGCCCAGTCCGGAGGCGTCTCGGCGGAGCTGACCGCGGCCCGGGAGCGGATCACCGCCACCCCGGAGAAGGAGCAGTCCTGCCTGCGGCACGGTGCCTCGACGTACTGCGCCTACCCGGAGTGGACCGTCCGCACCGGCACCTGGGCGGGCGTCGTCGACCGCGTCCAGTCCCTCGCGGCCGGCTCGGCGGCCGGACAGAAGATGCTCGTACGGCAGCGGATCGACGCCACCTACGGACTCGACGCCGCCACGACCACCGAGGCGTCCACCACGCCCTACCAGGTCACCGTCGGCACACGCTGGGGCGGCAACCGCGTCCCGGAGTTCGCGTCCGCCGTCGCCTCCGTGCTGGTCGCGGGGACCGAGGAGAAGGGCGGAGAACTGTGCGACGGGCGGATGGTGACGGTGATGTGGCTGACCGTGGGCGGCGCCGCCGACCCGATCACCGACCTCAAGAACGTCCGCATCGACGACAACATCAGCGGCTCGTCGATCGTCCTGAGCTCCACCAACTCGCTGTCCATGTCCGGCGGACAGACATCGGTGCTGGTGGAACTGCTCAAGCGCCCGCGCGCCGAGGTCACCGCCGCGGTCAAGCAGCACTGGTCCAAGCTGACGGCCCCCGGCGTGACCACACAGGAAGTGGCGCGAATCCTGGGGACCGAGGTGCCCACGGGCGCCGACGAGTGCGAGTGAGGGACGAGGGTGACGGGGGCCGGAGTGGGAGAGGCGGGGCAGAGACGTGAGGACACGGGGCGTTGACAGGGAGCGGCGGGTGCGGGGCGTGAGCGGGGCTCTGGTGCGGGGCGTGGGGCGGACGGTCCCCTGGGGGGCGGTCGGAGCGGGGGCCGCCGTGGGGCTGCTGCTCGCCGCACTGCCCCGGCTGTCCGACGTACCGCCGGACGCGTGGCTGACGCTCAGCCTGGTGCGGGCCGCCGTCCTCGTCTTCGCCCTCGGCCTGACCTTCCTGCTGGACGACCCCGCCCGGCACCTCACCACGCCGGTCACCACCCGGCGCTGGGTGCGGACGGGGCTGCGGGTGGCGTGGGTCGCGCCGGTGGCCGCCCTGTGGTGGACGGCCGTACTGGCCCTCGTCCCGGAGAAGGTCCGGCCCCCGGTCGGCGCCCTCACCCTGGAGGCCGCCGCGACCGCCGCCTTCGCCCTGGCCGCCGCGGCGACGGCCGTACGGTTCGCCGGCGAGCCCGAACCGGGCCCGTCCGTCGCGGCCGGCGTCCTCACCACCGCCATACTCGCCAACCTGCTGATACCGACCCGCTGGTCCCTGTTCGTCCCGGTCGGCCACCCGCAGTGGGACGCTGCCCACGAGCGGTGGGCGGTGATCCTCGCGGTGGCGGTACTGGTGTGGGGGCTCTGTGGGATGGAGCCGGTACGGCGGAGGCTTGTACCGCGACGTCCACCCCGGTCGGTGATGGCGGGGGCGGCCGGGGGGTGAGGACGGGGCGTCCGGGGGCGAGGGCGGGGCGTCCAGGGTGAGGACGGGAGGCGAGGGCGGGGAACTGCGCCCGAACCTCCCCAGCCTTCCCCTCCCCCTCCCCTTCTTCCCCTAGCCCTGGTCCTGGCCGGGCGGGATCCGGTCCTGCGGTCCGGCAGCCATCTCGGCCGCCGCGTCCCTCGCCCGCACGCGTTCGGCCACGGCCGGATCGGCCGAGTCCGAGACCAGTTCCGCGATACGCAGGGTGCACTTCCATTTCGAGGCCCTGCCCCTGATCACCACCAGATACGACTCACCGTCGGTGAACCGGTACACCCGGCGCCACTGCTCGATGATCGAGGGCCGCGGCAGATAGGTGTGGACGAGGGCGCGGAGCGATGCCAGTGCCTCGTCCTTCGTGCTTCCCGCGTCGTAGATCTTGTTCTCTACGTAGTCGTCGCCGTACGTCGCGATCACGACCCAGTCGCTCAGGCCCGCATCGCCCAGGCCCGAAGTCCACGGTCTCGTCACGTCTCGTTTCGTCACGTCACGTCTCCGTCCGGTACATCAGGTCCGTCTCGTACGTGACGAACCCCAGCCGCTCGTACACCGACACCGCCGCCTTGTTGTCGGCGTCGACGTACAGCATCGCCGTCGGCAGGCCCTGTCCGGCAAGGTGGCGCAGCCCGATCGTCGTCAGGGCCTTGCCGAGTCCGCCGCCCTGGACGCCGGGCCGCACGCCCACGACGTACACCTCGCCGAGCCGTTCCTCCGCGTGGACCTTCGTCCAGTGGAAGCCGACGAGTTCGTCGCCGCGGAAGGCGAGGAAGAAGCCGGCGGGGTCGAACCACGATTCGGCCTTGCGGTCATCGAGGTCCCGCTGCGTCAGCGACCCCTGCTCGGGGTGGTGGGCGAACGCGGCGGCGTTGACCGCGAGCCAGTCCGTGTCGTCGGTGCCGGGCACGAAGGCGCGGACGGTGACGCCCTCGGGCAGCACCGGGTCCGGGAGGTCCAGGTCCGTCAAGGAACGTCGCATTTGCCGGAGTTCGCGGAAGAGGGCGAGGCCGAGCACCTGCGAGAGGTGCCGTGCGGCCGGATGCCCGCCGTGTGCCCACACCCGCAGCCGCTTGCCGGACGCGGCGAGGAGGGCCGAGCCGAGCGCCCGGCCGTGGCCGTGGCCCCGGTGCGCGGGGTGGACGACCAGCTCGGCGGCCGGTGCCTCCACCGGGTCGGTGTCCTCCAACTGTGCGTAGCCGACCAGTTCGGTACCCACGGACAGCAGCAGATGGGCCACGCCCGCGCGCGCCCCGCCCCGCAGCTGCAACCGCCCCTGTTCGGACACCGCCTGCTGTCCGTCGCTCCGGGCCGCCTCCGCGAGCAGCCCGAGCACCGCCTCGATCCGGTCCGGGGAGAGCGAGGAATGGGTCTCGATCGAGCGGGAGATGCCGGTGCGTTCGGTGTCGTCGCTGGTCATGCGTACGAGGGTAAGGGGAGGCCCCGGCAAAGTGGCAGCAAAGAAGCAACCAGGATGTAACCACGAAACCTCTGTCGCGCTACGCGCGTTGACCCTAGGCTGCGCCGGGACGAGGCCACGTCTTCACCGGTTCCTCACGCACCTCGTCACCCACCTCGTCACTCACTTCCTCACCGGATTCACCCGGATTCACAGGGGGGCGCATGCCAGCCATATCCCAGCCGCACCAGCCGGAAACGGTGCGTCGCAGACGTCGTACGTACCGACTGGTCGCCGCGGCCGCCGGGCTCGCCACCATCGGCGCGCTGGCCGCCGCGCTGCCGTCCGCGGCGAGCGCGGGCGAGAGCAAGGGCAGGCCCGGCGGTCACACGTCGGGCCGCTACCAGGACGTACAGCTGCTGTCCTTCAACGACCTGCACGGCAACCTGGAGCCGCCGGCCGGCTCCTCCGGCCGGGTCACCGAGCTCCAGGCGGACGGCACCACCAAGACGATCGACGCCGGTGGTGTCGAGTACCTCGCCACCCACCTGCGGGACGCCCGCAAGGGCAACAAGTACTCGGTCACCGCGGCCGGCGGCGACATGGTCGGTGCCTCCCCGCTGATCTCGGGTCTCTTCCACGACGAGCCCACCATCGAGGCGCTGAACAAGCTCGACCTGGACGTCACGTCCGTCGGCAACCACGAGTTCGACGAGGGCGCCAAGGAGCTGGGCCGCCTGCAGAACGGCGGGTGCCACCCGACCGCCGGCTGCTACACGAACAAGAAGTTCAAGGGCGCCGACTTCCCCTACCTCGCGGCGAACGTGCTGAGCGAGAAGACCCGCAAGCCGATCCTCAAGCCGTACTGGGTGTGGAAGAAGAAGGACGTCAAGGTCGGTTTCATCGGCGTCACCCTGGAGGACACCCCGGGTGTCGTCTCCGCCGACGGCGTCAAGGGCCTCAAGTTCAAGGACGAGGTCGAGACGATCAACAAGTACGCCAAGGAGCTGCAGAGGCAGGGCGTGAAGTCGATCGTCGCGCTGATCCACGAGGGCGGGGCCCCGGCCTCGGCGTCGTACAACTACAACTGCGACGCTCCCGGCGCCGGCGACGGCATCTCGGGCCCGATCGTCGACATCGCCAAGAACATCACGCCGCAGGTCGACGCGCTGGTCACCGGCCACACCCACGCCGCGTACGCGTGCACGATCAACGACCCGTCGGGCAAGCCGCGCACGGTCACCTCGGCCGCGTCCTTCGGCCGCCTGTACACGGACACGACGCTGACGTACGACCGTTGGACGGGTGACATCGCCCGTACGGCCGTGAAGTCCGCGAACCACGTGGTCACCCGGACCGTCCCCAAGGCGACGGACATGACCGAGCTGATCAGCAAGTGGAACACCCTCGCGGCACCCATCGGCGACCGGCCGATCGGCTACATCTCCGCCGACGTCCCGAGCACCGGCACCGAGTCCCCGATGGGCGACCTCATCGCCGACGCGCAACTCGCCCACGGCAAGGCACTCGACCCGGAGACCGACCTCGCGCTGATGAACCCGGGCGGAGTCCGGGCGGGTCTCACCTACGCGGCCAAGGGTGGTGAGGGCGACGGCGTGGTGACCTACGCGGAGGGCTTCACCGTCCAGCCGTTCTCCAACACGGTGAACCTCCAGAACTTCACCGGCGCCCAGCTGATCAAGATCCTCCAGGAGCAGGTGAGCGGCGCGAACGCGGCCTCGCCGAAGATCCTGCTGCCGTCGACGGGCTTCACGTACACCCTCGACCTGACGAAGACCGGCGCGGACCGGATCGTCACGGACTCGGTGAAGCTGGGCGGCACGGCCATCGACCCGGCGGCCACCTACCGCGTCGCGACGAACAGCTTCCTCGCGGGCGGCGGCGACGGCATCACCACGCTGGGCCAGGGCACGAACGACCTGGTCGGCTCGGACGACCTGGCGGCCCTTCAGCAGTATCTGACGGCCAACTCGTCGGCGACGAGCCCGATCGCGCCGCCGGCGGCGAACCGGATCACGATCGTCCAGTAGATCGGCCCGGCAAGGGTGAGCTGAGTCGCAAACCCGGGGTACAGGTTGCGGGTGGGGGAGGTGCGCATGATCGGATGGATCGATGCGTACCTCCCCCCACATATCGACGCATCCCTCTGCAGACACCTACGAAGAACCTGCCGGCGAAGCTGCTGTACCCGCGTATGAAGAACCCGCTGTACCCGCGTACGCGGAGCCGGATGCGCACGCGTATGCGGAGCCCGATGGGCGCGCGTACGAAGAACCGGGTGAGGACGAGCCCTGGGCCCCGCCCAACCACCGCCGGGGCGGCCGGCGCCGTCGTGGTGGCCGCTTCGCCGGACTGCCGTTCGCGCTGAAGGCGGTGGTGGCGCTGACGGTGCTCGGCGCCTTCCTCACCCTCGGCGACCGCTGGGCCGTGCTCTACGCCGAGCACGAGGCGGCGGACGCCCTCAAGGACCGCCTCCAGCTGACCGCGGCCCCCGAGGTGGAGATCGGCGGCTTCCCCTTCCTGCCCCAACTCCTCGGCAAGCGACTGGACTCGGTGCGGCTGACCGTCCCGGACGTGGGGGCCGACCGGGTCACGCTGGCCTCGGTGTCGGCGACCGCACAGGACGTCACGCTCGACGGCGACGGGCCGACCTCCATACGCGGGGCCCGTGTTCCCCGACTGCACGGTGACGTGCTGCTCTCCTTCGCCGACCTGAACCGTGAACTCGGCGCGTCCCAGGTGACGTTCACGGGCGCCGGCCGCGACCGCATCCTCGCGCGCGGCACCCTGCCGGTCGCCGGACACGACCTGCGGCTGCGGGCCGACGTGCGCATCGGGCGCGAGGGCGAACGGGGCATCGCCACGACGATCGGCGGAATGCGCCTGGACGTGGGGGACCTGGCGACGTACCGGCCCGGTGTCCGTGCCTCGGAGGGCCTGCATCTGACGCCCGAGTCGGCCGCCCGGCTGGCCCGTGAGACCAAGAAGGTGCGGGCGCTGCTGGCGGTGCCGTCGGTGGTGCGGGGCATGGGGGTGCCCGACGCGCGCGTCCAGGAGGCGTTGCGCAACGACGACAAGCTCGCCGTCCTGACCGGCTCACCCGACTTCGTCCGGCAGGCCATGCGGGTCAACCTCCTCGACCTGGCCCTGGCCCACCCCGAGGTCCTCGACCGCCTCGGCCTGGACCCGGCGCTCCTCGACGCCCTCTCCCGGCTCACCCGCCCGGTCCTCGCCGACCGGCTCTCCCTCGCCTTCCGGCTGCCCGAGCCGCCCCGGGGCGAGTTGCGGCTGCGGGACGTGCGGGTCGAGAAGGACGGGATCAGGGTCCGGCTCTCGGGACAGGGACTCGCGTTCGGCCCGTAATAAATCCTGTGTGAGTCCTCTCTTGGTTCCGCATGGTCCCTGAAATCTGTTCTCAGCTCCAATTAATAGAGGTCTCAGCGGAATCGGCTTTTTCCGGCGTCGGCGTCCCGTAGTGTTTTCCATGTCGAAAGCGAACGACGCGAAAGCAAACGAGGAGAGCCACATGAGCTTCCATAAGATCGCCCCGGTGAAGCAGACCCGCAAGCCCGACCCGGCTCCGAAGAAGGCCGGAAAGCCCGCGCCCAAGAAGGCCGCCGCCCCGAAGCGCCGCCCGGTCGCCCACAAGGGCTGACGCACAGCATTCGCTGACGTAAATCAAATAAATTCAAAGGCAATTGCAGCAGATCGGTAGAGGGACTGTTGCAGAACCGCAGCAGAAAGGGACACAGATATGAGCTTCCACAAGGTCACCCCCGTGAAGAAGGCCCGCAAGGCCGCCCCGGCTCCGAAGAAGGCCGGAAAGCCCGCGCCCAAGAAGGCCGCCGCCCCGAAGCGCCGTCCGGTCGCCCACAAGGGCTGAGGCGCGACACCGCGAGGCGGGGCCGCCGGTCAGCGAGGACGACTCGCGCCGGAGGCCCCGCCTCGGCCATGTCCGACACCGCTCGGACACAGAGGGAGCGGCTGTCCCACGAGGGGCAGAGGGAGTGGCCGTCCATGAGGGACGGAGAGAGTGTCCGACGACGAGGGACCGAGGGAGTGTCCGACCATGAGGGAAGTCCGTGAGGCCTTCCGCCGCTTCTGGCCGCTGACCCGCGGCGACCGCAAGTGGCTGCTGGCGATCATCGCCTGCGTGGTGGTGTCCGCGCTCGCCGAGACCGCCTCGATCCTGCTGTTCGCGCAGCTCACCGACAGCGCCCTGGCGTCCGGCTCGCTCTCCGCCTTCTGGGGCCCGGCCGGCGCCTGGCTGGCCGTCGCCGCGCTCGGCGCCCTGGTCGGCTACCTGGGCAACTCCCTGGCCACCTGGACCGCCGAGAGATTCGTCCTCCGCCTGCGGGCCGGTGTCTTCCGTCACGTCCAGGACCTCCCCCCGCACTTCTTCCAGGAACACCGCCAGGGCGACCTGGTCGAGCGCCTGACCGGAGACGTGGAGGCCATCGAACAGATGGTGGTGTCCGGCGTGGTGGGCACGGTCTCGGCCGCCTTCTCCGCCGTCTTCTACGCGGCCGCCGCGTTCTGGCTCCGCTGGGACCTCGCCCTCGTCACCTTCGTGCTCGCCCCCCTCTTCCTGCTCGCCGCCCGCCGGTTCTCCGGCCGCATCAAGGAGGCGTCCCAGGACGCACGGGTCGCCGACGGCGCGATCACGTCGGTGGTCGAGGAGTCCCTCGGCAACATCGTGCTCACCCAGGCGTACAACCGCCAGGGCGACGAGGCGAAGCGCCTGGACCGGGAGGCCCGCGCGTGGATGAGGGCGTCGGTCCGCGGTGCCCGACTGGGCGAGATGTACGAGCAGTTCGTGGAAGTGGTCGAGACGGTGTGCGTGCTCACCGTCATCGGCCTGGGCGTCTGGGAGATCTCGGCCGGCCGTATGACACTGGGCCAACTCCTCGCCTTCGCCGCCTTCATCGGCTACCTCTACCCCCCGGTCCGCAACCTCGGCCAACTCGGCCTCACCCTCACCGCGGCCACGGCGGGCGCCCAGCGCCTGAACGAGATCCTCGACGCCGAACCCTCCGTCGCCGACCCCGTCGACCCCGTCCGCGCCTGGCCCGTCCAGGGCTGGGTCGGCTTCCACGGAGTGTCCTTCCGCTACCCGCACGCGGCCCGCGACTCCCTGAACGAGGTCACCTTCACCACCTCGCCCGGCGAACTGGTCATCGTCACGGGCCCGTCCGGCGCCGGAAAGTCCACCCTGTCCAAGCTCCTCACCCGCTTCTACGACCCCTCGGCGGGCGTGATCACCCTGGACGGCGTCCCCCTCCCGGACGTCCCCCTGGACTTCCTGCGCGAGCGGATCGCCCTCCTCCCCCAGGAGACGCTGATCCTCAACGGCACCATCCGCGAGAACATCGGGTGCGGCCGCCCGGGCGCGAGCGAGGCGGACATCGAAGGGGCCGCGAGGTCCGCCGCCGCCCACGACTTCGTCACCGCACTCCCCGACGGCTACGACACCCACCTGTCCCCCGGCACGGCGGTCCTCTCCGGCGGCCAGCTCAAACGCGTCACCATCGCCCGCGCGATGCTCCGCGCCGCCCCCGTCCTGGTCCTCGACGAACCGACCGCCGGCCTCGACTCGGTGGCCGCCCGCCAGGTCGTCCACCCCTTGCGCCACCTGATGGCCGGCCGCACCACGATCATGATCACCCACGACCTCAGCCTCGCCCCCGACGCGGACCGCATCCTCGTCATCGACGATGGCCACCTGGTGGAGACGGGCACCCACGCGGAACTGGTGGCACGGGGAGGCGCGTACGCACGACTGGCAGGCCCGACGCCGGGCGTGCTGGCCGGTGCACCGGATGACACGTTGACGCTGCGGTGGTGAGGCAGCCGGTCGGTCAGACGATGCCCTCGGTCATCCGTTTCACCGTCTGCTCGACCTCGTCCAGGTAGCCCGGGGTCGCGCAGGCGCAGGCGAAGGGGAACCACTTGTCGGTCACGGCGTCGAGCGTGGCCTGATCGAAGTCGCCTGCCGCGCTGAGACTGTCCTGCTCGAATCCCTGCAACCGGTCGGGGCGCCTCTGTAGGGCGGCCCGCATCGCCTCGGGAGTTCCCTCGCGGGAGGATGACACGGTGAGGCTGCCGTTCACGGTTCCCGCCGGGGGATGCGTTCGCCGCGGCTGACCGCGATACGGATCAGCTCCGCCAGGCACTCCGCCGCCCTGGTGAGCGCGAACCGTACGGCTCGCTCGCCCGCCTTGGGGTCGGCCAGCACGGCCCTGGCTCCCGCAAGTACCTGTTCGCCCGAGTCCAGTTGGGCCGCTTCGAGGTCGTCGGCGAGCCGGGAGAGCCTGCTGTCGTCGCTGTCGGCGCTGAGGTAACAGGGTTTGCCTTCGGGGGTGGTCCAGGGCAGAAGGCGGAAGTCGCCGGTCGCGCGGGGCTGTTCGGAGGTACTCACGCGGAGACCTCCATCCCGTGGATGTGACGCGGTCCTACGTCGATGCCGTGGACCGCGAGCCAGAGGGCCCGACGCCGCTGCCGCTGGAGCCTGCGCTCGTGGCGTTCCTCCGGGGTGAGGAGGTACGGGCGTACGAGCGGGGCGTCGGGCTCGAAGGGGTGGGCGTCGAGGGGGAGGCCGACGCGTTGAGGCTGCTGCGCTGTGGCAGGGCACCGGCGCCGGACGGCTCGGTGTCGGCCACCGGCGGGCAGCAGTGCGTGCACCATGGCGAGCAGGAGCAACTCGCAGAATCCCGCGATACGTTCCCTCATGTCGGCGCTCCTTCGAAGCGTCGGCCACGCCCCCGGACCGAGCTGCATCGGTCGCGGGGGTTTGTCGTGGCGTGGTTCTGACGAGCGGTGATCACCGTTCGTGCCTCGATCGTCACTGCTCGCACGTACGCTGCGGAAGGGGGTTGGTGTTGTCTGCGGCCCCAGACAACGGTGAGGGGTGACGTGAGCGAATCGGTTGACGGACAGCGGGAGTCGGGGCGGGCCGTGCTCGGCCGGACGCTGAAGTTCCTGCGGGAGAACGCGGGCAAGTCGCTGGGGCAACTGGCCGACGAGACCGGGTACGACAAGAGCTACCTCAGCCGTCTGGAGACGGGTGAGCGGCTGTCCAAGGTGACCGTCATGGAGGACCTGGACGGGTACTACGGGGCCGGTGACCTGCTGGTTCGACACTGGCACGCGGCGCGGTTGGACGCGTTCAAGGATCAGTACAAGGAGTACATGAGGCTGGAGTCGACGGCGCGGGTCATGTGGCTGTTCACGCCGGGGATGCCTGGGCTGCTGCAGACCGAGGATTTCGCCCGGGAGGTGTTGTCTGGCGCCCAGACAACGGTGGACGGCGGCGACGAGGCCGTCGAGGAGCAGGTGGCGGCGCGGCTCGGACGGCAGTACCTCCTGCGGCAGCAGCCTGGGCCCGATGTCCGCGTCATCATGGACGAGTTCGCGCTGCGGCGACCTGCGGCCCACGGCAAGACGTGGCACGACCAGCTGCTTCATCTTGAAGCCGCTGCGATGTGGCCCAATGTGGCGTTGCAGGTACTCCCGTTCTCAGCGGGTGCGCACCACCATATGAACGGGTCCCTCACCCTGCTTTGGCAGCGAGACGGAAGTGCCGTTGCCTACAAGGAAGGCAACGGTTGCAGTCGGTTGATCGAGGATCTGGACGAGGTTCTGCGGCAGCGCTTGTCCTACGATCGGCTCCGCGACCTGGCGTTGTCCCCGTCGGACTCGCTCGCGTTCATCAGGGACGTACTGGAGGAGCACAGACACCATGACGCACACCCCTGATCTCAGCACCGCTGTATGGCGCAAGTCGAGCTACAGCGAAGGGGGAGCCAACGACTGCGTCGAGGTCGCCGACGGCCACCCCGGCCTCGTCCCCGTCCGCGACAGCAAGGCCCCGCAGGGCCCCGTGCTCGTCTTCCGGGCCGTCTCCTGGGCGTGCTTCCTGCTGGACGTCAAGAGTGGCCCCGCTTCAACCGCCTGACCAGATACACCCCCGCCGTCGACACCAGCACGGTCATGCACGCGATGAACACCAGGCCCGCCCCCTCCAGCCCGAGCGGATCGGACAGCACGCCCACCCCGATCACCGGCACGGAGATACCGGCGTACGCCACCACGAACAGGGTCGAGATCACCGACGCGCGATGGTCCGGGGGCGACGCCTCGGCCACCGCGGACAGTGCTCCGCGGAACGCCAGCCCCTGTCCGGTCCCGCCCACGACCGCGCTGAGGACGACCAGGGCCAGCAGATCCCACCGCAGCGCACCCGCGAGCAGGGCGAGTCCGGCGATGAGGGCGGCGCAGCCCAGTGGCAGTGAGCGGTTCACTCCGACCCGGCCGACGGCCAGTTGGCCCGCCGTCGAGGAGAAGAAGGCCAGCGCGACGACCAGCCCGCTCACGGCGTGGTTGTCGACGTCCAGGGACTGCGCGAGGAACGCCGGGCTGACCGACGTGAAGACCCCGAAGAGGGCGAACCCCACGAACGAGGCGACAGCCGCGGGCGCGAACACCGCCCGTACCTGCGGGGGCAGGCCGGGACGCCGCGGCCGTACCGTGTGCAGCGGGGTTCGCTCGCGCACGGTCTCCGGCAGCCACAGCAGGACGGCCGCCGAGCCGGCGACCAGGGCGAGGTGGACGACGAACGGCAGATGCAGTGGCCAGGCGGCGTACTGCGCGAGCACTCCGGCGAGCAGCGGACCGCAGCCGAGCCCGCCCATGTTGGCGGCGGTCGCCACGAAGGTGGCCCGGGAGGCGCCGCCGCGCGGTGCCAGCTCCAGCACGTAGACCGTGGCGGCCCCGGTGAACAGGCCGGCGGACAGCCCCGACAGCAGGCGCCCCGCGTACAGCCAGCCCAGCCCGGTGGCGCACAGGAAGCAGACGGCACTCGCCGCCGCGAACCCCAGCCCCGCCAGCAGCACCGGCCGCCTGCCCACGGCGTCCGAGACGTTGCCCGCCAGCAGCAGTACGCCGATGACGGCGAAGGCGTACACGGCGTACACCACGGTCACCGTCAACTCGGAGAAACCGAGTTTCTCCTGGTAGAGGCCGTACAGCGGGGTCGGCAGGGTGGTCCCGGCCATGCACACGGCGAACACCGCCCCGCCGAGCGAGCACCGGCGCCATCCTCGGCGATCACCGTCCATGCCGCCGAAGGTAATCCCGATGGAGTCGGCGGGCCGGGGGAGGTCGGCCGACCGGCCCAACCGGCGCCGAACGAGTGGATTCGTCGGACAGTCGTACGGAAGGGAGGCCCGTGTCGTCCGGACGGATGGTGATCTTGCGGTCCGAACACTTGATCCCGACCCCGAGGCGCCCTCCATGCGACGACGTACCCCCTCCCGCCGACTGTTCGCCGCGGCGCTGCTCGTGGCGTCCGTGCTGGCCCCGATGGCGGCGAGCCCCGCCGCCGCCGTCCACGGGACAGGCGCGGCCGACAGGTCCGACCGGCACGAGCGCTTCGACCGGCAGGGCCAGGACGACTGTCCGCCGGGCGGACTCGGTGCCGCGCTGACCGCCCGGCTGGACAGGGCCGTCGCGGGTGTCCGCAAGGAGGCCGGGATCCCCGGCGCCGTCGTCGGACTGTGGATGCCGGGCAAGGGAAGTTACGTCCGCGCGACCGGGGTCGCCGACACCGCCACCCGCCGGCCGATGACCACCGACGGATTCCTCCGGATCGGCAGCGAGACCAAGACCTTCACGGTCACCGCGCTGCTCCAGCTCGTCGACGACGGCCGGATCCGGTTGGACGACCCGATCTCCCGCTATGTCCACGGTGTGCCGAACGGGCGCCGGATCACACTGCGTCACCTCGCCGAGATGCGCAGCGGACTGTTCCCGTACAGCGCCGACCCGGACTTCGTGCACGATCTGCTGAGCGACCCGGGCCGCGAGTTCACCCCGCGGGAGGTGCTCGCGTACGGCTACCGGCACAAGAACACCTTCGCGCCGGGCAAGGAGTTCCAGTACTCCAACAGCAATCTCATCCTGCTGGGCCTGGTGATCGAGAAGGTCACCGGTCACCGTCTCGCCGACGTGATTGACGAGCGGGTGCTCGGCCCGGCCCGGCTGCACCACACGCTGTTCCCCCAGGGCGCCGAGTTCCCCGACCCGCACCCGCGCGGCTACACCGACCAGACGCTGAGCGGCGAGGTCGCGGACTCCACGGACTGGAACCCCAGCTGGGGCTGGGCGGCCGGGTCGATGATCTCGGACCTGCACGACCTGCGCCGCTGGGCCAGGATCGTCGCGACCGGGACGCTGCTCAGCCCGCAGACGCAGAAGCAGCGGCTCAAGACGCTGCCGACCGGCCACCCCGGCCTCAGCTACGGCCTCGGCATCTTCAAGGCCGGCGGCTGGATCGGGCACAACGGCTCCATCCCGGGCTACGAGACGGTGACCGTCTACCTGCCGTCGAAGAAGGCCACCCTGGTGGTCATGCTCAACACCGACATCACCTACGGGGGTCAGGAGCCGTCCTCGCTGGTCGCCCGGGCCGTCACCGAGATCGTGACCCCGGACAACGTCTACGACCGTCCGGTCGCGGCCCCCTTCTCCCGCTAGGGCCGGCGGGTCTCACGCCGTGCGCAGCGCGTAGCCCAGCCCCCGTACCGTCAGCAGGGCCCGGACCCGGGCGAGGAGTTCCTCGGCGGCGAAGGGCTTCATCAGGTAGCCGTCGGCGCCGTTGTCGAGCGCGACCATACGGTCGCCGACCGCGTTCCGGCCGGTGAGCATCAGGATCGGGACGGTGGAGCCCAAGGCACGGATCCGCCGGATCGCGGCCGGGCCGTCCAGTTCCGGCATGGTCACGTCCATCAGCACCAGGGCGGGTGCGTCCTGGTGCAGACCGGCGAGTTCGAGGGCGGTGCGGCCGGCCGCGGCGAACACCGTCTCGCACCCCTCGAACCGCAGCAGCCGCCCGAGCCCTTCCCGTACGGCCTCGTCGTCGTCGGCGAGCAGAGTCTTCCGAGCCGCCATCCGTCCAACGTGCGGGGGCGGGCTGTGGTGGGGCTGAGAAGCGGGTGTGGGTGAGCTGGGGGACGGGCGGACGCGGCTGCGCGACCTCGGCGCCGACGCCCTCGATCCGCAGGTCGTCGAGGCACCGCTGCTGTCGCCGTCGCCGTCGTGGACCGACACCCCCAGCGCGCGGACAGGTGCGCGACCGGGGGGATCGTAGGGGTGGGACCCTCGGGGTCAGGAGGCCGACGGTGTCCAGTCGCCCAGCCAGTCCGCCGTCTCCTGGCCCAGGGCCTGGGCGTCCGTCAGCTGGGGGCGGTCCGTGCTCGCGGAACCCGCGCCCGCGCCGGTGTTCTTGTACTCGGCGAAACGGTCGTCCTTCCAGGAGAAGCCGCTCATGTCGGTCCAGGGAGCGGTCCGGATCGCGGCGCTGAGGCTGGTGTCGCGGACCGTGGTCTGCGGGTCGAGGGTGGCGTCGCCGCCGGCGTGCCAGGGGCGGCCGAGGTAGAAGGTGCGGTCGGAGACGTCGCCGTTGACCGTGGAGCCGGTGATCAGGATGCCCTTGCGGCCCGCCGCCGTGCTCGGGGCGGTGATGTAGCCGGCCGAGGTGCCGTTCCAGCGCTTCTTCAGCGTGATGACCGACCGGTCGATCACCGCGGTCGCCCGGCCGAAGATGAAGTCGACGTTGCCGATGACATAGGAGTTCGCCATGTAGACGCGGCCCAGCCGGTCCTTCGCCGCGGTGTCCACCAGCAGGGTGTCCTGGTCGCCGCTGACGATGACGGAGTCCAGGAGGACCTTGTCGGCCGCGGTGCGCAGGGCGACCGCCTGGTGGCCGGAGAGGGACTGGTTGGCGGCCTCGTCGAAGTCGTTGGAGAGGGTCAGGTTCCGGGCCTGGAAGTCGTCGGCCTCGACGGCGACGGTGGCGCTGCCGCCCGTGCCGTAGGTCCCGGAGCCGTCGGGCTTCGGTGTCCCGGCCGCGTTGTTGTAGACGATCACCGTGTCCTTGCGGCTGCCGCCGGTCCCCTGGATCGTGACGTGCGGCTTGTTGGAGGGGACCTTCACCAGCTCGCGGTACGTGCCCGGCTTCACGGCGATCACCACCCGCGCCGGGTTGTTCGCCGGTACGGCGTTCACCGCGGCCTGCACGGTCGTGTACTGCCCGCTGCCGTCCTTCGCGACGGTGAGGGTGGTGGCGGCAGCGGCGGTCGTGCCGACTGTGCCGGCCGTGGTCGCGGCTGCGGCCGTGCCCAGGGAACTCCTCGGCCCCGCACCGGACTTGAGCAGCGCCGGCACGTCCGCCGTCTTGTCTGGCGTGTAGGCGTAGTAGGTCTTCGCGTCGAAGGCCGTGCCGCCGCTCTCGTTGCGTCCGGTCGTCGAGACGAAGGTGTTGCCCTTCTGGACGATCGTCGCGGTGCTGTCCCTGATGACCGGGTTGTTCATGCCCTGGAAGTAGGAGTTCTCCAGGAGCATCCTCGTCGCGCCGCGCGAGTAGTTGCCGTACGAGGACTTGACGGTGGTGCCCGCCACGTCCTCCAGGAAGTTGTTGTAGAGGTGCGCGTGGGCCGCGTTGTCCGTCGACGGGTTGCGCTGCTCGGTCTCGCGGATCCAGTTGTGGTGGATCGTGATGTCGGTGACGACGTTCGTGGTCCAGCCGATGCCGAAGGCCTTGTTGTCGTTGCTCAGCTTGTTCCAGGAGACCGTCACGTACGTGCTGTCCTTGCGGACGTCGATGAGCCCGTCGGCCATGTTCCGCAGGTCGTTGTGGTCGATCCAGACGTGGTGGGCGCCGTCCATCTGGATGGCGTCGAAGTCGTGCTCCTTGTCGTTCCACACCCCCTGGTAGGCGTCCCGGATGGTCAGGTTCCGGATGATCACGTTGTGGACGCCGGAGCCGAGGAAGAACCCGCCGCCGACGAGGTGCCCGGACGTCCCGGACCCGACGATCGTCTTGTCGGAGGCGACCTTGATCTCCTTGCCGACCGGGGCCATGGTGATGGTCGCGGCGACGACGATGACGTACGGCTCGGCGGCCGTCGCGTACCTCTCCAGCTCCGCGAGCGTCTTCACGGTGACGGTCCTGCCGTCCCGGCCGCCGTAGGTGCCGTTCTGGCCCAGGGCGTTGACCGAGGCGAAGCCGTCGGCGGTGTCGGCCGCCCAGGCGGGAGCGGCCGCGGTCGCCGCGGCGGCCGTGCGCCGGGCGTCCTCGCCGAACAGTCCGAGATCCGTGCCGTCGGCCGTGGTTCCGGCGAGGGCCAGGGCGAGGGGGATGCCGATCGCGACGACGCCTGTGCGGCGACGGCGGTGGCGGGGCTCGGCGGACGCCTTGTCGTGATCCTCGGTGAGGTCCACGGTGGTGCCGAGGTCCTGGGTGGGGCCGGGGTTCTCGGCGGTGCCGTGGTGCGCGCTGCTGCCGTGGTGCTCGCTCGTGTCGCTCATGCGGCGAACCTTCCGTGCGGGGGGTCGGGCCGCTGAAGGGTCGTCACCCCGGACGGAAAGGTTGCCGGGTCCCGGCCGCTACCGACGCGCGTTCTCGGCGAGCAGGTCCGCCAGGCCCTCCGCGAACCGGACGATCCAGTCCAGCAGCTCCCCGGTGCGCGCGACCCGGAACCCGTGCCGTCGCCCGTGGAACGCCGCCTGCACGGCGTGCAGTTGGGCCCACCGCCGCACCCGTACCCGGTCGAGTTCCGCCGCCTCCGCGAAGACGTCCAGCGTGCGGTGGACCGCCTTGACCAGGTCGTCGGCCTCGATCAGGGCCAGGGCGCGGGACTTGAGCAGGGTGCCGCCGTCGTAGGCGGGGTCACCCACGTATCCCTTGGGGTCGACGGCCAGCCAGGGTTCACGGTCGGCGCCCAGGATGTTCCCGGCGTGGAGATCGCCGTGGACGAGGACGTCCGGCTGGACGCGGCCCAGTTCCCGCACGGTCGCGAGGGCGGTATCCAGGGTGCGGGGCGCCATGGTGTGCGTCAGTTCGGCCGCGTCGGCGCGCAGTTCGCGCTCCCACTCCTCGGCACGGTCCCGCAGCCGGGGCAGTCGCGGCGACCCGGGCGGCGGGGGCACGGCCAGCCGACGGTTGAGCCGCCCCGCGACGGCGACGATCTCGTCCTCGTCCCCGGACCCGAGCTCCGCCAGGGTCCGCGTCCGCGCCCGCTCCAGCAGCATCGCGAACCGTTCGTCGTCCCGCTCGTACAGCAGGACGGCGCCCCGCCCGCCCCACGCGGCGAACGCGTCCGGCTCATGGACGTTGCCCGGATGCGGGAACGACACCTTCAGCACGGCGGCCGTGTCCGGCGTGCGCCGCCGCACCGGGACGATCAGTCCGACACCGCCGTGCAGGACCTCGCCGTCCGGCACGCACTCCCAGCGCTCCACCAACTCGCCGACGATACCGGGCAGTTCGGCGAGCCAGGCGCGGCCCGCCGCTCCCTCACGGTCGACGGTGGTCCGTACGAATGTCTCCGGTACCACGATCATCCGGGCACCCTACGGGACTCACTCGGCGGCGGGCGTCTCCGGCGGCGGCGTCGGCGCCCCCGGCAGCCGTACGGTCGCCACCGTGCCGCCGCCGTCCGCGCGGGCCAGCGTCACCTGACCGCCCGCCTGCTCCACCGTCCGCGCCACGATCGACAGGCCGAGACCCGAACCCGGCAGGGCGCGTGCGCTCGGGGAGCGCCAGAAGCGGTCGAAGACGTGCGGGAGTTCGTCCTGCGGGATGCCGGGGCCATGGTCGCGGACGGTGAGCACACCGTGGGCGAGCTGCACCTCGACGGTGCCGCCCTCGGGGCTGAACTTCACCGCGTTGTCGAGGATGTTGACGACCGCGCGCTCCAGGGCCGCCGGTTCCGCCCGGACGTACCAGGACTGGAGGTCGGCGTTGATCGTCAGCTCGCGGCCACGGAGCCGTGCCCTGCGCAGGGCCGCCTCCACGGTCTCCTCCAGCGACACCACCTGCAGCCGCTCACCCCGCTGCCCCTGTGAACGCGACAGCTCCTGCAAGTCGCCGATCAGCGAGGCCAGTTCGGTCATCTGCGCCTTCACCGACGCGAGCAGCGCCTTGCGGTCCGCCTCCGGAATGGGGCGGCCGGTCTCCTCGCTGCGGGTGAGGAGTTCGATGTTGGTCCTCAAGGACGTCAGAGGGGTGCGGAGTTCGTGACCGGCGTCCGCGATCAGCTGCTGTTGCAGCTCGCGGGAGTTGGCGAGGGAGGAGGTCATCGAGTTGAAGGAGTGGGAGAGGCGGGCGACCTCGTCCTCGCTGTCCTCCTCCACGGGGATGCGGATGCTCAAGTCCTCGGTACGGGCCACGTGTTCGACGGCATCGGTGAGCTTGTCGACGGGGCGCAGACCGGCACGGGCGACCGCGAGACCGGCGGCGCCGGCGCCGACGACTCCGATGCCGGAGACAAGGAGCAGGATGAGGGCCAGCTCGTTGAGCGTGGACTGGGTGCTCTTCAGGGACACCGCGACCGAGAGGGCGACGTAGTACGTCTCACCTGTGGTGGTGTTCTGGGCAGGTACCGGCACGGTCAGTACCCGCACCGCGTTGCCGTCCTGGTCGGTGCCGTTGCGGAGGGTGCCCCGGTTGCTGGCCCCGTTCTTGATCACGTCCTTGTCGGCCTGGGTGACCTTGATCGTGCCCAGCGAGTCGCCGATGACGCAGGCCGTTCCGTTCGGCTTGACCGCCTGGGAATACAGGTTCCGGAAGCTGTTGGTGATCTGCGGAGTCTGCGTGCACACAGTGAGCGCGTTCGCCATATCGGCGTACTGCCCGGGACCCTTCATCCGCGACCGCTGCAGGTCGCTGTCGACCTGGTCGTACAACTTCCCCTGCACGATGAACCAACAGGTAACCGAAACCGCCGCCACCGCGAACGCCACCGCGGCCGCGACCAGCATCGACAGCCGGGCCCGGATGGGAAGAGTCCGGAACCGGTGCAGCAGCCTGTTCACTCCGCGCCGCCCTGCCGCAGCACATACCCCACACCACGCACCGTGTGCACGAGCCTCGGCTCGCCGCCCGCCTCGGTCTTGCGGCGCAGGTACATCACGTACACGTCCAGGGAGTTGGAGCTCGGCTCGAAGTCGAAGCCCCAGACGGCCTTGAGGATCTGCTCGCGGGTGAGGACCTGGCGCGGGTGCGCCATGAACATCTCCAGGAGCGTGAACTCGGTACGGGTGAGTTCCACCGCCCGCCCGGCCCGGGTCACCTCCCGCGTCGCGAGGTCCATGCGCAGGTCGGCGAAGGTGAGGGCCTCGTCCTCCTCGACCGCCGCGCCGGCCGCCGCCGCGTAGGAGCTGCGGCGCAGCAACGCCCGGACGCGGGCGAACAGTTCGTCGAGTTCGAAGGGCTTGACCAGGTAGTCGTCCGCGCCCGCGTCGAGCCCGGTGACCCGGTCGCCGACCGTGTCGCGGGCCGTCAGCATCAGGATGGGCGTGGTGTCGCCCGCCCCGCGGATGCGGCGGGCGGCGGTGAGGCCGTCCATGCGCGGCATCTGGATGTCGAGGACCAGCAGGTCGGGCCGGTACGCGGTCGCCTTCTCCAGGGCGTCCGCGCCGTCGACCGCGACCTCCGTGTCGTAGCCCTCGAAGGCGAGGCTGCGCTGGAGTGCTTCACGCACCGCCGGCTCGTCGTCGACGATCAGGATGCGCTGGGTGTCACGGTCGCCTTCGGCGGGGCTCATGGGCTTCGGATTCCTCGGGTGCGGTGGGACAACAGGGGACTGAAAGGCGCTGAAGGGTGCTGAACGCTTTCAGCCTCGCATGTTTCCCGGCTGGCGCTGCAGAAGGAGCCGGGTGGGAAGGACTCCCGGCGGGGGGTCAGCCGCGCACGGTACGGCGGCGGCTGCGGGCGGCACTCGCGCGGTGCCCCGCGCCGAGGGAGGCGGCCACCTCGGGCGCCCGCGTCGTCACCGGGGCGTGCAGCTCGTACGCCACCTCAAGGGCCAGGGTGAAGCCGGCCGGGTCGGTGTCGGCGACCGTGTGCGATACCTGCTGGAACATGACGTACTCCCTACGGAACGTGGTGGGTGCGCCGGTCAGCTGTCGGAGCCGCCGGCCCGCAGTGTGGCCAGGTCGGACTTGACGGTGTTGATCGGGATGGAGAATCCGAGGCCCGCGCTTCCGGCCGTGGACGAGTCCGAACTGGCCGAGTACATCGCCGAGTTGATGCCGATGATGTTGCTGTTCATGTCGATCAGCGCGCCGCCGGAGTTGCCCGGGTTCAGCGAGGCGTCCGTCTGGATCGCCTTGTAGGTCGTCGTCGAGGAGCCGGTGTCGCCGTTGAACTCCTGGCCGCCGAACTCGAACGGCCACTGGCCGCTGCCACCGCCCTGGCCCTGGCCCTGACCTTGGCCCTGGCTCTGGCTCTCGTCCGTCGAGACGGTCACGTCACGGTTCAGGGCGGAGACGATGCCGCTGGTGACCGTGCCGGTCAGGCCCTCGGGGGAGCCGATCGCCACGACCTCGTCGCCGACCTGGACGCCTGCGGAGTTGCCGAGGGTGGCCGCGGTCAGGCCGGAGGCGTTCTCCAGCTTGATCAGCGCGAGGTCCTTCTTGCTGTCGGTGCCGACGACCTTCGCGGTGTAGGTCTTGCCGTCGCTGGTGCTCACCTTGATCGAGGTGGCGCCGGAGACGACGTGGTTGTTGGTGATGATCTCGCCGTCGCCGGTGATGATCACGCCGGAGCCGGTGGACTCACCCGCGTTGGAGGTGGCGTTGATCTCGACGATGCTCGGGCTGACCGCCTTGGCCACCCCGGCGACCGTGCCCTTGGCGGAGGACGCCACCACATTGGTGCTGGTGCTGCTGGTGGCGACCGTGTCGTTGCCGGTCAGCTCCTGGATGCCGTAGGCGGTGCCGCCTCCGATGGCCGCGGCGACGATCGCCACGGCGGCGAGCAGGGCGAGGGGACCGCGGGCGCGCTTCTTGGGGGCCGGAGCGGCGGGCTCGGCGGGGACCGCCGTCATGACGGCCGTACCGCCACCACCGTTGCCGTCACCACCGGCGTGTCCGTAGCCGTTGCCGTCACCGACGGCGGATCCATAGCCGTCGCCGGCCCCACCGCCGTAGGCACCCGCCGCGGCGAACCCGGTCGGCGCGGACGGTTGTGCGGGCTGGGAGACCTGCGAGGGCTGGTGGGCCGGCGGGGGCGGCCACTCGGGGTTCACGGGCGAGGAGCCGTGCTGCTGGTCGCCCTGGTACGGGTTCTCGTACTCGCCGCTGCGGCGGAAGCTCTCGGTCATGGGAAGTAGCCTGTCGGCCGACCATGAGAGCTGGCTGAGTGCTCCCTGAGAAGCCCACCAGAACCTCGTTCGCCCGATATAAAGACGGTTCTCGCAGCTTGGCGAGGTCTCTCAGAGATTCCTCACAAAAGCTTCGGGGCCCTCACTCGCAGCCGCAGGACCGCCGGGTCACCAGCCGGGACGGGAACACCTTCAGGCGTTCCCGCCGGGATCCCGCCACCCGCAGCCCGTCGTCGAGGACGAGGTCCACGGCGGCCCGGGCCATCGCGGAGCGGTCCGAGGCGACCGTGGTCATGGGCGGGTCGGTGAGGGCGGCTTCCTTGATGTCGTCGAAGCCGATGACCGCCAGCTCGCCCGGCACGTCGATGCGCAGCTCGCGCGCCGCGCGCAGGACACCGATGGCCTGGTCGTCGGTGGAGCAGAAGACCGCGGGCGGGCGCCGGGGCCCGGAGAGGATGCCGAGCGCTATGCGGTACGCGTCGTAGCGGTTGTACGGGGCCTCGAAGAGCCGGTCCTCGGTGGAGATCCCGGCCTCGTCCATCGCGCGCCGCCAGCCCTCGACGTGGTCGGAGACCGGGTCGCCGACCGAGGGGGTCTCCGCGGTGCCGCCCATACAGGCGACGTACTCGTAGCCGTGCTCCAGCAGATGGGTGACGGCGAGATGGGCGCCGCCCAGGTCGTCCGTGACGACGGCGACGTCGTCGATGGCCTCCGGACGTTCGTGCAGGAGCACCACGCGGGCGTCCCAGGCGTCGATCTCGGCGGCGGCGTTGTCGTTCAGCGCGTGGCTGACGAGGATCAGGCCGGAGACCCGCATGCCGAGGAAGGCGCGCAGATAGTGGACCTCGCGCTCGCCGATGTAGTCGGAGTTGCCGACCAGCACCATTTTTCCGCGCTCGGACGCGGCCTGTTCGACCGCGTGCGCCATCTCCCCGAAGAAGGGCTGGCGTGCGTCCGGCACGATCAGGCCTATGAGATCCGTGCGCCGGGACGCCATCGCCTGGGCGACCCGGTCCGGTCGGTACCCCAGTTCCTTGATCGCGGCGAGGACACGCTCGCGCGTGGCCGGGGCAACCGGCCGGGGTCCGTTGTTGATGACATAGCTGACGACGGCAGTGGACGTCCCCGCCAGCCGCGCCACATCATCCCTGGTTACCTTGGCCACGCGCGGAGTCTACGCGGATGGACCCGCTCTGGGCAGGGCGTACGGCAGGCTCCCTGAGCGGAAGCGGCGCACCCGTGTGGAAGCGGTGCCCCGCCCGGACGTCCGTCATGCCTCCGCGGAGATCTCCGTACCGTCCAGCGCGACCGCCTCGTCCGCATCCTCCGGCTTTGCCTGGGCGGCCTGGGCCGCCTTGGCCTTCGCCTCGTCCGAGGTGCGGTCACCCTTTTCGGGGGTAACGAATCGATAACCGACGTTGCGGACGGTTCCGATCAGCGACTCGTGCTCGGGCCCGAGCTTGGCGCGCAGCCGTCGTACGTGCACGTCGACCGTGCGGGTGCCGCCGAAGTAGTCGTAGCCCCAGACCTCCTGGAGCAGCTGGGCGCGGGTGAAGACGCGGCCCGGGTGCTGGGCGAGGTACTTCAGGAGCTCGAACTCCTTGAAGGTGAGGTCGAGGACGCGGCCCTTGAGCTTGGCCGAGTAGGTCGCCTCGTCGACCGACAGGTCGCCGTTGCGGATCTCCATGGGGGAGTCGTCGTTGACGATCTGCTGGCGGCCCATCGCCAGGCGCAGCCGGGCCTCGACCTCCGCCGGGCCGGCGGTGTCGAGCAGTACGTCGTCGATGCCCCAGTCGGCGGTGACGGCCGCGAGGCCGCCCTCGGTGACGACGAGGATGAGCGGACAGCCGGGCCCGGTCGAACGCAGCAGCTGGCACAGGCTGCGGACCTGCGGGAGGTCACGGCGCCCGTCGATGAGGATGACGTCGGCACCGGGGGTGTCGACGAGAGCGGGGCCTTCCGCCGGTGCCACGCGCACGTTGTGCAGCAACAGGCCAAGAGCAGGAAGCACCTCCGTCGACGGCTGGAGGGCATTGGTCAGGAGCAGCAGCGAACTCATACGTCTGGTTCCTCCTCGGTCCCTGCGAGGACGTTTGCGGCACTGCGGTTACTACGGTTACTGCGAACTACGGCACTGCGGAATTGCTCGGCGATCTTGAGATCCGGTATCACCCGCGGTCACCTGTGGTTTCCCGCTTCGTATACGGCGCTCCCGAAAGCACAAAAGGACCCGGGGGCTACGGTGCCCGAGTCCTCTGCCCAGCAGAATAGCCCACATGAGCACTGGTCCGGCAGGTCATGTGGCGCGTTCCACCATTCGTCCGCACTCCGAGACGAGCAGACGCACACCTATACGGACGTTTCTGCGCACCGCCGACGGGATTTCCATCGATTCCGTATACGACCCGGGAGCGGTTGTATACGACGCCGGAAGGCCACCCTCCCGTGACCTGGTGTTCGTGATCGGACACGGATTCACCGGCGACGCGGACCGCCCCCACATACGCCGGATCGTGCGCGCGTTCGCCCAGTACGGGGCCGTGGTCACGTTCTCCTTCCGCGGCCACGGAGCCTCCGGCGGCCGGTCCACCGTCGGCGACAAGGAGGTGCTGGACCTCGCCGCCGCGGTGGAATGGGCACGTACTTTCGGCCATACGCGGGTGGCGACCGTCGGCTTTTCCATGGGCGGCTCGGTGGTGCTGCGGCACGCGGCGCTGTACGGCTCCCCGGAATCCGCCGGGGCGAAGCGCGAGGGGCGCACGGAAGCGGCGACGGACGCGGTGGTTTCGGTGAGCGCTCCCGCCCGCTGGTACTACCGCGGCACGGCCCCTATGCGCCGCGTGCACTGGCTGGTAACACGCCCCGGGGGCCGGCTGGTGAGCCGCTACGGCCTCCGCACCCGCATCCACCACCGTGAGTGGAGCCCGGTCCCGCTGTCCCCGGTGGAGGCGGTGGCACGGATCGCCCCGACCCCCCTCCTGATCGTGCACGGCGACCGGGACGGCTACTTCCCCCTCGACCACCCCCGCATGCTGGCCCGCGCCGCCGGTGACCAGGGTGAACTCTGGCTGGAGCCCGGTATGGGCCACGCGGAACACGCCTCCACCGACGAACTCCTGGCCCGCATCGGGGACTGGGCCCTTTCACAGGCGAGCTAGGCCCTGTCGTCACATGCCCGTCTGCCTCGCGTGCGGACGACGGGCAGGTGACGACAGGGCCTAACCTGAGCGGTGTCCACCGTCAATCGACAGAGGAAGCAGATGCCAAAGGTCACGGTGCGCTACTGGGCCGCCGCGAAGGCCGCGGCCGGGATCGCCGAGGAGCCGTTCGACGCGGTCACCCTCGCCGAGGCACTCGACGCCGTGCGCGGGCGACACCCCGGTGAACTCGTGCGCGTCCTGCAGCGATGCTCGTTCCTCGTCGACGGTGACCCCGTGGGCACCCGCGGACATGAGACGGTACGGCTGGCCGACGGCGGCACGGTCGAGGTGCTCCCGCCGTTCGCAGGAGGATGACGATGAGCAACCAGCCGTATGAGGGCGGTACCCCTTACCAGCAGGGGTACGAGGGGTACGACCCGTATCAGCAGCAGGCGCCCCCGCAGCAACAGCCGTGGCCCGGGCAGCAGCAGCCGTACGAGGACCCGCAGGCCGCCCAGCAGTACACCCAGCAGTGGCAGGGGCAGACCTGGGAGACGCAGGTGCACCAGACGGTGCAGCCCGGGCAGCCGCAGCCCTCGTCGGCCGAGACGGCGTATCTGCCGCAACAGGCGCCGGCGCAGGCCTCGTACGACGGCTATGACGCCTATGGGGCACCCCGGCAGGCACCCCCGCAGGCCCCGATGCCCCCGCAGACCCCGATGCCGGCGCGGGCCCCGATGCCTTCCCCGGCTCCGATGCCCGCTCAGGCTCAGGCCCAGGAGCCGTCCCCGGCCGGTTACGGTCCCACCACCGTCGCCGGCAACGCCCGGATCACCGACGCCCAGCGGGCCCGCCTCGAAGGCCGCTCCCCGATCATCGAACCGGGCATGCAGCCCGCCGCGCTCACCGCGCTGCTCGGCCTGCTCCTCTCCGGTACGGCGGCCGTCGGCTCGTACGCCCTCCTCGTTCCCCTCGTCGTCCTCCAGGCCGTCACCGCGGCGGGCTGGTTCCGGCTCAACGGCATGTGGCCCGCCCGGCAGGGCATCGCGCTGGCGTTCCTCGGGGCGCTGGTCGCGGACACCGTGCTGCTCGTGGCCGGCCGTGAGAACGGGCCCGCCGCGATCCTCGGCACGCTCGGCGTCTGGGTCCTGCTCTCCCTGGTCCTCCAGCTGCGCTCGCACGCCGACGCGGACGAGCGGATGTACGGCCTGATGGCGGGGGTGGCCTCGGCGGCCCTGGCGATCCTCGCGGCCGGCCACCTCGCGGCCGACCCGGACGCGGTGACGGTCGGCGCGGCCGCGGTGGCGGTCGCCGTCCTGGCCCGCGCGCTGCCGCTGCCGACCCCGGCCTCCGTGGTCGTCGCCCTGCTCGCCGCGGCGGGCGCGGGCATCGCCGTCGGCGGGATGACCGGGACCGGCGCGAAGGGCGCGCTGCTCGGCGCGGGCGCGGCGGTGTGCGCGCTGATCGGCCACCGGGTGGCGAGCTACGACTACCCGTCGAGGTTCGTGCACTTCACGGCGGGTGTGGCCCTGCCGCTGGCGGCTGCGGCACCGGCGGTCTACGTGTTGGGGCGGGCGCTGGGCTGAGCCTGCGGGCCCTGTCACAGGTGATCGACAATTTGCCGTTCCCTGACCGACCCGGGGTTACTCTCACGCTCGGCGGCCACCCGTCCGTCAACCGCAACCATCAACTGGCAACGGCCAACCGGCAACCGTCATCGGTCGACCGACCGTCGCCCGAACGCTGTCGTGGGGGACACCGCATGCGCGCACTGCGAATACTTCTGATCCTCGTCGTGATCCTCGGCGGCCTGTTCGTGCTGGCCGACCGTCTCGCGGTGAACTTCGCGGAGGACGAGGTGGCGGACAAGCTGAAGACCACCGAGGGCCTGGCGGCCACCCCCGACGTCGCCATCAAGGGCTTCCCGTTCCTCACCCAGGTCGTCGGCGGCCGGCTGGACGACGTCGAGGTCGGCATCGACGACTACGAGGCCGACACCGGGACCAGCGGTGGCAAGATCCTCATCGACGACCTCAAGGCGAGCATGAAGGGCGTCGCGTTCTCCGGCGACTACAGCTCCGCCACCGCGACCACGGCGACCGGCACCGCGTCCGTGACGTACGCCGAGCTGCTGAAGACCGCCAAGTCCGAGCCGACCCAGATCGCCCCCGGCGTCACCGCCGAGGTCGTCGGCCTCTCCGACGGCGGCAACGGCAAGGTGAAGGTCGAGGTCGAGGCGACGGTGCTCGGCACCAAGCTGCCGGAGCCGGTCTCCGTCCTCAGCACGGTCACCGCCGAGGGCGACACGGTGAAGGTGCACGCCGACAACCTGCCGTCGTTCGCCGGCGTCGACCTGGCCGAGAGCCGGGCCCGGTCGGTCACCGACTTCGAGCAGAAGATCGAGGGACTGCCCGGCGGCATCAAGCTCGACACGGTGCAGGCGGCGAAGACCGGTGTGGAGATCACGGTGAAGGGTTCGAACGTCCGGCTGGCGGGGTAGGACCGGCACGGGCCACACCGACCGCCGCTGTCCGAGGGGCGAGACGGCGGCGTCCGTACAGCAGATGTGACGACGACTACAGGCGCCCGGGAACCGTGGGAACACGGCCCGGGCGCCGTCGTTATCTCACATCCCGGACGATCGCGTCTCAAAATACGACACACCGGTGACACGCGGCGCTGTCCGTCCCTACGATCGAGCCCATGAAGCGTCAGGCGGATCTCACGAAGCGGCGGGCAGTAGACCTGTGCCGCGTCGCCGCCATGCTCTGTCGCACTTTCTGAGCGGAAGCCCGCAGCAGGCTTCCGTATCCCCGCCGCCCTGCCCTGGGTATCCGTGCGCGTACGCGCCCCGACGGCCTGCACGCGCACCACTTCACCTTGCACAGCCCGCCGTAACTGCCCCGGAGGAGAAAGAGCATGAGCCGCAGCGACGTCCTGGTCGACGCCGACTGGGTCCAGGACCACCTGGACGACACCAGCATCGCCATCGTCGAGGTGGACGAGGACACGTCCGCCTACGAGAAGAACCACATCCGCAACGCGATCCGCATCGACTGGACCAAGGACCTCCAGGACCCGGTCCGTCGTGACTTCGTCGACCAGGAGGGCTTCGAGAAGCTCCTCTCCGCGAAGGGCATCGCCAACGACACGCTGGTGATCCTCTACGGCGGCAACAACAACTGGTTCGCGTCGTACGCCTACTGGTACTTCAAGCTGTACGGCCACGAGAACGTCAAGCTTCTCGACGGCGGTCGCAAGAAGTGGGAACTGGACGCCCGCGAGCTGGTCGAGGAGGTCCCCGCCCGCGCCGAGACCTCCTACCAGGCCAAGCCGCAGAACACGGCCATCCGCGCCTTCCGTGACGACGTGGTCGCCGCGATCGGCGCGCAGAACCTGGTCGACGTCCGCTCGCCCGACGAGTTCAGCGGCAAGCTGCTCGCGCCGGCCCACCTCCCGCAGGAGCAGTCGCAGCGTCCGGGCCACGTCCCGTCCGCGCGCAACATCCCGTGGTCGAAGAACGCCAACGACGACGGCACCTTCAAGTCGGACGACGAGCTCAAGGAGCTCTACGCCGACGAGCAGGTGGACCTGGCCAAGGACACCATCGCCTACTGCCGCATCGGTGAGCGTTCCGCGCTCACCTGGTTCGTCCTGCACGAGCTGCTCGGCGTGGAGAACGTCAAGAACTACGACGGCTCCTGGACCGAGTACGGCTCCCTGGTCGGCGTGCCGATCGAGCTCGGCGCCAACAAGTAAGCGAACACCTCGTACACCCCGACCGGCCTTCCTTCCGGTCAGACCTCTTGATGGAGAAAGACATGTGTGGAGCGAAGGCCGGCGGCCCGGACGCCTCGACGATCAAGCCCGGTGAGACCACGATCCAGGGTCAGGTGACCCGCGACGGCGAGCCGGTGACGGGCTACGTACGTCTGCTGGACTCGACGGGCGAGTTCACGGCGGAGGTCCCGACCTCCGCGACGGGCCAGTTCCGCTTCTACGCGGCCGAGGGCACCTGGACCGTCCGAGCGCTCGTCCCCGGGGGCACCGCCGACCGCACGGTCGTCGCCCAGCAGGGCGGTCTGGCCGAGGTCGCGATCGCGGTCTGACACAGGGCGGCAGTACAGCGCGACGCGCAGCCTGACGGCTGAAGGGCCGCACCCCGACGACACGGGGTGCGGCCCTTCGGCGTGCGCGGACCTACCCTGGAAGCATGTACGCCCGGCGCCGGCACCTCTACTTCGCCATGATGGCGACCTGCATCGGCCTCTTCGTCCTGGCCTGGTCCGTCGTACGCCTGTGGTCCGTCCCCGTCGCCGTCGGCATGTGCGTCGTCGCCATGCTGATCCCCCCGGTCGCCGCCATGGTCGCCAACCGCCGAGGCCCCGACGACCGCTGGTGGGACGACCCCTCCGGCGACCCGAAGTCCGACGACTGGTGGGACGAACTGGACGGCAAGAAGCGACGGCCGTAGACGCCGGGTCCTGGTGGTCCGCCGCTACGGTGCCGACCGACGTCGGTGCGGGCTCCACCGAGGCTCCATCGGTGACTCCACCGGGGGCCATGCCTCAGGCCTCCTCGCCCTGAACGGCCTCGTCCTTGAACGCCGGACGGGCTGAGACGCCGTGCCGCGGGTCGTCGGTGTCTCAGTAGACGAGCGCCTGTGTCTCGTCCCCCAGGGCCTCCTGGACGAACACCTGGGCGCCCGCGATGCGTACGCCCTCGATGACGTCCTTCTCCGTGATGTCCCGGCGGGCCGCGCACTGGGTGCAGAGGGTGACGCGGCCGGCGGCGATCACCGAGTCGAGGAGGTCGGGGAGCGGGGCCGCGTGCGGGAGGTCGAACTCGGCCGCCCGGCCCGGCAGCGCGAACCACGCGGACTCGCCGGTCAGCCAGAGGGAGACGTCCACGCCACTGGCCACGGCCACCGCCGCCACCGTGAACGCCTGTGAGCACCGCTCGGGGGAGTCCGCGCCCGCCGTCACCTTGATCACTAGCTTCTTCGCCATGGCCGAATCGTAATCAACTCCCTTACAACCGCGCACTCTGACCAGGAGTCTCCTCTCCGCGCGCATACGGAATGCGCTGTTCATGTTCTGTGGGGGGAACGTCTTGGAAGTACCCGAAGCGGTAGCCGACGCACCGGTTGTCCCGGTCGTCCCGGTTGCTCCTCCGTCACCGTCCCGGCCTCGCCGCCGTGGCCGCACCACGCTGCTGATCGCCGGCGCGGCCGTCCTCGGCCTGGTCGCCGGCGCCTGCGCCGGCTATCTCGTCCAGGCCGACCGTGAGCCGACGCGGCTGCCCTCGCTGTCGCAGCAGAGCCTGCCGCAGGCGAAGGGCGAGGGGCCCGAACCGCTGTCCGGCGCGCAGGACCGCCGGGTGAGGACCGACGGCGACCTGCGCAAGCTGCTGCTGAAGAAGCCGAGCGGCACGAAGGACGCGGACTGGCTGTCCGGCGACGACGGCTGGCTGGACCTGGTCGACTACGCCGACCTGTACAAGTCGCCGGGCGACATCTTCGGCAACCTCGTCGGCGACGAGTTCCGCCGGGGGGCCGTCACCGGCTGGAAGTCCGGTACGACCCTGCAGGAGATCCGGCTGATCCAGTACCGCCAGGAGGAGTCGCCCGCGGCCGCCGACCGGTCGGAGGGCAACCTGTACTTCGCGGACGCCGAGGACTCCACCGAGAGCTGGACCGTCCCCGGTACCGGGAGCGGCATGGCGTTCGTCCACAACGAGCCCGAGAACAAGGCCGGCTACCTGCCGCTCTACAGCGCGGAGGCGCACGCCTGGCGCGGTGACATCGCCATGGAGATCTGGATCTACGACTCCAAGCCGATCGGCAAGAAGAAGATCATGGACCTCGCGAAGCGCCAGATGGAGCGGCTGTGACCGACAACCAGAACGAACAGGTCGGTCCCGTCGAGGCCGTTCCCATCGAGGCCGGCCCCGTCGAGGCCGTGCCGCCGTCGCCCGTCAGGAAGCCCGTCCGGCGTGGCCTTGTCGCCGCCCTGGCCGGGTCCCTCGTGCTGGCCGCCGCCGTCGTCGCCGGGGTCGGCTACACGGCGGTGACCGTGCGGGACGCCGACCGTGACGCCGGCGCCCCCGTCTGGAAGTTCCCGAAGACCACGGCCGAGGACGCGAAGGCACCCGCCGCCAAGGGGCTCGCCGGCGTCCTCGTGCCGTACGGCACCGACGGCTGGACCCGTGGCCCCGACCTCGGTGAGTTCGGCTCCGACGCGTCGCTCAGCGGCGCCCAGGCGACCGCCCTGCGCAAGGAGTCGCTGAGCGACCTGCCCCGCAGCCAGCGCAGGCAGCTGGAGAAGGAGATCGACAAGCAGCGCGTCAAGGGCATGGCGATGCGCAGCTACCTCAGCGGCGAGGCCGACTCCCTCAGCGAGAACGAGGGCATCTACGAGGTGAGCGTCGTGCTGGTGCAGCTGGAGTCCCGGGCGGCCGTCCGGGAGGAGTCCACGTTCCAGAACGAGTTCCTCGACGCCCTGGACATCTTCCGCAAGGGCCCCGAGGTCAAGGGCCACAAGAACGCCGAGTGCTTCCTCCTGCCGGAGGACGACGACGCGGACCTCGACGGCATGTACTGCTCCGCCTACCAGGGCGATGTCCTGGTCACCGCCACCGCGGACGGCGCCAGGCCACTCGACACCAAGGGCGTCGCGATGCTCCTGAGCGAGCAGCTCGACCGCATAGCCGAACCGGGGGAGTCGGTATGACCGAGCAGCCACAGACCACGGACCGCCCGTCGCAGGACCGGGAGCCTGAGCCGGAACCGACAGCTGTCTCCGAGCCGACAACCGCCCCCGAGCCGACGCCCGCCCCCGAGCGGGTGGCTGCCGACGGGCCCGTCACCGCCCCCGAGCCGCCGGTCGCCCCCGAGTCGGAGATCACCCCGGAGCCGTCGGCCGTCCCCGAGCCCCACCTCACCACCCCCGTCCCCACTCCCACGCTCGTCCCCGCCCCCGTCTCCGTGGACCAGCCGCAGACCCTCCTGCCCCCGCTGCCCCCGCTCCCCGAGGGCCCGCCCCTCCAGGCACCGGTGCCCCAGGCGGCCCTCAAGGACCGTCGGGTCCTGCGGGCCGTGGCGCGGTGGACCGCCGCCGTCGTGGTGTTCGCCGTGGTGGGGGCGTCGGCCGCGTACGGGATCACGCGGATGGAGCGGACGGACGTACCGGGACTGGCGACGGAGTCGGACGGGCGCTGGGACTACCCGGAGCTGACGAAGCCGCCGCTGCCGTCGGGGAGTCCTGGGCCGTTCGCCGAGGCGAACAAGGCCGGGGCGCACTACGCCGACCTGCGGGCCCTCGTGCTGCCCGCCCCCGCGGGGGCGACGCAGGACAAGGCGCTGCGCGGCGACGACGGCTGGCTGGCGACGAAGGACTTCCTCGCGGAGTACGCCGAGGACGACCGCGAGGCGTTCGGACAGGAGCTCGTGGACGACGGACTGCGTCACATCGCGGCCCGCGGCTGGACCACGGAGGACGGCACGCACACGGGGATCTACCTCCTGCACTTCGACACCGCGGCCGTCGTGGACGAGGCGTTCACCACCGACGTCGCTCCGTACAACAGCCCGACCCATATCCTGCGCGACACCAACTCCCTGGTCTTCGACGAGGACTTCCCGGAGTCGGCCAAGGTTGAGCAGGTCCAGTACTCGGTGTACACGGAGGCGGAGCCGTACGGCGCCGAACAGGTGCGGCAGGCGTACCTGGCCGCCGGTGACGTCCTCGCCGTGATCGTCCAGTCCCGGAAGGGCGGGGCGAAGGCCGTTCCGTTCCAGCAGACGGTGACCCTGCAGAGCCAGCTTCTGGGGTGATGCCCGGGAGGGTGTACCTCACGGAGAGAGCCGGGCCCCGGCCGCGTAAGCTGGGGCCCGGCTTTCCCCGTGTACCGCTGTCTCATGATCGTGCGAGGAGCACCCCGTGCTTGAGGTTTTCTTCGAAGCCCTGCTGGTCCTGGTCTGCGTCGGCGTGCTCGCCTTCGCCGGGCTGACGGTGAAGAAGCTGTACCAGGGCCAGCGCTGACCCACGTAGGAACTGCTGCTAGGAACTGCTGCTCATGATCGAGATCCCGTCCGACCTCCACAAGGACCTCGTCCCGCTCGTCTTCCTGCTCGGCAACTGGGCCGGCGCGGGCGTGCACGACTTCCCCGGTTCCGAGAAGTGCAACTTCGGACAGGAGGTCACCTTCACGCACGACGGCAGGGACTTCCTGGAGTACCACTCCCACACCTGGGTCCTCGACAACGACGGCAACAAGGTCAGGCCGCTGGAGTCCGAGTCCGGTTTCTGGCGGATCGACGCCGACCGCAAGGTCGAGGTCACCATGGTCCGCGACGACGGTGTCGTCGAGGTCTGGTACGGCGAGCTGGCCAAGCAGAAGCCGCAGATCGACATCGTCACGGACGCGGTCGCACGCACCGCCGCCTCCGGCCCCTACACCGGCGGCAAGCGTCTCTACGGCTACGTCCACAGCGACCTCATGTGGGTCGGCGAGAAGCAGACCCCCGAGGTCGAGCTGCGCCCCTACATGTCGGCCCACCTGAAGAAGGTCGTCACCCCGGAGGACGTCGAGCGCTGGGCCAAGGCCCTCCCCGACGACATGCCGGACGACGGCATCGCGTTCTTCAAGTAGTCCTAGACTCTCTGGTGTGGTGAGTACCGAAAGCACCGAAGGCACTGACTGGAAGAGCGATCTGCGCCAGCGCGGCTACCGGCTGACGCCTCAGCGCCAGCTTGTCCTGGAAGCCGTGGACACCCTTGAGCACGCGACCCCCGACGACATCCTCGTGGAAGTGAGGAAGACGGCGTCGGGGGTCAACATTTCCACCGTGTACCGGACCCTGGAGCTCCTGGAGGAGCTCGGGCTGGTCAGCCACGCCCACCTCGGGCACGGCGCGCCCACGTACCACCTGGCCGACCGGCACCACCACATCCACCTGGTGTGCCGGGACTGCACCAACGTCATCGAGGCCGACATCTCGGTCGCCGCCGAGTTCACCGCGAAACTGCGCGACACCTTCGGCTTCGAGACCGACATGAAGCACTTCGCGATCTTCGGCCGGTGCGAGGACTGCACACTCAAAAATTCAACTACCGAGTCGTAGGCTTAGCCATATGAAGAGCCCCCTGCTGTCCCTGTCCGGCGCAGTCTCCGCCGAAGGTGTGGACGAAGGCGTCGCCGCCCACTACGGCGACCTGTTCCGTGAACAGCGCGCCCTCGCCGGCGGCACCGGTTTCGTCGACCTCTCGCACCGCGGGGTCGTCACCGTCACCGGCGAGGACCGGCTGAGCTGGCTGCACCTGCTGCTCACCCAGCACGTCAGCGACCTCCCCACGGGCCAGGCCACCGAGGCGCTGATCCTCTCCGCGCACGGCCACATCGAGCACGCGCTGTACCTCGTCGACGACGGCACGACCACCTGGATCCACGTCGAGCCCGGCACCCAGGAGGCGCTGGTCGCCTACCTGGAGTCGATGAAGTTCTTCTACCGGGCCGAGGTCGCCGACCGCACCGCCGACATCGCCGTCGTCCACCTGCCGGCCGGTTCCATCGCCGCGGTCCCCGAGGGCGTCGTCGTCCGCGAGACGGCGTACGGCCGTGATCTCTTCCTCCCGCGCGCGGACCTGGAGCCGTACGCCGAGAAGACCGGCCCCGCGGCCGGGCTGCTGGCCTACGAGGCGCTGCGCGTCGAGCAGCACCGCCCCCGCCTCGGCTTCGAGACCGACCACCGCACCATCCCGCACGAGCTGGGCTGGATCGGCAACGCGGTGCACCTCCAGAAGGGCTGCTACCGCGGGCAGGAGACCGTCGCCCGGGTGCAGAACCTGGGCAAGCCGCCCCGCCGGCTGGTCTTCCTGCACCTCGACGGCAGCGAGGTCCACCTGCCGGCCGCCGGTACGGAGATCCGGCTCGCGGACGAGGGCCCCGAGGGCCGCAAGATCGGCTTCATCACGACGTCCGTACGCCACCACGAGCTGGGCCCGGTCGCGCTGGCCCTGGTGAAGCGGAACGTGCCGCTGGACGCGCGGCTGCTGGCCGACTCCACGGCCGCGGCCCAGGAAGTCGTCGTAGAGCCGTAGACCGCGGCGGGTCCTACATCTCGATGAGCACGGTGAACGGGCCGTCGTTCGTCAGGGACACCCGCATCTGCGCGCCGAAGCGGCCCGTGTGGACCGTCGCGCCCAGGGAGCGCAGCTGGGCGACCACCTCGTCGACGAGCGGCTCGGCCACGTCGCCCGGGGCCGCCGCGTTCCAGGTGGGGCGGCGGCCCTTGCGGGCGTCGCCGTAGAGGGTGAACTGGCTGATGACGAGGAGCGGGGCGTCGATGTCGCTGCACGACCTCTCGTCGGCCAGCATGCGGATCGACCAGAGTTTGCGGGCCAGCCCGGCCGCCTTCTCCTTGGTGTCCTCGTGCGTCACGCCGACGAGGACGCACAGTCCCTCGCCCTCGATCGCCCCGACCGTCTCGCCTTCCACGACGACGCTCGCGCCGTCCACCCTCTGCACCACTGCACGCATACGACCATCATGCCGGGCGGCCGGCAGTGCTCTGCACGGGCCTCATTTTTGATCCTTAACCGTCCATCTGGGGCCGATCGGGGGCACTCGGTCACATAGCGGCCACTTGGGGTGGCACGATGCTCCCACAAGCCGGTCGAGGGGACGGTAGAGGCACATGAGCACACCGAGTACCGGGGGGCGGCTGGGTACCCAGCGGCCGCCCGTGCAGCGCACGGACAGCCCGCTGCTGCCCGCTGACCCGCCCGCGCCCGACCTGTCCGTCCCGAGCCTTCCCGAACTGCGCGCCCTGCGCCGGGACGCCCAGCGGGACGAGGCCGACCTCAGCTATGTGAGACGACTGCTCCAGGGCCGTATCGACATCCTGCGCGCCGAACTGCTCCGACGGTCTCCCGCGGGAGTGGCCTCCGTCATGGCCCTGGGGGAGGTGTCCATGGTCGACCGGCTCCCGGAGATCCTGACCGACGCCCCGGCCCGGCACCGCTCCTCCGCCCGCCATGTGACCCTGGGCACCCCGCACAGCGAGGAGTACCGGCTGCTGGCCGCGGAGATGCTCGCCGAGGTCGAGCTGTCGGACCTGGGGGCCCGGACCGACCTGGAGCTGAACACCGCGATGGGCCGCCTGGTGCGGTACGAGCAGCAGGTGTCCCGGCGCCGGCAGCGGCTGCAGCGCACGACCGACGACTGCAGCGCGGAGATCGCCCGCAGGTACCGTGAAGGGGAAGCACAAGTCGACGACCTGCTCACCTGAGGCGGCTGCCGTACCGGCGATCCCGGGGCCCGCCGCCCGGGCGGGTCACCCCTCACCGGAAGGCCACCGCCATGTCCGACTCCTCGATGTCCGCGATATCCGCGGGGGCTGCGACATCCGCGACGACCGCGATGTCCGCGGCACCGCCCGTCCTCGCCGAGGTCGTGCGTTCCGGGTTCGTCGAGGGGCGGCACCGGGGCAGTCTGGTCCTGCTGGCCGCGGACGGGTCCGTGGAGCTGGCGCTCGGTGACGTGAGCGTCCCGGTCTTCCCGCGCTCCTCCAACAAGCCGATGCAGGCGGCGGGCGTCCTGCGGGCGGGCCTGGATCTCGCGGGCGAGCGGCTGGCGCTGGCCGCGGCCAGCCACTCCGGGGAACCCTTCCACCGCGACCTGGTCCAGAAGATGCTGGACGAGCACGGGCTGAGCGAGGCCCTGCTCCAGTGCCCGCCGGATCTGCCGCTGGACGCGGAGGAGCGGGAGACGTACCTGGCGTCGGGCGCGGCGCGCTCCCGCGTCACCATGAACTGCTCCGGCAAGCACACGGCGATGCTGGCGGCGAGCGAACTGCGCGGCTGGCCGCTGGAGACGTATCTGGAGGCCGCGCATCCGTTGCAGCGGATCATCCACGAGGTGGTGGAGGAGGCGGCCGGCGAGCCGGTCGCGGCCGTCGGAACGGACGGCTGCGGGGCGCCCCTGATGGCGATCAGCCTGACCGGCCTGGCCCGCGCCTTCCGCAGCTTCGTCCTGGCCGCTCCCGGTTCCGCCGAACGCCGTGTCGCCGACGCCATGCGCGCCCACCCCGAGTACGTCGCCGGCACCCGCCGCCCCGACACCTGGCTGATGCGCGAGGTCCCGGGCACCCTGTCGAAGATGGGCGCGGAGGCGGTCCAGGCGGTGGCGCTGGAGGACGGCCGTGCCCTCGCCTTCAAGGTCGAGGACGGCGGCGGACGGGCGCTGGGGCCGGTGCTGGGGCGTGCGCTGGAGCTGATGGGCGTGGACTCGCCGGTGGTGGGACGGATCGGGCGGGCACCGCTGACGGGCGGCAGCCGTGAGGTGGGGGAGATCCGGGCCGCGTTCTGATCGAGAGGGGAGAGGGGGACGGGGGACGGGGGACGGGGGACGGGGGACGGAGTACGGGGCCGGAGGACGGGGCCGGAGTACGGGGCCGGAGGACGGGGATGGGGGACAGGAGGAGAGGGGAGAGGCGGAGAGGGAAAGGCGGCGGGGAGGTTAATTCCGCGACACCGTACAGGCGTACGCCTACCGTGATTCCATGAGCCACCCGCACCCCGCCTCCGATGCCCGCGAGACCTCCGACGCCTCCGCGTCCCCTTTCGCCGCCGAGGCCAGAGATGCCGGAGACACCAGGGACGCCATCGACGTGCGCCCGGTCACCGAGGCCGACTTCCCCGAGTGGCTGCGCGCGGTGAACGCCGGTTTCCTGCGCGAGCCGATCGCCTCCGAGTTCGAACTCGCAGCCCGCCGTATCCAGTTCGGCCTGGGCGGGCGCTACCTCGGCGCCTTCGAGAACGGCCGCTGTGTGGCGAGCTTCAAGTCCTTCGACCAGGAACTCACCACCGTCGGCGGGGCGACCGTCCCCGCCAACGCCGTGTCGGCCGTCACCGTCACCGCCACCCACCGCCGCCGCGGCCTCCTCACCCGGATGATGGCCCAGGACCTGGCGGCGGCGAAGGACCGCGGTGACGTCGTCGCCACCCTGATCGCCGCCGAGTACCAGATCTACGGCCGCTACGGCTTCGGCCCCGCCACCTGGATGACGGAGTGGACGGTCGACGTCCCGCGCACCGGCCTCGACCCCCGCCGCTCCGGCAGCCCCGACGACGGCGGCCGTATCGACCTCGTGGACGGCGAGGACGTCCGCAAGCTCGGCCCCGAACTCCACGAGCGGGTGCGCCGCGCCCAGCCCGGCGCGGTCAGCCGCGACGAGCTGTGGTGGAAGGTCAACACCGGGGCCGTACGGTACGAGAAGTCGTGGACCGAGCCGTTCCACGCGGTGTACCGCTCGGCGGCCGGCGAGGTCGAGGGCCTGGTCGCGTACCGGGCCGACGACAACTGGGACGGCAAGCAGCCGCACGACACGGTGTCCGTGTCCTGGCTGCTCGCGGCGACCCCGGCCGCCGAACGCGCCCTGTGGCGCTACCTGTGCTCCATCGACTGGATCACCAAGGTGAAGAGCGGCTGGCGGGCCCCCGACGACCTGCTCCCCTTCCTCCTGCCCAACCCGAGGGCGGCCACGGCCACCACCCAGGGCGACTGGCTGTGGGTGCGGATCCTGGACGTCGTACGGGCTCTGGAGGCGCGGACGTACGAGGGGGAGGGCTCGCTGGTTCTGGAGGTGACCGACAGGGACGGCCTGACCGGCGGGCGGTACCGGCTGGAGGCATCGGCGACGGGCGGGTCCTGTACGCCGACGGGGCAGAGCGCCGAACTCGCCCTCGATGTCGGGGAGCTGTCGGCCCTGTGGCTCGGTGACGAGTCGGCGGTGCGGCTGGCGGCCCTCGGCCGGGTCCGGGAAGTACGAGCGGGCGCCGCCCGGTCGGCCGACGCCCTGCTGCGTACGTCCAGGCGGCCTTGGTGCCCGGACATGTTCTGAACCTCCTTTTCGCACTGGGTTGTTGAGCTGTCACGTCGAGCTGTTCGGTTGTCGGGCTGTTCGGTTGTGGCTGTGCGGTGTCCGTAGCGAGCTGTTGAGTTGTGGCTGTGCGGTATATCCGTAGCGGGCTGTTGAGTTGTGGCTGTGCCGGTGTGTTTCCCGTGTTCAGTTGTGGCTGTGCGAACCGACCGGGCTCCCGGCTCCCCTCCGGAAGGGAGCCCGGTCAGCGGACTAGGCGAGCAGCATCACGAGGATCACCGCTCCGATGCCGCCGATCGCGACGCTCTTGACCTTGACGCCGACGGTGAGTGCGACGAAGGCGACGATGCCCATGGCGCCGAGCTTCCACTGGACGAGCTGTTCGAAGCCGACGGCGAGGCCGGCGATGACGAGGGCGATGAGCGGCATGGCAGTCCCCCCAGCGGGACAGTCCCTTGCGGAACGGTGGTCCCTGTCGGTCACCTTGATAGCCAACCTTGCGGAAGTTTGACCATGTTGCTCAAGTTGGTGACCAACTTCACTGTAGTTCTCTCCACTTGGAAGCGACTCATAACCACCTTCACTTGAACTGCCCAAAGATGGCGAGAAGTTGTAGGGTTTGGTCGTGGACCAGGAACACCTCGCCGTCAACGGTCGGCAGAGGTCACCACAGCCACACAGGACACATCGCGAGGTGGCTGACGAGTTGCGTGCCCGGATCCGGTCCGGGGCACTGCGGCCGGGCCAGCGCATGCCCACCCAGGCCAGGCTGGCCGACGAGTTCGAGGTCGAGCGAGGGGTCGTACGGCAGGCGCTGTTCATCCTGCAGTCGGAGCGCCTGCTGACCAACGTTTCCAAGGGGAGCCCGGCGACCGTGGCTCCGGACCTGGGGCTGGGCGGGACGCCGGCCGGTCCCGGGGGCCTGCCGCAGCCGACCACGGTGGCCCTCGCCCCCCGGATCGCGGCCGCCTTCGCGGCCCCGCACGTCGAGATCGACGCCCTCTGTCTGACCTCGGTGTCCCTCACCCTCGCCATCGGCGAACCGCTGCGGCAGATCCACGCCGGACAGCTGAAACCGGCCAAGGTCGACGTCCGCGTCCTGCTGCCGAGCCGGCACATCGACCTCGCCTTCCCGGTCCCGGTCGCGGGCCACGGCGAGGGAGCCCCGGTCCACGAACACTGGCTGGCCCACCGCAACGCCCAGGGCCAGGTGCTGAAGCACAACCTGCTCGCCCTGCGCGCCACCCACGGCATCGACGTACACGTGACCTTCCGCGCCCTGCCGTTCACCCCGCCGGTGAAGCTGTACCTGCTCAACGGCGAGGAGGCGCTCTTCGCGTACTACACGCTGACGCGCCGCGCGCAGGAGATCGACCACGAGCGGCTGGAGATGTACGACGCCGAGGGCACCCGCTCGATGCTCTTCGCCTTCGCCCAGGGCACGCGCCTGCGCGACACGACGTTCGTGGAGCAGTCCCACCTGTGGTTCAACGCACTGTGGGAGACCATCAGTTCGGAGCTGCTGCTCACGAGCTGATGGTCTCCCACAGGGGTTGATCGGGGTACCGGTCGCTCTTGCGAGAACACCGGTCGGTCACAGGGCGGGCCTCGCGACCAGCAGGGCGAGCACGACCGCTCCGGTGGAGCTGACGGCCGGGTTCCTGGCCTTGATGCCTATGGTGAGCAGCAGCAGTCCGACGACGCCGGCGACGCCGTACTTCCACTGGACGGTCTGCTCGATGCCGACGACGAACACGGCGGCGATGAGGGCGATGACGGGCACGGTGGTTCCCCCTTCGGGCTTCCTGGAGGCGGTAGGGGCGGGGTGGGGGGTGCTCGTGGGGCGGCGGTGGGTGACGGGTGGGTGGTGACGGGCGGTGGCCGGTGAGGTTCCGATCGGTGGGTTCCGACCGGTGGGTGGTGGAGTATCGGCCGATGGGGAGGCAAAACTTCCGCCAACTCAACCAAGTTGGCAACCAACTCTGACTATGTTGTCCCCACTTGGCAGGTACCTATAAACAACTTCCAAACAACTCCCCATGGATGGATCCCAGTTGTAGCGTTTGGTCGTGACCCAGGAGAACGTGGCAGTGAACGGCAGCAGAAGGCTCTCCCCCCAGGAAATCGCCGACATCCTGCGCGAACGCATCCGCGCGGGTGACCTCAAGGCGGGCCAGCGCCTCCCCACCCAGGCGGACCTCGCGGAGGAGTTCAACGTCGAGCGGGGCACTGTGCGCCAGGCACTGCGGGTGCTCCAGGAGGACGGGCTGCTCAGCAACGTGAGCAAGGGGAGCCCGCCGCGGATCGCGGAGGTCACCCAGGACTCCCGCGAGGAGCCCCAGCCGACGATGGTGGGGCTGGCGCCACGGCTGGCGGAGGCGTTCGCCGCGCCGGAGGTACGGATCGACGCGGTCTGCCTGACGGCGGAGACGCTGATGATGGGGCTCAGCGTGCCGATCCGGCTCGTCCACGAGGGCCGCGTCCGGCCCGACTCGATCGAGGTCCGCATCCTGCTGCCGTCCAGGGACATCAACCTGGCCTTCCCCGTCCAGGTCGACGGCGGCGACGGTGACGGCGACCCGGTCCACCAGCGCTGGCTGGACCAGCGCAACGCCCAGGGTCACGTCCTGCGCCACAACCTGCGCGCCCTGCGCTCCTCGCACGGCATCGACGTGCAGGTGACGTTCCGCGCCCTGCCGTTCACCCCGCCGGTGAAGCTGTACCTCCTCAACGAAGCGGAAGCCCTCATGGCGTACTACATGGTCACCCGCCGCGAGGAACTGTCGGACAGCGGAACCCTCGACATGTACGACGTCCTCGGCACCGAGTCCCTCCTCTTCTCCTTCGACAGCGCGGCCGGCCAGCGCGACGCCGCATTTGTGGAGGAATCCCAGAAGTGGTTCAACGCCCTCTGGGAAACCATCACGACGGACCTGACACTCTCCTAGTGGCTTCTGATACGACGCAGACTGATCCGGTGACGGAAAAGACAGAGAACGACACAGGGAACCTCCGGGAAGTGATCAGACCTGCTCGCGTTGTCCTGTGGGACTTCGACGGTCCGATCTGTCGTCTGTTCGCCGGGCACTCGGCGGAGCGGGTGGCCGTCCGACTCGTGCAATGGCTGGAAGGGCGAGGCCTGCGTGGGCTGTTGACGGAGACGGAACGCGGATCCGTGGACCCGCATGTCGTGCTGCGTGCCGTGGACCGCCGGCATCCCGGCAGCGACCTGGTTGCGGAGCTGGAGGAACGTCTCACCCAGGAAGAACTGCGGGCCGCGTCCTCGGCGATGCCCACCGCGTACGCCGACCCGCTGATCCGTACCTGGACGGCGGTCGGCTCCCGCCTGGCCATCACGACCAACAACTCCCCCCGTGTGGTCCGCGAGTACTTGGCCGGCCGCGGCCTGGCGACCTGCTTCACGCCGCACATCTATGGCCGTACTCGGGACCTCCAGCGTCTGAAGCCGGACCCGCACTGCCTCAACCGTGCCCTGAACGCGATGGGCGCCGCGCCCTCCGCCGCCCTGATGATCGGCGACGCACCCTCGGACTACCTGGCCGCGCGCAGCGCCGGCGTTCCGTTCCTCGGCTACGCGCGTAACGGACACAAGGCGAAACTGCTGCGTGAGGCGGGTGCGACGACGATCGTCGACTCACTGGAATCGGTGCGTGCGGTGATCCTGGAGCAGTCCTGAGCCGGTGGAGGCACCGTCGGACGGGCCGCCCTAGGCCTGCAGCATCAGTAGAACGAAGATCACGGCCCCGGCGGACAGGCAGGCCGTGTGGCGGGCCCGGAAGCCCACCCCTACGAGGAGCAGGCACAGCACACCGAGCGCGCCGTAGCGCGACTGCAGCATCTGGTCGATGCCCAGAGCGGCGACGGCGGACAACAGCTGAATGACGACCATGACTCCCCCAGATCCACTTCCCGAGAAGCGATCAACTTCCAGTCCAATTGGACTGGTTGACGCAATCTGGTTCTTCCCGGACTGGTTGATCCCTTAACTGGCAGTCAAGTTGACGGACGGATTTGACTGAAACTGGTTTGCTTGGCGGAAGGGGGAGGTACGGTCGCTGTGTGAGTGGCAGCACCATCGGCACCATCGGCGACGGCGGCGGCAAGGAGTTCGAGCGCGTCGCGGTTGCCCTGCGGGCACGGATGGCCGAAGGCGTCTATCCCGAAGGGTCGCTCCTGCCGTCGCAGCGTGAACTCGCCGCGGAGTTCAGTGTGTCCCGGGACACGGTCCAGCGGGTACTGCGAGAACTGGTCAACGAGGGCTGGATCGTCTCCCGGCAGGGCAGCGGCTCCAGGGTGATCAAGGTGCAGCGGATCCACTCCCCGACGAGCGGCAAGCAGCCCGACCGCATGGTCACGCTGCGCCCCCTTGTCGACCACGCCTTCGAGCAGCCCGAAGTGACGCTGGACGTCTTCACGTTGACGTCCGAGTCGCTGGACACCCACATCCGCCTCCAGGCGGAGCGGATACGGCTCAAGGAGATTGCCCCGCAGCGCATCGCCCTGCGCATGCTGCTGCCCTCCGAGGCGCTGGCGACGCCCTATTGGCGGACCGAGGACGGCGTCTACGACGAACTCCTGCGGGACCGCTACCTGGCCATCTCCCAGCGGCACACCTCGTCCGTCCGCTCGGTCCTGCGCAATCTGGAGGCGGAACGGCTGGTCTCCTCAGCGGAGGTGACGATCCGTCGAGTCCCGTTGATGCCACAGTTCAAGCTCTATCTGCTCAACGGGGTAGAGGCGGTACTCGGCCCTTACCAGGTCTACCGGCGGAACATCGTGCTGGACGACGGCCGGGAGATCGAGTCGGCCCTCGACGTGGTGGGCGTGAGCGCCGGACTCACCCATCACGTCAAGGACCCCGATCCCTACGCGCAGGGAACGGTGTTCGTGGACAGCATGCAGGAGTGGTTCGAATCCGTCTGGAACCTGCTTACCGAATAGCGGGTGTCGGCGTCCGCCGGGAGGCCAGGAGTTCTCGGGTGGCCGCGATGACGGGAGCGTAGGAGGAGACCACGGCGTCGGCTCCGTCCCGCATCATCTGCCGTGCGCGGGAACTGTCCTGTGTGTAACCAATAAACGGTGTTCCGGCCGACTGGGCGGCCTTGAGGTCGGTGAGCTGATCGCCGATCAGAAGGCAGGGGGCGTCGCCAGGTGAAAGGTGTTCCAGGGCGCGGTTCACGCAGTGCGGATCAGGTTTCATGAGACCCGCGTTCTCCGGGTCGCGGCCAAACACACCCTCGAACTTCCCTTTCAGATCCCGCTGCTGGAGATATCTGCGAATGGGCTGCTCGGCGTTGTTGCTCACCACCACCAGACGCACCGGGATTTCGCGCAGAAGGTCGACGAGAGTGACGATGTCCGGCGCCGCCGGCGCGGTCTTGACGGCTTTCCCCTCCTGGCGGGCGACGACGCGTTCGGCCAGGTCGAGCGGGCGCCGGCCGCGTGACCCCGGAGCCGATCGGTCGTACATGTCTCTCAACTGCCGGAGGATGCCGTGTGAGTCGTCGCAATCCTCGACGTCCGTGTCGAGAGGGCCCCAGCCTCGCCGGGCCTTCCGCTTGACCTGTTCCGCCACGCCCGCGGTGGACACTCCGCGGAAGAGGTCGCAGACCGGTCCGTCGAAGTCGAAGAGCACCGCTCTGGCCGGCCTGAGCAGGCGTAACACGGTGTCCTGGTCGTCGATCGCGTCTGTCATGGGGCTCCTCGCCGTCGCGACAGTCTCTCCCGCGGGGCTTTGTGCGCCCGTCCCGGGGGTGTCGCCTCACAAACGACCGGGGGCGGTCGTGGATGCGTATCCGTCCCTGTACTCGGTCGAGCGTGCGCCGGTTCGCCCGTGACGGGGACCCGAAGGGTCCGATGGACGGGTTCTCCCTCGATGCCCGGCGCCAGTGGAGTAACGTGCCCCGTCCCTTACTTCATCGGCTCCATCGGAACGGGCTGAACCCAGAGAATGACTCCCCAACTGGTCTCCGGTGCCAAGCGCCGCGCCAACGAACTGGGCGGCGGCTCCAGTGTGGTCAAAGGCCCGCTCAAGGGGTACCACCACGAGACGTACGTGCTGCCCATGCCGGGCGGGACGCGGATCGTCAAGATCCGGGAGCCGCGCGCCGAGATCCTCTGGTACGACCGAAGATGCTTCCAGTCGGAGGAGGAACTGCTCCGCGCTCTGCAGGGGCGGATCACCCGCATCCCCGAAATCCTCGACGTCGAGGGAATGGGACTGCAGGGGTTCATCGAGGGGCGAACCGTCAGACGGCACCTCCTGTGGAACCGGCACGTTCCCGAAGCGGTCTTCGACCAGATCGTCGAACTGTTCCGGGAGATGGTGCACATCACTCCGGCCATGCTGGGAGTGGAACGGCGCTGTAAGCACAAGGACCGCCCCGAGGACGGTGACTGTGACGCCTTTCTGGAACGCCTGATCGCCTTCAGCGAGGAGCAGGTCTTCGAGAAGAACCACGCACAGTTCGGGGCGCTCTTCGCTGAACTGGGCGTGCAGAGCGAATGCTTCAGCCGGATCAGAAAGAGGGTGTCCGGGCTGAAGGAACGCCCGTTCTGCCTTCTGCACGCGGATCTGCACCGCAAGAACTTCATCGTCGACGGACGCGGTCAACTCTGGACCATCGACTGGGAGCTGGCCATGCTGGGCGACCCGCTCTACGACCTTGCCACGCACCTCTACCTCATGCGGTACACGGCCGATCAGGAGCGCCGTATGACCCGGGAATGGTGCAGGGTCGTCGAACGTATCCGGCCCGGTAGTTCGTACGGCTGGGAGAGCGATCTTCCACTGATTCTCGATTTCAAGAAAACGCAGTCGGTCTTCACCGACGTCATGCGGGTGTCGCTGTCGCTGCGTGAGGGAACGGGATTCAACTGGGCCGGCCTCCCCCGCGCCGCCCAGAGACTGCAGACGGTCCTGGACGGCGCCGCCGAGACCCTCGGGCTGGCCGAAGTGCCGGGCCGCGCGCGGATCATGGCCGCGCTCGTCCACTGGAACCGGACACAAGGTGCCGTACCAGCCGAACTCACCTGATTTGTGCGGTAACTGATGCCGAGGCTCTGCCCCTCCAGGGAGGGGCGCGTGCGGTGTGTGAGGCATCGGTCACTGTAGGTTCGTGTGTCTGGAGGTCGGGCCGTGCACTAATGTGCGCGCATCCGGCTCTGCCGTCAGCTCAATCACACCGGAGCGACCTGTGGGCGCAACTCCCGTCCCTCGCCCTGTTCTTCTCGCGAAGCCTGCCACCCCCGACGAGGCCGACGTCCTCGGCGCCTTCGTGGCGCGTGCCAAGAAGAGCGGGAAGCCGAGCGGTGGACATCACAACGAGAACTACGTACTGCCGCTCACGGAGGACGTGGCTCCGCTGGTCGGCCGCGAGCCCGGTACCTCGGTGATGGTGCGGATCCGGCGCGAGGACGCACTGCCGGTGGTGATCCGTACCTGGCGGAACGAGAAGGCGATCCTGGACGCCGTCAAAGGCGCGCTGCGCCATGCACCTGAATGCCTGCTGGAAGGGGACGGCTTCGCGATCCACAGCTATGCGGGCGGGTTGCCGCTGTCCGCGATGTGCCGGTACGGCAAGCCCGTGGACACGGTGCTCATCGAGGCGCTGACCACGCTGCTCGCGCAGATGGCCATGGTGCCCTCGGCGGCGCTGCCTCGCGTACCGGTGGGATGGCCCGCCGACGGCGACAGCCAGGGATTCCTGAAGACGCTCGCCCAGGAGGCGGACCAGCAGATCCGGCAGCCCAACTGGCCCGATTTCCGTGGTCTGTTCGCCGACCTGGGGGTACCCGAGGACGCTCTCGTCCGCCTCGCCGAACGCGTACCCGACATGGCCTCACGTCCGTTCAGTCTGCTCCACGCCGACCTGCACCGCGAGAACCTGATCGTGTCGTACGACAACGACCCGCCCCTCATCTGTGCCGACTGGGAACTCGCGACCTACGGCGATCCCCTGCACGATCTCGCGACCCATCTGGTCCGGATGCGGTACCCGGTCGGGCAGCGGGACGATGTCATCGCCTGGTGGACGAAGGCCATGCTGAGGTTCTGCCCCAAGGCCACCTACGGTGTGGAGAGGGACCTGCCCCGCTACGAGGACTTCGAGCGGGCGCAGTCCGTCTATTCCGACGTCATGCGGGCCGCGACGTCCGTGGAGAACTCGTACGACCAGAAGAGCCTGGACGACGCGACCGCCGCCGTCTCCGCGGCCCTGGAGGCCGGTGCGGGCCCGCTGGAGCTGCGGAATACGCCCGACAGGGCGAAGATCGAGCGGATTCTGCGCCAGTGGCAGTCCAGGCGGCGAGTGGGCCCGGGCCTCGGCCGGCGGATCCGCCCCGACGCGAAGAACGAATGGAAGCCGGACAGGCGTTTTCCGGAGCGCCCGGACTTTCCCTTCTCCGTCGTCCGCAAGGTTCTGGCTCGGGAAGCCAGGGCCCCCGCCGAACAGGTGCTCAAGGGCTCCACTTACCTGAACACGGTGGTCGAGGTCCCGGGTTCCGACGATCCGGTCGTGGTGCGGCGTCGGTTGACCAAGGTCCGTCGGGCCGAACGCAGCCACCTCAGTGAGCACGCCGTGCTGAGGATCATCGAGGAGTCACGGCTGGCGGTGGCGGCTCCGCGCGTCCTGGCGCTCGGCGCGGATCGGCTGCGGGGCCCGTTCGTCATCCACAGCTACGAGGTGCCTCGGGGCGAGACACTGCCCGATCATCCCGTCGACGGACTCCGCCCCTGGGAGGCCGACGCGCTGATCGACCAGCTCGCGGCCCTGACCGAGGTGGACGCCGCCCAGGTCGACCCGATGGCGTACCTGAAGGGCTTCTCCTTCTGTGACTGGCTCAAGGAGCAACTCGTCGAGCTGGTCAGGAACTTGCCGAAGGAGTCGCAGGAGTTCGCCAAAAGCCTCGGGCTGCCCGACGCGGACCGGCTGGCCGAGCTTCTGGCCCCCTTCGAGGTGAGTCACCGGAAACCGTCCCTCCTGCACGGCGCGCTGAATCCCTGGAACCTCGTGCGCCGCGACGACGAGCTGGCTCTGACCATCATCGACTGGGACATGGCGCTCGTCGGAGATCCTCTCTACGACCTGGTCCGCCACATGCATCTGACACCGGCCTGCCAGGAGGCCCGCGAGCGTATGCTCCACCGTTGGCGGCACCGACTGGCCCCCGAGTTCACGAGCAACATGTCCGCGGACTGGCCCGTCTACTCAAGGCTTGAGGTGGTGCGCTCCGCGTACGTCGATCTCGACCGCCTGGTGACCGGGGAGAGCCTCGACGCCCCCAACGTCCGCCGAGCCGTGGACTCGTACGCGACCACGCTCCTGGAGGTCGGCGGCGTACTCGGCTTGCCGACATGCTGGCCGGAGAACCCTTACTTCACCTTTGCCCTGCGCTAGACCCGGTCACCTCGGCCGCGGTGAAACGAGGTCGAGCGGGAGGTGCGTAGGCTCACGAGCATGGCTGAGATCGGCTTGCGCGAGCGCAAGAAGCAGCGGATGTACCAGGTCGTCTCCGACCTCGCCATCCGTCTGTTCCTGGAGAAGGGGTTCGACGCGGTGTCCGTCGCCGAGGTGGCGGCCGCGGCGGAGATCTCGAAGCCGACGCTGTTCCGGTACTTCCCGGCGAAGGAGGATCTCGTCCTGCACCGGATCGCCGATCACGAGGGGGAGGCGGCGCGGGTGGTGACGCAGGGGGAGGGGGCGCCGCTCGTCTCGCTGCGGCGGCACTTCCTGGACGGGCTGGAGCGGTCTGATCCGGTGACCGGGCTCAACGACCATCCGGCGGTGCTCGCCTTCCACACCCTGCTCTATGGGACGCCGTCGCTGGTCGCCCGGATGTACGCCCATCTCGAACGGTCGGAGGCCGCGCTGGCCGAAGCGCTCGGCGGGGGGTTGGAGGCGCGGCTGGCGGCGGGGCAGATCACGGCCGTGCGGCGGATTCTCGCGCTGGAGAACTGGCGGCGGATCGCGGACGGGGAACGGGTGGAGGACGTGCGGGGGGACGCGGTGGCCGCGGCGGAGCGGGCGTTCGGGGTGTTGGAGGCCGGGCTGCCGGAGTTCGCCTGAACAGCGGGACCCGCCTGACGGAACCGGATAATAAATTTAACTCGGTTACGTTATTTCGGGTGCGCTCGCTGGAATGACGGCACCCGACCCCTCCCTCCACCACACCCTCCGCCACGAACGCGCCCACCACGACCGCTGCCGCGCCGCCCTCACAGCGATGGTCGACGGGGCCGGGGAACACGTCGTCACCGGCGAGGACGTCTCCGCCTCCGGAGCCGACGCCGAAGTGCTCGGGTACCGGCTGCGCAGCCGGGCCAAGGAGATGCGGGAGCTGCCCGAAGGGCCGCTGTTCTTCGGGCGGTTGGACTTCGCGACCGGCGAGCACGCGGGCCAGGGCTACCACCTCGGCCGACTGCGGATCAGCGAGCACCCCGCCGCCCCGCCCCTCGTCGTCGACTGGCGCGCCCCCGTCTCCCGCGCCTTCTACCAGGCGAGCGACCGCGACCCGCAGGGCGTCGCCGTCCGGCGCCGGTTCGGCTGGGCGCAGGGCAGCACCGGCACCTCGGGCGACCTCACCGGCCTGGAGGACGAACACCTCGGCCAGGGAGAATCGCAGGTCAGCGACATCGTCGCCCGCGAGATCGAACGGCCCCGCGTCGGACCCATGCGGGACATCGCCGCGACCATCCAGCCCGAGCAGGACGATCTCGTACGAGGGGACCTGACCCGATCGGTGTGCGTGCAGGGCGCCCCGGGCACCGGCAAGACGGCCGTCGGACTGCACCGCGCCGCCTACCTGCTCTACACCCACCCGCAGCGCATCCGGCGCGGTGGCCTGCTGATCCTCGGACCCAACCGGACCTTCCTGTCGTACATCGCGGCGGTCCTGCCCGCCCTGGGCGAGACGGGCGTCCGGCAGGCGACGCTCCTGGAGGAGATCGCCCGGCATCCGGTCACCGGCACCGACGACGAGCGGACGGCCGTCGTCAAGCACGACGAACGGATGGCCGAGGTGCTGCGGCGGGCGCTGTACGCGCGGGTGTCGGCCGACCGTACGGATTCCGTCGAGGTGCCCGACGGGACGTACCGCTGGCGGGTCTCCGCCGCCGAACTCGCTCAGATCGTGGCCGACGTGCGGGCCGAGGAACCGCCGTACGGTGTCGGGCGGGAACGGGTGCGCAGCCGGGCCGTGCGGTGTGTGCAACTGCGCGCCGAGCGGCGGGCCGGGCCGCGGAACGCCGCCTGGGTGCAGAAGGTCGCGCGGGCACGGGCTCTCGGGGCGTACCTCGACGCCGTGTGGCCACACGTCAGACCGGAGGAGGTCGTCGCCGAACTCCTCACCGACAGCGGGGTGTTGGCGGAGGCCGCCGACGGGCTGCTGGACGCCGACGAGCAGCGCGCCCTGCTCTGGGCCGGGCCGCCGCGGTCGTGGAAGTCGGCGCGCTGGTCGGCCGCCGACCTCGTCCTCCTCGACGAGGTCGCCGGGCTCGTCGAGCATCCACAGGCCTACGGTCATCTCGTCGTCGACGAGGCGCAGGACCTCTCCCCGATGGAGTGCCGGGCCATCGCCCGCCGGGCCCCCTTCGGCTCGCTGACCGTCCTCGGCGACCTCGCGCAGGGGACCACGCCCTGGGCGGCCCGGTCCTGGCCCGAGACCCTGCGCCACCTGGGGAAACCGGACGCGACCGTCGTACCGCTGACCCTCGGCTTCCGGGTGCCCAAGGCCGTCGTGGCGTTCGCCAACCGGCTCCTCGCCCACCTGGACGTCGACGTCCCGGCCGGGCATTCCCTGCGCGGGGACGGGGAGTTGAGGATCCGCGCGGTAGCGGACGCGGATACGGATGGGGAGGGGTCCGCGGGTCTGATGAGGGCCGTCGTGGATGCCGTGCGGGATGCGGTGGCGCGCGAGGGGTCCGTCGGGGTCGTCATGGCCGACGCCGACCTGGACCGGGTGCGGCGGGCGCTCGACGCGGCCGGGATCGAGGCGGCGGGCCCGGACGTGCCGGCCGCCCGCGTGAGCGTCGTACCCGCGACCCTCGTCAAGGGTCTTGAGTACGACCATGTCGTCGCCGTCGAGCCCGCCGCGATCGTGGACGCGGAGCGGCGGGGGCTGCACCGGCTGTATGTGGTGCTCACGCGGGCGGTGTCCCGGCTGGAGGTGGTGCACGGGCGGCCGTTGCCGTTCTAGGAGGCCTCCATGTTCGGGCCCGGTTTCGGGTTCGGTTTCGGGCTCGAACCCGAACTCAGGGTCAGGCGTCCAGGAGCGGGATCAACTCCGCCTCCTCGTACGCCAGATGGGCCTCCAGTTCCGTCGCCAGGCGTTCGACCTCGGCGCGGGCGGTGTCCGGATCCGGGTTCGCCGCGGTCACGACCCGGCGCAGGTCCTCGACGAGGTCGGCGATCTTCCCGTGCTCCTCGCGCAGCCGCGCCACCGCGGGCGCTGCCTCCGGGTGGCGGTCGGCGAGGACCGGGAACATGCCGAGATCCTCGCCGGTGTGGTGGTTGTGGAGGCCCTGGCAGAACGTCAGGCAGTTGACCCGGAGTTGGGCGCCGAGGGTGGATCCGCCCGCGGTCGCCTCCTTCATCTCCTCGCGGATCTGCGTGAGTTCGCGGCGGAAGGCGTCATGGACGACCCTGATCGCCTCGCCGATGGAGCCGGCGTTGAAGTTCGGCGGGCCGTCCTGCGCGATCTCGTACAGGGCCACCACCGGAATCACCCGCTCGGTCTTCTTCTGGTACTCCGCCCAGCCCGGATCCGCCTCGACGGCCCGGGCGAAGACCTCCGCCCGCTCCTCGTCCTCCAGCACCTCGGCCCGCGCCTCGTAGGTGAACGCGCCGTTCTCCACGGTGACTTGGGGATGCGCGATGAGGTTGCCGTACCAGTGCGGATGCCGGTCCGAGCCGCCGGCCGAGGCGATCACGAGGATGCGCTCACCGCCGTCAGGGAGATAGCCGACGGGGGTGGTGTGCGGGGTGCCGGTGCGGGCGCCGGTGGTGGTGAGCAGGATCAGCCGGGCGTCTTCGAAGTAGCCGCCCATGCGGCCCTTGTTGGCACGGAACTCGTCGATGACCGATCGGTTGAAGTCGTTGGGCAAGTCTCTTCTCTTCCTTCTCTGTAGCTGGTTTCCGTCCTGACGAAGCGCTGTGAAGCGCTGACGAAACGCACAGAGAAGAGGGCGGGCCCCTGGCCCACCCCGGCCTCACTCAGAGGCCGGGTACCCGACTCGCTCACGGCACAAGGCCGACCCGGCAGTCATGGCGGCAACAGTAGCGGCCGTCACCCGCCCGCCACCACCGGATTTCAGGACCTCCCCGCGGTACGCCCCAGCAGCTCCGTGACCCGCATGAACCCGTCCTCGCCGTGGCCGAGGCCGACCACGCGGCGGGCGAGACCCTCGGCGGCGCGCATCACGCTCGCGTCGATGCCGTGCGACTCGGCTGCCCGGACGATGTGGGACATGGAGGAGACCGCCGAGGTGATCGGATTGCCCTCGCCGGAGTAGGTGGCGTCGTCGACGTCCGCCGCGATCTCCGCGATGAGCGGCGGCAGGATCGCGGCGATTCCCTGGGCGTAGGGGGCGAGTTCGCGGGCGGTGATGCCCTCGGCGCGGGCCAGCGCCAGACTGTGCGCGTAGCCCGCCATCGCCGTCCAGAAGAGGTCGAGCAGGGCGATGTCGTACGACGCCGCCCGGCCGACGTCCTCGCCGAGGTGGGTGTGGGTGCCGCCCAGCGCGTCCAGCACGGGGCGGTGCTCCCGGTAGAGGTCGGCGGGGCCGCTGTGCAGGAACACCGCGTCCGGGGTGCCGATGGTGGTGGTCGGCGTCATGATCGCGCCGTCCAGGTAGCGGACGCCGTGGGTGGCCGCCCAGTCGGCGGTGGCCCGGGCGCGGTCGGGGGTGTCGGCGGTCAGGTTCACGACGGTGCGGCCCTTGAGGGCGTCGGTGACGGCGGCGTCCCGCAGGATCGCGTCGGCCGCGTCGTAGTTCACCACGCAGACGACGGTCAGGGGGCTGGCCGCGACCGCCTCGGCCGCGGAGGGTGCGCCGGTCGCCCCGCGGGCGAGCAACTCGCCGTCCCGGCCGGGCGTGCGGTTCCAGACGGTGATCCGCAGCCCGGCCTCCAGCAGGGCACCGGCGAGGGCACGGCCCATCGGGCCCAGCCCGAGAACGGTGAGGGCAGACTGGTCGGAGGGGGCGGACTGGTCGGAGGCGGAGGATCGGGCGGTGGGGGAGGGCCGGTTCGTGGGGGAGGGCCGGTCGGTGGGTGTGGACATGGTTCGGCTCGACTCCTCGTGAAGGATGAAAGACAGAAACGAAAAGGGGGAGAGCGAATGACGCGCGGACGCGCTCAGGATCCGAACGTCTGTGGAGTGACCGCCGCGATCGCCGTGATCGACGGCAAGTGGAAGACCGCACTGCTGTGGCTGCTGGAGTCCGGCCCGCACCGACCGGCCGAGCTGCGCCGCCGGCTGCCCGGACTCAGCGAGAAGGTGCTGACCCAGGCCCTGCGCGAGATGGAGGCGGACGGGCTCGTACACCGGGAGGTGCACGACGTACTCCCGCTCAAGACCGTGTACTCCCTGACCGACTTCGGCCGGGAACTCTCCGAGGTACTCGCTCCCCTCTCCGACTGGGGCCACCGCCGCCTGGAGAGACTGGCGGCTCATTGAGGCCTGTTCGCGGCCGTGTTGGCTGTACCGGCCGTGTCGGCCCTGGCACTGACACCAGCCTCGGGTGTGCGTCGGGCGGTGCCAAGTACGCACAAAAAGGTGGGTACGGCGGCGGGTGGTGTCACCTACGCGGGCCCGGCGGTGTCTTCACGGTCGCCTGCGAGATGCCCGGGTCGGCGGCCGACGCGGAGGACGGGGTACAGGAGTCCTGGCTGAAGTGGGCCGACGTCGACGGCGAACCGGTCGCGGTGGGCCTCGTGGTGGAGGACGGGCGGCGCACCCGCGTCCACGTGACGAGGAACCCGCACAAGCTGACCCGGCTGGACGAACCGGCGGAACTCGCCAGCTAGGCAGGCGGGTGAGGGCCCGGCCACGCGGGTGGCGGTAGAGGGACCCGTCGGGGTTCGTGGGCGGGTCTTCTGGTGCCGGGCCCGCCGGATGTGGCACGGGATGCGCTGGGCCGGTCCTGCGGGCGAGGACGCCGACGGGGCGGCGTACGCCGACGCGGTGTCGGAGTACGCCGCCCTGGGGCGGGACGAGGTGCGGGAGGCGGGGCGTGCTGTCACGGGGTTACTTCGGGTCGCGGTTGAACGACGCGGTCGACCAGCGGTAGCCCAGCACGGTCAGGCCGACGCACCAGGCGAGGGCGATCCAGCCGTTGTTGCCGATCTCGGTGCCGAGGAGGAGCCCACGCAGGGTCTCGATGGCGGGGGTGAAGGGCTGGTACTCGGCGATCGGCTGGAACCAGCCCGGCATGGTGTCGGCCGGGATGAAGGCGCTGGAGATGAGCGGGAGGAGGATCAAGGGCTGTGCGCTGTTGCCGGCGGCCTCGGCGTTCGGGCTGGCCATGCCCATCCCGACCGCGATCCAGGTGAGTGCCAGGGAGAACAGCGCGAGCAGTCCGAGCGCCGCGAGCCACTCCAGGGCGGTGGCGTCGGTGGACCGGAAGCCGATGGCCACGGCGACGGCGCCGACGAGGACCACGCTGGCGATGCACTGCAACACGCTGCCCACGACGTGCCCGATGAGCACCGACCCACGGTGGATCGCCATCGTGCGGAAGCGGGCGATGATGCCTTCGTTCATGTCGGTGGAGACGGAGACCGCGGTTCCGATCACGGTGCCGCCGATGGTCATCATCAGGATGCCCGGGACGATGTAGGCGATGTAGTCGGAGCGGTCGGTGCCGCCGATGCCCGCGCTCATCACATTGCCGAAGATGTAGACGAAGAGCAGCAACAACATGATGGGCGTGAGCAGCAGGTTCAGGGTGAGCGACGGGTAGCGCCGTGCGTGCAGGAGGTTGCGGCGCAGCATGGTGGAGGAGTCGCGGACGGCGAGGGCGAGGGTGCTCATCGGACGGTCTCCTTGGCCTGGTTGGCCTGGTTGGCCTGGTTGGCCTGGTTGGGCGTGGTGGTGGTCGTGGCGTCGGTGGTTGTGCTGGTGAGGGCGAAGAAGACGTCGTCGAGGTCGGGGGTGTGCACGGTCAGTTCGTCCGCCTCGATGCCGGCCGAGTCCAGCCGATCGAGAATGGAGCGCAGTTCACGCTGGCTGCCGTCGCTGGGGATGTTCAGGGAGAGGGCTTCGTCGTCGGGGGTGACCTCGCGCAGGGCGGTGGC
>NZ_JBVIOL010000023.1:0-96788 GCF_055578825.1 Streptomyces sp. NPDC032822 | reverse complement strand
TGAGTTGCGTACGTGTCACACCCAGCGTCCTACCAGGTCCCGTCCCCGCACGGGACCAGAACCCGAGAATGATCACGACCTCACACAGGCCCTAGTCGACCTGTCCGTCCGGGGCAGGATCGTGCGTTCCCCACCGGGCTCAGGGCCGGGACGGTGCCGGTGCCGCCCGCGCGCAGCCGTTCGGCGAGGCTGCCCTGCGGGGTGAGTTCCACTTCCCGTTCACCGGCGAGGTACTGGCAGGCGAACTCCTTGTTCTCGCCCACGTAGGAGCCGGTCACCCGGGCGATGCGGCAGGATGCCGAGCCCCTGGCCGTCCACGCCGCAGTTGTTGGAGACCACGCGCAGGCCGCCGGCGCCCTGCGCGCGCAGGGCGCCGCTGAGCACGGCGGAGGCGATGCCGTGCTCCTTGGGGGTAAGGCCCGCGTCGGCGAGGCTGCCGGTGATGTGACGTGCGGCCATGCCGAGGGCGAGGGCGAGGGCGAGGGCGACGGCGCCGACGATGGCGGGGCCGAGGGTCTGGCCGAGGTCGCGGACCAGGCTGGGGGTGGCGCCCGCCATGCCGGTCAGCTTGGGCGGTACGACGTTCACGGCGGCGGCGGTGAGGGTGGCGGAGTGGCCCTGGTCGCGCAGCGGGGTCGTGATGCCGGTGTGGGTGCGGCCGTAGCGGGTGGCGTGGGCGGTGTCGTCGTGGTGGGAGAGTGCCCAGGTGGTGGGGGGCGCCGACCGTCGCCAGGTCGGTGATCGTGCGGGCGATGACCTCCCTCGGCTTGTCTCCTCTTCCGGGCGCGCTTGAGGAAGTCGGAGTTGGGTGTGGCTCCGTGGGAGGGATGGCTCGCCGGCACACATCCGGCAGGCGGCGCGAACGGATCGGAGACGGATCAGTGGCTGAGCAGCCAGCCGATTCGGTCGTAGGCGAGGACCTGGTAGCCGACCATGATCACAAGGAGCCAGCGGGCCGCGCGGCGGAGGCCGGCGAAGTGCAGCGCGGCCACCGCGCCGAAGAACACGGTGAGTTCGAGGAGCAGGCGCACTGCTCCGGGGGTGTCGATATCACTCTCGCCAGAACGGGACGGGTCATCCGGTACGGCGAAGGAACCCCACGCCCAGCCCACGGCCACGGGCAGTGCGACGACCAGCAGCCAGCGCCACGGAGAGGGGACCTTGCGCCAGGACCAGACGGCCAGGCAGAGCAACGAGACCAGCTCAAGCAGGAAGCGGATCGCGAGCATGGCGTCGTTGTTGGCGAGCGCCAGCGTGACGTTCACCAAGCCTCCGTAGGTGTCTCAACCAGCATCTCATCGTCCCCTGTTGATGCCGACTCGCGCGTGCTGACAGTCGTGGATCATGTCACGCCGGGTGGACTGAAGCATCCTTCCGCAACCGGGAAGCCTCGACAAGAGCCGACGACCCGAACGAGGCGGGGACTGTGGTCGGCCACAGCGATCCGCCGCCCCAGAGCCTCCACTGCCGCGACTCGCGAGGACGGTTCCCGCGCTGGTGCATGTTCTCCGGCCTGATGGACCTCGACGACGCCCACCGGTACGTCGCCGACATGCTCGCCGGCATGGACGTCCGGTACGACCGGGGCGACGACCACCGGTTCGTCGGCACCCTGTGCCCGGACATGAAGGTGATGCCGGAGCGGCCCGACCCGGACGTCGTCACCGCCCGCACGGACCGGGTGGACGTCGACGCGTCGCTCATCCGGCCCGACGGCTGTGTCTCGCCCGGGCCTTGCCCACCGGGCGGGACCTCGACGCCACCACGCCGGTGCGTGCGCTGGGCACATGGTTCGGCCAACCGGCCTGAGCACCGCATTAACGGTCGTCTCAGGTTTTCTCCGTATGAAAGAGGCATCCAGATAAGCGATGCAATCCGTATGTAGGAGGCTAGTGATGGCAGTCAACGCAGCGCCGTCCGGGGAAGCGCCGGCCGGTCGGTTGGCAGGCCGGTGGGTGCCCTGGCTGGTGATCGGCTTGTGGCTGGTGCTGGCGGCGGGCATGGTGCCGCTGAGCGGAAAGTTGAGTTCGGTCACCACCGACAGCGCCGTAGACACCCTGCCGGCCAGTGCCGAGTCCACCAAGGTGGCGGTGCTGGACGACAGTCTCCCCGGCGGTGACAACAACACGTTCGTCTTCGTGTACCACCGCGCCGGCGGCATGACCGACGCCGACCGCGCGACGGTCGAGCGCCACTACGACACCCTTGCCAAGCGGTACCCGCCGAAGGAGACGGCGGCGGCCGGCGAGGACGACGAGGGCTCACCGGCGAGCCTCTCCACCGACCGCAAGGCGATGATGTTCACCCTGGAGGTGAGCACGGCCTACGGCGCACCGGAGGACATCGTCGGCCCGTTACGTGACGCCGCGAAGGACCGTCCCTCCGGCCTGGAACTCGACGTGACCGGCCCCGGCGCGATCGACGGCGACATGGATGCCGTCTTCGACGGCATCGACGTGCAGGTCCTCCTCACCACCATCGTCGTCGTCACGCTCCTGCTCATCCTCACCTACCGCAGCCCGGTGTTGTGGATCATCCCGCTGATGGCCGTCGGCGCGGCCGCACTGACCTCGATGGGGACCGTCTACCTGCTCGTCAAGGGCTTCAACATCGTGGTCAACGACCAGAACTCGGCGCTGCTGACGATCCTGGTGTTCGGCGTCGGCACGGACTACGCACTGTTGCTCATCGCTCGATATCGGGAGGCACTGCACCACCATGAGAACGTCCGGGTCGCGATGGTCCACGCGCTACGCGGCGCGGCGCCGGCCATCGTCGCGTCCGCGGCCACCGTGGTCGCCGGCCTGCTCTGCCTGCTCGTCGCGGACCTGAACAGCACCAGCGGGTTGGGCCCGATCGGTGCGGCCGGCATCCTGTGCGCGCTGGTGGCCATGCTGACGCTGTTCCCGGCGGTGCTCGTGGTGCTCGGCAGGCGGATCTTCTGGCCGGCCGTCCCGCGGCTCAGCACGGCCGTGGAGGAGAAGCCGGGGCTGTGGGGACGGCTCGGCACCGCCATCGGCCGCCGCCGGTGGGTGGCGACGCTCGGCTCGCTCGGAGTCCTCGGCGTGCTCGCCCTCGGGCTGGCGGGCAACACCGGCGCCCTGCGGGAGCAGGACCAGTTCCTGTCCGCGCCGGAGTCGGTCACCGGCTTCACCGTTCTCCGCCAGCACTTCCCGGAGCTCGGCGGCCAGCCGATGACGGTCTTCACGCGGCCGGCGCACCAGGAGCGGGTGCTCGACATCGTCAAGGACACTCGCGGTGTGGCCCTGGCCGTCCCGGAGCAGACCAGCGGTGGCTGGGCCGACATCTCCGTGTTCCCGAAGGACGCGCCGGACACCGTCGCGGAGTACGACACGATCAAGCGGGTGCGCACCGCCGTGCACGCGGTGAGCGGGGCGGAGGCGATCGTCGGCGGGCCGAGTGCGGAGAACCTCGACACCGAGGTGACCACCAAGCGCGACGAGAAGCTGGTGATCCCGCTGGTGCTCGTCGTCGTCCTGATCGTTCTCGGGCTGCTGCTGCGCGCGATCCTGGCCCCGCTGGTCCTGATGGCCACCGTGATCGTCTCCTTCGCCGCGGCCTTCGGCGGCAGCGTGTTCGTCTTCGACACGATCCTCGGGTTCAAGGGGATCGACTCTTCGGTGCCGCTGCTGGCATTCCTGTTCCTGGTGGCGCTCGGCGTCGACTACAACATCTTCCTGGCCAGCCGGGCCCGGGAGGAGACCGTGCGCCTCGGCACCAGAGAGGGCATGCTCAAAGCCCTCTCGGCCACCGGTGGCGTCATCACCTCGGCAGGCCTGGTCCTGGCGGCCACGTTCGCGGTGCTCGCCACACTTCCGCTGGTGATGCTGGTCGAGGTCGGGTTCCTGGTCGCCTTCGGCGTGCTGCTCGACGCCCTGCTGGTGCGGTCGGTCCTGGTGCCCGCCCTCACCTTGCTGATCGGCCGGCGGATGTGGTGGCCGAGCCGGCTGTCCCGTCCAGCGGCGGAGCTGCCGGACGGTCGACAGCCGCTCGCCGACGACAAGGAGCCCGCGCTGCAACGGTGAGGTGAGCGCGACGGCACGGACGAGATCCGGGACGGGGACCCAGCCCCGTCCCGGATTTCTTCATGGGCCCGACGGCCGCCGCCCTTTGGTCCTGCGTCGCGCGCCGGGACTGGGGGGGCATCGCGGTGTCCTGCCCCGTGGTGGGCCGCGAGGGCCATTGCCCGACGGCCGCCACCCTTGGTCCTGCGCCTTGCGGCCGGGACTGGGGTCGGCACACCGTGTCCTGCCCCGACGGTGAGCCGCGCGGGGCCATGCCCGAGGGCCGCCGTCCCCTGTCCTGCGCCGCGCCGCCGGGGCGGGTCAGCGCACCGCGGAGTCCTCCCCGGTGGTGAGCCGCGCGATCGGGACGGGCGGGGCCGCGGTCGGGAGGTCGACCCGAAGCAGCGCGCCGCCGCGTGCGGAGCGGGCGACGGCGGCCCGGCCGCCGTGGGCGTCGACGACCCGCTGCACGATCGACAGCCCCAGACCGGATCCCGGCAACGCCCGGGCGCTGTCGGCACGGTAGAACCGGTCGAACACCCGTGGTACGTCGGCGGCGTCGATGCCCGGCCCGGCGTCGTCGACCTCAAGCACCGCCGACGCGCCCTCGGCACGGAGCCGGACCTGGATCGGCTGGTCCGCGGGGGACCACTTGCCGGCGTTGTCGATGAGGTTGAGCACCGCCCGCTCCAGCGCAGCGGGACGCCCGCTCACCCACACAGAGGTCACGTCGAGCGCGACCTCGATGTCGGGCACGCGGGAACGCGCCCGGGTCGCGGCGGCCCCCACAACGTCGGCGAGGTCGAGCACCTCGGTGCTCTCGTCGCCGACGTCACCGCGCGCCAGGTCGGTCAGCTCGGCGGCAAGGGTGCTCAACTCGGCCACCTGGGCGCCGAGATCGTCGAGCAGCCGGGTCCTGCTCGCCGCCGGCAGTGCGCTGTCCAGGGTGCCGCGCCGATCGAGCCGGATCAGCAGCTCGACGTTGAGGCGCAGGCTGGTGAGCGGGGTCTTGAGCTCGTGGGCGGCGTCCTCGGCGAGCAGCCGCTGGGCCCGCCGGGAGTCCCGGAGCGCGGCGAGCATGTCGTTGATCGACTGGATCAGCCGCCGGATCTCCCCACCGCCCTCATCCGGGATGTCGGCGTCGAGATCCCGGGTGTGCGCGACACGTACCGCGGCGGCGGTCAGCCGGTCGATCGGTGCCAGCCCGGTCCGCGCCACGGTCCGCCCGACAAGGGCGCCGCCGACCACGCAGAGCAGCCCGATCAGCAGCATGCCGAACCCGAACCGGTTGATCGGGCTGTCGTCGACGACGCGGGCCACCTGGACCGCGCCGTCGCCCGCCCGCAGCGTGTAGATGACGTAGCCGTCCTCGTCGCTGTCGTTCGACTCCATCAGGTCGGCCGACGCGCCCTGCGCCACGCGCCCGGCGTCCTCGCTGACCGGGGGCAGCGCGGGTTGGCCGGCCGGTGTCCGGATCGAGCCGTCGGGCAGGATGACCCGCACCAGCCGACCGGATCCGGGATACGGCGGTAGCTGGACCTGCGCCAGACCGGCGCGCTCCGCGTTCGTCGCCAGGACGCGGGAGTCGGCGCGTAGCTGATTCGCGGCGGTGTCCTGCAGCTCCCAGTCCAGGAGCTCGCTGGCCACCTGGAAGGCCGCGAACACGCTGACCGCGATGGCCGTCGCCGCGATCACCGTCAGCCTGGTCCGCAGGGACTGCCGGCGCCACCATCGGGTCAGCCGGCGCGGTTCCCGGCCGGCGGGCCCGCTCACGGAGGAGTCTCCCGCAACGTGTATCCCAGGCCGCGCAGCGTGTAGATCAGTCGCGGCTCACCCTCGGCCTCCATCTTGCGGCGCAGGTAGCTCACGTACACCTGGAGGTTGTTGGCGGTGGAGCTCATGCCGAAGCCCCAGATCGCCTCGAACAGCGCGTCGCGGGTCACGACCCGGGTCGCGTTGCACACGAGGACCTGCAGGAGGGAGAACTCGGTCCGGGTCAGGCGCAGTAGCCGCTCGCCCCGCCACGCCTCGAACCTGTCGGGATCGAGCCGGACGTCGGCGAACGACAGGATCTGCGACTCCTCGTCGGTCGGCGTGCGCCGGCGCAGCAGGGCCCGCACCCGGGCCAGTAACTCCTCGGTGGCGAACGGCTTGGGCAGGTAGTCGTCGGCGCCCGCGTCCAGCCCCGTGACCCGGTCGGAGACCTGGTCACGGGCGGTCAGCATCAGCACCGGCAGATCCCGACCCGCGGCCCGCAACCGTCGGCAGGTCTCCAACCCGCCGAGGCGGGGCATCATCACGTCGAGGAGCAGCAGATCCAGCGTGTCACCGTCGGCCCCACCGACCCCGTCGAGCACGGCGAGACCGTTGGCGACGGTGCTGGTGTCGTAACCCTCGACCTGGAGTACCCGCTCCAGCGACTCACGGATGGCCGCGTCATCATCCGCGATCATGATCCGCACGCCGGCCCGCCCCCTTCCAGTCGATGTTTTTGCGGCTCATTGTCTCCGATCAACCTGAGGCCAGGCTTAGAGCGTCGTTGGGGACCGCGCTCTTACGGATACCTGAGAAATGGAACCTACTACGGGCGTCTGCCCCGCAGTTCGCAGTCGCGGGTGTACTGGGCGATGACCGCGGTGATACGGCGTCGGCTGACCGGGGCGACCACATCGGCCTGGCGCACCGCATGACCGGCGGGGAGCTGACGCCCGGCGCGGTGCCGGCGCGGCTGGAGGAGGGGCATCTTGGCCAACGACATCGGTCGTAGAAGGCTCTGCCCCCATGGATGAGCTTTGATCGGCAGGGGTCGCCAAGATCCTCAAAGGGCTCATCCTCCGCCGGCCGTGGGTCAGAGCCCCACCCGCCCTACCTGTACGGGTTTCTGACCGGCGCACACGTCCGTTCTCGGGTGTCGGGGCGTCAACTTCGCCTGGACGGAATGGATCCGCTGCTCGTTGGTTCGGGAACGGGGCCGGGCCGACGCCGACTCCGGTCGGACCGACGGGCTGGCGCGCCCCCCGATCAACTGCCCGTCATCGGTTGTCACAGGGAGATGGGACCGAGGTCCGCGGCGGTCTGGGCCAGTGCGCGGAGGGCGGGGCCGTCGGCGGTCGATCGCCACGTGAGAGCGAAGTGGATGGTGGGGGCGTCGTGAACGGGGAGGAAGACGATGCCGGGGGGACTGTTGTAGCGGGCGGCGATCTCGCCCAGCGGGTGGACGCACTGTCCGGAGGCGACCAGGGAGAGGATCTCGTGGAAGGTCCGTGCGACGGGCCCGCGCGGGATACGGCGGCCGAGCGGCGTGCGTGTGGGGACCATGGTCGTGACCCAGTACTCGGGGGCGTCGGGGCCGAAGTCGACGACATGGTTGTCGCCGAGATCTTCCAGTGAGGCGGTGCCGCGCTCGGCGAGGGGATGGTCCGCCGCAACGGCGAGCACGCGGCCTCCGGTCAGCACGGTCGGGCCGACGGTGAGGTCCGGTTCGGCCACGGGAAGCCATAGCACGTGCGCGTCGTGCTCTCCGGAGCGCAGCGCGCCGAACGGGTCGCAGCCGTTGATCTCGCCGAACTGGACATCGCTGCCGGGGTGGCGGGAGCGGAAGGCCTCGATGAGGGGGCGCAGTTCGTGGCCGGCATGGCCGAACACACCCAGATGCAGGGCCTGCCCCGTCCCCGTGCCGGCCGCTTCGGCGCGGGCGAGCCCTTCCCGGAGAAGGTCGACGCCCTGCTGGAGGTCCTCGCGCAGACGCCGGCCGACCGGGGTCAGGGCGACGCGTCGGCTGGTGCGGTCGAACAGGACGACGCCGAGGCGCCGTTCCTGCTTGGCGATGGCCTGACTGACCCGGGCCTGGGACACGTGAAGCCGCTCCGCGGTGCGGCCGAAGTGCAGCTCCTCGGCCAGGGTCAGGAAGATCTCGATGTCACGCAGCTCCATGCACGGCCCCCATCCGCAGTCCCCTCCACAACCCGCATCCGTGCATAACCGCCACGTTATGAATAGCCCAAGGAACCTTACATTGTTCCGCTGTCCCGCCCGCTGGATGCTGGATCCATCACCACCGGACAGGCGGCACCCGCCTGACGCACCCATGAAGGGGGAGGGAACCGATGGGCGACATGCGGGCCATCGCCGATCGCGTCGAGATAGAGGCGCTGCGAGCCGAGATCACGGACGCGGTGATGATGCGTCACTTCGACCGCGCCGCCTCGCTGTTCACGCCCGAGGGCGCCATGCGCTGGCCGCACATCGACAAGGAGTTCGTCGGCCGAGAGGAGATCCGCGCGGGGATCGAGTGGGGCCAGTCGCTCTGGGAGTTCTTCGTGCAGAACGTCCACCCGGGCGTCATCCGGCTGGACGGCGACACCGCTACCGGCCGGGCGTACATCGAGGAGTTCGGGCGGATGCGCGACGGCGGCTCGCACCTGAACTACGCCTTGTACCACGACCGTTATGAGCGCACTGCCGACGGCTGGAAGTTCGGGGAACGCGTCTACGAGGTCCGTTACCTGGACTCCACCCCGCTCCGCGGATCGGCGCCGGAGCGCCTCGGCCTCAGCTGATCCGTCCTGCACGCCGCCACGGCGTGCCAAGGAGACATCCTGCGCGCCAAGTCGACATCCGGCGTGCCAATTTCCGAAAACGGAGGAGAGAAACCATGGCTGAGAACACCGAAGTCGTCGTCATCGGCGGCGGTTACGCCGGGGTCATGGCGGCCAACCGGCTGACGCGGCGCGACGATCTGACCGTGACGCTGATCAACAGCCGTCCGGACTTCGTCGAGCGGATCCGGCTGCACCAACTGGCCGGCGGGACGCACGAGGCCGTCAACGACTACCGGAAGATCCTGGGCGAGCGCGTCCGGCTGGTGGTCGACACCGTGACCCGGATCGACGCGACGGGACGCGGGGTGGAGCTGGCGAGCGGCGACACGGTCGGCTACGACTACCTGATCTACGCGGTGGGCAGCGGCAGCGCCGACCCGGGCGTGCCCGGAGCCGCCGAGTTCGCCCACCCGATCGCCACGTTCGAGGAGGCGCAGCGGCTGCGGTCGGTGCTCGACGCCGCTCCCGCCACGGCCCCGGTGACGGTTGTCGGCGCCGGGCCGACCGGTATCGAGACCGCCGCCGAACTGGCGGAGACGGGCCGCACCGTGACCCTGGTCTGCGGCGGGCTGCTCGGGCCCTATCTGCACCCGAACGGCCGCCGCTCGCTCGCCGAGCGGCTGGAGCGCCTCGGTGTGACCGTGCTGCAGGGCCCCGGCACGAAGGTCACGGACGTGACCGGCGACACCGTGCGCCTCGGCGACGGCCGTGAGCTGTCGAGCGAGGTCACCGTCTGGACCGCAGGGTTCGGCGTGCCGGACCTGGCCGCCCGCAGCGGGCTCACCACCGACGCCCTGGGCCGCCTGCTCACCGACGAGACCCTGACGAGCGTCGACGACGAGCGGATCGTCGCCGCCGGGGACTCGGCGGCACCGTCGGACATGCCGTTCCGGATGAGCTGCCAGGCCGCCGGCCCGCTGGGCGCACATGCCGCCGACACGGTGCTCAGCCGTATCGAGAGCGAGCGACCCGCACCGATCGACCTGGGGTTCGCCGGCCAGTGCATCAGCCTGGGGCGCCGCGCGGGCCTGTTCCAGTTCGCCCACAAGGACGACACCGCCAAGCGTCTCCACCTCGGCGGCCGGACAGGCGCGAAGGTGAAGGAGTTCGTGTGCAAGCACACCATCAAGCAGCTGGTGAACGAGGCCCGCAAGCCGGGCTCACACACCTGGGCCAAGGGCGAACAGGGCCGCCGACTGCTGCGGGCCCAGCGCCGCGAGACGGCGGCCACCGCCGAACAGTCCGCCTGAACCACGCACCGGCGGCCGGCATGAGGCCGTATGCCGACGGTCCTGGCGCACGGCTCGCCCGTGACGTCTTCCCGCGACACGAACCGAGATCATCCACCGCGCAAGACCGACTGTCGACACACCTACTGGGGGTTCAGTCATGATCCTGATCACCGGGGCCACCGGCGTCGTCGGCCGGGAAACCGTCCGCCTCCTGATGGAGGGCGGAGCGAAGGTCGCCGCTGTCACCCGCGCCCCGCACGCCGATTTCCCCGCGGGTACACAGCTCGTCCACCCCGCGAAGGTTCCCACCGTCGACGGCGTGGAGGCCGTCCTGCTCAGCCCGCGGGCCGCCGGATCCGCCGCCGTCGACCTGTTGGCCCGCGCCCGCGAGACGGGCGCGGCAAGGGTGGTCGTGCTGTCCGCCGTGACCGTGCAGTACCCGGCCGGCCACGCACGCTTCCGGCAGCGGTTCCACGCGGTCGAGGACATCGCCAAGGAGAGCGGCCTGGACTGGACGATCCTGCGCTGCGCCGATTTCGCCGCCAACACCCTGGCTTGGGCCGGGCAGATCCAGGCGACCGGAACCGTGCGCGGGGCGTACCCGCACGCGAGGACCTCGACCGTCGACGAGCGTGACATCGCCGCCGTGGCCGCCCTCGCCCTCACCGACCCGCGGCACAGCGGTCAGACGTATCTGCTCACCGGCGAGCAGTCGCTGAGCCAGCCGGAGAAGGTCGCCGCGCTCGGCGCGGCACTCGACCGGACACTGTCGTTCGTCGAGGCCGCACCGGACGAGATCCGCCGCGGCATGCTCGCCGCCGGCCTGCCCGACGAGGTACCCGACCGGCTGCTCGGTTCGCTGGCCGACTACGCCCGCGAGGCCGGGCCCACCAGCGACACCGTACGGCGGCTGCTGGGCCGCCCGGCACGCACGTACGCCACCTGGGCGCAGGACCACCGTGCCGCCTTCACCGCGGGAGGACCCCGATGAAACTCACGATCGTGGCCGCCACCGGTGGCATCGGACGGCACCTGGTCGAGCAGGCGGTGTCCGGCGGGCATGACGTCACCGCCGTGGCCCGCCGCCCACGTGAACTGCCGGGCGGCGTCCGGACGGTCGCCGTCGACCTCACCCGCCCCGACATGCCGACGCTCGCCGCGGCGGTCCGTGGCGCCGACGCCGTACTGTCCGCGCTCGGCCCGCGAAACCCGCGCACGGACGCGGGCATCACCTCGCGTGGCACCCGTGCGATCGTCGCGGCGATGCATGCCGAGCACGTCGGGCGCATCGTCATCGTCAGCGCCGCACCCGTCGGACCGGTGCCCGTGCCTGGCCGGCCGACGCCACCCAGACACGATCCCGGCGACGGCTTCTTCATGCGCTACCTGGGCGTCCCGCTGACCCGGACGATGTTCGGCCGGCACTACGCCGACCTCGCCGTCACCGAGCAGACCCTGCGCGACAGCGGACTGGAATGGACGGTGTCGCGCCCGCCCAAGCTCACTGACAAGCCGCTTACCGGCAGGTACCGGACCGCGTGGAACCGCAACATCCGAGGCGGGTTCTCCGTGTCACGCGCCGACGTCGCCCACCACATGCTCGCCATGGTGAACCGGCCGGACACCATCGAGCAGGTCGTCGGAATCGCGAACTGACGCACACCGGCCACGCACACGACCCGGGCGGCGGGTGAGGAAGCGGGCGGCGACCCGCGACGGTCACCAACAAGGTCAAGCGGATGCCTCGGCTTTCCCGCCCGCTCCTTCGCGGCCCGGGTCACCCCTCACGAAAGGACGTGATCATGACGGAGTACGCCCGTTTCGTCAGCCTCGTATGCGCGGGGCTGTTCGCCGGATTCCTCACCGCGGTCCTGGTCCTGGAACTCTCGCTCCGCGGCTTCGACAGCACCGTCTACACCCAGGTCCGGCTGGTCGAACTCGACTCCCTCGACAAACTCGCCGTCGCCACACTCCTGCCGGCGCTGATCGCCACCGCGGTACTCGTTTACCAGAGCTACCGAACGGACACCCGATGGTCGACCGTGGCCGCACTAGCTCTCCTGGTCCTCGTTCTCGGCCTCACACTCATCGTCAACCTGCCCATCAACTCCGACCAGCTCCACTGGAACGCCCAGTCCCCGCCCGCCAACTGGGCCGACGTACGCGACCGTTGGCAGGTCGCCCACGCTGTCCGGACGATGGCCGCGGTCCTCGCCTTCGCGGTCCTCGCCTTTGCAGCGCCGTTGCCTTCCACACGTCGTTCAACCTCGCCGCCGAACACCTCGGCGCGGAGGGATCGGGTGCGCGCATGAGGTGAGGGCGTCCAACGCCGGTGTGTGAAGACAGAGTTGGGCTCCCGCGCGACCGCACTCCAGGTGAAGACCGACGACCTGCCGAAGGACCCGCCGCATCTGACCAGGAAACGTTCCTCGTGAAGTGTCGGACCGCCAACTCCCTCTCAACTTCAACGGACCGAACCCGCTGCTCGCGAGTTCGACGCCAGGTTGGTCTGTGCCGAGGAAACGGCCCCGAGGGGAAGCGGCCTCGCAGTGAGCCCTCGGCGGTGGTCGGGGGCGGTCGAGGCCGGGTCTCGGCGCAGCGTGCCGGCAGCCGCGACGGACGGCGGCCGGACGTCCACGGTCGCCCGGCGACCCGCCCCTCCCTCGACGTGCGGAGGTGAGGGGCTGCTCCGACGCGGTGTCCCCCTTCGGTCCGCGGCGGCGGGCTCCGCGAGAGCTCCCGCGGGTAGGCTTCGCCTGATCAGGCGAAGTCGGCGGGGATGAGGCATGGGCGGGGTCGAGAAGGCGCGAGGTGGCGGGGCCGAGCGGGCGACGTCGCGGGATGTCGCCCGGCTTGCCGGGGTGTCGCACACGGCCGTGTCCTTCGTCTTCAACGGGCGTGCCCAGGGCAACCTCTCCGCCGAGACGCAGGAGAGGATCCGCAAGGCGGCCGAACAGCTCGGCTACCGGCCGAACGCGGTCGCCCGTGGCCTGCGCCGGAGCCGTACCGCCGTGATCGGTCTGGTCACGGACGAGATCGCCACCTCGCCGTTCGCCGGGAGGCTGCTGCGCGGGGCCATGGACATGGCGTGGAGCAGCGAGCACCTGGTGCTCACCGTCGACTCCGGGCAGGACCCGGTCGCCGAAGACGCGGCTGTCGCCGAACTCCTCGACCGCAGGGTCGACGGGATCATCTACGCCGCGCTGTCGTTGCGCCGCGCCCGGGTCCCGGAAGGGCTGCACCGCACGTACGCCGTGCTCGCCAACTGCCTCCCCGAGGACGGCTCCCTCCCGGCCGTCATCCCCGCCGAGCGGGCCGGTGGCCGCAGCGCCGCGCGCGTCCTTCTCGACGCGGGCCACCGCCGGGTCGCCCTGGTGGGCGGTCTGGACGACATCGCGACAGCGGAACGGCTGCGCGGCTTCCGGGACGCGCTGCGGACGGTGGGGCTGACCCCCGAGAAGGGCCGGATCGTGCGGACGGGAGGGGAGATCTCCGCCGGGTACGAGGGAGCGCTGCGGCTGCTGGAGGGTGTTCCCGCCCACCGGCGGCCCACGGGGATCGTCTGTTACAACGACCGGGTCGCCGCCGGTGTCCTCCACGCCGCCGCGCGCCTGGGCCTCGACGTGCCCGCCGAGCTGTCCGTCGTCGGCTACGACGACCAGGAACACATGGCGGCTTTCCTCAGCCCGCCCCTCACCACGGTCGCCCTGCCCCATCGCGCGATGGGAGAGACGGCCGTCCGCCTGCTCCTGGACGCCATCGACAGCGGGACCGCGCCGCCGGTCACCACCCGGCGGCTGGAGTGCCCCGTCGTCACGCGGGGTTCGGTGGCACCAGCTCCCAGCCCGTGACCTCGACGTCCGCCCCCGACACGGTCAGCTCCGCGATGTCGTCGCCGCGTCGGTACACCCGTTCCGTGGCCGTCGCCCGGTCACCCGCGAACAGTTCCAGCAGGGAGCCGTCCACGAGGATCCGTACGGTGAGGGTCTCGCCCGGCGGGGTCGGCAGGACCAGGGGGGCCGTGCCGTCCGGGCGGGAGCGTGGCCAGGCCGTGCGGTCCAGGGTCACCGTGCCGGACGCCGGGTCGAGCCGCACGGTCAGTTCGGCCCCGGACGCGGCCCGCAGCAGACTCAACGTCGCCGCCGAACGGGCGGTCACCAGCAGGTCGTACGCGAGGGGGAGTGGCCGGTGCGGTCCCGGTGCGGCCGTGAACGGGACGGCCGCTCGCAGGAGTTCGAGTTCCGGAGCCGGTACGACCCGTAGCGTGCCGTCCTCGTGGGTGTCCATCACCCGGGGTGCCGTGAGGACGCCGGACCAGCCCGCGCGGTCCACCTCCTCGGGCGGGCGTGACTCCCAGGACCAGCCCCAGAGCAGGGCGCGGCCGGACTCCGTGTCCTGGAGGACGGAGGGGGCGTAGAAGTCGCGTCCGAGGTCCAGGGGGCCGCCGCCCGTTCCCGCCGTGAACCTCAACTCCCCTTTGCCTGGCTCGATCAGACGTCCCGTCAGGTAAGCCGTGCTCAGCGGGTCGCCGTCCCACAGGGCCACCGCCAGGACCCAGTCGCCCCCGGGGGTCGCCCACAACTGCGGGCACTCCCAGCCGATCGCCCGATCGCCGAAGGCGCGGGCCGCCGCCGGGTCCCGGCCGTCCAGCAGGACCCCGGCGAACCGCCAGTCGTACAGGTCCTCACAGTCGTACACCAGGACGGACGGGGTGCCGTCGGCGTGGCCGGCGCCCATCAGCGCCCAGCGGCGTCCGGCGAAGCGGAAGACGAAGGGGTCCCGGAACATCGTCACGTCCAGGCCGGGTGGCGGGCCGGCGACCACCGGCACCGGCAGTTGCTTCCACCTCCGGAGGCCGTCGTCCTCGGCCACGGCGAGACAGATCGCGCTCAGTCCCTGGTGGCCGTGGTCGATCCCGGAGTACACCGCTGTCGGTACACCACCGTCGTCCACCACGCAGCCGGACCAGCAGCCCGCCTCGTCCGGGCCGTCGGGCGTGGGGCGCAGGGCGATCCCGTGGTCGTCCCAGCGGGCGAGATCGGGACTGGAGGCGTGGCCCCAGTGCACGTTCGCGTGCACGGGGGCGTCGGGGTTGTACTGGTAGAAGAGGTGATATCGATCGCCCCAGCGGAACGGGCCGTTCGGGTCGTTCATCCAGTTGGCCGGCGGGCGGACCCGGAAACGCGGGCTGTCGGCGTCGGTCTCTTCCACCAGCGACCGGCTCACGGAACTCAACGATTGACTCCTGCGGATGTGATGCCCTCGCGCAGAGGGCGCTGGCCGACGACGAAAACGGCGACGGCGGGGATCATGGAGAGGACGACTCCGGCGAGGACCACGGAGATCGAGCCGGTGCCGAGGTTGCCCTGGAGGGAGACCAGGCCCAGGGGCAGCGTGAGGTTCTCGGTGGAGGTTTCGAGGATCAGCGGCCGGAAGAACTCGTTCCAGTGGTAGTTGAAGGCCAGCACGCCGACGATGGCGAGACCGGGGGCCGCCAAGGGGGCGTACACCGACCGGAAGACGCGCCACGGACCCGCGCCGTCGATCATCGCCGCCTCGCCCAGGTCCTTCGGCATGCCCATGAAGTACTGGCGCATCAGGAAGGTGCCGAAGGCCGTCGGGAAGGCCGGGACGATGAGGCCGAGCAGGGTGTCGGTCAGACCCATCGTCTTCAGTTCCAGGAAGACCGGGACCATCGTGACCTGCAACGGCACCATCATCGTGGCCAGGACCAGCGCGAACAGCGCCTTCTTGAAGCGGAATTCGAGGCGGGCGAAGGCATAGCCCGCCAGGCCCGCGGTGATCATCTGGCCGACCGCGATCAGCCCGGTCACCAGGGTGGAGTTCAGTGCGTACAGCCAGACGTCGATCTGGTCGAAGACCCCGCGGTAGGCGTCGACGGTGGGGTCCGTGGGGATGATCTTCGGCGGCAGGTCGAAGGACTCCGCCGGCGTGCGCAGTGACGTCGACACCGTCCAGATGACCGGGCCGAGCGTCAACAGGGCGCACAGCGCCAGGCCCGCGATCCGGCCCCAGGGCGCCAGACCGTGCCGTACGCGGGACGCGGTCGGGCTCGTGCGGGGACCGGGCTTCGAACCCGATACCGGACCCGATGTCGTACCCGAGAGGGAACTCGTGCTCATGTGACTCACCCGGCTCACTGGTAGTGGACGTAACGCCGGCTGAGCCGGAACTGGAGTGCGGTGACCGCCATGATCAGGGCGAAGAGCAGGACGCCCACGGCGGACGCCTCGCCGAAGCGGAGCTGCTCGAAGGCCGTCTCGTAGATGACCATCACGACCGTGCGCGTCGAGTCGCCGGGACCGCCCGCCGTGAGGACGTACGGCTGCTCGAAGACCTGGAGGGCGTTGATGATGCCGACCACGGACGCCACAAGGAGCGTGGGCGACAGCAGCGGCAGGGTGATGGCGAGGTGCTTGCGCACCCCGCTCGCGCCGTCCAGCGAGGCCGCCTCGTGCACCTCTTTCGGGATGGTGTTCAGGCCGCCGACGAACAGCAGGAACGAGAAGCCGAACTGCTGCCAGACGTACGCCAGGACCACGGCCGCCATCGCCCCGTTCTCCGAGGTCAGCCAGGGGACCGAGGGGATACCGACCGTGCCGAGCAGCCAGTTCACGGGGCCGAAGTCTTGGTTGAACAGGTACTTCATCACCACCGAGATGGACGCGGCGGACAGCACCAGCGGGAAGAAGAACGCCGAACGGAACACGGACCGCAGCCACTTGGGCATCCGGCCGTTCACCGCGATCGCCAGCACGAGCGCGATCAGCAACTGGAGTGCGACCGCCAGCACCATGAAGACGAGCGTGTTGCGGAAGGAGACGAGGACCGTCGAATCGGTCAGGATCTCCCGGTAGTTGGCCGCTCCGGCCCACCGCGGGTCGTCGATCACGTCCCACTGGAAGAGGCTGAGGACGACCGAGCCGACGATCGGTACGACCGTGAAGACGACGATGCCGACGACGGTGGGCGCGAGGAACAGTACGGCGAGCAGGCGGGTGCCCCGGGTGCGGATGGTGGTGGCCGTGGACGTGGACTCGGATGCCTTACGGGTCCGACCGGCCTTGCGGTTCCTGCGGGTGCGGGCGGGTTCCGGCCCCACGGGCCTGATCTCGGTGTTCGTCACACTTCACGCTCCATGGCCTTCTCCAGGTCCCCCTGCAGCCGGCGCAGCGCGGGACGCACCGCGCCGGGGCTCGCGAGGGCGGTTCCGGTGTGTTTGATCAGCAGTTGCTCGACTTCGTTGACCTGCGGCGGGGCCGGGATCGGGCCGGTGGTGGGGATCTTGTCGAGGGTGTCGTAGAAGACCTGCCAGTGGGCCGGTCCCGTCTTCCGGTAGCGGGCCTCGTCGACCATGGAGCGGCGGGCCGGAGTGGTCTGGTTGGCCGCGAAGAGCTGGGTCATCACGTCCTTGCGGGCGGTGTACTTGATGAACTCCCAGGCCTCGTCGCGCATCTTCGACGTGCGCAGCATCGCGTACCCGGCGGCGCCGAACTGGTGACGGCGGGTACGCCGGCGCGGGAAGTACCGCACGTCGTAGTCGGCCGGTTTCATGCCCGCCTCATGCAGACCGCCCGCCCAGAAGCCGCCCGCGGGCGTGACACCGACGCGGCCGGTGGAGAAGACACCGACGAGGTTGCGGCCGTCGCCGCCCTCCGGCCGGGTGCACAGGCCCTCCTCGATGAGGGAGGAGAGGTAGTCGTAGACCTCCGCGACGCGGTCGGAGTCGGCCAGGGGTGTCGTCCACCGGTAGCCGCCGCCTCGACCGCGCCGCTGTGCCTCGGGATAGAAGGAGTTCCAGAGCCAGTCGCCGCCGGGGGCCTTGGACTCGGTGAGGAGGTTGGTGTCGTTGGCGAAGAGCCAGGGGACCACTCCGCCCCACAGTCGGTTGGTCCAGAAGTACGGGGTGAACCGGTCGCCGTTGCTGCGTTTCATCGCTCGCAGCAGCGTGGTGAAGTCGTCGTGGGTCCAGTCGTCGTCGGGGAGGTCGGCACCCGCGCGTTCGAGGACCCGGCTGTTGAGGTACATGTCGGCCGCGTTGAACTCGACCGGCAGTTGGTGGAGGCTCCCCTCGTACATCATCGACTCGACCAGCGAGGGATGGACGTCGGCGAAGTACGTGCGCAGCTCGGCCGCGTCCCGCTTCGCCCACCGGTCCAGCGGTACGCCGAGCCGCTGGGCGAAGAGCTGCACGCCCTCGGTGGCGACGTACACGAGGTCGGGTGCCGTGCCCGCGGCGATCTGGGTGAGGATCTTGGAGAAGAAGTCCGACCAGTCGTAGGCCTGTACGGGGTTGATGCGGATCCTGATGTCGGGGTGGACCTCGCGGAACCCGTCGCGCAGGGCGCGCTGCGCCTCGGGGTTGAAGGCGGAGCCCAGGGTGGCGATGACGAGCGAGCCGTCGTCGCGGCCGGGGATGTCGGTGGCGGTGAGGCGGTCCCATTCGGCCGCGACACCGGCCAGAGCGGCGGCTCCGGCGCCGTACGCGCCGTAGCGCATCAGGGCCCGTCGGGAGAGGAGCGAGTCGGTCATCGGCGAGCCTAACTCGTGTTAGCCGAAGTTGGATTCCACGATGATGAGAACCCCGCTGAGGCTCTGTCAAGGGATCTGCGCGGATGGGAGGTTACCGAATCGGCCGGTGCGCGAAGACTTGACCTTTAACGAGTTAGGTATACGGTTCCGCTCCACAAGAGCCGTGTCCCGACGACGATGTCGGGGAAGGGAGCCGCACGATGCGTGGCATGAAGAGGAGTTCGCTCGGCCCGGGGGAGACCCTGTCCAGGCGGTCACTGCTGACGGTCTCGGCCGTCGGCGCCGCCGGTGTCCTGCTGCCGGACCTCGTGAGACCGGCGGCGGCGGTGCCCCGCCAGGCGACGGCCGCGTGCTCGGGCAGCTACCGCGCCGAGTACCACTTCACGGTCCCCGACCAGTGGATGAACGACCCGCAGCGCCCGGTCTGGATCGACGGCGAGTACCACTACTACTACCTCTACAACCCCGACTACTCGACGCGCGGCACGACGGCCGGCACCGCCTGGCGCCTGGCCACCAGCACCGACCTGGTCTCCTTCACCGACCGGGGCATCGCCGTGCCGAAGGACACGACCCCCAACGGCGATGTCTGGTCCGGCTCGGCCGTGATCGACACCGGCAACACCGCGGGCTTCGGCGCGGGCGCGGTGATCGTCCTCGCCACCATGGCGCCCGACGACGTCACCCAGGCCCAGTACCTGTACTACTCGACGGACGGCGGCCGCACCTTCACGAACCACGGCACCGCCCCGGTCCTCCCCAACCCCGGCGTACGGGACTTCCGCGACCCCAAGGTGATCCGCGACGAGGAGCACGAGCGGTGGGTGATGCTGCTCGCCGAGAACGACAAGGTCGGCTTCTACCACTCCGCCGACCTCAAGGCGTGGACGTACGTCGGCGGCTTCATCAAGGGCGGCATCGGTGTCCTGGAGTGCCCCGACCTGTTCCGGATCAGGGCGGACGACGGGACCTGGAAATGGGTGCTGGGCGTCAGCGCCAACGGCAAGGGCTCCGGACTGCCGAGCACGTTCGCGTACTGGACGGGTTCCTTCGACGGTACGGCCTTCACCGCCGACGCGTCCGATCCCCAGTGGCTGGACCACGGTTGGGACTGGTACGCGGCCGTCACCTTCGACAAGCGGGACGCCAGCGGGGTCCTGGACCCCGAGGTGCGGTATGCGATCGGCTGGATGAACCACTGGGACTACGCGAACACCACGCCCACCATGGAGTGCGACGGCTTCAACGGCACCGACTCCATCGTCCGCGAGATCCGGCTGAAGCACGCGTCGGGTACGTACTACCTGGCGTCCCGGCCGGTGGCGGCCCTGGACGACCATGTGTCGCGCACGGTGAACCTCGGCGACATCACGGTCGACGGCACCCGGACGCTCGACTACACGGGTACCGCGTACGAGCTGACCTGTGAGATCACCTGGGACCAACTGGTGGGCGCGGGCCTTCAGTTGCGGCGGTCGTCGGACGGCGGGCGGCACATCGACGCGGGGGTCTACGGCGACTACGCCTTCGTCAACCGCGGTTACACCGTGAGCCCTGATACCTCCGGCCGCTGGCAGGAGAGCCGCACGCCGTTCGACCTGTCCGCCGGCACGGTCAGCCTGCGGATCCTCGTCGACCGCACGTCCGTCGAGATGTTCGTCGGCGACGGCCGGTACGTGCACTCGACCGAGGCCTTCCCCGACCCGTCCGACACCGCACTGGCGCTCTTCACGATCGACGGGCAGGCGGTGTTCCGGAACGTGGTGATCCGGGAGTTCACGGTCTGATCGGACCAGATCCGACGGAGGTGGCCCGGGCGCGCCGAGAGGCTGCCGACGACCGGCGCGCCAGGGCTCCGTGGACCGAGGCGGGCCGGCCCTCGGCACAGGTGACGTCGCTGCGGGTGGTGCCGGTACCGGTGGCGTGGGCCCGGAGCCGCCACGGCCGTCCGCGAGCGGATAGAACCCCGGGGTGAGGTACTTGGCTGCCCGGGAGGTAGATCTCGGCGATCGAGCGGTCGACGACGACGCGAAGTTCGGTGGGTGTGCCGGGAGCCTCGTCGGCCGGGTACGGGAGGGTGTCCGCGCCTGCCCGTGCTCGTGTGTCCGTTGACGCGTGGCTGCGATCGACGGTGAGCCGGCAGTGCCTTCACCGGTGCGGGGGCGTAGAAGTCCGGGCGCTGGGCTGCTCCAGGCGGGTGCGCCCGGCTCCGACGGGGCGGCGCTGGCGGGCAGGCCTCCCGCACCGGGAGGCCGATGCGGCGTCGTGTCGGTCCCGCAGCCGATCCCGAAGCCGGTCCCGCCGTCGGTGTCGGCGTCAGCGGCCCTTGCGCACCCGGGCCGCCGCGCGGGCCTCCGCGAGCTTGCGTGCCTCGGAGGTCTTGCGGGACTCCTTGGCAGGGTTGCCCGGGCGGGTGCCCATGCCGCGGAAGGGAGCGTTGCCGCCGCTGGTCTTCGTCCCGGCGGGCGCCCGCTTGGCCCCGGTGATCGTGGAGAGCGTCTCCTCGCCCGAGCGCACCGGTGTCACGACCGGCCGGATGCCGGCGTCGGACATCATCCGGTTCACGTCGCGCCGTTGGTTCGGGGTGACCAGGGTGACCACCATCCCGGACTCCCCGGCGCGTGCCGTACGCCCGCCCCGGTGCAGGTAGTCCTTGGCGTCCGCCGGTGGGTCGACGTTGACGACGAGGTCGAGCGCCTCGATGTGAATGCCCCGCGCGGCGACGTTGGTGGCCACCAGCACGGTGATCTCACCGTCTTTGAACTGGCCGAGCGTGTGCGTGCGTTGGGGCTGCGACTTCCCGCTGTGCAGGGCGGCGGCCCGGACACCGCAGTACCGCAGGTGACGGGTGAACTGGTCCACGGCGGCCTTCGTGTCCAGGAACATCAGCACCCGGCCGTCCCGAGCGGCGATCTCGGTCGCCGTCGCGAACTTGTCGGCGGCGTGGATGGTGAACACGTGGTGTTCCATCGTGGTGACCGAGCCCGCGATCCGGTCGACCGACGCGTGCACCGGATCGTGCAGGTAGTTCCGGACCAACTGGTCGACGTTGTGGTCGAGGGTGGCCGAGAACAGCAGTCGCTGCCCGTCGGGGCGGACCTGGTCCAGGAGGTCCGAGACCTGCGGCAGGAACCCCAGGTCGCACATCTGGTCCGCCTCGTCCAGCACCGTGATCCGCACCTGGTTCAGCAGGCAGTCCCGGCGCGACACCAGGTCGGTCAGCCGCCCCGGCGTCGCGATGACCACCTCGGCCCCGGCCCTCAGCGCCGCCTGCTGCCGGTTGATCGACAGGCCGCCGACCACCGTCGTCATCCGCACCTTCATCGTCTGCGCGTACGGTTCCAGCGCGTCGCCCACCTGCTGAGCGAGCTCCCGGGTCGGCACCAGGACCAGTGCCAGCGGCCGCTTGGGCTCCGCTCGCCGGCCGGCCGTCCGGACGAGCATCGCGAGCCCGAAGGCCAGCGTCTTGCCGGAACCGGTCCGCGCCCGGCCGAGGACGTCGCGTCCGGCCAGCGCGTTGGGCAGCGTCGCCGCCTGGATGGGGAAAGGTTCCTTCACGCCGAGGCCGGTCATCGTCCGCACCAGCTCCGGCGGCAGTCCGAGGACGTCGAAGGACGCGGCCGGAGGCAGACCCGCGGCGCCCGTCTGCGGTGTCGAGGGCGTGCCCTCGGGCACCGTCTCCGGCTGCTGCTCGCCGGCACGGGAGAGCCCTGGGGCTGGCGGCTTCGCGTTCATGAGGAACCTTCCTTGGTCTGACGCCCGCAACGCATCAGGGCCCGTACCCCTTGGTACGGGCCCCGGCGGCGTCGAAGCGTGCCCCCATTTTACCAGTGTGCCCCGGATACCCGCCGCTCCGGTCGGCCCGACCCGGACGCGGCCCGTCCCCGGGCCGTGCCAGCCGCGCCCCGACGACGGGCCGCCACCGCTGTGACACACAATTGGCCGGTCCGCGCCGGGTGTGCGGGGGAGAGGCGTCGCTGTCCTGCCGTCGCGCGGCCCGCACCGAAAGATCGCCTTCACCCTTGAGGAAGCAGTTCGCTGAGGCAGGATCCCCTGGCCCAGCGCCGGAGTACGGAGCCGTCGAGCAGGCAGGTGTTCTCCTGGCGCTGTGCCCAGCGGATGTCACGGGCCTGGAAGGTCCCCCGGTGCACGACCAGGTGGCGGTACGACTCCGCGTTCCCCCGGGGTGCACGGGGGTGCGGTAAGTCCTCGTCGGGCAGCGGCTCCGCCACCGGCCGGAACGCCACGTCGAGTTGCTGCCCGTCGGCGTGCCGGGCGTACAGCCGTGGCCGCTCGGGTGCGGGCAGCAGCCGTACGCGCCACCCGTCCCGCCGCAGCATCCGTGCCACCGCCAACGCGAGTCCCTGAGTGTCGAGTTCAAGCAGTTCCTCCGGGGTGTAGTAGCCGCGGCGGCGGCGGGCATGCGGGCGTCGGCGCCGGATCACGACCGTGACGGCGAGCAGCAGGAGAACGGTCCCGGCGACCGGGACGCCGGTCCCGGCCGCGCGGTAGCCCGCGGCGAGTCCGGCGACCACCGCGCACACCGCCGCGACCACCCCGGCGAGGGCCGGCAGGACGTCGCGGAATCGGGGCCCGGACAGGCCCTGGGCTCGCAGGCTGCGTACGGCGGAGCGTTCTCGTGAGCGGGGTGACGGGGCGGCGCTGGACGTCCACGACAGGCGTGCCACAGTGCCAGCCCCCCTGCCCCCGCTTCCACCGGTGCTTGAGCAATACCCAGCGCGCGGCCGACTGCCCACCAGGGCGGGGGATTCCGGCCACTGACGTCTGTGGCCCTCAGATGCGGTAGGCGCCTGCCGGTACGCCATGGGCGATCGCGTACGGGGTCAGGGCGATGACGCCGGCGCCACGGGAGGGAGTGTCCGGGCCGATGGTGAGAGGGCTGGAACCAAGAGCCCGGGCGATCTCCGGCGCGAGATCGAACGTGGCCCCTTTCCATTCGTCCGCGTCGTCCTCGGACTCCAGTGCCGCGTCCCATTCGGGCGGGAGGCCGAGCTCCTCGCGGCGCAGCCGCTCGAACGGCAGAGGATCGCCCAATGTCAGAAGCTCGTCCTCGCCCTCGCCGGTCTCGCAGTAGCGCCGGATCACCGTGCCGTGTTCGGCGACGAGCCAGGCGGAGCCGTCGCCCTGGGCGCCGTAGTAGTACGCCTGAGCCCGTCCGAAGCGTGCGCTGAGCGCGGTGCAGAGCCTCAGGACGTCCTCGCCGCGCTCAGCGTCGCAGGGGTCGCACCACGCTCCGAGCACGAAGGTCCACCCGTCGAGTTCGGGGGTGACGAAGACCCGGGTGAAACCGTCATGGCCGCCCGGCTCGACCCCGTGGCCGTCGTGGTCCACGATGTCGTTGCCCAGGGCGAAGGTCGCGGGTCGCGGGTCCGAGAGTCCCAGGACGCCGATGATCCCGGCCTGGTCCCCGCTCGGCACCGCGATCCAGTGATTCCCGCAGGCCCACAACGCCGTCGGCCGGTCGTCCACGAGCTTGACGCGGATGAGCCGCTCGACCGCCGCCACGTCCTCGGCGGACAGCACGCTCTCACCGCCGAGCGTCGCGAGCACGGTCAGCGCCCGTGCCCGCTGTCGGCCGGGACCCTCCCGCCGGATCCGCTGGAGGAGCGGCACGAGGCTCTCCTCGATGCCTCCGCCGCGGAACATCAGGGTGTCCTGCGCCTGCTCGGCGACCTCGCCATCGGTGTCACCGAGCAACGGCAACAGAGCGGGCACCGCTGCCAGGCCCGCCCCGTCGCAGTGCTGGATCCCCAGCACCGCCTGGCGGCGGACGAACGGCGACGGATGCGACAGCGCGTCCGTGTACCGGTCGAGGGCCTCCGCTCCCAGCCGCGCGAACGCGAAACCGACCCGAGCCCGCGTCTTCTCGGTCGGCGCGTCGAGAAGTCCCCGCACCAGGTGATCGAAGGCCACGCTTCCGATCCGCCGGAGTACGGGAACGGCCTCCCGCCATTCGACGGTTGACGACTCGTCCGCCAACTCACGCACGATCACCCCTGCCGCCACGGCCCCACCCGCGGCCAGGACGTCCGCCGCCGCGATACGCCGATCCGGACGGCCCAGGTCCTTCACCAGGTCCACGTCCATGAATCCCCCGATGCTCGTCCAGTCGGCGCCGCCATGGTCGCACATACGTACGATATCGGCTCGGCTCGTACCCTTCTCCCGAAACGCCACCGGCCGCGCGGGCGCCCCATGTGAACGGGAACCACGGGAGCAACGGCTGCGTCCCTTCCCTCAGTTGATCAACGACCTTCCCTGCGCGTCGCCAAGCCGCCATGGAAGGGAATGGGGAGTGCGTGAGCGAACGGCGGCAGGATCAGGAGGCGGAGACTCCGCCCGTCGGTACGGACCCCTGGTGGGCGGGCCTGGGGCCGGTCGGCGGACTGCTCCTGACCGCCCTCGGCGTGGTGGCGCTGCTGTGGCTGTTCCTGAGCGGCACCGCGTTCGACGAGCGCTGGGGCACCTACTACGGGGCCGCCAAGGTCGTGGCCGCCGGTGCGGTGATCGCCGGGACGACCCTCCTCTCCCGTCACCGCGGGCGACGGGCCACCGACGGGACCGATTCCGGCACCGCGTCACCACCCGACTGACACACCGTCAACGACGCCCCCTCGAAACGCCCCTCGTACGGGTGTGGGGCGCTCCCGTTGGTTGTACGGGCGTCCGCGTTGGGTAAATGCTTACGTTGTGAAGTGAGTTGGGGTGTGCGGACGTCTGCCCGGGGGTGGTTGAGGTGGCGGCTGGTGCGATCCAGGGCGACACGTTCGATCTCAAAGAGCTGTTCGGGCAGGCCCGTTACCGCATCGAGTACTACCAGCGGGAGTACGCGTGGTCGGCCGAGGACGTCCGCACGCTGGTGGAGGACCTCTTCGCGGCCTTCGAGGAATTCGAGACACTGGGGCGTCAGGGCAGGGCACACCAAAGGGACCAGGAAGCGTTCTTCCTCGGCCCGTTCGTGTACGTCCAGCAGTCCCGCAGCCAGCGGTTCCTCGTGGACGGACAGCAGCGGTTCACCACGCTGCACCTGCTGTTCCTGCACCTCTACCGGGCTGCCGGTGATTGGGAGCAGCGGAACGCGGCCAGCAAACTGGACCGGGTCATCACCGACTTCGGCCATGGTGACCGGCCGATGTTCCGTCTCGACATCGAGGAACGCCAGAACGTGCTGGAGGCCCTCTACCGCGGCCGGCCCTACGAAGTGCCGCCGCAGGCCTCACTGTCGGTGCGGAACCTGTGCGAACGCAGCCGGCAGATCGCCGACCTCCTGGAAGCCCGGCTGGAGGCCGAGCGCTGTCCGCAGTTCGTGGACTGGCTGCTGTCGAAGGTAGTGATGGTCGGCATCCGCGCCCCCAACTACGGCAGCGGCTTCCGGATCTTCGAGTCGATGAACGACCGCGGAGCCCGACTGACCCCGGTCGACCTGGTGAAGAGCTTCCTGCTGTCGAACGTCGGCAGGGACGAGGAGAAGCTCAACGTGCAGTGGCGACACATGCTCGCCGAACTCACCGGCGTCCGCGACGACATGGACGCACCCCGCACCTTCCTCAAGGCCGCGCTGCTGGCCCGCTACGCCGACTTCGGCGAGGACACCGACACGGCCGACGGGCCGCAGATCGACGCCGCACTGCACATCTGGGTGCGCAGAAACCGCGAACGCATCGGACTGCGCCAGGCGGACGACTTCTTCCGCCTCGTCGAGGACCTCCTGCGGCTGGCGGCCCATCACCGCACCTTCCTGCAAGCCTGCAAACGCCCCTACTTCGACCAGGGGCTGGCCGGGCTCTACTACAACGAGACCAACGGCCTGACCGGCCAGATGGCCTTGATCCTGGCGGCGATCCAGCCACACGACACCGACACGTCGGCCAGGCAGAAGGCGGCCCTGATCGCCAACCTCCTCGATCGTCTCTACGTCGAGCGAGTCCTCAACGACGAACCCGTCCAGGCCGGGGACTTCCAGAACGACATCCACCGCCTCATTCCCCGCCTGAGAGCCTGCGCCACGGTCGCCGACGTCGCCCAAGCGCTCTCGGCCGAACTGCCCGACACCGCCTTCGAACAGATCGCCACGTTCGGAATGCGCGGCAACAACAAGGCCCAAGTGCGCTATCTCCTGGCCCGCCTGACCGCGCACGTCGAAACCGGACTGGGCGGAACCGACCTCAGCACCGGCTACCTCGGCGCCGAGCACACCTGGCGGATCGAGCACCTCTACGCCGACCGTTCAGAACGTCATGTCCCGCACGAGGCGCCGGACGAGGCCACCTTCCGTGCCTGGCGTGCCCGCCTCGGCGTCCTGGTCCTGCTGCGGCAGCGCGACGACACCGGCCACAAAGACCTGCCCCTGGCGACCAAACGGCACCAGTACGCCGGGGAGAACGCCCTGGCCGCGATCCTCGCCCCCGACTACCGCAGGAACCACCCCGCCCTGAAGGGGTTCATCGCGGACAACGACATCGAACGCCACTTCCACGAGCTGGGCCGCGCCACGATGAAGCAGGCCGTCGAAACCCGCGGCGAGCTGTACCGCCGCCTGTGCCTGCGCATCTGGGACCCCCACCGCCTCGGGCTGCGCCCACCCGCCCCCCAGCACCCCACCGGCCGGACACCACGTTCCGCCCCTCCGGCCCGACCGGCGCCCACACCAGGCCGTCGCCCGCTGCGCACCGACCTGGCCTGGATGATGCGCGAGGGCGTCCTGGCCCCGGGCACCCTGCTGGAGGCCGACCACAGAGGTCACCGCTATACGGCCACGGTCGACGCCGACGGCGTCATCACCCTGCCCAGCGGCGACCCCTACAACAGCGCGGACGAGGCCGGGAAAACCGTGTGCGGCACTCGCCGCTGCACCGGCATGGCCTTCTGGCACATCACCACCGACGACGGCCGCAGGCTGTCCCTGCGCGAAGTCCGCAACCAGTCCCGGCGCCGACGGCCGGCTGCACAGTGGTCGAAGCAGCCGGCACGGGTCCCGCTGCCCGGCGAGATCCGCTAGGCCACGTCGCCTCGGTTCACGAGGTCATCTCGGTTGATGACGTCCGTCCGTCGAACTGCCAGGTGTGGACCTCGACAGCGGCGTAGCGCTCCGCGGTCAGGACCGCGAGTGCTGTGTCACGGTCCGGCGCTCGGACCAGTGCCGCCGTACCCAGCCAAGCTGTACCGTCGTCGGACAGCAGCGGTCCGTAGGCGATCAGTTCGTCCGCGCAGGCCGGTACCGCGAGGTCTGCGGCCTGCCCCGCGCCGTGGCCGAGCACCAGGTACCTGCTGCCACCGGTCGCGCCGCTGGGGAAGTCCCACATGGCGCGCCCCAGCGTGTTGCGCCACCGGCGCAGCAGCATGTCCCGGTACACACCGGCCTGGTAGTTGGGCTCGTCGAAGGCGAACGGCCCGGGCAGCGGCGGGATCCGGCAGGTCGACGATGTGCACGCTGCCGGTGGGTGTGTCGCCGTCACTCCCGAAGGTCGGCCCACGGGCGATTGGGAAAAGCGCCAATTCGCCCGGGACGTGCTCCGGGCGCGGAGTCAGATCTCCCAGGAGCGCAGGGCGTCCGCCACCGAGTAGATCGTCAGCCGGGTCTCGCGGACCTTCCTGATCAGATCCGACAGCGCCCCGTACGGGGGATCGATTCCCTGCCCGGACTGGGCCATGAACTGGGCCGCGACGAACGCGGCGAACAGGCTGTTGCGATACGGCAGTGGCTCAAGGCGCACGATGGTGTGCAGCAGCGCCGCCGCCCGCCACGCGGTATCGGGATTGGACGTCTCAAGGGTCGGCATGCGCGTCCGGTGCCGGGCCACGGCCGCCACGAGCGCCGAGTAGTCGGTGACCGAGACGTCGCCGTTTCCGAGCGCCGCCTCCTGGACGTCCAGGAGCCAGGAGACGTCGATGTAGAGGATCTCGCTCATCAGGCGGCGGTGGCTCCCCGGTCACGCTGTGACGGAGGCACCTCGTCGGGGAAGGCGTCGTCGAACTCGTCACGCAGTTTGTCCGCCCAGGAGGCGGCACCGGCGACGAACCGCTTGCGGTGCATCTCGCGAACGCCGAGGTCGTGCATGTACTGCTTGAGGCTCTTGCCCTCGGCGGCGGCTGCCGCACGGACGCCTTCCATCTCCTCGTCCGTAAAGGTCACATTCAACGATGGCATGACAGGCATGGTACCTAGCAGGTACCTGATCGCGCCAGAGCGGGGGAAGTCCCCCGCGAACGCGGCGCGGCACGGCATTCGCCGTCCGCGTGCGGCAGCGGTGTTCGGGCTGTTCGGGCGGACGTACACTCGGCGTATGAGTCGTGCACATGCCGTGGGGGAGCGCCTGCAACAGGCCGCCCCTGTGATGTGCCCGGCCGCCCTGGGACCGGTGCCGTTCGGCCCGGCGACGGCGGCCGACATCGACGCGCCCGCGACCGGCCGCGTTGCGCTGCACGGCCACGGCTAGCGATTCCTCATGTCCTGCCCGGGCGGATCACCGGTCTGACCCGGTCCGGTTGCTCCGGTTGCTCCGGTTGTTCCGGCAGTTTCCTCAGACACCTCGCAGGACCCGCGAGACACCTCACAGGACTCGCGCCGTCGCCGTGAGCCGCCACGCATCCGGCTCTCGGCTCTGATCGAACGCGCCCGCGGCAGGCGCTCCACGACATCACCGCAGCTTCCGGCGCACCGCCGGGGCTGTCGCCTGGCGAAGCCCGTACAACAGGCCGAGCCACCTTCGAAAGGATCACCGTGAAGCTGAGCGAGTTGCTGGCGGGGCAGGAGCATCACGTTCTGCAGGGCGACCCGGCGAGGACGTGGATCACCACGGGCACCACCTTCGACGTCGCCCGGGTGACGCCGGGGTCGCTGTTCATCGCCGTTCCCGGTCATCGCGAGGGCGGTCCCGCCGCGATGGCCCCGGCTCTCGCCCGCGGCGCGACGGCGATACTCGTCGACGCCGTGACACCGGCGGACGCGGTGTCGGCGTGGGCGTCGGATCCCGGCGTGTGCGTCGTCCGCGTACCCGACACCCGGACGACCGCCGCGGTCGTCGCCTCCCGCTACTTCGGTGAGCCGGGGCGCGGGATGGACCTGGTGGCGATCACCGGCACCAACGGCAAGACCTCGATCTCGTACATGGTCGAGTCGGTGCTGCGGATCTCCGAGGGCTCGAAGGTAGGCGTCATCGGGACGGCCGGCAGCCGGATAGGCGACGAGCTCATCCCGATGCCCAGGTCCGTCCTGACCACGCCGGAGTCGCCGGACCTGCAGTACCTGCTGGGCTGCATGCGCGACCGCGGAGTCGGCAGCGTGGTGTTGGAGGCCACTTCCATGGGACTGCTGACGCACCGCATGGACCGAACGTTCGTCGATGTCGGTGTCTTCACCAACCTGACGCAGGATCACCTGGACGATCACGGAACGATGGCGAACTACCGGGACGCCAAACTGCGCCTGTTCCAGGGCCTGTGCCGGCACGCGGTGGTCAACGCCGACGACCCGGTGGGAGTCGCGATCCAGGCGATGATGCCGGACCGGGTGACCACGTACGCGCTGGACGCCGAGGCGGACTACCGGGCCACCGACATCAGCGTGGACGCCTCCGGCACCCGGTTCACGCTCCATCACGACGGGCGCAAGCTCCCGGCGGCGATCCCCATCCCGGGCCGTTTCTCGGTGGCCAACGCGCTGGCCACCGTGGCGGCCTGCCATGTGCTGGGCCACGACCTGGGCGGACTGGTCGCCGCCCTGGACCGGATGCCCGCGGTGCCCGGCCGGTTCGAGCGGGTCGGGACGCCGAGCGGCACGTCGGTGATCGTGGACTACGCCCACTCACCGGACTCCCTGGACAAGGTCCTGACCACGATCCGCGGCTTCGTGAAGGGCCGGGTCATCACGGTCTTCGGGTGCGGCGGGGACCGGGACGTCACCAAGCGTGCGGACATGGGCAGGATCGCAGGAACCCACTCCGACCTGTGCGTCCTCACGTCGGACAACCCCCGCAACGAGGACCCCCAGGTCATTCTCGACCAGATCGTTCCGGGCATCGTGGCCACCGGCACCCCGTTCGAACAGTTCACCGACCGCCGTCAGGCCGTCGCCTTCGCGCTCTCCGCGGCGGCCCCGGACGACATCGTCCTGATCGCCGGCAAAGGTAGCGAACCCCACCAGATCGTCGGCGAGGAACTGATCCCGTTCAGCGACATGGCGACCGTCCTCGAACTCACCCGGGGATAGCGGGCACCCGACAGGGGCGTCACCCCGGCGGCCGGGCCGCGGGCGCCGACCGCCGACCGCCGACGAGATCGTCACGAAGGTCGACGCGCCCGACGCCCCGGCCACCGGCACCGACTTCGACGACGTCCTGAACGGCCGTGTCCCGGCGACCGCTTCACCACCCTCCCCGGCGGTCGACGGCGCGGCCAAGTACGCCTTCCTGGAGGACTACTTGGAGTCCCGGACGACGGCGTACTGATCCCGAGGGCGGAGAAGAGGCCGCGCCGTATCGTTCAACAGCAGCTGCTCCGGGGGTGGTTCTCCCGAGTCCGCGTCCTCAACCAGGACCCGGCCGACCCCGGCGGGCTGGTGGCGCGCCCGGGGTGAGGCTCGTGTCAGGGGCGGGGTGCGGAAGCGCGCGCCCGAGCCGGGCGAGCGGGGACAGGACCATCAGCGTGGGGGACAGCATCATGCCCGCGGCCGTCACCAGGAGGCTGGTGCGCAACCCCCACTCCCTCGCGAGAAAGCCGCCGAGTAGGGAGCCGAGCGGAGCCATCCCCATGCCGACGAACGTGATCGTCGCTGCCGCGCGGCCCTGCATCCCGTCCGGAGTGCGGGCCTGTCGCACCGCCATGACCGTGACATTCACCAACTGGCCGCCGGTCCCGAACACGAAGCTGATCGCCACGAGCGCGGGAATGGTCAGCGCGGAGGAACCGTGCAGCGCCGGCACGCACAGGAACGCGCCGTCACCCACCACGGCCGCAGCCACGAGCACCGGGCCGTACCCGAACCGGTTCGGCAGCCGGGCGGCCAGCATCGAACCCAGGAGAGCGCCCGGCCCGGTCGCCGCGAGCGCCAGTCCGACAGCGGTGCCGGACAGGTGCAGTTCCCGGGGCAGGAAGAGCAGGTAGACGGTCATGGTGGCCGCGAAGGAGAACTGGAAGGCGGCCGAGGCGAGGCACACGGTCCGCAGCGAGGTGTCGCCGACGACGAACCGGAGGCCCTCCTGGATCCGACGCCAGACCCGAGGCGAACGTTCCGAGTGCTCCGGGTGCTCCGGGATCGACGGGGTCGATGAGGGCGGCGGGATGGGCGGGATCGATTCGCGGCGGCGGATCCGGCGGATCGACAGGAACGACAGCGCGAAGAACAGTGCGCCGGTGGCGGCCGCGATCGGCGCCGACAGCAGGGACACCAACGCACCGCCGAGGGCCGGACCGCCGATCTGCGCGGCGGACCGGCTGCCTTCGAGCGCACTGTTGCCCCGCACCAACTCCTCACGTCTCACCAGCCGTACGAGAGACGCCTGGTAGGCCACGTCGAAGAACACGGACAGGGCCCCGACGGTGAAGGCGACCACGAACAGCGCGGGCAGACCGAGCCAGCCGAACAGCCCGGCCACCGCGGCGGAACCCAGCGCCACGGCCCGGCCGATGTCGGTCAGCACCATCACCGTGCGGGTCCGCCATCGGTCCACCCACGCGCCGACGAAGAGCGAGAGCAGCAGGATCGGCGCCTGCCCCACTGCCCGGAGGACGCCCAGCTGCCCGGCACCGGCTTCGAGCGTCAGGACGGCGAAGAGCGGAAGCACCACCACAGTGGTGTGCTCGCCGAGTTGGGAGACCGTCTGGCCCACCCAGAGTCGACGGAAGTCGGCGTCCCGCCACAGGTTCGGTCTCGGCGGCACAGGCCGACCGGAAGCGGATTCGGCAGAGGAAGCGGAAGCGGACGACACCGGGATCCCTTGAGTTGCCCAGAACGAGGAGGCCCGCCGATCCCGGGCGCCCGGAAGGCACTCCGGCGGTTCAGGCGGGAGAAGGCTCGCTGTGCCGCACCGTCGAGGGCAGCACGCGATGACGGGCCGATCACGGCCTACGACGTCAACGCGTGCTCGGGCGACCGACCATGTCCCAGCTCCTCGTGGATGGACCGTTGCCCCTGAACACTAGGGGCTGTCCGGCGTCGCGTGGGATGGATTTTCTCCGAGCGGCGGGAGTCGACGGGCCCGGCCGCGACCGTGACCGCTCCCGCTACGCTCGGACGACAGCCCCTTCCGCCTTGTCTCGCCCAGGAGGCCTCGCCCATGCCGGAGTTGGAGATCGATGTCGTCGTGTTCGACGTGCTCGGCACGCTCGTCGACGAACCCGCCGGTCTCCGTGCCGGCCTTCGCGAACTCGCCCCGTCGCTCGACCATCCCGCGATCGAGCGGCTCCTGTCGGTGTGGCAGGAGCACATCGAACGTGAGCAGCGTCGGATCGTCGACGGCGTGCGGCCGTACGTCACCAACGATGTCCTCGAACAGGAAGCCGCCCGGCTTGTCGCGGACGCCGCCGGTGTGGCCGACCCGAGGGCCGGGGCGGCGCTGGCCCTGTCGGCTCGGCGGCTGCCGCCGTGGTCCGACACCGTCGCCGGGCTCGCTCGCATCGCCGAGCGGTTCCCGCTGATCGGACTCTCCAACGCGAGCCGGACGGCGCTGCTGGCACTCAACGCCCACGCCGGACTGCGCTGGCACCAGGCCCTGTCCGCCGAGGACGCCCGGACGTACAAGCCGGACCCAGCGGTCTACCGGCTGGCCGTCACCGTCTCCGGGCGACCGCCGGAGCGCGTGCTGATGGTCGCCGCCCACGCCTGGGACCTACGTGGAGCCCAGGCTCTCGGCCTGCGCACCGCCTACGTCGCCCGCCCCGTCGGCGACCCGCCCACCTCCTCGGACCGGTTCGACCTGTACGCCGACGGCCTGTCCGAACTGGCCGACCGACTCGACAAGTGAACGATCCTCCGGCCTGCGCGCTCAGCGGCCCACGCGGTAGCGGATATGGGTGGCCTCCGGCGTGTCGACCACCCGGACGATCTCCAGCTCGATCCGCGAGGGCAGCACGTCGAACAGCCGTCGGCCACTGCCGAACAGCACCGGGACCTGATGGATCTGCACCTCGTCCAGCAGCCCGGCCTCCAGCGCCCGCTGCGCCGTGTACGCGCCGTGCACCAGCACGTCCCGGTCGCCGGCCGCGGCCTTCGCCTGTGCCATCGCGCTCCCGATCCCGTCGGTCACGTACGTCACCAGCGGACGGCCGGCGACAGAGGGGCCCGGTGGCCGGTGGCTGACCACGAAGATCGGCACACCACGACGGTGATGATCTCCGCCCCAGTGATCGACCTGCTCCGCGGTCCGCCGTCCGACGAGGACCGCGCCGGTCGCGCTCACTTCGTCCATCAGCTCACCGGCCGGCCCGGACGTCCGGAAGCCTTCCTCGTCCGGGGTGAGGACCCATTCGTGGAGTCGGCCGAAGCCGTCGCCGCCGGGGTTGCCCGGTTCGTCGTGGGGACCCGCGATGTAGCCGTCCAGCGACATCGACATGTACAGCACCGATGAGGACATGACCTGCTGCCTTCCGATGGATCTCGATGTGTCGTGGAGCTGGACCCATCATGGCCGCGGAACTCATCGGTCACCCTTGGAGGCGTCCGGACCGCCTTCTTCGTGACGCGGCCGGTCCGGTTCTGTACGGAGCTGCCGCGAGGGACCGTCCTCCCGTGCTGGGCAGGAGCGCACGCGTGGATCGCCGGGCGGCATCGTGCGGTCGCCGCCCGTCAGGGCTGGTGGGTGACGCTCACCCGCACGGTGAGGGAGCCCTTGTTGTCCTGGGAGCAGGACCCGCCGGCGTCGTTGATGCCGAGTTGCAGGGTGCCGTTCCCGGTCGCCCTGAAGGTGAGCTTCCGCCCGACGGAGCGGACGGGGAAGTCCTGCTCGCCCACGAGGCGTGCCAGCAGGGTGCCGAACGGTGCCGCGGGCTGGACCTTGCAGTTCTTCGCTCCCTCCAGCGACCGGTCGGTGCTCGCGTCGTAGCCGGTCGGCCCGGTCATGGGATGGTTCCGGTGGTCGACCGTCCACTGGCCCGATACGAACCGCACGGTGACGCGGTCTCCCTGTTGGACGGAGAGCCTGGACTGCCAGCCGTCCGCCGCCTCGACGACCTGGCTGGTGGTCGTCGTCCGGGGATCCTCGGTGAGCGGCAGCGTCCCGGTGAGGAAGAGACCGCCCACGACGCCGGCCGCCAGGACCGTCGTGCCGGCCAGCGCCCACCACCCCCGCTTCGGCCCCGCCGGGCGGGACGCCGGATGCGGCGCCGGCCTGAGTGACGTGGTGTGGTGCGCCGTGGATCCGGTCGCCCCGGCCGGAACGAACCGCCCGTGCCCCTGGGTCACCGTGTCCGCGTCGGCCAGCCGGTCCGACGGCTGCGGTACGCGCACGGTCGCCGACGGCAGCGGCTCGGCGGACGTCTCCCCGGCCACCACACCTCGCAGCGCGGAACGGGCGACGGCCACCGAGGGGCGCTCGCCCGGGGGTTTGCGCAGCAGCGCCTCGACGACCGGGCGCAGCGGGCCGAGCCGCTCCGTCAGGGCGGGCTCCTCGTACGCCACCGCGTGCAGCGTCGCGGGCGCTCCCGGTCTTCGGAAGGGAGACCGACCGCTGCAGACCGTGGCGAGGGTCGCGCCCAGTGACCACAGGTCGGAGGCCGGGCCGCTGTCCGATCCCGTCACCCGCTCGGGCGCCATGTACTCCAGGGAGCCGACCAGTTGGCCGGTGCCGGTGAGGAACTCGCCGTCGTCCAGGGCCGCGATGCCGAAGTCGGTGAGGACGGCGCCGCCGTCGCGGCGCAGCAGGACGTTGGCGGGTTTGACGTCGCGGTGCAGGGTGCCGGCCGCGTGCACGGCTTCCAGCGCGTCGAGCAGTTGCAGACCGAGGGCAGCGGTGTGCTGCGGGGCGAGCGGTCCGGTCTCGGCGATCCGGTGGGCCAGCGAGGGGCCGTCGACGAGTTCCATGACGATCCACAGCCGGTCCTCGGACTCGACCAGGTCGTGGATGCCGACCACGTGGGGATGCGGTACCCGGGCGACCGCGCGCGCCTCGCGGACGGCGCGGCGCAACCGTATGCGGTGCTCCTCGTCGCCGTAGGTGTGCAGGTGCAGTTCCTTGGCGGCGACCGGTCGGTCCAGCAGCTGGTCGTGGGCGCGCCAGACGGTGCCCATGCCGCCTCTGCCCAGGACGTCGTGGAGGAGATATCGCCCGGCGATCAGTGGATTCGAGCCGCGTTCCGAACGCGTCGCCGCCTGGTGATCGCCGTTTCCGGATGTCACGTGCTCGCTCACGTTTCCTTCCCGGTGGCCTCGGCGCTCACCGGTCATCGCTCGTTCGGTCCGTCGTCGTTTGTTCGAACGGGGCTGAGCATAGCGGAGGGCATCGCGGTGACGTGCCGCCAACTACCGGGCGAAGAAAGGCGTTTGACGTCATGGTTCGGTCCCCTTGCGGCGCCGTGCCGCAGGACGACAGCCCGGGGCCGGGCCGACTTCTCCAGCAGGTCCCCATGCGACCGAATGGCGCCTTGTCCGCACCTGTGCGCGCCGGTCAGTGTGACGCTCGACCGATGACCGACCACCATCGGAGATCTCATGCTGCGGGTGCATTTCACCAGTGACGATCTCGCGCGGGTCCGGGTCGCGACGGCCCCCGACCCGTTGTGGGAGATCACCAACAGTTTCCAGGCACTCGTCTCCGCGCGTGATGGCGTACCGGCCGTTCGCGCGTGGAGACGGCGGACTCGATTACCGCTGCCGCCGGCCTGTGCGGCCCTCGCCGTGCTGTTACCTCCGCGCGGATACTCGCCCGACTTCCTCACCCCCGACCTCCGCGGATCCTTCGACCTGGAGAGCGCGCTCGACACCGTGCTGAGCGTCCCGCGCGCCTGGCTGCGGACGGACATGTCCAGACTGGCCGCGGGACTTCGCCGCCCCCTGCCGGCCGAGGTCCACGCCCTGGCCGACGGCGAGCCCTGGGCCCTGCGCGGACTCGGCACCGCTCTGCGCGCGTACCACCAGCACGCACTGGCTCCGTTCTGGGAGCACATCCGGGCCCATGTGGACGCCGACCGTGCCCTGCGCGCGCGGGCGGTGATGGACGGAGGTGCCGAAGGGCTTCTCGCGGGCTTCAGACCCGTGCTGCGCTGGCAGCCCCCCGTCCTGGAAGCCGACTACCCGGTCGAGCGCACCCTGCGTCTCGACGGCCGCGGGCTGTTGCTGCAGCCCTCCTTCTTCTGCGCCCGCAGGCCGGTCACCCTCGTCGACGGTGCCCGTACGCCCGTGCTCGCGTATCCCCTTCAGCACGGGCTCGGCGGGCCCGATCCGGCCGGAACCGCCGAACCGCTCGGCGCGCTCATCGGCCGGACGCGCGCCGCCGTACTGGAAGCCGTGGTGTCCGGCCGTACGACGAGTGAACTGGCGGGGAGGCTGGGCATCTCCGGGCCCGCCGTCAGCCAGCACACGTCCGTCCTCCGTGAGGCCGGGCTGCTGCTGAGCGTGCGGCGCAGCAAGAACATGCTGCACACCATCACGCCGGCGGGGCTCGCTCTGCTGGCGTGCGCGACGACCGCCCCGCCGACCAGGACGTTCGACACGACCCTGAAGCCACACCTTCAGGGTGTGGCCGTCCCGCGCCGCTGACGACAGCCTGTGGGGCAACGCAGAGCCGCTTGCCGCGGACGGGTTGGGGGGGGGAACACCGTGCACCGACGTGCCGCCGTCGTCGGCGTCGTGACAGCCGTACTGGCCGGCGCCGCCGCCCTCGGCCTGCTGATGGTGGACGGCTCGGCGCCGGGCGACGAGACGCCGGCCGCCCGCCCCTCGCCCACGGGACCCACGCGCGAGCTGACCGCCGCCGAACAGAGCCGCGTCGACCAGGCGGAACAGACACTCGTCAAGGCCTGCATGAAGAAGCGGGGATTCTCCTACTGGGTCCTCGCCCCGCTCGCTCCGGAGGACCTGCGCGCCTTCGAGCACCCCTTCGTACGCGCCGACGTCGTCTGGGCGCGGGCGCACGGGTACGGCGGAGCGATACAGCGGAGCTTCTTCGTCATGAAGAAGAGCGACCCGAACATCGCCTACCGGGGCGGCCTGCCCCGGGCGGCACGGGCTCGCTACCTCACCGCCCTGAGCGGCGGACCGGACACGCCGGTGCTCTCCGTCCGCCTGCCGGCCGGCGGCTCCATCCGGACGGCGGTCGGCGGCTGCGAGTCCGAGGCGAGAGAGAAGCTGTACGGCGACGTCGAGACGTTCTTCCGTGCCGACAAGGTCGCCACCAACCTCCGGGCGCTGTACGCGCCACGACTCGTCGAGGACCGCCGCTTCACCGACGCGCTGCGTGCCTGGTCGCACTGCATGGACCGAGAGACCGGACATGCCTACGCCGATCCGGAGGCCGTACAGACCGACCTGCCGAAACGGACCGCCGGGCTGAGCGACACCCGGGCCGACGCCGTCGAGGTGCGGCTGGCCCTCGCGGAGGCCACCTGCGCGCGTACGTCCTCGCTGGCCGCGACCGCGGAACGGCTGGATCGGGAATACGGCGATCCCGTACGCCGCCGCTACTCCGACGAGATCCGCACCAGCGAAGCTATGCGGCTGGCCGCTCTCGCCGAGGCCGACAGGATGCGCGCCGCCGCCAACTGACCGTTCCACAAAGAGATCACCACGCATCTGAGGGAGAGACCATGCGAAAGATCCGGGCCGCCCTGGCCGCCGCCGGACTGACCATCGCCCTGGGCACCGCGCTGCCGGCCACGGCCGAGGCCGCCCCGGCCGGCGCCCAGGGGCCCAACTGCGACGCCCAGTACAACGCGCACCGGGAAGACGGCAACATGCGCGCCTACCTCCTGACGGACTGCGCCACCCTGCTCGGCACGGCCGCGGGCAACGACGCGAACTGGGGAGACGGTTCCGGCACCTTCACCGGCGCCGACGACAACTTCGCCTGGTCCATCCTGAACACCGGCACCTACTCCGGCGGCGTCAACAACGTCCAGTTCTACAACCTCGCCAACTACGGCGGCGGAACCGGCTGTCTCGCGCGCGGCGAACTCTACGTCGACGACCTGCGCGACAACGTCTTCAGCGACGGATCACGCGCCTCCAACGCCATCAGCTCCCACCGCTGGTCCTCCGGCTGCACCAACCGCTGGACCTGAGCACCCTCTTCACGAGCCCGGCCCGCCCCACATCCGTGCGGCGGGCCGCACGCGTCGACGGCTGCCGGCCGGAGGCGACGGCCGGGGGCGACGGGGATCGGTGCCGGACCGGGTTCCGCACGCACGTATCTGCATGCTCGGTGCGAGGCGGGGTAGGCGCGGCCCATCAGCTCGAACACAGGGCACCGACCGGCTGAGGAGAGCACAGATGACGGCGACGATCGCACAGGCGGCCAACGACCAGGCGATGGCAGGGCTGCCGGAGGTCGTCGCACCCGGCAAGGTGGCACCCAAGGACGCCAGGGTGTTGTCGAAGCTGTTCTTCGAGAAGCTGATGGTGCTCGAAGAAGGCACCCCCGAGCACCAGTACGCGCGCAACACGCTGATCGAGATGAACATGTCCCTGGTCCGCTTCGCGGCCGGCCGGTTCCGCAGCCGGGGGGCCGACGGGATGGAGGACATCGTCCAGGTCGGGGTCATCGGGCTGATCAAGGCCATCGACCGGTTCGAGATATCCCGCGAGGTGGAGTTCACCTCCTTCGCCATCCCGTACATCGTCGGCGAGATCAAGCGGTTCTTCCGGGACACCTCCTGGTCCGTGCACGTGCCGCGCCGCCTCCAGGAAGCCCGGGTCCAACTGGCCAAGGCCACCGAGGAGCTGCGCAGCCGCATGGGCCGGACCCCCACGGTCAAGGAGCTGGCGGAGCTGATGGACCTGACCGAGGACGAGGTCATCGAGGCGCGGGTCGCCGCCAACGGCTACAACTCCTCCTCCCTGGACGCCACCATCGGCGGCGGTCCGGACGGCGAGACCGTACTGGCGGACTTCATCGGATCCGACGACGCGGCCATGGAACTGGTGGAGGACTTCCACGCCCTGGCACCGCTGCTCGCCGAGCTCGACGAACGCGAACGGCACATCCTCCACTGGCGGTTCGTCGAGGAGCTGACCCAGGCGCAGATCGGCGAGCGGCTCGGCTGCTCCCAGATGCACGTCTCCCGCCTGCTGTCGCGCACCCTGAAGCGCCTGCGGGAGGGCATGCTCACCACCAGGTGACCAGAGCCGAAACCCCTGACGACCGTTACCTGCCACGCCGGCAGCCCGCGGCCCGGCGCGCCGAAGTCCGCTGTGCCCGGGTGCGTACCCGAGAGGACCTGTGGTGAGTGAACACGGAGTCGCCGCGCCGGCGGCCGACGCCCATCTGGAGATCCTGCTGCGGCTGGTCGACGCGCAGCCGGAGGCCGCTGTGGCCATCAGTCTGACCACGCCCGGCGGCATCGTCGCCGGCAGCCTGGTCGGCTCCCGCGCCTGGGCCGACCGCTGGGAAGAGGTGGTGTCGAAGGCCACCGGGGCGGACGACCGGGCCGACCACGCGGCCCACCTGGCACACACCGTCCGGTCCGCCCTGGAACAGACCGAGGCGGAGCCGGGGACGGGTGAGGGGCTGCACGCGTTCATCCACCTCGTCGACGTCACGTTCCTCTCCGTGCCCGGGACCGCTACGGCTCCGCTGTGGCGCGGACGCGTCGGCGACGTGTCCGGCTGGTCGCTGGGCGCCCCTGCCGACCGGTCTCATGAGGACGGTCGCTGATCCGATGGCGCCTCGGCACCCCGCCCACCGTGACGGCGAACGACCGGGCCGGTTCACACGGCTCGCGGAACACGCTTCGAACTTCACCAGCTCTCCCGGCTTCTTCGGTGTGTGCCTCGTGCTCGTCGCCGGATCGATCACCGCGCACACACTGAAGCTGCCCACGCAGTGGCTGCTGGTCGTGGGCGAGGCGATGTCCGCCGTGTCGCTGCTGCTCCTGGCCCTGCTGAAGAACTCCGAACGACGCGCCGAGCACGCCATCCAGCGCAAGCTCGACGCCATCGCCGCCGCACTGCTGGAGAGCCAGCGGCAGGAACCGGGCGCGGCCAGCGCGGAACTCCGACGGGCCATCGGCATGGAGAAGCAGATCTGACGACCTGACCGGGACGCAGCAAAATATTCCTTGACGCGAATATGCGTCATGGAGAATACTTGCCTGCATGGACGCACTCCTCATCGCACTGGCCGACCCGGCCCGGTGGCGGCTCGTGAGCCTGCTGGCCGAGCGGCCCCGCCCCGTCGGCGTCCTCGCCCAGCTCGCCGGGGCACGCCAGCCGCAGACGACCAAGCACCTGCAGACCCTCGAACGCGCCGGCGTCGTCACCTCCCGGCGCACCGGTCAGCGCCGCGTCTACGCCCTCCGGCCCGCCCCCCTGCGGGATCTCGCGGCCGCACTCGGCCGGCTCGCGGACCTCGCGGACCAGGCCGACGGCCCGTACGCGACCTACGACCGCTACGGGATCGGCCTCCAGGCGGAGCGGCTCGCCGCGCAGGAGTCGGGCTGGGCCGACGGCCGCTCCTTCAGGTTCCACCGGTCGCTGACGGGGGACCCCGGCCTGGTCTGGCGCCATCTGACCGAGGCCGCCCTGCTCGCCCAGTGGTGGACGCCCGACGACCTTCGCGTCTCCGAGCTCGTCTTCGAGGCGCGACCCGGGGAGCGGATCGTCCACGAGTACCGCGATGCCGAGGACACCGACGGCACCGACCCGGTCGCCGGACGCGCGGAGGGTGTGGTCGTCGACGTGCGCCCCGGTGAGCACCTGGCCTACCGGCTCTCCCCGCTGCTTCCCGACGGGGCCCTCGCCTTCACCTCCCACGTCGACTACGCCCTCCGGCCCACCCGCACCGGCACGGACCTCGACGTCCACTTCCGGATCACCGACAGCACCATCGACTCCGCGGACTTCGTCGCGGGCATCGAGATCGGCTTCGGCCAGAGCCTCGACAAGCTCGCGGCGACGCTCGCCACGGACCCGCACGACGCCGTCGACAGTGACAGTGACGGCGTCAAGGGCGAGAGCAGTGACCACGACGGCAGCGACAACGACCGCGCCGACACCGACACAAGGGGTACGACATGACAGAGCAGGCCGGCGGCCGCAGGGTCGTCACCAACATGAGCCTCTCCCTCGACGGCCACTACGCCCGGCCGGGCAGGCCCGAGGACATGAGCTGGGTGATGCCGTACGCCCACAGCGACGTCGCCCGCGACCTTCTGACCAGCCTCTGGGAACCGGCGACGACGGCGCTGCTCGGGCGGGTCAACGCCGAGGGGTTCCTCGGCTTCTGGCCCACCGTCATCGGCATGGAGGGTGTCGACCCCCGCGACGAGGGCTTCGCCAAGTGGCTCGTCGACACCGACAAGGTGGTCCTCTCCTCCACCCTCGGCGAAGCGCCCTGGGAGCGGACGACGATCGCCGACAGACCGGCCGCCGACGTGGTCACAGACCTCAAGGCCACCGAGGGCGGCGACATCCTCGTGCTCTCCAGCGCAAGCGTCATCAAGGCACTGCTGGCGGCCGACCAGGTCGACCGACTGGCCCTCACGATCTTCCCGGTCTTCCTCGGCGGCGGACCGCGCCTCTTCGACGACGGCCTGCCCGAGGGGCAGTGGTCGCTCGCCAGCCAGAGCGCGGGCGAACACGGCACGCTGGCCCTCGTCTACGACCGAGTCCGCTGAGCCGGCCGCGGCACGGGTACGCCGACTGCGAGCGACAAGGCGATCCCTGCCACCCGCCGCGCGCGACTACTTGCTGTGCATGATCTGGATCAGGTTGCCGCAGGTGTCGTCCAGGACCGCTGTGGTGACCGGACCCATCTCCTGCGGTTCCTGGGTGAAGCGCACCCCGAGCCCGCGCAGCCGGTCGAACTCCGCTTGTACGTCGTCCACGGCGAAGGCCGTCGCCGGGATGCCGTCCTGGACGAGCGCCGTCGTGTACGGCCGCACCGCGGGGTGGCCGGAGGGCTCCAGCAGCAGTTCGGTCCCGTCGGGATCCTCCGGCGAGACCACGGTCAGCCACCGGTCCTCGCCGCCCACCGGGACATCGTGCTTCGTCACGAACCCCAACACGTCCGTGTAGAAGCGCAGAGCCTTCTCCTGGTCGTCGACGAAGACGCTGGTCAGGTGGATTCTCATGGAGGTCTCTCCGGTGCGTCGGGTTGGCGGACAGCCCAGGCCGGGCGGGGGCGGTGCCTTGAGGACATCCTCCGCCATGACCACCCGGGAGTGCGACAGAAGGGCGCGCCAGCCGAAATTCGCTGCGGAGACCGGGGCGGGTGCTCCTACCATGAGCGGGTGACAACTCAGGTGATCGTGTTGAACGGCGGGTCCAGCTCCGGCAAGTCCGGGATCGTCCGATGTCTGCAGGCGGTCCTGCCCGATCCGTGGCTTGCCGTGGCGATCGACTCGCTGGTCGAGGCGATGCCCGCGTCCCTGCGGACCTCGGACGCGGGGATCGAGTTCGCCCCGGACGGCGGGGTGAACGTCGGTCCGGCGTTCCGGGAGCTGCAGACGGCCTGGATGGAGGGGGTCGCCGCGACGGCCCGCGCAGGTGCCCGGGTCGTCATCGACGACGTCTTCCTCGGCGGAGCGGCCTCCCAGCAGGGGTGGCGGAAGGTTCTCGGTGGGCTGGACGTGTTGTGGGTGGGCGTCAGGTGCGAGGCCGTGGTCGCCGCGGGCCGTGAGGTCGCCCGCGGGGACCGGGTGCGGGGAATGGCCGCGACGCAGGCGAAGCCGGTCCACCGGGGTGTGGTCTACGACCTGGAGGTGGACACCACGCACGCGGAGTCCCTGGAGTGTGCGCGGATCATCGCCGCCCGGGTCGCGTGATCGACGGCACTCCTGGCGGCCGTACGGGTGCGCCGGGCCGGTCCGGCGGCGGCGGACACCCTTGAACACCGGCCGGGACGGGCTTGCCCCTGACGTACGCGTCAGGGGTTAGCGGCACCGCACCCCGGCGGCGGACGCGGTGCCGTGCCGTTGCCCCGACCCTGCCCAGGAGGCCGAGCATGCCCGCAAGCCTGCCCCGCACCGCCCGCGAAGTCCGGCTCGCCGTCCTTCCCGAGGGACCCTCACGCGGGCGCAGCCGCGGACGCCTGGCGGAACAGACCCAACAGGGCCTGGGCCGACGGGGCGTCCGCGTCGAAGAACTGCGTGGCCAGTGCGGGCGGTACAGCCGTTCCGTGCAGGCGGACTTCGTCGCAGGTGAAGCAGAAGGCGGCCTCGAACAGCACCTGGTCGAGGGTGTCGTCGTAGGCCCGGACGCTCCAGCCCGGTGAGAAGCCGCAGCGGTGCTGCTCGCTGCCGGGCAGGTTCTCCATCAGGGCCAGGGCGTCGGCGGCCCGGCCCCCGACCCAGTGGGTGACCGCCCTGCCGGGGTAGGGAGCGTCACGCCGGGCCGGGAGCGCCGAGATCCTGACGACTTCGATCAGCACGGTGGCGTCGACGGCCGCTGCGGGGAGCTGCATCCGCACAGTCTGCCTGCCGGCCGTGCGACCGGGGTCAGCCGAACTGTCCGGGCTGGTAGTCGCCGGCGGGCTGCTGGATCAGGACGTTGGCCCGGTTGAAGGCGTTGATGAGGGCGATCGCGCACACCAGCGCGGCCAACTGCTCCTCGTCGTAGTGCTTGGCGGCGTCGGCCCAGGCCTCGTCCGTGACCCCGCCGGCCGCGTCGGCGATGCGGGTGCCCTGTTCAGTCAGCTCCAGGGCGGCCCGCTCGGCCTCGGTGAAGACCGTGGCTTCCCGCCATGCCGCCACCAGGTGGAGACGTACGGACGTCTCACCGGCGGCGATGGCGTCCTTGCTGTGCATGTCGGTGCAGAACCCGCACCCGTTGATCTGACTGGCGCGCAGCTTCACCAGCTCCTGGGTCGCGGCCGGCAGCGTCGAGGTCTCCAGTACCTTGCCCGCCGCGACGATGTGCTTGAAGACCTTGCCCATGGTCGGGCTGCCGAAGGCGTTCAGACGGGCGCTCATGATGATCTCCTCTGTGGTGGTCGGTGCTTTCACCGTTACGACGGCACAGCTCGGCAGGGTGTGACACGCACTTCTGTGACCTGCGCCACGTGTGATGGGCCGGCGGTAATCTGACCGCCGTGATGGTGGGCACCGAGGACACGAGACTGGTCGTTCTGCGCGGCAACAGCGCCTCGGGCAAGTCGTCCGTCGCGGCCGGTGTCCGTGACCGATTCGGCCGGGGTCTGGCTCTGGTCGGACAGGACAACCTCCGCCGGATCGTGCTGCGCGAGCGGGACCGGCCCGGTGCCGCGAACATCGGTCTCATCGACCTGACCGCCCGCTACGCCCTGGACGCCGGCTACCACGTGGTGGTCGAAGGGCTCTTGTACGCCGACCACTACGGCGACATGCTCGCCCGGCTCCGTGCCGACCATCGCGGCCCCACCCACGCCTACTACCTGCACGTGCCCTTCGAGGAGACCCTCGCCCGGCACGCCACCAAACCGATCGCGAGCGAGGTCGGCGAGGCTCAACTGCGGGACTGGTACCGGGAACTCGACCTGCTGCCCGGCAGCACCGAGACCGTCATCGGTGCCGAGAGCACCCTCGCCGTGACCGTCGACCGCATCATGTCCGACACCGGCCTGGCCGGGCTTGCGGCGTTCGAGCAGAAGCGCGGAGATGCGAGGAGAAGCGCCGGGAAGGGGACGACGTCGAAGCGTGCGGCACCGTGATCCCGGCGCGGCTCACGGGTCGAGGCGCAGTACGTCGAGCACGGTGAGGGCCACGTGGAGTTCGGCCCGCCGTTCGCCGGATTCGAGGTCGGTGTCGAGCAGGCGCTCGATGGCGCGCAGGCGTTGGTAGGTGGTTTCCCGGGAGAGGCCGCCTCGTCGTGCGGCGGTGGTCTTGTTGCCGGCGGCGTCCAGGTAGTGGCGCAGGGTCGTCATCAGGTCGGTGCCGTGCCGGTTGTCGTGGTCGACGAGGTGGCCGAGCTGTCGTTCGGTGTAGTCCTGGATCCGGGTGTCATCGCGGAGGGCGTACAGGAGGCGGCGCAGGCCGATGTCGGGCAGCTCGTGGAAGGAGCGGTCCGGGGGGAGTGGATGGCCCGGTGGGGTGGCCTCCGCGACGCGGGCGGCCGCGCGGAAGGAACGGGCGGTGTCGGCGAGGTCCGTGGCCTGCGGACCGACGCTCACCACGGCCCGCGGTGACAGGGCCAGGGCGGTGCGGCCGAGGCGTTCGACGACGGGGCGCCAGGGCCGGCCGGGGCGGAGGGCGAGCAGGACGCCGATCCGGCCTGGGCCCAGCTCGCCGACGAGCGCCGGGGTGCCGGTCGTGCCGAGTTCGCGGGACAGGCGTACCTCCGGTTCCGCGTCCTGGTCCGGTGCTCCGAGCTCGACGAGGACCGCGAGGAAACGGCTGTCCTCGGTGGGCAGACCGAGGGCGGCGCAGCGGGCGCGGGCGTCCTCGGGGGAGTGGTGGCGCTGTTCCACCAGGTCGTGCAGGGCGGTGCGGTGCGCGGTGCGTTCCCAGGGCGTGGGGTGGATGAGGCGGGCGACGGTGAGGGCCATCGCGGTGCGCTCCAGGACGGTGACGTCCTCCGGGCCGAAGCCCGTGCCGTCCGGGCCGGCGGGGAGCATCGCCAGTCGGCCCCAGCGTTCGCCCTGGTAGGCGACGGGGGTGGTGAGCCACTCCTCGGGGCCGTGCACGTCCGTGTGGTCGCCGGGCGGGGTCGCCCTGGAGCGTTGTTCCCAGTGGGTGAGGGCGTCCTGCACCGTGCTGCCGGACGGTTCGCAGATCAGGGCCTGGTGCACCAGGTTTTCGAGGATCACGGTGTGGCCGCTCATCTCCGCGGCCGTCCGGACGACGTCCTTGGGACCCGCCCCGCGCAGCGTCAGGGCGCTGAACGCCTCGTGGATGCGCTGGGTGCGGCGCATCGCGTCGGCCTGGTTGCCGAGGATCAGGGTGTGGACGACCTGGGTGACCTCCAGGAAGTTGACGTCCTTGGCGAGGGTGACCAGCGGGAGGCCGCGGGCCCGGCAGGCGGTGACGAGGGCCTTCGGCGGCCGGTGGTAGCGCCGTACGAGTTCGATGACCAGGGCCGCCGCTCCGACACCGGCGAGTTCGTCGACGTACCGGCGCACGCCCGCCGCGTCCTCGGGCAGGGGCATTCCGGTGGTCAGGACGAGTTCGCCGCCCTTGAGGAAGGAGGCGGGGTCGGTGAGTTCGGTGATGTGGACCCAGCGGACCGGGCGGTCGAGGTCGGTCACGCCGGTGACGACCTGGGGCTGTCCGGCGGCCAGGACGGGGAGGGCCAGGACGTCGGCGACGGTGAGCGTACGGCCGGGCGCGGTGGGGTCCGGGGTGTCAGGGTCCGGTGGGCGCGTCGTCGAGCGGTTGTCGTTCACGGTGTCTCCCTGCGTGCCCGGTCACTGTGGCAAGCGGTGCTGACCTGCGCAAGAGGGGGTCCACGCCGGTCACTGTGAGACCTGGCCCCCGCTGCGGTTGACACATCGTCCGAACACCGGGTCCCCGTCGGACAGATCACGCGTTGTCGCCCTCCTTCCCGGTCGGGATGCTCGATGGGGCAACCCGTTCACTCAGACCACGTCACACGGCCGGGAGACGAACATGACCGCACTGTCGCCGCACCTTCGCCAGGCCACGCCCGTGGTGGCGGTCCGGGGCGAGGGCGTCCATCTCTACGGCGAGGACGGCCGCCGGTACCTGGACTTCACCGCCGGCATCGGTGTCACCAGCACCGGGCACTGCCACCCGAGGGTGGTGGAGGCCGCCCGGGAGCAGGTGGGCACGCTGGTCCACGGCCAGTACACGACCGTCATGCACCAGCCTCTGCGCCAGCTCGTCGACAAGCTCGGTGAGGTGCTGCCCGCCGGTCTGGACAGCCTGTTCTTCTCCAACTCCGGCAGCGAGGCCGTCGAGTCCGCGCTGCGGCTGGCCCGCCAGGCCACCGGCCGGCCGAACATCCTGGTCTGCCACGGCGGCTTCCACGGCCGTACGGTGGCCGCCGCCTCCATGACCACCTCCGGGACCCGCTTCCGGTCCGGGTTCTCGCCGCTGATGAGCGGTGTGGTCGTGACGCCCTTCCCGACGGCCTTCCGCTACGGCTGGGACGAGGAGCAGGCGACCCGCTTCGCCCTCCAGGAGCTGGACTACACACTCCAGACGATCTCCTCGCCCGCCGACACGGCCGCGATCATCGTCGAGCCGGTGCTCGGCGAGGGCGGATACGTGCCCGCCACCCGGGCGTTCCTGGAAGGGCTGCGGGAACGCGCGGACCGGCACGGCTTCCTGCTGATCCTCGACGAGGTGCAGACCGGGGTGGGCCGCACCGGACGGTTCTGGGGCCACGACCACTTCGGCGTCACCCCGGACATCCTCGTCACCGCCAAGGGGCTGGCCAGCGGCTACCCGCTGTCCGGGATCGCCGCGTCCGAGGAGCTGATGGCCAAGGCGTGGCCCGGCTCGCAGGGCGGCACCTACGGCGCCAACGCCGTCGCCTGCGCGGCTGCCTGTGCCACCCTGGACGTCGTACGGGACGAGAAACTCGTCGAGAACGCCGAGGCCATGGGCGCGCGGCTGCGCCAGGGGCTGGAAGCGGTGGCCGACCGGACACCGGGCATCGGGGACGTCCGCGGGCTCGGGCTGATGCTGGCCACCGAGTTCGTCACCGCGGACGGCGGACCCGACCCCGAGACCGCCGCCCGCGTGCAGCGCGCCGCCGTCGACGAGGGCCTGCTCCTGCTGCTGTGCGGGGCCTGGAACCAGGTCGTGCGGATGATTCCGGCGCTCGTCATCGACGAGGCGGCGGTGGACGCGGGACTCCAGGCCTGGGCGACCGCGGTGCGGGCCGGTACCGCGGGAGCGTCCGCACGATGAGCGATCCCTCGGCGCGGCTGACCGCCCGGCTCGCCGGGACGGCACCCGGCGAGACCACGCGGCGCTCCGTCCCCGCCTCCGCCACCCGGCGCGCGCTGCGCTCGTTCCCGCGCGGGAGGAGGACCGCCGAGCCGTCGAGGGCCCCGCTCCTCGTCGACGGCTTCACGCGCGCCGTCCGCCCCCAGGTCGCGGGCGCCGCCCGGGCCGTCGTCGTCGCGGACGGCTTCGGCCGCGCCACCCGGATCGACCACCTCGCCGGTGACCGGGGCAGCCGTCCCCGGCACCGCGCGGAACTCCTCGACCCCGCCGCCGATCACCCAGGAGGGACCTCATGACAGACACCCCCACGCAGTTGTTCATCGGCGGGGCCTGGGTGGACGCCGCGGACGGCGCCACCCTGCCCGTGGACGACCCCGCGACCGGCGGGATCATCGCCCATGTCGCCGACGCCGGTCCCAAGGACGCCCGGCTCGCGGAGGACGCGGCCGTCCAGGCGCAGGAGGAGTGGGCCCGTACGGCACCCCGGGCGCGCAGCGAGATCCTGCGCCGCGCCCACGAACTCATCCTTGAGCGCACCGACGAGCTCGCCCACCTGATGACGTCCGAGATGGGCAAGCCGCTGGCCGAGGCCAGGGGAGAGGTGGCGTACGCGGCGGAGTTCTTCCGCTGGTTCTCGGAGGAGGCCGTGCGTATCGACGGCGGTGGCGGCATCCTCCCGGACGGCCGCCACCGCATGCTGCTCTCCCGCCGCCCGGTCGGGCCCTGCCTGTTGATCACCCCGTGGAACTTCCCGCTGGCCATGGGGACCCGCAAGATCGGCCCCGCGATCGCCGCCGGCTGCACGATGATCCTCAAGCCGGCCCCGCAGACCCCGCTCTCCAGCCTCGCCCTCGCCGCGATCCTCCAGGAGGCCGGACTGCCGGACGGCGTGCTCAACGTCGTCACCACCTCCCGCGCGGGGGAGGTGTGCGAGCCGCTGCTGCGGGGCGGGCGGATCCGCAAGCTCTCCTTCACCGGCTCCACGCAGGTCGGACGGCTGCTGCTGGCGCAGAGCGCCGACACCGTCGTACGGACCTCGATGGAGCTGGGTGGCAACGCGCCGTTCATCGTCTTCGAGGACGCCGACCTGGACGCGGCCGTGGACGGCGCGATGCTCGCGAAGATGCGCAACATGGGCGAGGCGTGCACGGCCGCGAACCGCTTCTTCGTCCACCGGTCGGTGGCGGACGAGTTCGGGCGGCGGCTCGCCGAGCGCATGGGCGCCCTCGTGGTGGGTCCCGGCACCCGGGACGGGGTCGACGTCGGCCCGCTGATCGACACCACCGGGCGCGCCAAGGTCGAGGACTTGGTCGCCGACGCGGTCGAGCGCGGCGCCGAGGTGCTCGTCGGCGGCCGTACGCCGGAGGGGCCGGGCTGCTTCTATCCGCCGACCGTCCTCGCGGGGGTCGACCCCGCAAGCCGCCTGATGGAGACGGAGATCTTCGGCCCGGTCGCCGCGATCCTCACCTTCGACGACGAGAACGAGGTGATCCGCCGCGCCAACGACACGCCCTGGGGGCTCGTCGGCTACCTCTTCACCGAGAGCCTCGACCGCGCCCTGCGCGTCAGCGAACGCCTGGAGGTCGGCATGGTGGGCCTGAACACAGGTCTGGTCTCCAACCCGGCGGCCCCCTTCGGCGGCGTCAAGCAGTCAGGCCTGGGCAGGGAGGGCGGCCGGGTCGGTATCGAGGAGTTCCTGGAGTACCAGTACCTGGCCATCCCGGTGAGGTGAGGCACGCGAGGCGCGCGGGGCCGTAGCCGGATGCGGCTCCGCCGCGGGGGTGCGCTCAGCTCCGTCCCCCCGCGCCCGCAGAACACTCAGGTGGGTCGTCAGCCCAGGCGCGGATCGACGTGGATCTTCGGCCCCGGCCCGGCGCCGGTCGGACGCCGGCCCGCGAGAACGGCTCCGGCCTGCCCCAGGCCGACGGTCGCGGCGACGAGCGGCCTCGGATCCACGGAGCCGTCGGCGTAGGCCCGGATGGTGTCGTCGAGGCCGGGGGAGGCGGACAGGATGCCGACCGCGGTGACGTCCTTGAGGGCGAGCGTGCGGGTGTCGATCCTGCTCGGCTCACCAGCCAGTCCCACGTAGACGACACGGCCGCCCGGCTCGACCACCTCCAGGGCCAGACCGGGCAGATGGGCCGCGTTCGAGGCGTCGACGACCGCGTCGAACGCCAGGTCCGGGAGGGATTCCGCCGTCGACACGTGTGCGAAGCCGAGGGTGCGGGCGAGGGTGAGGGACTCCTCGGTGCGGCCCATCAGATGGACCTCCGCACCGGCGGCCCGGGCGAACATCGCGACCAGCAGTCCGATGGTCCCCGGACCCAGCACCAACGCCCGGTCGCCGGGCCGCAGATCGGCGGCCTGTGCGGCGCGCAGGGCGTTGCCGCCCGGCTCCACCAGTGCGCCGAGCACGGCGTCGACGGAGTCGGGCAGCACGTGCAACGAGGAGACGGGCACCGCGAGTCGCTCCGCCAGGGCGCCGGGCCGAGCACCGCGTATGCCGACCTCCTGCCGTTCCTCGCACACGTGCTGACGGCCCCGACGGCAGCGCCGACAGGTCCCGCAGCCGAGCATGGTGTCGCCCATGACCCGCCGGCCCACCCACCCCGGATCGACCCCGGCGCCCACCGTCGCGACCCGGCCGGACCACTCGTGGCCCAGCCGCATCGGGTAGGCGGAGTGCCCCTGGTGGAGGTAGGCCATCGCACCGGTGAAGAACTCGGCGTCGGTACCGCACACCCCGACCCGCTCGACGTCGATGACCGCCTCACCTGGAGCGGCGGCCGGTGCCGGGACCTCCCGTACCTCGTACTCGCCGGGCGCCGTCAGCACGAACGCCCGCATGGGGCGGGTGCTCACCGCGGCCCGACAACGCGCCGACACCGCGCGCCGAGACCCTGGATGCACGGCTGCCTCACCTCGTCGCCGGTCCGACGGCGGACACCGCGGACGTCGAACGAGCTGTCCGGTGCCAGGACGTGGGTCACGACGGGGCGTATGCGGTCGATACCGCCCGAGCCGAAGAACGCCTCGTCGATACGGGCGACGGGCTTCTCGGCGCTGGGGGCACAGATGCGCGTGAGGTACACGGGGTCAGTCTCCAGGGTCGGGTCGGCGGGTTCTCATCGGTGGGGCTCACCCAGGGAGCCGAGCACGGAACGGACCTCGCCGAGAGCGTCGACCAGGGCGGCCAGGGGCGTCCGGTAGGCCAGCGCACTGACGCTCACGGCACCGGAGGGCGTCGTGGGGGAGGTCGCGTACACGGGCAGGGCAAGGCAGTTGACCCCGGTCTCGTTCTCCTGGTCGTCGACGGCATAGCCCCGCGCGCGGATGGTCCGCAGGTCGCCGTGGAGTGCGACGGCCGTGCACAGGGTCCGCGGTGTCCGACGTTCCGGAGGGGAGCCGCCGATCCACGCCTCGATGTCGTCGAGGGTGTCCAGCCGGTGGGCGAGCAGCAGCTTTCCGACGCCGGTGGCGTGCGCGGGGTTGCGTCCGCCGACCGTCGAGGTCAGCCGCACGGCGCCGGTCGGCGGGTCGACCTTGGCGCGGTAGACGACCTCGCGTCCGTCGAGGACGGCGTAGTGCGCGGTCTCGCCGAACCGTGCGGCCAACGCTTCGAGCAGGGGGCGGATACGGATGTGCTCCGGTCGTGCCTCGTGGTGGGCGAAGGCCATGCGGAGGAACTCGTCGCCGAGCAGATAGCGGCCGCGGGCGTCCTGGTCGGCCAGCCCGGCCCGGCGCAGCGCCCGCAGTGCCCGGTGCACGGTCGGCTTGGGACTGCCGATCACCCGGGTCAACTCCTCAAGACCCACGCCGTCGGGATACCCGGCGAGTTCCTTGAGGACGGCGAGGACCCGGTCCGATCCCACAAGTCGGCTGCCGTCGGCGCCTGTTGCGCCGCCCTCGACGTGCTCGCCGGGGTCTGTCGATTCGTCGGACGTCTGCGTATGCTTCATGGCGCTCATCGCGTTCCAAAGATTAGACCGTCGTGTCGATTGTCGGAAGGAGCTCCATGGTGAGGCTCCGCAGTGCGCAGTGGTACGAGGGTCAGGACCGCAACGCCTACATCCACCGGGCCTGGATGCGGCGCGGTGCGCCGGGGGACGCCTTCACCGGCCGCCCGCAGATCGCCATCGCCAACACCGCCTCGGACCTGACCCCTTGCAACGCACACCTCGACGAGGTGGCCGCCTCGGTACGCAACGGCGTATACGAGGCGGGCGGCATCCCGCTGGACCTGCCCGTGGTGTCGCTGGGGGAGACGCAGGTGCGACCCACGGCGATGCTCTGGCGGAACATGGCGGCGATGGCCACGGAGGAGATGCTCCGGGCCAACCCCATCGACGGCGTCGTCCTGTTGGGCGGCTGCGACAAGACGATCCCGTCGCTGCTCATGGCCGCCGCCTCGGTGGACCTGCCCGCCGTCGTGGTACCCGGGGGCCCGATGCTGACCGGGACCTTCCGCGGCACCCCGCTGGGCTGCGGCACGGACGTGTGGCGGCTGTCCGAGGAGGTCCGGGCCGGCACGCTCTCCCAGGACGAGTTCACCCGCTCCGAGTCCTCTATGATCCGCAGCCGCGGCCACTGCAACACCATGGGCACCGCCTCGACGATGGCGCTGGTCGCCGAGGCCCTGGGCACGGTCGTCCCCGGAACGGCCGGCACCCCGGCCCCCGACAGCCGCCTGCTGGAGGCTGCCCACGACACCGGCCGGCTCGCCGTGGACATGGTCGCCGCCGACCGGCGCCCCGGCACGTTCCTGAGCGCGGCGTCCTTCCGCAACGCGATCGTGGCGCTGGCCGCCATCGGCGGCTCGACCAACGCGGTTGTCCATCTGCTCGCGATCGCCGGCCGGCTCGGCGTCGACCTGTCGATCGACGACTTCGACCGCGTCGGCTCACGTGTGCCGGTCCTCGTCGACCTCCAGCCGGCCGGCCGCTTCCTCATGGAGGACTTCCACCGCGCCGGCGGCCTGCTCGCCGTCCTGCGCGAAGTCCGCGACCTCCTGGACCCCGACGCGCTGACCGTCACCGGCAAGCCCCTGGCGGCCTATCTCGACGACGCCCCGATCTGGGACTCCGAGGTCATCCGCCCCCGCGCCGAGCCGCTCGTCGCCGAGGGCGGCATCGCCGTCCTGCGGGGCAACCTCGCGCCCGCCGGGGCGCTCATCAAACCCGCGGCGGCCTCGCCACGGCTGCTGCGACACCGGGGCCGGGCGGTCGTGTTCGACAGCATCGAGGACTTCCACGCCCGCATCGACGACCCGGACCTCGACGTGGACGCGGACTCCGTCCTCGTCCTGCGCGGCTGCGGCCCCAAGGGCTACCCCGGCATGCCGGAGGTGTCCAACATGCCGCTGCCGAAGAAACTCCTCGAACAGGGCGTCCGCGACATGGTCCGCGTCTGCGACGGCCGCATGAGCGGGACGGCCTACGGCACCGTCGTCCTGCATGTCGCACCCGAGGCCGCGGCGGGCGGCCCGCTCGCGCTCGTACGCACGGGTGACGTCATCGACCTGGACGTCGAGGCCCGCCGGATCGACGTCGACGTATCGGCCGACGAACTGGCCGGCAGGATCCCCGACAAGGCCACCGTCGAGGGCTTCGCCAACCCCCGACGCGGCTGGGAACGGCTCTACGTCGACCATGTCCTCCAGGCCGACACCGGCGCCGACCTGGACTTCCTCATCGGGTCCAGCGGCTCGGCGGTGAGCCGGGAATCGCACTGACCCGGCACCCATGGCCGGGAGCAGGCCGTGCCCCCCGACAGGGCCGCAGGGCCGGTGCGTGGTGACGACCAGGGCGACCTGCCCGGCGTGGACGTGCGCCCGGGCGGCCCTCTCCTGAGCGTGGCGGCGAAATCCGCTGTCGACCAGGGTCGCTCGGTGGCCGGGCGGCAGGAGCAGGTGGGCGTCAGGGAATGCCAATGCCCCACGCCGTCAGGTCACCCGGGCCGGGGCCGTTCGCCGTGGCCGCTGTCCGCCAACGCCCGATGGCCCGGGCCGAGCAGGACGTACGCGCCCCGACGACCGTGGCCCGGGAACTCGGCCCTCTCCTCGACGCAGCGATGTCCCGGGCCGACTGACCGGCCTACCGCAGCGTGGCCAAGAACTTCCCGAGGCGGGCGATCCCTTCGCGCAGTTCCTCGGCCGAGACCGCGTACGACAGCCGGACATGCGTCTGCGCCGAGCGCTCACCGAAGTCCCGGCCCGGGGTGAGCGCGACATGCGCCTCGTGGAGGGCCCGCTCGCAGAACTCCCAGGAGGAGAGCCCGGTCCCGCTCACGTCGAAGTAGACGTAGAACGCGCCGTCGGGCGGCACGGGGACCGGCAGCCCGATCCGTGCCAGGCCGTCGAGGACGAGCGCACGCCGATGTCCGAACTCGACACGACGCGCCTCGCAGACGGCGAGGGACTCAGGGGTGAAGCAGGCCAGAGCCGCGTACTGGGCGGGAGCGGAGGCGCACAGGAAGTAGTTCTGGGCGAGGCGTTCCAGCGCCGGCACGAGGGCCTCCGGAACGACGCACCAGCCCAGGCGCCAGCCGGTCATGCCGAAGTACTTCGAGAAGCTGTTGACGACGATGGCGTCGGGGTCCGACGACAGCGCGCTGCACGGCGGTCGGCCCCGCTCGTCGTGGTCGCTCAGGTTGAGGTAGATCTCGTCGACGATGCGCCAGGCGCCGCGCTCACGCGCCAGGTCACAGATCGCCGCCAGCTCGTCGGCCGGTACCGAGGTGCCGGTCGGGTTCGACGGGGTGGCGACCATGATCCCGCGCGTCCGGTCCGTCCAACGCGACCGCACCGACGCCGAGTCCAGCTGGAAGCGCGTCTCGGCGCCGGTGGGGACGAGCGACACCTCGGCGCCGAAGCTCTCGACGATCTGCCGGTTGCAGGGATACGACGGGTCGGCGATGAGCACCTCGTCCCCGGGGTCGACCAGGGCGGCCGCGGCCAGCACCAGGGCGGCCGAGGCTCCCGCGGTCACGACGACCCGGGACGGGTCGACCTCGACGCCGTGCTGGTCCCGGTAGAACCCGGCGATCGCCTGCCGGAGAGCGGGCAGCCCGAGCGCCGCGGTATAGGGCATGGGCCTGCCGTCCATGGCCTCGCGCATCGCGTTGAGGACGGCCGGGGGCGCACCGAAGTCCGGTTCGCCGATGCTGAGTTTGACGACGTGATGGCCCTGGGCCTCCAGCGCCGCCGCCTGCTTGCCGAACTCCAGCGCGTAGAACGGGGCCACGGCCTGGGCGCGCTGCGAGATTCTCGGGCCGCCGGACGGGTCGGTGGTGTGCCCGACGGGCCGGGGGCGCTCACTCCGGAGTGGGGTCATGTCGTCTTCCTGCCGCAGCGCTGATGATGGCAAAGGCTAGACGCTGAGCGCGGGAAGTGCGGACCGAGACGGCGAGCGGGAACTCCGCTCGTCGCCTCCGTGTACCACGCCCGGATCGCGCTGACCGCAAGGCCGACCGTGTCCGGGCGACCGATATCTACAGCGGGCGCACTCCCAGGCCCTTGATGCGCGTGGTGGGTGGAGTGCCCTCGGTCAGCAGCAGTGTGGTGATCCGGTCCGCCGGGCCGGCGACGAAGTGCACATGGCCTCCGGGGAGCGGGACGACGGTGTCGTCGGTGCCGGTCGGGAGGCCGGTGAGACGACTCAGCCAGGCGGCGGCCCCGGTCGGGTCGGGCGTCTCGATGACGAATCCGGCGAGGTCGTGGGCGCCGCGACGGCCGCCTCCGCCGCGGTAGGTGTCGAGGATGACCTGCCGGTCGGGGGAGTAGGTGATGAAGAACGGCGCCCAGCGCGGGGCACCGATGAGGAAGGCCTCCCGGAACGACACGGGAGAGCCTTCCCTGGCGAAGGTCAGCAACTCGACCTCGTGCCCTTCGCGTCGGAGACGTCCGGTGGTCGCGACGACGTCCGTGACGTTGATCGCGAAGTTGAGCGCGCCTCCACCGGCCGCGAGGAGATCGTCGACGAACGGCATCAGGGGCGCCATCGCCCTGCCGTACGGTGACTGGGCGAACTCGCCGTGGTCGACGATGCTCAGGATCTCGACGTAACGCACGTCCAGGCGCCACGCACCGTTCTGGAAGCCCAGGTACGGCGGGTTGGTGTGGGCGGGCAGTCCGGCGGCCGAGTAGTCGGCGACGGCGGACTCCACCTCGGGAACGCTGTGCAGAAGGTGATCGAACTCCGGTAGTTCCGGCGCCATGACGCCCCCTCCTTCAAAGAGTTAGGTAACCCTAACAAGAGAGGGGTTGTGTCAGCCTTTGGAGCACCTCCGCGGTCTCGGCGTTCGGCTCGTAGATCTCCGCGCCGGCCCTGCAGATCCTTCCCGCCGTCACGCTGAGCGCACCCGCCATGGTCGTTCGTGTCGGTGGGGTGCGGTGCGGTGAAGCGCGGTGAGGTGGGATGCGGTGGTGACGAGGCCGGCTGCCGTCACCGTGTCCGGGTGATGAGGTGAGCGAGCAGCCGGGTACGGGGGATCATCTGCGCGACCTCCACGTACTCGGAGTCCGCGTGGGCGCCGGCGCCCACCGCGCCCAGGCCGTCCAAGGTCGGGCACCCCACCGCCGCGGTGTAGTTGCCGTCGGAGGCGCCGCCGACGCCGATTCCCCGTAGCGGCTCCTGGCCCAGTTCGGTGGCGAGCCGGGACGCGAGGGCGAACAGTTCGGCGGAGGACTCCGGTTCCATGGGCGGGCGTTGTGCTCCGCCCAGCACCTCCAGCCGGGCTCCGGACGTCTGGGCGGTGAGCCCGCGCATGAGCTGGTCGATCCGGACCTGCGCCGCCCGCGTCGGCACGCGTACGTCCACCGACACCCGCGCCAGCGCGGGCACGGTGTTGCGTGCGCTGCCGGCCGACAACAGGGTGGGCGTGACGGTCGCCCGGCCCAACGCGCCGTCGGTGGCGCCGACATCACCCGTCGCCGTCCCGAGGCCGGCTACGGACAGCACCTGGTGAGCGGCCTCGACCGCGGCGTTGACCCCCTTGTGCGGCTCCAGTCCCGCGTGTGCGGCCCGGCCGTGCACCACCACCTCGTAGCGCGAAGTGCCCTTCCGGGCGGTCTTGAGCGCACCGTCCTTGTCCGCGGACGCCTCCAGTACGAAGGCGGCCGCGCAGCCCCGCGCGGCTTCCTCGATCAACTGCCGGGAGCTCGTGGAGCCGACTTCCTCGTCACCGTTGACCAGTACGCACACGCCGTCCGGGGAGGGCAGCAGGGCCAGCGCGTGGAACATCTGGACCAGACCCGCCTTCATGTCCAGAACTCCGGGGCCACGGGCGATCCCGTCGGCCACCGACCAGGGGTGGGTACGGAGCGACCCCATGGGCCACACCGTGTCGTGGTGCCCCACCAGCAGCACCCGCGGTGTACCGAACACCCACCGCAGATGGGTCACTCCGTCGATCACGATCCTCTCCGGCGCGACTCCCAGCAGCCTCGCGCCGAGGGCCCCGACCACCTCGGCGCTGCGCGCCAACGCCGCGTGATCGGCCGAGAAGGACTCGCAGAGCACGAGCTCCTCCAGATCGGCCAGCATCGTCGGCAACACGAGCCCGTCCCGCCGGGTCACCACTCCCACCCCGCCCCGACTCCCTGTCGCAACACCGCACGTCCCCCTCGGATCTCATGGGCCACTGGAGCGGCGAAACCCGGCTTTCCCTCCGGACCACCGCCGCGTGAACGACGTTAGGAGCGGGCATGACATTCCACCAGCGACTGGATCGCATCAGATCTATGCGTGCGGGGAATGTGTTGAGGGATGGCGGCGACGAACGCGGAGGGCAACTGGCAGGCGGCCGACTGCCCTTGGACCGGCTCCCTCGGGGCAGTACGGCCCTTCGGGGTACCGCCGGCCGCACGCCTCACCTGCACGCCACCCACGTGCTCCACCGGCTCGCGCGGACCCGGCGGGAGCTCGCCGTGCTGCACGTGGACCTTGGCGTCGTCGGCGACTCCGCGGGACCCTCGGCGTCTGGCATGTCACGGGCAGGGTCTCCTGTGTCCAGCCCATGAGGTGTGGGTTGCGCGGCATCAGTGGGGTGCGGGCGGGGGAGGTACCAGGCTCCGGGCGTCGGCAGCGGCCGGGCCGGGCCGGGCCGGGTCACGGTGGAGGGGCGGCAGCATGGCCGGTTCTGCTCAGGATGCGGGCTACTTCCGCATGGAGGTTCAGTCATGGGACGGGGAGAGCTGGCGCGCTCGGAAGATCAGTCCTGAGTGGGGATCGGGCGGCAGTCCTGTCGATCTGGCGGTCGATGCCTTTCACGCCTATCTGAACCAGCATGGCCGCACGGTCGAGGAGACCGCAGCCGTGGGTGCGCCTGCGGTCCGTGTCCTGGTCTGGTCGCCGCAGCGTGCGGGGCGGCCTGAGGTTTTCTCGCTGCGTGAGTTGATGGCGCAGCGGGTACGTCGGGCCGCCGCGTTGCGTGGGCCGGCCGCGTGACCATCCCGTAGGCCCTCACGACTCGTTCCGAGAGTGGCGCCGGAAAATCCGTGGAGACAGGCGGGCCGGGCATGCCAAGCTGGCATTCGTCCAAGGGGTGTAGCTCAGAGGCCAGAGCGCCGGTCTCCAAAACCGGATGCCGCAGGTTCGACTCCTGCCACCCCTGCCACTCCTGCAATTTCTGAGAAACCCTGTGCGTCCATGCCACTGGTCACGCTCCTCGATCGAGCACGAGCGCGAGCAGCACGATGGGCCCATCTCCGGAGCGGAAGCGCCTACTTGATGAATTCCGTGTCCGTCGGAGGCGTCGTCCCTCGTGTCTGAATCGGAAGCGCCGGGACATCGGGACGCCGAACCCTCCCGGGCGGACGCGATGGCCTCGTCGACCACCAGCCTCGCGTCCGGGCGCCCGTTCCGTTCCCCGGTCTTCCGGTGGTTCTTCGCCGGCTGGTCGATCAGTGCGGCAGGCAGCGCCATGTCACCCGTCGCGCTGGCCTTCGGTGTCCTGGAGGTGACCGACAGCGCCACCTGGCTGTCCGCTGTCCTCACCGCCTCCATGGTCCCGATGATCGCGACGATGATTCTCGGCGGCGGCATCGCCGACCGCTATCGCCGAGACACCGTGCTGCGCCTGACCGGTCTGGGCGCCGGCGTCAGCCAGGCCGGCGTGGCGATCCTCCTGCTCACCCACCAGCACCCCGCGCTCCTGTTGCCGCCCGCCGTTCTCAACGGCATCTTCCAGGCACTGACGAAGCCGGCGATGCGCGGGATCGTCCCGCAGTTGGCGAGCGGACGTGGCATCCAGCAGGCCAACTCCCTGCTGGCCTCCGCCCGGAACACCGCCATGCTGATCGGCCCGAGTGCCGCCGGTCTGTTGACCGTCTCCGTCGGGGGAGGCTGGGCCATCGCGGCGGATGCCGTGTCCTTTCTGTTGGCAGCCACCTGCTTTGCCCGGATGTCACTGCCCGGCCTGCCGCCCCGCGCCAAGGGCGGTCCGACGATGCTCGGCGAACTCCGCCAGGGCTGGGGCTACTTCAGCTCCAGGCCGTGGATCTGGTCGGTGACGATGGCCTTCGCCGTCCTCAACGCCGTCAACATGGGCGTGTGGCAGATCCTCGGCCCGGTGATCGCCGCCGACACGATCGGCGCCGACGGCTGGGGTCTGGTGCTGAGCGCCCGCGGTGCCGGAGCGCTTCTCGCCACCGTGGCGATGGTGAAACTCAGGGTCCGGCGGCCGATGGTGCCGGCGCTGTCCCTGATGACCCTGGTGGCACTTCCGCTGATCCTCCTCGGTACCGGTGCGGGCGTCTTCTGGCTGGCCGCGGCGGCATGCGCCGCCGGAGTGGCCGCCGAGTTCTTCACCGTGGTGTGGTCGACGGTCTGGCACATCCACATCCCGGAACGGCTGAGTTCCCGGGTCGGTGCCTACGACGAGTTCGGGTCGTTCGTGTCGATCCCGGTGGGCCAGCTCTCCGCCCCGGTCCTCGCCGCGACGTTCGGCGCCGCGGCGGTGGCCGTCACCGGAGGGGCCCTGACCGTGGTCGCCATGGTGCTGCCCCTGCTCCTGCCGTCACTGCGGCGGATGGAACTGAACGACCCCGCACCGGACTGAGCGGCGCGTGCCGTCCGGCCCTTCGCGGCCACGAGCGCGACCGGGCGGGGCGGCCGTCGGCGAGGCCCCCTGTCTCGCCGACATCGACGCCCGCCTCGACTAACCGGGATCAACGACATGACCTGCCTCATCGATGCCGGGGCGCCGCCCGGAACTCCCGCGGCGGCAGATGGGGCAGATCGGGGCAGGGGCGACGGACGCGAAGACCGGCCCCCGATCCGGCCCCCGCGTCCCGCTGCCCGGCGGGGCGGGCCCCCGGCGAAGCCCCCGCCGACCGCAAACCCCGCTGGCCGCAACCCTCGCCGGCCACAACCCCTGCCGGCCGTGGCCCCTGCGGCCGAGGCCCCCGCGGCCGCAGTTTCCGAGGCCGTGCCGGACCCGTCACGCCCCGTCGGACCGGCAAGGCCCCGTCTGACCCGTCAGGCCTCGTCGGTCAGGCCGAGTTCCGGCGACCCGGCCGGCAGCGCCTGGCGTGCGGCTTGTGGGGTGGCGATGCCGGGGAGGATCTGCTGCCACCAGTTGGTCAGGCGCTTGTGGAGGTCGCGGCGGTCGCACATGACGTAGGAAAGCATCTGGATGCCGGTGAAGGAGCCCACCACGCTCGCCGCCACGTCCTCGGGAGCCAGCTCCTCGCGGAGTTCTCCGGCGCCGTGGGCGCGTGCCAGTTCCCGTTCGAAGGTGCGCAGCCACCAGTCGTACAGGTCGGAGTCGTTCGTCTGGAACGTGCCCCGCTCCACCGTGAGCCGGATGCTCGCGCGGAACAGGACGTCCGTGCGCAGTTGATGGGCCAGTTCGTGGGTGAGGTTGATGACCTGCTGCATCGGTGACGCGGAGCGGCTGCGGGTCTCGACCGGAACCTCGGTCTGCGCGGCCATCACCCCGCGCGCGATCTCCTCCTTGGACGCGAAGTGGAAGTACATGGCGCCCTTGGTGACGCCGCTGCGCTCCTGGATCTCGTTGATGCTCGCCGCCGCGTAGCCGCGTTCGTCGAAGACCTTGGCCGCCCCGACCAGAAGCCTCCGTCGTGTTTCGATCGCTCGTTCCTGTCGAGCCATTGCGTGACATCCTCGTTTCCGGATCATGCCGGGATCGTGAACAGCCTCATGAGGGCTGTCAAAAACAAACCGTACATTGGGTATTGTATGGCTCTGACAGCTGTACCGCGATCATCTGCGCCCGTCGGCCGCCGCGCCGCTTGCGGGAAGCAGTGCAGACAGGAGCCGTGTGACGTGTCGGCCGACCTCTCCCTCTCTTCCGTCCTTACCGCCCGCATTCCCTCACTCACCGCCGAGCGCCCGCGTGCCCTCACCTTCGAGCGGACGGCGCCCCGTGATCTCGTGCACCGGCGGGCCATCGGCGAAGTGCTGCTGACCGACTGGATACGCCTCGGTCCGCACCGATTCAAGGTGGGGGCCCAGTGGCCGCGCGGCCATGCCTTCTACGGTCCGGTCGGTGACCGTTGGCACGATCCGCTGCTGGCCGCCGAGAGTATCCGACAGGCGTCTTCTCTGGTCAGCCACGTCTTCTACGACCTGCCCCGTGACCACCCGACGCTGATGACGGAGCTGAGCACCACTCTCTCCCCGGACGCGCTGGGCCTCGACGACGGACCGGTCAACGTCGAACTGGCCATCGACTGCACCGATGTGGCGCTGCACGGGAGCCGCCTCGCGGGGATGACGATGGATGTCGCACTCACCCGGGACTCGGTGGACCTGGGCCACGGCCGTATGACGCTCAACTGCATGCGGCGTTCCGTCTACCGGCGGCTGCGGGGCGCGTACGCCGAGGTCCCCGCGGAGCTGCCCGAGCAGCCCGCGCCCCTGCCTCCCGGCGAGGTCGGCCGGGCCGTCGAGGCCGACGTGGTGCTCGGCCCGGCACTGGACGACGACGGCACGGCCGACGGGCACGAGACGGTCTGGCCGCTGCGCGTCAACTGGGCACACCCGACCCTCTTCGACCACCCCACCGACCACGTGCCCGGGATGCTCCTGCTGGAGGCCGCCCGGCAGGCGGCGCAGCGCCTCGCGGGCCCCGGTGCGGTCCTGGTGCCCACGATGGCCAACCGCTTCCACCGGTACGTGGAGTTCGACACCCCCTGCCTCGTCCGGGCGCGGCTGTGCGCGTCCGGCGCCGGGGTGTACGAGGTGCGGGTGGCCGCCGAACAGAACGGTGCCGTCGCCTACGAGTGCGTCCTCACCGCCCACCACGCGCGGACGTCCTCGCACGGTCCCCGATGAACCGCCCGCGCGTCCTGGTCACCGGCGGGTCCGGATTCGTCGGCGCGACGGTCGTGCCGCTCCTGCGGTCCGCGGGAGTGCGGGTACGGGTGCTGGCCCACCGGCGCCCCGCGGTGCGGGCGCCGGACGTCGAGGTGGTGGACGGCGATCTCACGGACCCCGCGACGCTGCGCGGTATCTGCGCTGACGTGGACCGTGTCCTGCACCTCGCCTCGTACATCGGCAAGGACGAGGAGCGGTGCCTCGCGGTGAACGTCGACGGCACGCGCCGGCTGGTGGCCGAGGCGGGCCGGGCGGGCGTGGGCGGGTTCGTGCAGCTGAGCACCGCGGCCGTGTACGGAAACGGGCCGTTCCTGAGGGTGGGGGAGGGGACGGTCGAACCGCGTCCCGTCTCGCCGACCAGCCGCAGTCGCCTGTCGGGCGAGCGGTTCGTGCTCGGCGCGGGCGGCGCGGTCCTGCGCCCGTACCTCGTCTACGGCACGGGCGACCGGTGGGTGATGCCGGCCCTGCTGCGGATGGTGCGCGCCCTGCGCTCGGGGCTGCCCGAGCGGGGGTCGGCGCGGCTGTCGCTCACCGAGGTCGGCAGCCTCGCCACGTCCCTCGCCCACCTGGCGGTGAACACGCCGCCGCGCCGGGCGGCCGGTGTCTTCCACGCCTGTCCGCCCCGGCCGGTCAGCCTGCGTGAACTGGTCGTGGCGACCCACCGGCAGCTCGGATTTCCGCTGCTGCGAGGCGACCAGCCGTTCGGGCAGGCCCGGCGGGAACTGGTCGCCGCCGGGTGTGACGGCCACCTCCTGGACCTGTTCGGGGTCGACCACTGGTTCGACGCGACCCGGCTGCGCACCGTGGGAGGCCACGCGCCGGACGTCGGCCTCTCCGCGGGCCTGGCGGCCCACGCGGCCTGGTATCGCGCACAGCAGCGGCTCTGACACGCGTCGCGCCGGAGAGTGACGTAGCGCACACAGAGCATGGTTGCCCTCGAAACAAACCGAACGTTAGGCTTTCTACGAAACAAACCAAACGTTCGGATTAATAAAGACCCTGCATCCCTGCCGCCTCCTCAAGGAGAGATCGTGCCCTCACCGATCGTGATCGTGAGTGACGCACTGCCCGGCGACACCCTCGCCGCCCTGCGGGCCACGTGCGACGTCCGCCATGTCGACGGCCGTGACCGCCCGGCGCTGCTCGCCGCCCTGCCCGCCGCGGACGCCCTGATCGTCCGCAGCGGCACGCGGGTCGATGCCGAGGTGCTGGACCGGGCGCCCCGGCTGCGTGTCGTCGCACGCGCCGGTGTCGGCCTCGACAACGTGGACACCACCACCGCCCGAGTGCGCGGCATCACCGTGGTCAACGCCCCCGACGCCAACACCGTGAGCGTCGCCGAGCTCACCGTGGGCCTCGTCGTCGCCTCCGCGCGCCACATCACGGCCGCGGCGCGCTCCCTCGGAGACGGCGAGTGGCGCCGGTCCGACTTCGCCGGTGTCGAGTTGGCGGGCCGCACCCTGGGCATCGTCGGCTACGGCCGGGTCGGCCGGCAGGTCGCGCGCCGCCTCGCCGCCTTCGACATGCGCGTCCTGGTGCACGACCCGTACGCGGACACGCTCGGCGACGACGTGCGCGCCACCGGGCTCGACGAACTGCTCGTCACGAGCGACGTCGTCACCCTCCACCTGCCCAAGGCCCCGGGAACCGCGGGACTCATCGGTGCCCGGGAGCTGTCCCTGATGAAGCCCACCGCGCACCTGGTGAACACCGCCCGTGGCGGCATCGTCGACGAGGACGCCCTGGCCCACGCACTGCGCGAGGGCCGCCCGGCCGGTGCGGCGCTGGACGTCTTCGCCACCGAACCCCCGGGCGCCTCAACGCTGCTGGCCCTGCCCAACGTCCTCGCCATCCCGCATCTCGGCGCCAGTACGCACGACGCCCAGCTGCGGGCCGGACAGGAGGTCGTCCGCAAGGTCCTCGCGGAACTGGCCCCCCTCCTCACCCCCGCACCCACCGCCGCCTGAGCAACCGCACCCGCACGCCGGAGACCACCATGTCTGCTCCCCCCTCAGCCGCGACCGTGCGCTCCCTGATGCCCAGAGCCCGCGACGATCTCGCCGAACTGGTCGCGCTGCGCACCGTCGTGGGGGCCTCGCCCCCGGACCAGTTCCTTCGCGCGGCCCGCCGGATCGCCGCCCTGCTCACGGACGCGGGCCTGTCCGACATCCGTCTGCTCCCCAGCGAGGAAGGCCCCGAGACGGTCTACGCCCGCCGCCCCGGACCGCCCGGCGCACCGTGCGTGGTGCTCTACGCCCACTACGACGTCGTCTCCGCACAGGACGAGACCGCCTGGCACACACCTCCGTTCGAGCTGACCGAACGCGACGGACGCTGGTACGGCCGCGGCAGCGCGGACTGCAAGGGCAACGTCGTCATGCACCTCACGGCGCTGCGCGCCCTCCAGGAGGCCCTGCCCCACGAGCCCTATCCGGACCTCGACCTGGTGGTCCTCGTCGACGGCACCGAGGAGCCCGGCGACGCCGGCCTGGAGAAGGTGCTGCGCGCCCACCCCGACCTCCACCTCCAACCCGACGCCGTCGTCGTCGCGGACACCGGGAACACCGCCCCGGGCATCCCGACCCTGACCACCTCCCTGCGGGGCATGGCGGTGGTGGAGATCACCCTCTCCACGCTGTCCAGGACACTGCACTCCGGCCAGTTCGGCGGGCCCACACCCGATGCGATGACCGCCCTGATCAGCCTCCTGGCCACGCTCCACGACAGCCGGGGCGTGCCGTGCCTGCCCGGCCCGGACGGAGCCGGAGCGACGGCGCGTGAGGGATCCGAGGACCGCGCGGAGTACACCGAGGAGGACCTCCGCGCCGATGCCGGCGTCCTGGACGGCGTCGAGCTCATCGGCGTGGGCACCGTCGCCGACCGGCTGTGGACCCTGCCCTCCGTCACCGTGCTCGCCGTGCAGTCGCCGCCCCTGGACGACGCCGTACCCGCGCTCCTGCCGTCCGCGAAGGCGCTGGTCAGTGTCCGGACCCCGCCCGGCACGGACGTCGGGTGGGCCCACGAGGCGCTCGCCGACCAGCTGCGGGCCCGGGTTCCCTGGGGCGCGCACCTGGACATCCGGCGCGTCACCAGCGGGCCGTCCTTCCTCGCGGACACCGGTGGAACCGCCCATGCCGCGATGCGCGCGGCCATGCGGGACGCCTTCGGTGTGCAGCCCCGCGAGGTGGGCGCCGGCGGCTCCATCGCCGTCTGCTCGGTGTTCCGCGCGCTCTACCCCGACGCCGAGATCATCCTGTGCGGCGTCGAGGATCCACCCTCGAACATCCACGGCACCGACGAGAGCGTGAGCCCGCGCGAGATCGCCTCCCTGGCCCACGCCGAAGCCCTCTTCCTGCGCCGGCTGGCCACCACGGGCAAGGCCACGCGCGGCGACCCCGCCCACCGCCCCGCGTCGACCGGCCGCCAGGAGGAACGATGATCTACCAGCGTGCCTGCGACATCGTCACCGACGAGGTCTTCCTCGAACTGGACGGCGTCCTGCCGGACAGCCGGCTCTTCCTGAAACTGGAAGGGATGAACCCGGCCGGGTCCGTGAAGCTCAAGTCCGCGCTCGGCATGGTGGAGGACGCCGAACGCAGGGGCGTGCTCTGGCCCGGCGGCCGGATCGTGGAGTCCTCCTCCGGCAGCCTCGGCATCGCCCTGGCCGTCATCGCCGCGGCCCGCGGATACCACTTCACCTGCGTGACCGACCCGAACGTCTCCCCACAGAGCCTGGCCCTCATCCGCGCCCTGGGAGCCGAGGTCCTCCAGGTGACGGGGCGGGACCACAACGGCGGCTACCTCGGCACCCGGATCGCCCGTATCCGCGCGATGACCGAGGCCGATCCGGGCCTGGTGTGGCTCAACCAGTACGCCAATCCCGCCAACGCACAGGCCCACGCGCGGCGGACCGCCACCTCCATCCTGAAGAACATCGGACACGTCGACGTCCTCCTGGTGGGCGCGGGCACCACCGGCACCCTCATGGGCTGCACACGCCACTTCCGGGCGTTCTCACCGTGGACGCGGATCATCGCGGTCGACACCACCGGATCGGTCACCTTCGGCGGCCCTCCCGGCGCCCGGCACATCCCCGGTCTCGGCACCAGCCGCCGCCCCGAGCTGTGCCGGCCCGACCAGGTGGACGAGATCGTCCTCGTCGACGAACCCGACGCCGTCCGCATGTGCAGGCGCCTGGCCCGCGAACACGGGCTGCCGGCCGGCGGCTCCACCGGATCCGTCCTCGCGGCCCTGGAGACCGTTTCCGACGACATCCCCGCGGGCGCGCGCGTCGTGGCGCTCTCTCCCGACATGGGCGACCGCTACGTCAAGACGATCTACGACGACCTGTGGGTGGCCGACACCTTCGGCACCGGCGTCCTCGACCCGCAGCCGATCGCCGTATGACCAGCCGTCGGCGTACCCGCCCCGACGACCAACCATGAAGAGGGAAACCCGCATGTTCGACTTCCACGTGGTGGGCGGCACCGCCCTGCGCGCACTCATCGACGTCTCCCGCCCCGACCTCGTCGAGACGGTCCGCTCCGCCTACCTCACCCACGACGCCGGTGACTCGGTCAACCCGAACAGCTACTTCCTGCGCTTCCCGAAGAAGCCGGACGCCCGCATCATCGCGCTCCCCGCCCACCTCGGCGGCGACACCGGCGTCTCCGGCATCAAGTGGATCGCCAGCTACCCCGGCAACATCGAGCGGAACATCCCGCGCGCCTCCGCAACGCTGCTCCTCAACGACTGCGAGACGGGCTACCCCTTCGCCTGCCTGGAGGCGTCCCAGATCAGCTCCGCCCGCACCGCCGCGTCCGCCGTCCTCGGCGCCGAGGAACTCACCGGCTCACGCGTCGTCGACCGGATCTGCCTGGTGGGCGCCGGGGTCATCGCACGCAACATCGCCGAGTTCTTCGCCGCGCAGTCGTGGTCCGTGAACCGATTCGTGGTCCACGACCGGGACGCCTCCTACGCCGGCGCCCTCACCCGGCGCATCACCGACCTCGGCTACCGGGCCGAGCAGCAGGACTCCTTCGAACTGGCCACCGCCGACGCCGATCTCGTGGTCTTCGCGACCACCGCCCCGCAGCCCTGGGTCACCCGGACCGACACCTTCGCCCCCGGACAGACCGTCCTCAACATCTCCCTGCGGGACCTCGGCCCGGAGATCATCGCCGGCGCGCAGAACATCCTCGACGACGTCGACCACTGCCTGACCGCGGACACCTCACCACACCTGGCCGAACAGCGGCTCGGACACCGCGAGTTCATCGACGGCACGCTCGCCCAGGTGCTGCGCGGCGAGGTCACCCCCGCGACCGACCGGCCGCGGATCTTCTCCCCCTTCGGGCTCGGCGTCCTCGACCTCGCGGTGGGACACCGCCTCTACCGGCAGGCCGTCGAGAAAGGGCTCGCGGTCCCCGTACCGGGCTTCTTCGGCGAGACACAGCGCTGGAGCTGACGTACCCGCTCACCGGCACGCCCACGAAAGGCACCCCTCATGCCGCACGCCACCGCCCTCGCCACCGCGCCCCGGGCCCACGTCCCCGCACACCGGGCGGAACTGGCCGCCCTCGCGGCCGGCCACGCCCAGCGCTTCCCCTGGTATCGCGAACTGCTGCTGAGCCGCGGAGCCCTGGGCTCCGGTGACCTCGCCGACCTCCCCCTCGTCGGCACCGACCTGCTCGGCGCGCACTACTACACCGCGGACCACCCCCACCTGCAGGACGCCTCGGCCTTCCACACCTCGGGAACCTCAGGAGGACAGCGCAAGCGTATCCTCTACTCGCCCGCCGACGACGACGCGTACGTGGCCCAACGCCGCCACCTCTTCGCCGAGTTCACCAGGTCCGTGCCGCGCGGCGCCGTCGCGGTCGCCGACCTCGGCACCGGCCATGCCGCGGCCTCGGCACGGCGCGTCTTCCTCGAACTCGGCTTCCAGGCCCACGACATCGACTTCACCCGGCCGGTGGACGAACACGTGGCGAAACTCAACGAGTGGCGCCCCGAGGTGTTCTTCACCATGCCGATGATCCTCGACAGGCTGCTGCAGGCCCGCCCCGGCCTGGACATCCGGCCACGGAAGATCATGGTCGTGGGCGATGTCGCGCCACCCGCCTGGCGCGCCCACGTGGCCGAACGCTTCGGCCTGCGCCCCGAGGACGTCCTCGACGTGTTCGGTTCCATCGAGATCGGCGCCATCGCCCACTCGTGCGCGCGGACCGGCCTCTACCACTTCCACGACCACATCCTTCCCGAGGTCCTCCCTCCCGAAGAGCTGGGCCACTTCACCGAGTACGACCGGGTCCCGTCCCGCCAGGAAGGCAGCGGAGCACTCCTGCTCACGTCCCTGACCCGCGGCTACTTCCCCGCGGTCCGCTACGTGACCGGTGACGGCGTCACCGGACTGCGCCGCATCCGCCACGAGGGCCGCGAGGTCTTCGCGTTCGAACGCATCGACGGACGCCTCTCCGGCGACCTCAAGCACGGCGAGCGGATCAGCAACCACGATCTGGCCCAGATCATGGCCGAGGTCTTCCCCGGCCGCCCCTTCGAGGCGGCCGACGACGACGGCCTCGTCGTCCGGGTCGTCGCGGACACGGTCGGCGACGCACAACTCGCCGCGGTCCGCGCGGCCGTCGACCGGCAGGCCCCGGACGTCGCGCAGATGATCGCCTCCGGCCTGGTCGGACCGGTCCGCGTGCAGGCCGTCCCACCGGACGGCCTGCGGTCCGGCCACGCCAAGCGCCGTCTCGACCTGAAGGAGGTCTGACCCATGTGCGGAATCGCCGGATCGGTGTCCCTGGGGCACGCTCCCGTCCACACGCCCTACGCGTCGGCCGCCTGCGCCGCCATGACCCACCGGGGCCCCGACGAGACAGGGTCCTTCACCACACCCGCGGCGGCCCTGGCGATGTGCCGGCTGAAGGTCGTCGGCCTGCACGACGGTTCCCAGCCCGTCTTCAGCGACGACGGCAGCGTCGTGTGCGTCCTTAACGGCGAGATCTACAACCACCAGGAGCTGCGCGCCTTCCTCGCCGCCCGGGGCCGCCCGGTGCGCGGCGGCAGCGACGCGCAGGTACTGCCACACCTGTACCAGGAACTGGGCGAGGACTTCGTCGAACGGCTCCACGGCATGTTCGCCGTGGCCGTGTACGACACCCGCCGCGAACGGCTCGTCCTGGCCACCGACCGGGTCGGCAAGAAGCCCCTGTTCTACGCGACGCCCGCCGACGGCGGGGTGGCGTTCGCCTCGGAGCTGCCCGCGCTGATGCTGCACCCCGGCATCAGCCGCGACACCGACCCCGTCGCCATCGACCAGTACCTGAGCTACCGGGTGGTTCCCGCACCGCACACCGTCTACCGGCAGGTGCGCAGGCTGGAGCCGGCGACGACCCTGGTCTTCGAGGCGGGCCGGCCCGAACGCCGCCACAGGTACTGGCAGTTCGCCTTCACCGCCGAACTGACGGACACCTCGCAGGCCGAGATCGACGACCGGATCGACGAACTGCTCCAACAGGCCGTGCACGACCGGCTGGAGGCCGAGGTGCCGCTCGGCGCCATGCTCAGCGGCGGCCTCGACTCCAGCCTGGTGGTCGCCATGGCCACCCGCCAGCTGGGCCGGCCGATCCACACGTTCTCCGTCGGGTTCGAGAACGCCGCGTTCGACGAGTCGGTGTACGCCCGAGCCGTGGCGGACCACTGCGGCACCCGCCACCACGTCTACCGGATCGGCGCCTCGGACGCGAAGGAGGCCGTCGACACCATCCTCACGCACATGGGCGAGCCCTACGCGTTCCCGTCCGCCATCGCGGCATCGTGCATGTACAAGCTGGCCAGGCAGCACGTCACCGTGGTGCTGACCGGCGACGGATCCGACGAGATCTTCTGCGGATACGGCCGCTACCAGCGCCTGCGCGACCTGGAGGGCGGCGGCGACCTCGCCGACCGCTACGAGCGCGTCCTCGCGGACGGCGTGCCCCACCCGCTCAAGAACCGGCTGTACGCGCCCGGCTTCGCCGCGCGGATACCCGGGCACCCGCACAACTACCTCCGGGACCGCTTCGACGCCACGGACCCCTCGGTTCCCGACCTGGACCGCGCCATGCAGGTCGACAGCGGATTCTGGCTGTCCGACGCCCAGTTGGTGAAGATCGACCGGATGTCGATGGCACACTCCGTCGAACCCCGCAGCCCGCTGCTCGACCACCGGCTCATCGACTACGTCACCCGCCTGCCCGCGGCCCGCAAGCTCGTCGGCACGCAGGAGAAGGCCCCGCTCAAGCGGGTGGCGGCCCGCTACCTGCCGAGGCAGGTCCTGGAGCGCCGCAAGCAGGAACTGGCCGTGCCCCTGGAGAGCTGGCTCGGCACGGAGCTGCGCTCCACCATCAGCTCCACCCTGCTCTGCGAAGCCTCCCTGGAACGCGGCTACTTCAGCCCGGACGCACTGCGCTCCGTGGTCCGGGAGTTCCGCCCGGAGCACAGCTACGCGCTGTGGACCCTCTACATGCTGGAGCGCTGGCACCAGCTCCAGGAGGACGGCACGGCCCGCGAGACGGCCGCCGCAGTGGCGCACGCCTGAGCCGGGCAGACCCACCCGCGACCCGAACGCCCGTGTCCCGGGCCCCTGTTGCCCGAACACCCCTGGCACGCATCGACCCAGACCACCCGCCTGTCCGTATCCCGACACCCGCGAAGGAAATCTCCATGTCATCCTCCACTTCGCTCCTCGACTCCCCGCCCATGCCGGCCGAGGGCGTCCGGCTCAGGCCCGTCTTCGACGCCGGCCGCCTGCTGCGCGAACTCACCTCGGTGCGGGAGCACTCCTGGGACCAGCAGCGCGTCTACACCGAGGACGGCGTCGGCGCCGCAACCGACGTCGACTGGCGGTGCCTGGCCCTGCGCAGCCCCGGCGGCGACGGCGACCGCACGGACCCGGGCGGCCCCGGCCCGCGGGACTTCGCGGACACCGTGTGGCTCGACCGCATCCCGTACGTCCACGAGGTGCTGGATTCCATACCGGCCCCGCTGCACGCCGTACGGTTCATGGCGCTCGGCCCCGACACCGTCGGCATGGACCACACCGACCCCAAGTACGGGCCGCGCTGGGGCGTCGGCCGGCTGCACGTCCCGGTCGTGACCAACCCCGACGCCGTGCTCGTCCTCGACGGTGTGGAACACCGCTGGCAGCCGGGGGATTTCTGGTTCGGCGACTTCAGCCGCACCCACCGGGTGCAGAACACCGGGACCGAGCCGCGCGTCCACCTCGTCATCGACGTCCTGGTCACCCACGGCCTGGCGTCCCTGTTCCCGGAGACCTGGCAGGACTACTTCCGCCGCGGCGAGGTGCTCTTCAACCGCCAGGAGTGCCCGCAGACCGCGGACGAACGCCGGCGGCTCGCCACCCGCTTCCCCGTCCCCACGACGTTCCACCTGTGGGAGGACGACACCCCGCTCTCCGCGGACCTGCCCCAGGAGACGGCGACGCTGGCCGAGGAAGGCGACCGGATGACGCTCCGGCTGCCCGGCGAGCGCTCCTTCGCGCTGGTGCACCTCGGCGACAACGAGTACCGCCTCGCCGGCTGGAGCGAGGAGCGCACGCTCCAGATCTTCCCCGACGGCCCGGAACCCAAGGCCGTCCTGCGCACCCGCGAGGGCGGTCGGGTCCGCGAACTGACCGTCAGCGCCGAGCGCCTCAGCGCCTGAGCCACCGTCGTGCGGGGCGCGGCAGGACCGCGCCCCGCACCCGACCGAGGGAAGCCATGACCACCATCCGCGACAGCGGCGCGCCGTCCGCGGCGGACGCCGCCGACACCCGGCGGCCCGCCGTCATCGTCATCACCGACCTGGTCGTCCTCGCCAAACACCTGCGCCTGCTGGACGCGGCCGAACAGCGCGGACTGACACCGCTGTTCGTCTTCGGACCCGAGACGCCCGCCGACGCACTCGCCCGGCACCGCCGCGACTCCGGACACCCGCTCTCCCGGCTCACCGACGAGGACCTCCGCCACGTGCCGGACACCTCGCTCGACACCCTGCTGCGCGGCGTCGCGCCCTGGCTGCGCGAGCGCCGGGTCCACGCGGTGCTGAACGTCGGTGAGGTGTTCGTGGAGGCCGCCGGAGCCCTCGCCCAGACCCTCGCACTGCCCGGCCCGGGGACGCACGCGGCGCGGGTCTGCCGCAACAAACTGCTGCAGCGGCTGGCCGCCCCCGCCCTGGCGCCACGCTGGACCCTGGTGGACACGGCCGGCGGCACGGCGACCCGGGGCCGGGACGCCCACCCGGACCTGTCCGCCTTCTCGGCCTTCCCCGCCGTCCTCAAACCTGCCTCGCGCATGTCGAGTTCGGGCGTGCGCGCCATCGCCGGACCGGACGCCGTGACCGCGCTCCTGCCCGAGTACGGTCCTGACGAACTGCTCCTGCTGGAGGAACGGATAGCCGGCCGCGAGTTCTCCGTGGAGACCCTGGTACGCGACGGCGCCGTCCTCTGGGCGGGCATCACGGCCAAGGACACCAACGAGTCCGACACGTCGTTCTTCACCGAGACCGGCCACACCTCTCCGGCGCCGCACCTCACCCCCGCGCAGGAGAAGCTGCTGCTCGACGCCAACACCGAGTTCCTGCGGGCCGTCCGGTTCGACACCGGCATCAGCCACACCGAGTTCCGGCTGACCGACGAGGACCGGGTCGTCCTGATGGAGTCCGCCGCGCGCCCGCCCGGCGACGCCATCACCCGGCTGTGGCGGCTGGCCACCGGCATGGACCTGGACGCCGCCGTGCTGGACCTCGCGCTCGGTATCGAGCCCTCCACCGCGGCGCCGCGCCGCCGCGCCCGGCAGGTCTACCTCGACCACCCCCACGGTCTGCTGGCGGACGTCACCGCCCAGGACGTGCCCGTCCACTGGGTCGGCGAGCGGAGCCGGTGGCCGGACCTGCCACCGGTCGCGCAGGACACCCCGCCCCGGGGGCACGCGGTCCTGGTGAGCCGGCACCGCGGCGACCTGCTCGGCAGTCAGGCCGACTCCCAGGGCCGGTCCGTCTCCGTCGTCCTCGACGGCCCTCTGGACGCCGACCTCGACACCGCCGTACACGACGCGACCCGGCACGTGACGATCCACACCGTGCGGCCCTCGCCCGCGAAGACGTCCGAGGAGGCCCTGCGATGACCGGCCGCCCCACCACCGCGTCCCCCGCCCACGGCATCGCGGGCACGGCGCACGACGAGGCCAACGCCCGGGCGGTGGCCCGCCTCACCGAAGCCCGCCCCGTCCTGGAGACCGTCGCCCCCGCCGGCGAGGTCGTTCCCGGCATGACCGCCCGTACGATCCTCGTCTCCGGACCGCCGATGCCATGGCAGCGCTACGAGGGCGGCCAGCGCCGGGCCGTCATCGGCGCCGCCCTCTACGAAGGGCTGGCCCGGGACGAATCCGAGGCCGAGGCGCTGCTCGCCGACGGCACGATCGCGGTGCGCCCCTCGCACGACCACGCCACCGTCGGATCCCTCACCGGCGTGTGCACCGCCTCGATGCCGGTGCTCGTCGTCCGCGACGAGACGTCCGGCCGGCGCGCGTTCTGCCGGATGAACGAGGGCGCCGACCGGGCCTCGCTCACCTTCGGGGTCTGGGACGCGGGCGTCGACGCCCGCCTGCGGCACGTCTCCCAGATCGTCTCGCCCGCTCTCGCCGAGGTCCTGGAACACCTGGGCGGGCTGGCGCTCACCCCGGTCGTCCGGCGGGCCCTGGCCATGGGCGACGACCTGCACAGCCGGCACAAGGCCGCGGGATCCATGTTCCGGGCCGCGCTGCTGGACGCCGTACTGGACCTGTCGCACAGCCGGGTCGCGGAGCGCCACCGGGCACTGGCCGCGTACCTGCGCTCCGCCGAGTACCTCTTCCTGCACGTCGTGATGGCGGCCTCCAAGGCCGCGGCCGACCACGCCTGCGGCATCGCCGGCAGCACCCTCGTCACCGCGATGAACCTCAACGAGAAGCAGTTCGGCCTCCGGGTCTCCGGGCTCGGCGACCGCTGGTTCACCGCCCCGCTGCCGCCCGTGTCCACCCTGCGCGGCCGGCTGTACGACGGCTGGACCACCGACGACCTGGCGTACGTCGGCGGCGAGAGCCTGATCACGGAGACGGTCGGCCTCGGCGGCATGGCGGCCGCCGCCGCCATGCCGCTGCAGGACCACTCCGCCGGGACACCCCCCGAGATGCTCCGCCTCACCGAGCGCATGTACCGGATCACGCTGTCGGAGCACCCCGAGTACCGCATCCCCGCCCTCGCCTACCGCGGCGTTCCGTGCGGCATCGACGTGCGGCGCGTCGCCGAGACCGGCGTCGTACCCGCGATCCACCTCGGCGCGACCCTGCGCGACGGCGGCCACGCCGGCGCCGTTCTCTTCCTCCCCCCGCTGGAGCCCTTCCAACGGGCCGCCGCACTGCTGACCGCGCCATCGCCGGGCGACACGCCCGGTATCCCGACCACCCCCGCTTGACCCGGAGATCTCCGTGACACCCACGTCCCCCTCCCGCCAGGACACCGACGCGGCGCCCGCCGCCACCGACCTGTCGGCCGCGCCCCCCACCCCTCTCACCCCGCTCCGCAGCTGGCTCGCCGTGGTCGCCGTCGGCATGGGCGTGTTCGCCTTCACCACCACCGAGATGGTCCCGATCGGGCTGCTCCCCTCCATGAGCCGCGACCTGCACGTCTCCGAGGGCACCGTCGGCCTGACCGTGACCCTCTACGGAGCCATCGCCGGCCTCTTCGCCCCCGTACTGACCGTGGCGACCCGCCGGATCGACCGCCGGCTGCTGCTCCTGCTGGTACTCGGGATCTTCGTCGCGGGCAACGCCTTCACCGCACTGTCGTCCTCCTACTCCGTCCTCATGGTCTCCCGGCTGCTGACGGGCTTCGCACACGGTGTGATGTGGTCGATCGCCGCGAGCATCGCCATCCGGCTGGTGCCGCCGGCCCAGGCCGTCCGGGCCACGGCGGTCGTCTTCAGCGGCATCTCCATCGCCTCCGTGGCCGGCGTGCCGATCGGCACCTTCATCGGCGGCCTGTCCAACTGGCGTACCGCGTTCTGGTCGATCGCCGGAGCCGGCGTCCTCATCTTCGCCGCGGCCGCCTTCCTGCTGCCCCCGCTCGCCCCGCGCGCCGTGCTGCGCCTGGCCGAACTGCCCAAGCTGCTGCGGGACGGCAACCTCCGGATCGCCACGCTCGTCACCGCGGCCATGGTGATCGGCCACTTCGCCGCGTACACCTACGTCGCGCCCTTCCTCGAACAGGAGGCGGGCATTCCGGCCGGCTGGGTCAGCGCACTGCTGCTCCTGTACGGCGTTGCCGGTGTCGTCGGCAACTTCGCGGGCGGCGCGGCTGCGGCACGAGCACTGCGTGCCACCACGCTCACCTGCATCCTCCTGCTCGCCGCGGCCGTCGTCCTGCTCGTGGTCAACGGCGACTGGCATCCCGGCACGGTGATCCTGCTGCTGGTGTGGGGCGTCGCGTACACGGCGCTGCCGGTCTGCCTGCAGACCCTCGTCTTCGCCAGCGCCCCGCAGGCCCCCGAGGCCGCGACCTCGCTGTACATCTGCGCCTTCAACGTCTCCATCGCGCTGGGCGCGCTGGTCGGCGGCTGGTTCGTGGACGCCTCCGGGCCGTCCGCGGTGATGTTCCTCGGGGCCGGATTCAGCGTGCTGGCCGCCCTGCTGATGACCCGGTACCGCGTCGCGCGGCCGGAGTGAGAGCCGACCGCGCCGACCCCCTTCCCGGAGGCTTCCCATGACACCACCCCGGCCCGGACCGCCGGTCGACCTGCGGTCCGACACCGTCACCCGCCCCGACGCACGGATGCGCGAGGCCATGGCCCGTGCCGACGTCGGCGACGACGTCCTCGACGGCGACCCCACCATGCGGGCGCTGGAGGAGGAGGTCGCACGGCTCCTCGGCGCACAGGACGCGCTGTGGGTCCCCAGCGGGTCGATGGGCAACCTGATCGCGCTGTTCGTCCACCTCGAACGCGGCGACCGTTTCCTCGCCCCGGACCGCGCGCACATCCTGGAGCAGGAGGTCGGCACGGCCGCGTGGCTCGCCGGAGGCATGCCCCGGGCCCTGCCCTGGACGGCCGGCCCCGGCGCACCGAGCCCGTGCGACATCACCCGGGCGGCCGCAGGCAGGGGACCGTACTTCGCGCTGCGGGACCGGCTGCTGTGCCTGGAGAACACGCACAACGCGGCGGGCGGCACGGTCACCACGCCGCGGGAACACCGAGGGCTGACCGCCGCCGCGCACGACGCCGGGCTCCTGGTCCACCTCGACGGCGCCCGCCTCTGGAACGCCGCGGTCGCCCTCGGCGTACCACCGGCGGACCTGGCCGTCGGCGCCGACACCGTCCAGGTCTGTCTGAGCAAAGGGCTCGGCGCGCCGGTGGGTTCGGTGCTGGCGGGCGGCACGGAGTTCGTGCGGGAGGCCCGCAGGGTGCGCAAGATGCTCGGAGGCGGCGTCCGGCAGGGCGGAGTCCTGGCGGCGGCCGGCCTGGTGGCCCTGGAACGCACGGACCGCCTCGCCGAGGACCACGACCATGCCCGGCTGCTCGCGGCCGGGCTGGCCGACCGCGGGTGGAAGCCCGGCACCCCGCAGACCAACATCGTCATGCTGCCGGTCGACGACCCGCCGCACACCGTCGCCGTCCTCGCCGCACGCGGAGTCCGCACCCTGCCCACGGACACCGGCATCCGCATGATCACGCACGGTGACGTGTCGCGCGACGACATCCTGCGTGCGGTGGAATCCTTCCCGCCGCCCGGCTGAGCCGCACACGCGCCGTGCGAGGCCCACCGACACCGGAGTGCCTCCCGGTGCGCCGACGCAGGGCCCGGCGTCGGCGCACCGGCCGTCGCCCGTGGGCCGCCCGCCGCACCCTCCTCCACCGCCACCGGGAGTACCCATGCCGTTGTCCCGCACGCCGCGCACTCGGACCCAGGAGACCGACCCGGCGCCACCGACCCGGCCGCCGACCGAGCCGGTGCCCGCGCCGGGCGGGACCCGGTCCGGGGCCCTGCCACTGGCCGGGGCCGTCGCCGGAGGCGCCGCGCTGGCCCTGGAGTCCGTGGTCAACGGCAGACTCGGTGCCCACACCGGGTCCGTGGCGGCGGCCACCTGGTCGAACACCCTCAGCCTCTGCGTCGCGGCGGCGGCAGCGTTCTTCCTCACGGGGCTACGGCCGGCGTTCGACACCCTGCTCACCGCGCTGCGCACCCGCACACTGCGGCCGTGGCACTGCCTCGGCGGTGTCGCGGGCGGCAGCATGGTCCTCACCCAGGCACTGACCGCCGCCGCGCTCGGCCCGGCCCCCTACACGCTGGCGCTGGTCTCGGGCCAGACGCTGTGCGGGGTGGCGGTGGACCATCTCGGCCTCGGCCCGGGTGCTCCACGCCGGGCCACCCCGCGCCGGCTGGCGGGCGGTCTGCTCGCGGTGTGCGCCGTGGCGATTCCGGTGCTGGCGGCCCCGGACACGGCCCGTACGCTGGCGCTCGCCGTGCTGCCCTTCCTCGCCGGCTGCGCCCTGTCCTGGCAGATGGCGGTGAACGGCAGGGTGGACGAGGCCGCGGGACAGCACCCCTATCCCGCGGTCCTGCTCAGCTTCGCCACCGGCACCGCCCTGATGGTCGCCGCCCTGGCCGCGCTGGCGGCGTTCTCCCGGCTGCCCGAGCCCCGCTCCGGCCCGTTGTGGCACTACACCGGGGGCCTGCTCGGCTGTGTGGTGGTGCTGTCCGCCGTGCTGACCGTGCGCCGTATAGGAGTTCTGGCCGCGGGGCTCGGGATGATCAGTGGTCAGGTGCTCGGTTCGCTCGTCCTGGGGCCGCTGGTGGGGGAGTCGCCGGCGCACCGGGGAACGGTCGCGGTCGGGGCGGTACTGCTGATCGGCGCAGCCGTGCTGGCGGCCCCCACCGGCGCCCGGCTCCGGCCCGGATCGCTCCCTCCGTCCGTGGAGGACCGCCCGCTCGGCGGGAGAGGGAACTGACCTCCGGTGCCGCCACAACAACGCGCCGTCCGCTCACGGGAAGCCATCGTGCGGGCGGCGGCCCACGTCATCGACCGGCACGGTCTGAAGGCCGCGACCCTGTCCAAGGTGAGCGCCGAGGCCGGACTCTCCAAAGGCGCGGTCTACTTCCACTTCGCCGACAAGGACGCGCTGGCCTCCGCGCTGGAGAGAGAGGCGGCGCGCGCCCTCGACGGGCTGGCCGCCGCCCGCGCACGCGAGCCCGGCCCGGCGCTGACGGCCATGGTGGAGACGACGTGTGAACTGGCCGGCCTGCTGAGCCGGGACGTGGTCGTGCGGGCCGGGTTCCAGGTCAGCTGCGACCGTGCCGAAGGAGGCGTCCCGGTCCTGCGCCGTCGGCTGGTCGCCCTGCTGTTACGGCTGCTGGAGGATGCCCGGCGCGACGGAAGCCTCGCGCCGGGCATCGCGATCGAGGACATCCTCGCCACCGTCCTCGCGGTCACCGTGGGCGTGCAGATCCTCTCCCGTCAGCCGGAGACCGCACAGGAGGTGCCGGGGGTCCTGGAGCGTTTCTGGCACGCCACGTTGCCGGGGCTGATCCCCGGTCGGCCCGCGGCTGCGCCCCGCGACCAGGAGGCGGCCGACGGCGCAGGGGGAGGCCCGGCGGGGTGACGGACCCCGGCGGAGCGGGAGGCCCGGAGGGTTGACGGCCCCCGGCCGTGACAGGAGTCAGGCGTTCGGGTCGCGCCGGCCGGCCAGGTGGAGCGCCTGCCCGATGTGGCGGGCCAGGACCTGAGGGTCCTGGGCGTGCGCGAGGTGGCCCTGGCCCGGCATGGTGACGATGCGGGCACGGGGCAGCGCCGACACGAACTCGGCGAACACGTCGCCGTAGGGCGGGACACCCTCGTTCTCGCCACCGAGCAGCAGGGTGACGGGCAGGTCGAGCCCGCGGAACGCCCGCAGATCGGCGGCATGGTCGTTGAGGGCCGTCAACTCCCGCGCCAGCGGGGCGGCCAGTGGTTTGAGGATCTCCCAGACGGCGCTCCGGCGCAGTCCCGCCACGTACTCCTCGGTGAATCCCGACACGTCCCGGTTCACGATCTCCACCGCGTGATCCAGGTCGTCGGCCTCGTCGGCCTTCCGCAGGGCGTCGAGCGCTTCCCGGCCGAAGGGCCGTACGACCGGTTCGTAGAGGGTGAGTGAGCGGATGCTCCCGGTACGTTGTGCCGCCGTCTCCAGCGCGACGAGCCCGCCCAGGCTCCAGCCGAACAGGTCCAGCCCCTGCTCCGTCCCCTCGGCGTCGAGGACCTCGTCGAGCACCCGGGCCACGTCGTCGATCTCGGTCCGCATCGAGTAGTCCGGGCCGAGCGGACCGCTGGGGAGGCGCCCGCGCCGGTTCAGCACATAGACCGGTCCGGCCACGTCCAGCGCGTCCACGACCGGCTGCCATCCGGCGGCGTCGGCCATCACCCCGGGCACGATCAGCAACGGCCTGCCCGACCCGTCACGCCGGGTGAGAGCGAGCGGGACACCCTCGCGTTCCACGAGTTTGAGCACGGTACGGCACCTCCTGAACAAGCCATCCGCCCATGAGCGGGCATACATGTTATGGGCAACGACACGGCTGGGCGGGGGAAACGGCGTGTTCCCTCGACGGCGGTGACGGGATGACGCGGCACTGCCGAGGCCCCCGCGACGGCGACCGCCTCTCAGTTGGGCGCTCCCGGCGGCAGGCGCGGCGGCGTGTCGAGCCGGACGGCGTCGGGGGTGGTCAGGTAGGTCGTGACCAGCTCGGCCGCCTCGTGGTGGTGGTCGCCGTCCTTCTTCCCCAGTTCCGCGGCGAGTTCGCGCAGTACGGAGCGGATCCGGGTCCGGACCGGGGCGTGCAGGGCACCGGTGTTGAGGGTGTGGAGGATCTGGTGGAGGAGGGCCCAGTCGGCGGTGTGCTGCACCGTCGTGCCGGCCAGGACGTCGGCGGGTACCGGATCGTCCCGGAGCCAGGTGGCGTCGAGGAGTTCGTCTAGGAGTTCCGCGACGCCGGGCACGGCCGGATCGGTGGCGTGTTGCCAGGCCAGACGGTTGAGCCGGGCCGGGTCCAGCAGAGGTTGGGTCACCACAGCGGCCGCGGCCCGGACCGCCGTGAAGGGGTCGAAGACCCGGCCCGCTCCGGTGTCGAAGTACTGGCCGGTCCGCTCGTAGCGGATCGCGGGCGGGGTGAGGGTGTTCAGCACGGCGGCGGGCAGGGCCAGTTGTTCGGCACGCAGCAGTCCCGCCAACCGGGCCAGCGCCTGCCGCTGGAGGGGCGCGTCGACGGGCACGGTGCCGCCTGAGGCCTCACCCGCCAGGCCGTACGTGTACCGGACCCCGCCGATCAGCCGGGCCACGGCCGTCACCTCGTGGCGGTGCAGGAGCTGGAGCAGCACGGCTCGCTCCTCCAGTTCGCCGGTCTGCCGGTCGGGCGGCAGTACTCCGCGGGAGAAGCCGTCCAGCGCGATACGCCGTACCCGGAGGATCGTGTCCAGTGCCTCCAGGGCGTTGCCGGTGGTGACCCACGGGACACCGTCGGCGTGGGCCGCGTCGGAGCCGTGGCCGTCCTCGTCGGAGACATAGACCAGCCCCGCTTCGGCGGCGCCCCGGCGAAGGCCGGAGAGTGCCGACTCCTCGTCCCGGCCCGGGAAGCGGCCGTAGCCGTGAGCGACGAGGAAGTGGTCCCAGGGGCCGAGTCCGGTGGCGTACGCGGCGGACAGGTCGAGGTTTCCGTCCTCGGTCACGGAGAGGCGCGCGTGCGGGTAGTCCATCACCGATGGCTCGGAGTGCTGCGTACTGGCGTAGTTGTGCATGAAGCCGAGCGCGTGCCCGATCTCGTGCGCGGCCAGTTGGCGGAGCCGGGACAGGACCAACTCCTCGACGACGGCGAGCCGTTCGGTCTCCTCGGGATGGCCGTAGGGGGCCAGGAGTGCCTCGCCGAGGGCCCGCACCTGTTCGACGCGCTGTGATCCGAGGCGTACCCGGGCGTGCAGGATCTCTCCGGTGCGCGGATCGGTCAGGCCCTGCCCGAGAGACCAGCCGCGTCCCGCGCGGTGCACCCACACCACACCGTTGACGTCGGGGTCGTACGGGTCGAAGTCGTCACCGCCGGCCTCGACCCGGTACGCGTCGGGGAAGCCGATCCGTGCGAAGCCCTCCCGCCACCAGTTGCCGCCCTCGACGACCGCCGAGCGCAGCGGCTCGGGGATGGCAGGGTCGACCACGAAGACGATCGGACGCCCGGAGCCAGGCGCTCCGACGCGGAACCGGGGCTGGAACCTGACCTGGGTGCCGGCCCGTCCGACCAGGCCGTGGTCCGCGTGGCCGATGCCGTATCCGCCCGAGGCGGGGTGGTAACGCCGGGCGGGCCAGGGCTCGTTGGGCAGCCGGATGAAGGCCAGCTGCTGGACGAGCGTGAGGGCGCGCGGGTCGGCGGCCACGGCCCGGACCGCGCCGCCCCGGCCGGGGCCGCGGAAGGTGAGCAGAGCCGGGAGGCGGGTGGCGCCCGGGCCGGTGCGGCTGTCGGCCAGGAGCGGCAGACTGGCCGACTCGTCGATCGCGTAGTCGCCCTGGTCGTGCTCGTGCAGATGCTCGGCGACGCGGTCGTGATCGGCCACCACCAGCTCGGTCGCGTCCACGACCACCGTGCCGTTCTCCTCCCGCAGCACCGGCGCGCTCCAGATCACGGACGGGGCGAAGGACTCCGCACCGGCACGCACGGCGGCCGGGTCGCCCACGGTCAGGAAGTGCTTGTTCCGTACGACGAAGAGCACCCGGTCGCCGACCCGGCGGAACTCCGCGAGGCGCGCCTTGCCCGCCCGTCCCCGGTCGAGCCACAGATCGCTGGAGCCGAGTCCCTGGGAGAGGGAGACGGTGAGCAGAAAGGGCTCGTCGAAGTGGCGGATCCCCAGCAGCAGACGGCCCTGCGGGGCGTCGGAGGCCGCGACGAGATCGAGGAAGTCGGGTGCGGTGGCGTCTTCGCCGGGCATGCCGGGGGCTTCTTTCCGTGGGACGACAACGAGCATCAGAGGAGACCGTGCGGCTGCGGGGAGTGTCCTGGCGGACCTGAACGGTCCCCGCTAGCCGATGAGTTCGCGTACGAGTGCGGCGACCTGCTCCACTTCGATGAGGAAGCCGTCGTGCCCGTAGGGGGATTCGATCACTCGGACGTGATCCGCTGTGGGGATCGCGGCGGCCAGTTCTGCCTGCTGGGTGAGGGGGTAGAGGCGGTCCGAGCCTACTCCGGCGACAAGAGTCCTGGCGGTCACGCGGCGCAGGGCGGCGCGTGTGCCGCCGAGGTCGGTCCTGCTCGGCTGCGAGAACCTCGCCTCGCCCCGGTGTCGCCGACCCGGGCGGAGATCCGCACCGCGCCCCGGGACATGGGTGCCACGCCCGTGTCCGCGAAGTCGACCCGCGGCACCGGGACGCCCCCGCCCGCACCCGTGGATCACCCTGGGGGACCGGCCCGGCATGCGCCCGGGGGACCCGCGCGGCGCCGCACACCGACGCCCAGCCCTCCGGGGCCCGGCGCGCAGTGGCTCAGATGGCGTCGCGGATGGCCTGTTCGAAGCCCTCGACGTGCGCACGGGCGAGCCGTGCCGCCTTCTCGGGCTCACCGGAGACGATCGCCTCGATCAACGCTCCGTGCTCACCGACGTGGCCGGCCATGTCGGACAGCCGGTCGATGAACAGGCACCAGATGCGGGTGGCCAGGTTGTCGTGGCGGACGAGGGTGTCCTCCAGGTACGGGTTGTGCGTGGCGGCGTAGATGGCCCGGTGGACCTGGAGGTCCAGCCGCATCAGCTCGCCGGCGTCGTGCCGAGGGGAATCCACGCCGCCCAGCTCCCGTAGCAGGGCCGTCAGGGTCGCGCGGTCCGTGGCCGTGGCGCGGCGCGCGGCCCGGGCGGCGGCCAGGGGCTCCAACTCCTGGCGCACCTCGGAGATATGGGCCAGATCGGTGATGTTGACGTCGGTGGCGAAGGTGCCGCGTCGGGGGTAGGTCGTGATCAGTCGTTCGTACTGGAGCCGCTTGAGTGCCTCGCGCACCGGAGTCCGTCCGACGCCGAGGGACTGTGCCAGCTGTTCCTCGTTGATCGGCGCGCCCGGACGGATGTCGAGCATGACGAGCCGGTCGCGGATGGCGCGGTAGGCGCGCTCGGCGAGGGAGAGATCCTCTTCCGCGGGCTTCTCGCCTCCGGGCTCCTCGCCCCTGGGCACCGTCGCCACCTGCTGCATGAGGCCCCCTTGACCTGTCCGGCGAGCTCCCATACCTTACCGCAGAGGCTGATATATCAGTTGCTCCTTAGTTGGCTCTCAGGAGGGTGCACAGATGGCAACGAACCCGTCGCTCACCCCGCCCACCTCCCGTCTCTCCCGCCCGCTCGGCGAGCTCGCCGCCGATGTCGCTGCCGCGTTCTCCCTCTCCCGCCACCTGAACGGAGACGCGGCATGACCACCGAGCCGCTGCCGGAGCATCCGGACTTCCTCTGGCGCAACCCGGAGCCGCGCTCCTCGTACGACGTCGTCATCATCGGCGCGGGCGGCCACGGCCTGGCCACCGCCTACTACCTCGCCAAGAACCACGGCATCACCGATGTCGCCGTCCTGGAGAAGGGCTGGCTGGCCGGCGGCAACATGGCCCGCAACACCACGATCATCCGCTCGAACTACCTGTGGGACGAGAGCTCGGCGATCTACGAGCACGCGCTCAAGCTGTGGGAGGGGCTCCCGGAGGAGCTGGGCTACGACTTCCTGTTCAGCCAGCGCGGCGTCCTCAACCTCGCGCACACCCTGCAGGACGTCCGCGAGAGCATGCGCCGCGTCAACGCCAACCGCCTCAACGGCGTCGACGCCGAGTGGCTCAGCACGGAAGAGGTCGGCGAGGTCTGCCCGATCGTCAACCTCTCGCCGCGCACCCGGTACCCGGTCCTCGGCGGCACCTTCCAGCCCCGCGCCGGCATCGCCAAGCACGACCACGTCGCCTGGGCGCTGGCCCGCCGGGCCGACGAGATGGGCGTGGACCTGATCCAGGGCTGCGAGGTCACCGGCTTCCTCAAGGACGGCGACCGGGTCGTGGGCGTCGAGACCGACCGCGGCCGTATCCACGCCGGCCGGGTCGGCCTGGCGGCCGCCGGGCACAGCAGCGTGCTGGCCGAGCGGGCCGGCTTCCGGCTGCCCATCCAGTCCCATCCGCTCCAGGCGCTGGTCTCCGAACTGCACGAGCCCGTGCACCCGACGGTCGTCATGTCGAACCACGTGCACGTCTACGTCTCCCAGGCCCACAAGGGCGAGCTGGTGATGGGCGCGGGCGTCGACTCCTACAACGGCTACGGGCAGCGCGGTTCCTTTCATGTGATCGAGCGTCAGATGGCCGCCGCCGTCGAGCTGTTCCCCGTCTTCGCCCGGGCGCACGTCCTGCGGACCTGGGGCGGCATCGTCGACGTCACCCCGGACGCCTCCCCGATCATCGGCACCACCCCCGTCGAGAACCTCTACGTCAACTGCGGCTGGGGCACCGGCGGTTTCAAGGCCACCCCGGCCGCCGGCTGGACCTTCGCCCACACCATCGCCACCGGGGAACCGCATCCGCTGAACGCCCCCTTCGCCCTCGAACGCTTCACCACGGGCGCGTTGATCGACGAACACGGCGCCGCGGCCGTGGCCCACTGAGGAGGACACACCGTGCTGCTGATCACCTGCCCATGGTGCGGACCGAGGGACGAGACCGAGTACCACTACGGCGGACAGGCCCACGTCCCCCACCCGGAGAACCCCGCCGACCTCACCGACGAGCAGTGGTCCGCGTACGTCTTCTTCCGCGACAACCCCAAGGGCCCCTTCGCCGAGCGGTGGATGCACGGCACCGGCTGCCGCCGCTGGTTCAACGTCCTGCGGGACACGGCCAGTTACGCGGTGCTCGCCTCCTACCGGCTCGACGATCCCCGCCCCGAACCGCCCCAGGCCGGAGGGAATCGATGACCGACCAGCACTTCCGGCTCCCCCAAGGGGGCCGCGTCGACCGGACCACCGTGCTGCGGTGCACCGTCGACGGTCGCGAACTCACCGGGCACCCCGGAGACACCCTCGCCTCCGCGATGCTGGCCAACGGCCTCGTCGAGACCGCCCCGTCGATCTACCGAGGCCGCCCCCGCGGCATCGTCTCCGCGGGTGTCGAGGAGCCCAACGCCCTCGTGCAACTGGCCGGTTCATGCTCGGAAGGCATGCTCCCGGCCACGACCGTGGAGCTGTACGACGGCCTCGTGGCAACCACACTCTCCGGCAGGGGCCGCCTCGACCCGAACCCCGACCCCGCCGTGTACGACAAGAAATACGCGCACACCGACGTCCTGGTCGTCGGCGCCGGACCGGCCGGCCTCGCTGCCGCGACCGCCGCCGCCGCATCCGGCGCCCGCGTGATCCTCCTCGACGACCAGCCGGAGCCCGGCGGTTCGCTGCTCTCCGGTACGCCCGCCGACCTCCGGTGGGCCGCCGAGGCCGGCGCGGCACTCGACGCCGCCCCCGAGACCGTCGTCCTGCGGCGCACCACGGCCTTCGGCTCGTACGACGACAACTACGTACTGGCCCTCCAGCGGCGCACCGACCACCTCGGAACCGCCGCCCCCGAACCCTGCACGGGCGTCTCACGCCAGCGGCTGTGGCACATCCGGGCCCGCCAGGTGGTCCTGGCGACCGGCGCGCACGAGCGTCCGCTGACCTTCGCCGGCAACGACCGCCCCGGGGTGATGCTGGCCGCGGCCGTGCGCACCTACCTCAACCGGTACGCCGTGGCCCCGGGCACGCGGGCCGTCGTCGGCACGACCAACGACAGCGCCTACGACACGGTCGCCGCTCTGCACGCCGCCGGGATCGACCTCGCCGCCGTCGTGGACGCACGCCCCGAACTGTCCCACCGGGCCGCCGAGGTCGCCGAAGCGACCGGGACACGGATGCTGACGGGCAGCGCGGTGACCGACACGGCGGGCGAAGGCCGGCTCACCGGCGTCACCGTCCAGGCCCTCGACGAGCACGGTCGACTCACCGGTGACCCCCGGTCGTTCGACTGCGACCTGCTCGCCGTCTCCGGCGGCTGGAGCCCGGTCGTGCACCTGCACAGCCAGCGCCAGGGCCGACTGCGCTGGGACGAGGACCTGGTCGCCTTCGTCCCCGACGGCACCGTACGGGACCAGCAGATCGTCGGCGGGGCCCGCGGGACGTACGGCCTCGACGGCTGCCTGGCCGAAGGGGCACGGGCCGGTGCCCGGGCCGCGACGGACGCCGGATTCCCGGTTCCCGCCCCGTCGCCCGCCCCGCACGGCGAACCCGGCCCGACGCGCGCACTGTGGCTGGTCCCCGCCCCCGACGGCGAACCCGGCGGCTGGGACACCCACTTCGTCGACCTTCAGCGCGATGTCACCGTCGCCGACGTCCGGCGGTCCACCGGTGCCGGTATGCGCGGAGTCGAGCACGTCAAGCGCTACACCTCGCTCGGCACGGCGAACGACCAGGGCAAGACGTCCGGCGTCAACGCGATCGGGGTGATCGCCGAGGCCCTCGGCGCGGGCGCGTCGCCGGGGGAGATCGGCACCACGGCCTACCGGGCGCCCTACACACCGGTGGCGTTCGCCGCCCTCGCCGGGCGCGAACGCGGCGAGCTGTTCGACCCGGAGCGCACCACGTCCCTCCACAGCCGGCATGTGGCGCACGGCGCGGAGTTCGAGGACGTCGGGCAGTGGAAGCGCCCCCGCTACTACCCCCTGCCCGGTGAGGACATGGACACGGCCGTGGCCCGCGAATGCCGAGCCGCCCGGGAGGGAGTGGCGTTCATGGACGCCTCCACCCTCGGCAAGATCGAGATCCGGGGCGCGGACGCCGGCGAGTTCCTCAACCGCGTCTACACCAACGCCTTCAAGAAGCTCAAGCCCGGCCTTGCCCGCTACGGCGTGATGTGCAAGCCCGACGGCATGATCTTCGACGACGGTGTGACCCTGCGCCTCGACGACGACCGCTACTTCACGACCACCACGACCGGCGGCGCCGCAGGCGTCCTGGACTGGCTGGAGGAGTGGCTGCAGACCGAGTGGCCCGAACTCGACGTCCACTGCACCTCGGTGACCGAGCAGTGGTCGACGATCGCCGTCGTCGGCCCACGCTCGCGCCAGGTCCTCGCCCACCTCGCGCCGGACATCGACCTGTCCGCCGAGGCCTTCCCCTTCATGTCCTTCCGCGAGACCACCCTGGCCTCCGGCATCCCGGCCCGCATCTGCCGGATCTCCTTCTCCGGCGAACTCGCCTACGAGATCAACGTCTGCGCGTGGTACGGCCACGCCGTCTGGGAGCAGGTGCACGAGGCCGGGCAGCCCTACGGCATCACCCCGTACGGCACCGAGACCATGCACGTCCTGCGGGCCGAGAAGGGCTACATCATCGTCGGCCAGGACACCGACGGGACCGTCACCCCGCAGGACGCGGGCATGTCCTGGGTGGTCTCGAAACAGAAGGACTTCATCGGGAAGCGCTCCTTCTCCCGCGCCGACACCGCCCGCACCGACCGCAGGCAACTGGTCGGCCTGCTGCCGGCCGACCGCAGGACCCGACTGCCCGAGGGCACTCAACTCGTCGCGCCGGACGTGCCGATCACCCCCGAGGCCGGGCCGGTGCCGATGCTCGGCCATGTCACCTCCAGCTATCACAGCCCGGCCCTCGGCCGCCCCTTCGCCCTCGCCCTCGTCTCCGGCGGCCGGGCCAGGATCGGCGAGAGGCTGCTCGCCCCGGTGGGCGAGGACCTGGTGCCCGTCGAGGTGGCCGACTTCGTCCTCTACGACCCCGAAGGGACCAGGCGCGATGGCTGAGTCGACCGAGGCCGGCCCGGTGCACCTGCGCCGCAGCCCGCTGGCACATCTGGCCGAGCGGATGAGCGCCGCCACGGTCACCGGCGCCCGCGGCGTCACACTGACCGAGCAGCCGTTCCTCACCATGGTGAACCTGCGCGTCGACCCCGCCTCCGAAGCGGCCGACCGCATCGAGAAGACCCTGGGGACCCCGCTCCCCAGGCAGTGCGGCCACACCACCGCATCCGGCCCCCACACCGTTCTCTGGCTCGGCCCCGACGAGTGGCTCGTGCTGTCCCAGACCCAAGGGGCCACTGTCACCGCGGAGTTGAGGGAGACCCTCGGCGGAGCCCCGGGCTCGGTCGTGGACGTCTCGGCGAACCGCACCACGCTGGAGCTGAGCGGCCGATCCGCCCGGCAGGTGCTGGAGAAGGGCTGCCCCCTGGACCTGCATCCCCAGACCTTCGGCCCCGGCCGGGCGGTGTCGACCACGGTGGGACCCGTCCCGGTGCTGCTCTGGCAGACCGACGACATACCGACGTACCGCCTGTTCCCGCGCTCCTCGTTCGCCGACTACCTGGCGCGCTGGCTCATCGACGCGATGAGCGAGTACCACGGCCCGGAGGTGCCCTGATGGACACCTCGCCGCAGGTCGAGTACGTCCTCACCCTCGACTGCCCCGAAGCTCCCGGCATCGTGCTGGCCGTCTCGCGGTTCCTGGTCGAGCACGACAGCGACATCCTGGACAACCAGCAGTTCGGCGACCGCCGCGACGGTCACTTCTTCATGCGGGTGGAGTTCACCTCGTCCGGCGGTGAAGGCGCCACGGAGCGACTGCGCCGCGACTTCGCCGCCGTAGCGGCACCGTTCGCCATGCGCTGGCACCTCGAACCGGCAGGCACCCGGCGTCGTGTGCTGGTCATGGTGTCGCGCTACGGCCACTGCCTCAACGATCTGCTCTTCCGCACCCGCAGCGGCGACCTGCCGATCGACGTGGTCGCCGTGGTCTCCAACCACCGTGACCACGAGGAACTCGTCGCCTGGCACGGCATCCCGTTCTTCCACGTGCCGGTCACCGCCGCGACCAGACCCGAGGCCGAGACCCGACTCCAGGAGATCGTCGACTCGTTGGCCGTCGACCTGGTCGTGCTGGCGCGCTACATGCAGGTGCTCTCGAACGACCTGTGCGGCCGACTGGCCGGCCGGATGATCAACATCCACCACTCGTTCCTGCCCAGCTTCAAGGGTGCGAAGCCCTACCACCAGGCACACGAGCGCGGCGTCAAACTCGTCGGCGCGACAGCCCACTACGTCACCGTCGACCTCGACGAGGGCCCGATCATCACCCAGGAGGTCATCGACGTCGACCACAGCCACACCCCCGACGACCTGGTCGCCATCGGCCGTGACGCGGAGTCGGCGGCCCTGGCCCGAGCGGTGCGGTGGCACTGCGAGGGCCGGGTGTTCGTCCAGGGCAGACGTACGGTGATCCTCCGCTGACGGCCGGACGACCTCCCTCCACCGGGAGGCTCACCGTGCCCCTTCGAGGGGCGCGGCCGACGTCGGCGAGGACGGCGGTCACTCCGATTCGTGCTGGGCGAGTGCGCGGCCGAGCAGGCGCGTCAGAGTCTGCCGGTCCTTGGCCGACAGCGGCTTGAGCAGGTCGTCCTGTACTTGGTCGAGCAGCTCGTCCATGCGCCGCAGTTGCCGGACATCATCCCTGGTGACGGTCACCCTGTTACGCCGTCCATGGTCCGGGTCCGGCGTCCGGTCGACGAAGCCCTGCTCGACCAGCTGGCCGACCGCCGCCACGACATCGCTGCGGTCGATACGGCACCGGCGGCCGAGCTCCGCCTGGCTCGCGGGCCCGAACTCGTGCAGGGCCGCGAGGATGCGGTAGTGGTAGCCGCGCGCCTCGGTAGCCGTGAAGCTGTCGAAGACCGACCTGCGGGCATGCACGGCGAGTTGGCTGACGTCCGCCAGTCGATGGCCCGTATCAAGGCCGACCTGTTCATCGTCCACAAGGACCTCGTCCGGGGCTTCGTCTTCGATGTGGCCATGGGCAAGCTCGACGAAGCCGTCTGAGAGTCGGGGCCGGCCCGGCGCCCGTGAAGTGGACACCGGGCCGGCGGCGTTCGGGTCTCGCCTCCACCGCGAGGAACGCTCCGTCTGTTCGAGGTGGGCACCGCTCTGTCTAGGGTGGAAGCCATGTCGACCACAACACTCAGTCAGTCGCCCCTCGTTGACCTCGCGGAGCCGATCGCGCACCCGTACGCGGTGTGCGCACGGCTTCGCGAGACGGCGTCGGTCCACCGCGTCACCGGAACGGACGGGCTTGCGGTATGAAGCCCACGGCCGACCTCTACGACGAGTACGGAGACGATCTCCAGTCGTGCACCACCCAGTTCCGGCACTTCGGTGCCCGGACGTCGTTCGAGGGGACCGTCACGACCGTGAGATGCCACGAGGACAACGTGATCCTCAAGGCGACTCTCGGCGAGCCCGGGGCAGGGCGGGTCCTGGTCGTGGACGGGGGTGGCTCGCCGGCCGCCGCCCTGATGGGCGACCTCATCGCCGGCCTGGCCGTGTCCAACGGCTGGGAGGGCGTCGTCATCCACGGCGCCGTCCGTGACGTCGAGGCACTGTCCGTGCTCGACCTCGGCATCAAGGCCCTCGGCTCCAACCCGCGCAAGAGCCGCAAAGACGGTGCCGGGGACAAGGATGTCGAAGTCTCCTTCGGCGGGGCGACCTTCACTCCTGGCTGCCACCTGTACAGCGACGCCGACGGCATCCTCGTCACCCGTGAATGAGGCGCCCTTTTCCCGGGGGAGGCCGGTGCCGCGCGTCCCGCGTCGGCCTCCCCGAGGCGCCCACCGCCGACGAGGTGCAAGGGGCTGCCCTCGGCTCCTGCGGTGTGGGGTTCGGCAGGCGGCCACGCATGACACACCTGTGACGCCCGGACGACCCGGCTGTTACTCACTTTCGGGTGACGCACTCGTTTCGGGAGCGGCTACGGTCCGAACTGGGGTGACGTTTCCTCTCCATCCCCGTACGGCGGTGGATTCTGTCATCCCGTCAACCTGGTGCACTTCAGACTTACGTGCCTGTTACAGGGGAGGGTCACCGAAATATGGGCAACGGGTAACGCAGTCCATGTTTCCCTCGCATTTCACGCACAGAGCGGAGACGGTGTGTGTGCGACCAAGCCGGTCGTGATTCGCACAGCGCACCCGCTTCCGTCAGCGGCCTCTCGCAGGCTGTCGGCGGTGAAGGTGCCCGCACCACTCTGGGGGACATCGTGTCCAGTTCCGCTCCCGTCACCGCTCGCCGTCTGGCGGCCGCCGCGCTCGCGGCCGCCGCCATGGTCGGAGCATCGGCGCTGCCGGCGACCGCGGCCGACCACGCTCGCCCGCACCACCCGAAGGTGGAGATCACCGCGGTCCAGTACGACTCCCCGGGCCGCGACGACCGCTCGAACCGTTCGCTGAACAAGGAGTGGGTGGAACTCACCAACACCACCCGGCACGCGATCAACCTCAAGGGCTGGACCCTGAAGGAGAAGGACGGCCGCAGCTACACCTTCGATCACTACCGCCTGGCCAAGCGCGCCACGGTCCGCATCCACACCGGCCAGGGCCGCGACACCCGCACGGACCTGTTCCAGGACCGCCGTGACTACGCGTGGGACAACCACGCCGACACCGCCACCCTGCGCAACGACCGGGGCCGGTTCGTCGACGACCACTCCTGGGGCCGTGGGCACGGTGGCGGCCACGGCAACGGTGGCGGGCACGGCCGCCGCTGACCCGGAGGACCTGCTGTCGCTGACCGCCGTAACACGGCACCATCAGCGGCGTTGACGCCTTGGCGGCGCATCCCTGGGGGGATGCGCTGCCTTTCTTCATGGGGACGGCCGAACGGGAGCGGGAACGGTTGGCACGGCTGCGGCAACCGCCCGGACCTCGGACACGCGTGGGGCAGGGCCACCCTCGCGGCGGCGGTCCCGGTGGTCGGCGTCTTGGCTAATGTGCACGGGTGACTACCGACCTGACCCTGCTCTCGCGTGTCGCCTGTCGCGGACAGGAGGTCACCGCGCCCCGGCTCCGTGGTCTCCTCGCGCTGCTCGCCGGTGATCTGCGCACGGGCTGCAGTACCGAGCGACTGGTGGCGGGGCTGTGGCCGGAGGAGTTGCCGGAGCGGCCGGGCAAGGCGGTGCAGGTCCTCGTGTCCAGGGCGCGGGCACAGTGGGGCGCCGATGTCATCGCGAGTACGCCGACCGGATACCGGCTCGCCCTCGCCGACGAACAGGTCGACAGCTCCGCCCTGCTGCTGTACGCCGCCGCGAGCGCGGACCGGGCCAGGGCCGGGGACCACGCGGGATCGCTGGCCGCGGCCGAGGCCGGGCTCGCCCTGTGGGAAGGGACCACGGACGGGGACCGCGACGCCCATGATCCCGTGGCCGCGCTGCGCGCCGAGCGTGCCCCCGTACGCGGCACCCTCGTCCGTGTACGGGCGCTCGCGCTGGCCAGGCTGGGGAGGCACGCGGAGGCCGCCGGGCCGCTGGCCGTGGCCGCCTCGGAGCATCCGCGCGACGAGGAAGTGCTCGCCGAGCTGCTGCGCGGCGAGGCGGCGACGGCGGGACCCTCCGCCGCACTGACACGGTACGAGGCGTACCGAAGAGGGCTCCGTGAGACGCTCGGCACGGACCCGGGGGCTCAACTGAAGTCCATACAGCAGGAGTTGCTGTCCGGCGAGGCGCCCGCCGTCAGGCACGGCGTACCGCACGAGCCGAACCCGCTGCTCGGGCGGGACGAGGACATCGCCGAGGTCGAGCGGCTGTTGCGGGCCTCCCGTGCCGTCACCGTCGTCGGCCCCGGCGGCCTCGGCAAGACCCGACTCGCGCACGCCGTCAGCCGCCGGGCCGAACAGCGCGTGGTGTACTTCGTGCCGCTCGCCGGTGTCACCGCGGACGAGGACGTCGTCGCGGAGGTGGCCTCCGCACTCGGGGCGGGCGAGAAACGACCCGGCGCCCTGGGCGGCCACGACCCGGTGTCCGGCATCCTCGGCGTGTTCGGCGCCGGGCCCGCACTGCTGGTCCTGGACAACTGCGAACAGGTCGTCGACGGTGCCGCCGCCCTCGTACGGGCCTTGGTCTCATCCGCCAAGGACCTGCGGGTACTCGCCACCAGCCGGGCCCCGCTGGGTCTCACCTCGGAAGCGGTGTACGCGCTGCCGGAACTCCGACTCGCCACCTCGATCGAGCTGTTCACCCAGCGGGCCCGGGCCGCCCGGCCCGGCGTGGAGCTGCCGCCGGACGCGGTGGCCGGGCTGTGCCGCCACCTCGACGGGCTGCCGCTCGCCGTGGAACTGGCCGCGGCCCGGGTACGGGTGCTGTCGGTGCCGGAGATCGCCCGCCGCCTCGGCGACCGGTTCGCGCTGCTGCGTGGCGGAGCCAGGGACGCACCGGAGCGCCACCGCACACTCCACGCGGTCGTCGACTGGAGCTGGAACCTCCTCGCCAAGGAGGCCAGGGCCGCGCTGCGCCTGCTCTCCGTCTTCCCCGGCGGCTTCGCCGGCGAGACCGCGGAGCAGATCCTCGGCGAGGACGCGCTGTCCCTGCTGGAGCAGTTGGCCGACCAGTCGCTGCTCACCGTCGCCGACACCCCGGCCGGTGTGCGGTTCCGGATGCTGGAGACCGTACGGGAGTTCAGCGCGGCCCGGCGCACGGAGGCGGGCGAGGACGAGGAGGCCGTCGGTCAATTCCTGGGTTGGGCACGGGAGTTCGGTGTCGCGAACCACGACTGGCTCTTCCGTTCGGAACCGCTGACCGACCTGGAGCGGATCAGGTCCGAGCAGGACAACCTCGTACTGGCCCTGCGGTATGCCCTGGCCCGTACGGACAACCCCACCACAGCCGCCCTCACGGCCGTCCTCGCGGCACTGTGGTCCATCGGTTCCAGCTACCCCCGCCTCGCCGCCCTCGCCACGGACACCGGCCCACCGCTGTCGCACTACCACCCCGAGCCCGAACACGTCGAAGTCGCCCGCTCCGCCGCGGTGTTGTGCACGGTGAGCCTGTTCATGGGCTACGGCCCGCACGTCGTACGCCAGCTCGTCACCCTCAGGCGGCTGCCCCCGGCCCCGCCGGACACGCTGGTGCGCGCCATCGCGCTGGTGCTGTGCGCGGTCCCCGACATGCTGCCGCCCGACTACGAAGTGCTGCAGAACCTCTGCGACAGCGAGCAGCCGCTGCTCGCCGGCACCGCCGAGTGCGTCGCCACCTACGTCTGGGAGTCGGAGCACGACATCGACCGCGCGCTCGCCTCGGCTCGGCGGATCATCGCCGCACTGGGGCCGGTCCACAACCCGTTCCTCCAGGTCATGGGCCACTCCCGGCTGAGCGAACTGTGCTTGCAGACGGAGCGGGGCGAGGAAGCGTACGGACATCTCAAGGCGGCGCTCCAGGCGCTGCTGCGGCTCCGCGACGAGCATGACCTCATCGGCATCCGCTGGGGCCTCGTCCTCGCCTGCCTCCAGCGCGGCGACCCGGACGAGGCCGAGTACTGGCTGCGGCAGGCGGAGGCCGCCGGCACCAGACAGCAGGACGACTACAGCATGGCCCTCCTGGGGCGCGCCGAGATAGCGCTCGTCCGTGGACTGACGGAGGTCGGGCTGGGCCTGTGGCGCAGCGCCGTGCAGCCCCTGCCCGCCGTCGGCTCGATAGACGGCGGCGACCCCTTCTTCGACCGGTGGGTGCTGGAGATCCTGGCGGTGGCCGTGGCAGCGCACGCGCACGCCGGGCGTCTGGAGCTCGTCGCGGAGCCGGTCGACCGACTGCGGCAGGGGTTGCGGACCCTGCTCTCCGGTCCGTCCGGCTCGCCGATGGACCTCCCGGTGTTCGGGACGGTGCTGCACGCGCTCGGCCTGGCGGGGCTCGCGTCCGGCGACACCACCGCCGCACGGATGATCGCGTTGGCCGAACGGCTGCGGGTGCTGCGTTCGTTCCAGCCGACGATGTCGGCGGACCGCGCCCGGCAGGCGGTCGGGGCCGCCGGGAACGCTGCCAGGGCGGCGTACGCCGACGCGGTGTCGGAGTACGCCGCCCTGGGGCGGGACGAGTTGCGGGAGGCAGCCCGCGCTGTCATGGCGGTTACTTCTCCTTCGGGTCGCGGTTGAACAGCGACGTCGACCAGCGGTAGCCCAGCGCGGTCAGGCCGACGCACCAGGCGATGGCGATCCACCCGTTGTTGCCGATCTCGGTGCCGAGCAGCAGGCCTCGGAGAGTCTCGATGGCCGGAGTGAAGGGCTGGTACTCGGCGATCGGCTGGAACCAGCCCGGGATCGCGTCGATGGGGACGAAGGCGCTGGAGATGAGCGGAAGGAGGATCAGCGGTGTCGCCATGTTGCTGGCCGCCTCGGGGTTCGGGCTGGCCATGCCCATCCCGACCGCGATCCACGTGAGCGCCAGGGTGAACAGGGCGATCAGTCCGAACGCCGCGAGCCACTCCAGGGCGGTGGCGTCGGTGGACCGGAAGCCGATGGCCACCGCGATGACACTGACGAGGACCAGACTGGCGAGCACCTGCAGCACGCTACCCACGACGTGCCCGACGAGCACGGAACCGCGGTAGACCGCCATCGTGCGAAAGCGGGCGATGAGACCCTCGGTCATGTCCATGGAGACGGAGATGGCGGCCCCGATCACGGTGGAGCCGATGGTCATCATCAGGAGGCCCGGCACGAGATAGGCGATGTACTCGGAGCGGTCCGGGCCGCCGCCACCGATGCCCGCGCTCATCACGCCTCCGAAGACGTAGACGAAGAGCAGCAGCAGCATGATGGGCGTGAGCAGCAGGCTCAGTGTCATGGACGGGTAGCGGCGCACGTGCAGGAGGTTGCGGCGGAGCATGGTGGAGGAGTCGCGGACGGCGAGGGCGAGGGTGCTCATCGGACGGTCTCCTTGGGCTGGTTGGGCGTGGTGGTGGTCGTGGCGTCGGTGGTTGTGCCGGTGAGGGCGAAGAAGACGTCGTCGAGGTCGGGGGTGTGCACGGTCAGTTCGTCGGCCTCGATGCCGGCCGAGTCCAGCCGGTCGAGAATGGAGCGCAGTTCACGCTGGCTGCCGTCGCTGGGGATGTTCAGGGAGAGGGCTTCGTCGTCGGGGGTGACCTCGCGCAGGGCGGTGGC